>NZ_QHHZ01000021.1:0-227604 GCF_003947315.1 Nonomuraea sp. WAC 01424
CTCGGCGTTGACCCTGTCGGTCGGCGCCTCCACGGCACAGGGCACGTACTCGATCACCGTCACGGGCACCGGCTCGACCACGCACACCGCGACGTACACCCTGACGGTAGGCCCCGGCGGCCCCGGCGGCCAGGACCCGCCTGACGTCAGCGTCGCGAACGTCAAGACGCACCTGTCGCAGTTCCAGAGCATCGCCACCGCGAACGGCGGCAACCGCAGGTCCACCGGCAACGGCTACCTGCAGTCGGTCTCCTACGTCGAGCAGAAGCTCCAGGCGGCCGGGTACACCGTGACCCGCCAGACCTGCAGCGTCTCCTACTGCACCAGCGGCGCCGGCCCCAACCTGATCGCCGACTGGCCCGGCGGCGACGCCAACCAGGTCATCATGTCCGGCGCTCACCTGGACAGCGTGTCCGCGGGACCGGGCATCAACGACAACGGCTCCGGCTCGGCCACCCTTCTCGAGGTCGCGCTGACCCTGGCCCAGCAGAACCCCACGCTCACCAAGCACGTGCGGTTCGGCTGGTGGACCGACGAGGAGCAGGGCCTGAACGGCTCCGAGGCCTACGTCGCCTCCCTCAGCTCGGCCGACCGGACGAAGATCAAGGTCTACTACAACTACGACATGGTCGGCTCGACCAACGGTGGCTACTTCATCAACAACATCACCACCACGGGCGCGTCCTTCCTGAAGGAGTTCTACGACAAGCTGAACCTGCAGCCGGAGGAGAACACCGAGGGCGCCAACCGCTCCGACGACGCCTCCTTCCGCAACGCGGGCATCGCCAGCTCGGGCGTGGCGGCGGGCGCGAGCGCCATCAAGACCTCGGCGCAGGCGACCAAGTGGGGCGGCACGGCCAACCGGGCGTACGACTCCTGCTACCACTCCTCCTGCGACACCACCTCCAACATCAACGACACCGTCCTCGACCGGGCGGCCGACGCCGCGGCGTACGCCATCTGGAAGCAGGCGGTCGGCGGGACCACGCAGCCGCGTGACTTCTCGCTCTCGGCCAACCCCGGCTCCGGCACGGTGCAGGCCGGCTCCACCGCCACGACGACCATCGGCTCGACCACCACGAACGGGACCGCCCAGACGGTGAACCTGTCCGCGAGCGGCCTGCCGACCGGCGCCACGGCGTCGTTCAGCCCGGCCAGCATCACGTCGGGCGGCTCGTCCACCCTGTCGATCGCGACCTCGCCCACCACCCCGGCGGGCGCCTACACGGTCACCGTGACCGGCACGGGTGAGACGGCGACGCACACCACGTCGTACGCGCTGACCGTCCAGGGCACCTCGGGTGGCCGGACGTTCACCAACGACACCGACTACCAGATCAGGGACTACTCCAACACCCAGAGCTCGATCACCTCCACCGCGACGGGCACCGCGGCCTCCCCGGTCAAGGTCTCCATCACGATCAGCCACACCTGCGCCGAGGACCTGGACATCTGGCTCCGCGGCCCGAACGGCACCTGGTACGTGGTCGACGCCTACGGCGGCACCACCTGCACGCAGTACGGCACCAGGACCTTCTCGGTCCCGGTCAGCCAGCAGGCCGCCGGAACCTGGACGCTCGACATCGAGGACGTCTACCTCGGTGACACCGGCTTCCTGGACTCCTGGAGCATCACGGTCTAACCGTCGGACTCCGAAGCAGGGGGCCCCGGCCGGTCATCCGGCCGGGGCTCCTTCACGTCGTTGCGGGTGCGTACACCGAGTTTCTGCAGCACCCGCGCGACGTGCGTGTCCACCGTCCGCCGCGACAGGAACAGCACCTCGGCGATCTCCCGGTTCGTCCGGCCCAGCGCGACCAGCCTGGCCACCTCGGCCTCCCGTGGCGACAACACCCCGCTGCGGCCCTTCCTGCCCCTGCGCGGAGCGCTGCCCGGCCCGATCTCGCGCAGCAGGTGGCGGCAGCGGGCGGCGTCGTGGGTCGCGCCCAGACCGGCGTACCGTTCGCAGGCGTCCGCGATCAGGTCGGCGGCCCGCGCCCGGTCGCCCATCGACAACCGCGCCGCCGCCTCGGACTCGGCCGTCCGCGCCACGCTGTACGGCCGGGGCATCGCCTCGTACGCCGCCCGCGCCCTGGCGAAACACCTGGCCGCCTCCTCGTACGCGCCCCGGTCCTGGGCCAGCGCGCCCGTCGCCGCGTCGAGCCCCGCGTGCGCGGACGGCGCGTCCCTGCCCTCGATGCCCGCCGCGAACTCGGCCACCAGCTCGGCGGCGTCCTCCGCCCGCCCGGCCTTGAGCAGGGCCGCCACGGCCGGCGGCACGAGCTGGTCGCCCCACACCCACATGCCCTTGCGCCGCAGCCTGGCCACTCCCCGCTCGGCCTCGGCCAGCGCCTCGTGCGGCGAGTCGCGGGTCAGGTGCAGCTCGATCAGGCCGCCCGAGGCCACGGCGGTGACCGGCAGGAACCCCGACTCCACGTCGTTGACCCCCGCCGCCACCAGGTGCTCGGCGGCCTCCTCCCACTCACCCCTGGCCAGGGCCAGCATGCCGAGCGCGAGCCGGGCGTCCACGGCCAGCAGCGGCGCCTCGGGCGTCATCTCGACCGCCGCGACGGCCCGTTCCCGCAGCCCCTCCCAGCGGCCGGTCAGCAGGGCGAGCCTGATCGACGACATCTCCACCAGGAACACCGGATAGAGCGCGCCCGTCTCCTCGGCGATGCGCCTGCTCTGATCGGCGAAGCGTTCGGCCGCCGCGTAGTGCCCGAGCGCGATGGCCGCGTCGAACAGGTTGGAGTAGCCGCGCGCCACCTGCCTGCGCACGGCCGCCGACGGGTCGTTCGCGGGCAGCGTCGCGGCCAGTTCGAACGCGTCCGGCGAGCCCAGCATCATGGCCAGGCTGATCTTGTTGGCGTGCACGGCGGCGGTCAGCTCGGGGTCCTGGTCCTCGACCGTGGCCAGCAGCTTCTCCGCCCGGTTCATCCACTCCTCGTGCGTGGCCAGCGGCTCGCCGCCCCACGCCGGCATCGCCAGCAGCGCCAGACCGCGGGCGGCCAGGCTCGGCCGGTCCTGGAGGTCGGGGAGGGCGAGCAGGATCTCCTGGCGGCCCGCGGCGACCACGCCCGCCTGGTTGGACAGCAAGACGCCCAGGTTGAGCCGGGCCTCGCCGCGTACCTGGCGGGACAGGAAGTCCTCGGCCAGCAGGTGGCGCAGCGACCGTACGACCCGCCGGTAGGACAACCCGATCGCGGCGACCCGGCTGAGCCGCAGCGCGAGCGGGCCGCGCGCGTCCTGCGGGAGCTTCGGGTCGGCCAGCATCCCGGCCAGCACCTCGACCGCGAGCGGGATGTCGCCGATGGCGGCGGCGTGGTCGGCCGCCGCCGAGCCGTGGCGCTGCCAGGAGTCGAAGTCGCCGGCCCGCCTGGCGTGGTGGGCGAGCTGGACGAGCGGCGGCGGGTCGAGCGCGGACAGCGCGGTCACCGCCCGCTGGTGGGTGAGCCGCCGGTCGGGGCCGGGGATCGCGTCGTAGACGGCCTGCTGGGCGAGGGCGTGGCGGAAGCCGTACTGGCTGTCCTGGTGTTCGAGCAGTACGCCGGCCTTCAGCGCCTGGCTCAGCCCGTCGCCCAGGGGGTGGCCGGAGACGGCGGCGATGAGCTGTTCGTCGGCGGGCAGCCCCAGCACGGCGGCGGCGTGCACCGCGTGCAGCGCGGCCGGCGAGAGGCCGGTGAGCTGCTCGGCCATCGCCTCGCGCAGCAGCAGCGGCACCGCCATGCGCTCCAGGACCTCCGGCTCCTCCTCGCCGCCGAGTAACTGGCCCTCGTCGTCGAGCAACGAGCGCACCACCTCCTCGATCACGAACGGCACCCCCGCCGTGCGGTCGCGCAGCTTCGTGACGAAGTCGGAGGTCAGCGCCGAACGTCCGAGCAGGGCCCCGGTCAGGCTGCGCACCCCTTCGACGTCGAGCGGCGTCAGCGAGATCACCTCGCTGCGCACCCCCGGCGGCCGCCGGTACGCGTGCCCGAACGGCAGCCCCGGCACCGGCAGCCCCTCCCTGCGGAACGTCACCACCAGCGCCAGTCCGGCCGGCGGCTGGTCGGTGAGAAAGCGCAGCAGGTCGCGGGTGCCGTCGTCGGCCCAATGGAGGTCTTCGATCACCAGCACCGCGGGCCCCGCCGCGTCCAGCAGCGCGTGCACCCCGCGGAACAGGCGGTGGCGCTCGGCGCGCGGGTCGTCCAGGGGCGGCGGCGACGGCGCGGGCGGCAGATGCCCGGCCAGCTCCGGCAGGTAGCCGCGCAGGGCGCCGGTGACCGGGTTGAGCGCGCCGGTCTCCGGCAGCGCGCCGCCGATGTGGCGCAGCGCGTCGAACACCGGGCCGTACGGGAACGGCTCGCGGATCTGGTGGCAGTGGCCGATCAGGACCGTGCGGTCGCCGTCGGGCAGGAGGTCGAGCGCGGCTCTGACCAGCCGGGTCTTCCCGATGCCCGCCTCGCCCTGCACGAGGATGACGGCCGGTGGTCCGGTGATGGCGTCGGTGAGCGAGCGTAACTGTGCGTCACGCCCGACCAACCCAGGAGAAGCCAGGCTTGTCATCGGGGTCTCCGTAACAGTGCAGGTTTACTCCCCCTGTCGGAATACTGTTATCCACCACGGGTCAGCGCGGGTCAACCCTCTGGTTTCCGGCCGGACCCGGCTCCCGGTGGCGCCGATGACCACAGTATGGGCCCCGGCGCCTCCGGCCGCCATGCCCTGCACGGCCGGGCCCGTCAGGGGGCCACGGGCGCCTTGTCGTCGTTTGCCGGAGCGGGTTCGGCCAGGTCCACGCTGTCACGCAGCTTGGTCGGCTTGAGGAACAGGGTGGCGATCACGCCGACCACCGCGATGCCCGCGGAGATGAGGAAGATGTGCCCGGTGGCGTCGCCGTACGCGGCCCGGACGATGCCCTTGAACGGCTCGGGCAGCGCCGCGATGTTGAGCGTGCTCTTGCCGCCGGCCGCCGCCTTGGCCGGGTCGATGCCCGCCTTGGCCAGCCCTTCGGTGATGCCGGTCGCGACCCGGTTGGCCAGCACCGCGCCGAGCACCGACACGCCCACCGTGCCGCCCAGCGAGCGGAAGAACGTGACGGCCCCGCTGGCCGCGCCCAGCTCGCGCAGCGGCACGGTGTTCTGGATCGCGAGGACGAGGTTCTGCATCGACATGCCGACCCCCGCGCCGACCAGGACCATCGCGGCGGCGATGAGCACGAGCGAGGTCTCGTGGTCCATCGTGGACAACACCAGGAACCCGACGGTCAGCACGATCGCCCCGGTCACGATGTACGGCTTGACGTTCCCGCTCCGCGACACCATGCGCCCGGAGATCGCCGAGGACAGCAGCACGCCGAGCATCATCGGGATCGTCAGCAGCCCCGCCTCGGTCGGGCTGTAGCCGCGGCCGATCTGGAAGTACTGGCCGAGGAAGACCGAGCCGCCGAACATCGCCATGCCCACCGCGAGGCTCGCCAGGATGGCCAGCGCCGGGGTGCGGCGGCGGATGACGTGCAGCGGCACGACCGGCTCCCTGACCACGGTCTCCACCCAGGTCGCGATCGCCAGGACGGCGACGCCGCCGAGCACCATCACGGCGGTCTGCCAGGACAGCCAGTCGAAGGAGTTGCCCACGAAGGTCACCCAGATGAGCAGCACGCTCACGCCGAGCGCGATCAGCGTGGCGCCGACGTAGTCGACCTTGACGCCCTCGCGCCGTACGTGGGTCACCCGCAGGGTCTTCTGCAGCAGGAAGAAGGCGATCACGGTGAACGGCGCCGCCACGAAGAAGCACCAGCGCCAGCCGAGCCAGGAGGTGTCGGCGATCAGGCCGCCGAGCAGCGGCCCGGCCACGGTCGCGACGGCCATGACGCCGCCGAGGTAGCCGTTGTACTTGCCCCGGTCCTTCGGACTGATCATCGCCGCGATGATCACCTGGACCAGCACCTGCAACGCGCCCATGCCGAGGCCCTGGAGGGCGCGGAAGGCGATGAGCTGGGCGGTGTCCTGGGCGAAGCCGCAGGCCACCGAGCTGACCATGAAGATCACGATAGAGATCTGCAACAGGAGCTTCTTGCTGAACAGGTCGGCCAGCTTGCCCCAGATCGGGGTGGAGGCCGTGGACGCCAGCAACGAAGCGGTGATCACCCACGTGTACTGCGACTGCGTGCCGTTCAGCGCGCCGATGATCTGCGGCAGCGCGACCGAGACGATCGTGCCGCTGATCATCGCCACGAACAGGACGAGCAGCAGCCCGCTCAGGGCCTCCATGATCTGCCGGTGGCTCATCTGGCCTGGTGGTGCGGCCGGTGCCGTCGGTGCGCTCACGCGCGGTCTCCTCTGCGTCTAGAAACAATGCCCAATGGGAAAGTTTGCGCATTGAGCATATATTCCCGGACTGTAGGCTGAGCGCATCATGGACAGCACCGGCGGGCTGCGCGAGCGCAAGAAGGCCGAGACGCGGCAGGCCGTGCACGAGGCGGCGATGCGGCTGGTCGGCGAGCACGGGCTCGACGCCGTCACGGTCGAGACCATCGCCGACGCGGCCAACATCTCGCGCCGCACGTTCTCCAACTACTTCGCCGGCAAGGAGGACGCCGTCCTCTACGGCGAGGAGCAGCGCATCCGCGACCTGGTCGAGAAGGTGCGCGCCCAGCCGGCCGGCCGTACGGCCTGGCAGGCGTTGTGCGGGGCGATCGACGACGTGTTCGCGGAGGTGGGCGAGCCGGCGCGGGAGTGGGCCGTACGCGCCCGCCTGGCCAAGCGGCACCCGTCGCTGCTCGCCCGGCAACTCGCCAACCACGCGGCGCTGGAACGCGACCTGGCCCAGGCGATCTCCGAGCGCGAGAGCCCGGTGCGTTCCCAGGTGATGGCGGCCGCCTTCCTCACGGCGCTGCGCCTCGGCTCACACCTGTGGGTGGAGGAACGCCAGTCCCGCTCACTCCAGGCCGTCATGACCGAAATGCTCGACGAGATCTCCCACCCCTTCGCCTGACACGTCCCGGCGTCGCCCGCCGCCGGGTGTGGTGGCGGGCGCCGGTGAGGGGTCAGGAGCGTCATGCTCGGACGCCGCGTCGGGCACGTCAATGAGAGGGCCTCGCTCACCCGTCCTGACCTGCGGGAACGCCTGAAACTTTCATGCCCGGGGAAGGGCGGTAGTGCCAGGTGTAGTACGGGCTCTCGCGCCTGCGCCAATGTGCCCGGACGCGCCCGTCACTTGAATGGCAGGCATGACGATCACGCACATCACCGTCCCCGGGCGCTGGACGGAGGGCGCCGGGCTGGTGCTCGGCCCGGCGCTGCTGCTCGCCGGGGTTCTCGTCCGCTCCGGCGCGGACGACTTCTTCCCCGGCCAGCTCGCCGCCTACGCCGCCGACCCCGGCCGCATGGTGCTCTCCTACAGCCTGTACGCCGCCGGCGTCGTGTTGTTGTGGCCCGCCGTGACCGCGCTCGGCCGCGTGATCGGCGACGTGCATCCGGCCCTGGCCAGGTGGGGTGTGGTGCTGGCGATGCTGGGACTGTTCGGCAGGGTGTTCCACGCCGGGGTGAGCCATCTGGCCTTCCAACTCGTGGACGCGCTCGGGCCGGAGGAGGCCCAGCGGGTGGTCACCGCGACGTACGGGGCGTTCCACGTGTTCAAGGCGGTCAACGTGTGCATCATGGGCGGCTGGATCGTGCTCGCCGTCGGGGCCTTCCGGGCCAGGGCGTTCGGGGCCGGACCGCTCGGCGTGGCCAGGTGCGTCGCGCTGGCCCTGGCCGCCGGGCTGCCGCTCGGCGTGCTCAAGGGCAGCAGCGACCCGATCGCGCTGGTCGCACTGGCCGGACTCGCCGTCGCCTTCGTGCCCATGGGCGTCGCCGCGCTCCGTACGGGACCCGCGCCCCGCTGGTGGGCGCTCGCCCTCACGTTCGCGCTGGTCCCGGTCGCGTTCTTCGTGGGGATGGCCGGTTAGATCCGGCCAGGCGGCACCCGTGACCGCTAGGCGGCCAGGAGCTTGACGATCGCCGCGACGCCGATGCAGACGACCGCCCCGCGCAACACCGGCGCGGGCAGCTTGCGGCCCACCCGGGCGCCGAGGAACCCGCCGATCGTCGAGCCGAGCGCCACCAGCAGCACGGCCCACCAGTCGACGTCGGCGACCAGCGTATACAGGACGGCGGCGGTGAAGTTGACCACGAGCGAGAGCACGTTCTTGGCGGCGTTGACGCGCTGCAGTTCCTCGTCGAGGAAGATGCCGAGCAGGCCGATGAGCAGCACGCCCTGCGCCGCGCCGAAGTAACCGCCGTACGCGCCGGCGGCCAGCACGCCCAGCCACAACCAGGGGCCGCCGTGCGCCGTGCGCGGGCGGCTGGCCAGCAGCCGGCTGATCCTGGGCTGGGCCACGACCAGTACGCAGGACAATCCGATCAGCACCGTGACGACCCCGGTGAACGTACGCTCGGGCAGGTTGAGCAGCAGCAGCCCGCCGATCAGCGAGCCCAGCGCGGAGGCCGAGGCCAGGCGGAGCAGCCGGCCGCGCTGACCCCTGAGCTCGGCGCGGTAGCCGATGACGCCGGTCACGCCGCCGGGCACGAGGCCGATGTTGTTCGAGACGTTGGCCGTGACCGGCGGCAGCCCGACGGCCAGCAGCGTCGGGAACGTGATCAGCGATCCGGATCCGACGACGGCGTTGATGCCCCCGGCGGCGATGCCGGCCGCGAGGACCGCGGCCGTCTCCCAAGGTGTCATGGCGGGTGACTCTAGAACAGTCTTATCTTATAAGATGAAACGTTTCGTCATTTGAGACGGTTGCGAGAGCCCGCCGATGCTGCCCGTGGACGGCCCGCCGCGCTCCCGCTCATCGTAACCCCAGGTCAGAGCGCGGGGCCGCCGCGTCAACGAGGCCCGCTGAGCGTGCCCGCCCTGAACAGCCAGTCGACCGCCTCCGAGATCGCCTCCAGCGAGGTGTGCCGGGGGTGGTGGCCGAGCAGGCGTCCGGCCTTCTCCATGCTGCAGTGGGGGCTGTGCGCGATGTGGTCGTGGGTGACGCGGGCGTCCCGCTCCGACACCGTCTCCCGCCACTGCTCCCACGGCAGGTACGACAACCGCGCCTCCCTGCCGAACCAGCCCGCCACCGCCTCGGCGTAACCGCGCAGCGTCAGAGCGGTGACGGCCACCGAGTGGAAACTCTCGCCCTTGGCCGCGGCCGGGTTGTTCAGCGCGTCCATGAACAGCCGGGCGACGTCGTCGGCGTGGACGTGCTGGACGGTCTCCATGCCCAGGTTGGGCAGGCGGACCTCCTCGCCGTCGGCCAGCGCCTGGAAGACGGCCGGGTCGAGGTTGCCCGCCGGATTGACCGGGATCCAGCCGGGGCCGGTGATGTGCCCGGGATGGACCACCGTGGCGGGAAATCCCGTACGCGCGGCAAGATCGAGCAGGTACGCCTCGATCGCGGCCTTCTGGCGGCCGTACTCGCCGATGGGACGTTTCGGGCGGTCCTCGGTCGTCGGGACGCGGGTGCTCGGGCCGTGCACCCAGATCGTGCCGCAGTGGAGGAACTGCCGGACCCGCCCGGCCAGCGCGCCGGCCAGGTGGCGGGCGCTCGCCTCGGTGAAGCAGATGAGGTCGACGACGACGTCGGCCTCCAGCTCGGCGATACGCCGTCCGAACGTGCCCTCGGCCTCCTCGGCCTCCCGGTCGGCGACCACGGTGGTGACCCGCTCCCACGCGCCGTGCGGCGTGTACGGCTCCCGCTTGCCCCGGCTGACCGCGACCACGTCGTGTCCCGCGTCCACCAGGCGCGGGACCAGGTAGGTGCCGATGTGCCCGCTCGCCCCGATCACCACTGCACGCATGCGCCCAGCCTAGACCGCCCCGGAGCCCGGGTTCAGGACGGGCGGCCGACCGCCAGGTCCAGGGCGTGGGCCGCGTCCCCGGGCGCCGACGAGCGCCAGGCGACGTGCTGGTCGGGCCGTACCAGCGCCAGCGTCCCCGGCGCGTCCGGCAGGTCCACCTCGCGCAGCGGCACGCCGAGCTCGGCCGCCCGCTCCACCAGCACCTTCGCCTGCGGTGACGACAGGTCGCCCACCAGGCTGAACGCGGGCCCGAGCCGGTCGTAGAGCGACTCGCCGGGAGCCAGCCACCGATGCGGCAGCCGCTCACCGCACCCGCCGGCCACCACCGGCGACCCGTCGTAGGTGTACCCGAGCACCAGGTCCAGGCTGTGGAACTCGCTGTCCTTGGTCCGCCGCACCGCCTCGGCCACCGCCGGGCGCACCCGCTCGAACTCCGGCTCCGACCCCATCAGCGCGGGATCGGCCAGCTCGGGGGCGAGCGTGGCCATGTTGGCCGCGGCCGCCTCGATCGTGGCCGCCGCGACCGGCCGGCGTTCGGCCTCGTAGCTGGTCAGCAGAGACGCCGGCGCCCACCCGTTCAGTACGGCGGCCAGCTTCCAGCCGATGTTGACCGCGTCCCCGATGCCGGTGTTGAAGCCGTGGCCGCCGTAGGGCGGGTTCTGGTGCGCGGCGTCGCCCGCCAGGAACACCCGGCCGCCCGCGTACCGGTCGGCCAGCAACATGCGCGCCGTCCACGGGTCGGTGGCCAGGATCTCGACCTCGACGTCGGCCCCGACCAGGTTGCGCACCAGGCGTACGGGGTCGGTGCCCGTCGCCGGGACGCCCTGGGCGATGCACCACCACAGGTCCTCCAGGTCGAGGCGGCCGAGCATGCCGGGCTGGGCCGGGTTCAGCACCCAGTAGTGCACGGCCGGGCCGTGCGGGACGCGGTCGGCCAGGCCGGGCGCGCGGAAGACGACGTTGAAGTTGGGCCTGGCGTCCTGCCTGCCCTCGTAGCGGGCGCCGATGGCCTCGCGCGTCACGCTGCGGGCGCCGTCGCAGCCCACGACGTAGGCGGCGCGTACCTCGCGGGTGTCGCCCGCGGCGGAGGTCAGGTCCACGGTGACGCCGTCGGCGTCCTCGCGCAGGCCGGCCACCCGCCAGCCGGTGAGCAGCGCGTCAGCGGCGGCCTCCCGCAGCACCTCCTCGACGATCGGCTGCGGCACCTGCTGGCCCGGCTCGGCGGCCAGGTCGGAGCCGGTCAGGTCGAGGCCGAAGCAGCCGCCGATCCTGGTGATCTCGCGGCCGAGCAGGCCGGTCGTGAACACCGCCGCGTCCGACCAGGAGACCGCGAGCGGCGAACGGGCACGCAGCGTCTCGGCCAGCCCCCACCTGCGCAGCAGCTCCATCGACCGGGCCGAGGTGGTCTTGGCGCGCGGACGCAGCCACGACACGCTCTCGCGCGGCTCGACCACCATGCTGCGCACCCCGTGATGGGCCAGCTCCACAGCCGTCGCCAGCCCCACGGGCCCGCCTCCGGAGATCAACACCGGTATGTCGGTCTGGCGCACGTTTGCTCCCATTTCTCACGTTGATCATGGGCATACTCCAAGCGCCGCGCCTCCCACGTCAAGCTGCCCGAAACCATCGGCTTGATCACCGATCGGGAACGATCTAGAGGACGGCCCCCGGACTTGTTACCGTCGTTTCATGACTGAGTCCTCGGCGGTGCCGCTGCACATGCGGCGGGTGGAGTTCAACCCGGCCCCCGAGCTGGGCGAGGTGCGCGACCAGGAACGCGTCAAGCGCATCGACGTCCTCCTCGGCCTGGAGGCCTGGATGGTGACCCGGTACGCCGACGTCCGCGAGGTCCTGGGCGACGCCGAACGGTTCAAGCTCGCCAGGCAGGGCGCCGCGCGCATGCCGGGAGCACCCGAGCTGACCGAGGAGCAGCTCGCCGAGCTGCGCGCGGGCAACCTCCTCGGCCAGGACCCGCCCGAGCACACGCGGCTGCGCAGGATGCTGACGCCCGAGTTCACGATCCGGCGTATGAGGCGGCTGGAACCCCGCATCAGGGACATCGTCGACGAGCACCTCGACGCCATGGAGGCCGCGGGCTCCCCGGCCGACCTGGTGTCGTCGTTCGCGCTGCCGATCCCGTCGCTGGTGATCTGCGAACTGCTCGGCGTCCCGTACGAGGACCGGGCCGACTTCCAGAGCCGTACGGGGCGCATGCTGAACCTGGCGCTGCCGGTCGAGGAGCGGATCGCGGCCAACTTCGAGTCGCGGGCGTACATGCGCGAGCTGGTCACCCGCATGCGCACCGACCCGGGCGAGGACCTGCTCGGCATGCTCATCCGCGAGCACGGCGACGACCTGACCACCAGCGAGCTCGTCGGCATCGGCAACCTGCTGCTGCTCGCCGGGCACGAGACGACCTCCAACATGCTCTCGCTCGGCACGCTCGCCCTGCTCCGCCGCACCGAGCAGCTCGAACTCCTGCGCAAGGAGCCCGAGCGCATCGACGCGACGGTGGAGGAGCTGCTGCGCTGGCTCAGCATCGTCCACTCGGGCACCATCAAGTACACCACCACCGAGGTCGAGCTGGGCGGCCAGACCATTGGCGCGGGCGAGATGGTGTTGTGCTCGCTGCCCGCCGCCAACCGCGACCCCGGCTTCATCGACGACCCCGACACCCTCGACATCACCCGCGGCGCCCCCGGCCACGTCGCCTTCGGCCACGGCGTCCACCACTGTCTCGGCGCGCCGCTCGCCCGGATGGAGATGAAGATCGCCTTCCCCGCGCTCTTCGCACGTTTCCCCGGCCTGCGCGTGACCGACGCCACCCCGGAGTTCCGCTCCTACAACGTCGTCTACGGCCTGACCGCCATGGAGGTCGCCTGGTAGCGGCGCGTCACACAGTTTGTCGGTGGCGGCGGATAACGTGCGAGTGTCATGCCCAGCGAAGCGACGCCACACGAGCTGATCGGCAGGGATCACCCCGCCGCGCTGCTCCGTGCCGAGATCTCGAGGGTGATCGAGAGCCACGGCGGGCTCGTCCTCGTCACCGGCGAGGCCGGCATCGGCAAGACCACGCTCGTCACCAGCGCCGCCGCCGAGGCCAGGCGCAGGGGCGCGCTCGTGGTCGGCGGCGCCTGCTGGGACTCCGGCAGCGCCCCCGGCTACTGGCCGTGGGTCCAGGTCCTGCGCGCCCTGCGCCGCTCGGCCGCCCCCGAGGCGTGGGCCGAGGCCGAGCGGGCGGCCGGAGGCAGCCTGGCCACCCGGCTCGGCGAGACGGCGGCCACCCAGCCCCACCTTGAGGTCACCGCCGCCGACGCCGAGTCCGTGTCCGCGTTCCAGATCTACGACGCGGTCACCACCGCCCTGGTCGCCCTCACGCAGCACCACCCGCTCGTGATCGTCGTCGACGACCTCCACGCGGCCGACCCCGCCTCGCTCAGGCTGCTGGAGTTCGCGGCCCGGCAGACCTGGTTCGAGCGCCTGCTGCTCATCGGCACCTATCGCGACGCCGAGGTCGAGCCGGTCGACCACCCGCTGCGCGACCTGCTGTCCCCGCTGGTCGCCAAGGCCACCTCCATCACGCTCACCGGTCTCGACGAGGCCGGTGTCGGCGCCCTCATGGCCCGCACCGCCGGCCACGACCCGCCCGCCGACCTGGTGGCCGAGGTCCACGTGCGTACGGGCGGAAACCCGTTCTTCGTCGAGCAGACGGCCCGGTTGTGGCGCAGCGGCGGCTCGGCCACGGCCGTCGCGCCCGGCGTCCGCGACGCGCTGCTGCGCCGCCTGTCCCTCCTGCCGCGTCCGGTGTCGGAGCTGCTGCCCGCCGCGGCCGTGCTCGGGCGCGAGTTCCACCGCCAGGTGCTGGCCGCCGCCGTCGCCGCCCCCGTCGCGCACGTCGACCGCCTCCTTGAGCTCGCCGTGATCGCCAAACTGGTGGTGACCAAGGGCGGCGGCCGGTTCGCCTTCGCCCACGACCTCGTCCGCGAGACCCTCTACGACGCCGTCGCCGACGTACGCGACCTGCACGCCGCCGTGGTGCGCGCCCTCGACGGCACCCCCGACCTGGCCCGCCGGGTGTTGCCGAGCGACCTGGCCAGACACGCCTACCTCGCCGGCGACCGCGTCACCCCCGAGCGCGCGATCGACCTCCTCCACGCCGCCGCCCGCGCCGCCCGCGGCCGCCTGGCCAGCGAGGAGGAGCTCGGCCACCTGCGCCGCGCCTACGAGGTGAGCGCCGCGGCCGGCCCCCGCCGCCGCGCGCTGATCTGCCTGGAGCTCGGCCAGGAGCGGCGCCACCGCGGCGCGCCCGACGAGGCGCGAGGCCTCTTCGAGCAGGCCGGCTCGCTCGCCGCCGGCCTCGACGACCCCGAGCTGAGCGCCCGCGTCGCGCTGGTCTTCCGCTCCCAATACGGCCAGGAGAAGTCACTCGACCGGCTGCGCCGGGCCCACCACGAGCTCGTCGGCCATCCGGTCCCCGACGACCGCCTGGCCAGCGACCTGGTCTTCCACCTCGCCGCCCAGGCCCGCAAGGGCGGCGACGACGACGCCCTGACCTTCAGCCTGTGGGTCCACCACGACATCATCTGGGGCCCCGGCACCGCGGGCGAGCGCGTGGCCCTGACCGGCGAGCTGCTCGACGTCGCCCGGCGCACCTCCGACCACGACCTCGAACACTACGCGTCCGCCCTGCGCTGGGTGGCCATGATCGAGGAGGGCGACCCGCGCTACCTCGCCCAGTTCCACGACTACGCCGCCAGGGGCCGCGACACCGACGACGCCCACCTCAACCTGACCACGTCCGTCGACGCCAGCATCGTCGCCGCGCTCGGCGGCCGCTTCGCCGAGGCCGAGGAGCTGATGGCCGGGCTGTCGCTCGACCGCACGCACCAGGACTTCGACGTGATGCTCGAACACCACCGCTGGGCGATCTTCTGGCTCCAGGGCAAGGTGGAGGAGCAGGAAGACGTCCTGCGCAGGCTCAGGTCCAGCAGCCACCCCGACAGGGGCCTGCTGGAGGCGCTGACCGCCCTCCAGGCGGGCGACGTCGGCACCGCGCTGCGCCACCACGAGTCCGGCGAGCCGGCCGAGCGCATGACCGAGCCGCTGTGGTTGCGCTTCCAGGCCGAGCTGGCCGCCGCCACCCGCGATCCGGAGCTGGCCGGGCGGGCGCGGGCCGCGCTGCTGCCGTACCGGGGGCTGTGGGTGGTGTCCTACTACGGGTGGGACATCAGCGGGCCCTACGACCTGTGGATCGCGCTGCTCGACCTGGCCGAGGGGCGGTGGGAGGAGGCGGTCGAGGGGTTCACGCAGGCGTACCGGTCGGCCGACCGCATGCGTGCCCGCCCGTGGTCGGTCCTGGCCCGCGCCCGCCTGGCCGAGGCCCTCCTGGGCCGCGCCGCCCCCGGCGATCACGGCCGGGCCGCCTCCCTGCTGGCGGAGGTCCGCCGCGAGGCGACCGAACTGGGCATGCTCCACGTCCTCGACTCCCTCCCGCAGCCGTCCACCGACCGCCAAACCTCCTCCGCCGCACCTGGTGACGGTCCTGAGGCCGACGACGCTGCCCGCCCTGACGGCGGTGCCCACGCTGACGGCGGTGCCGCTGCCGGGGGCCGCGACGCCGCCGTGGCCGGCCGTCTCGGGCCGCCCTCTGTACGCCTCTCGCCCCCGGCCCGCGGCCCCGGAACACCATCCGGGCAGGGCGACGCGGGAGGCGCCACAGCGCATGACGGCGGTCCGATGTCAGGCGATTTCCGGAAGGACGGCGAGGTCTGGACCCTCGGGTTCGCCGGCCGGGTGGCCCACATGCCCGACGCCAAGGGCCTGCGCGACCTCCACAACCTCCTCAGCCACCCCGGCGCCGACATCCCCGCCGTACACCTGCTCGCCCCCGAGGGCGGCGACGTGGTGCTGGCCGCCCGCCAGATGGGCGGCGACGCCGTGCTGGACGAGGAGGCCAAGGCACGTTACCGCCACCGCCTGTCCCTCCTCGACGAGGAGATCGACCGTGCGACCGAACGCGGCGACGACGACCGCGCGGCCGAGCACGACCGCGAACGAGCCGCCCTGCTGGAAGAACTGCGCACCGCCGCCGGCCTGGGAGGCCGCTCCCGACGCCTGGGCGACGAAGCCGAACGCGCCCGCAAGACGGTGACGGCCAGAATCCGCGACACCCTCCGCAAACTCACCCAGACCCACCCCGAGCTGGCCGCCCACCTCCGCGCCACTGTCTCGACCGGCGCCGCCTGCCGTTATCAGCCCACCGAGGCCATCACCTGGCGCCTGTGACCCGGCTCCTGCGTCTGGCGACACAGGAGACATTCATCACTCTGCGCAGGCTGGAGACATACCGTCCGTGATCGGCGGACCGTCCCGGGCATGGCCAAGGACGACGACCAGAACGAGGCCCCCCTCTGCGCAATCCGCACGGGCGCCGACGGCGAACGCATCCACCGGAACGGCGACCGCGAGCGGCGGGCCGCGTGGACGTCGTACGAGTCGCGCGGCGGGACGGGGCGAAAGTGACCGACCGCATCACCTGCCCCGACTGCCAGGGCCGTCGCGGCCTGCGATTCGGCGACCTGTTCTTCGCCTGCCGGTTCTGCGCCGGCCTGGGCCACGTCAGCAGCCGGAACGAGGCCTCCGCGCACGGCGAGCCGCCGGACAGCCCGCCTCCGGCCTGGAAGCACCAGGTGCGGCAGGACAACTGGATCGCCGACGTGCTCGGCTGCCGCATCTGCCTGGGCGCGGGACGGGTGATGCACGTGGACCGGGCGGACGGCACCCTGATGGCCGTACCGTGCCGCCGCCGCGACCGGATGCCTGGCGTTCCCGACCACCCCGCCACCCGCGCCCAGCACTTCTGCTGACCCGGCGAAGGCCCGCACACGAGCGGAGCGGACGCGAAGGGCCGGGGCCTTCTTCGCGTCCGCTCCGCGGGGGTGGGTCGCAGGTCGGGGTCACTTGCGGTTGTAGAGGCGCATGGTCAGGGTGCCGAAGACGGCGATCAGGACGACCGAGGAGATCAGGACCCAGGTCAGCTCGCCCACGTCCGGGGTGCCCGCCATCAGGGAGCGGACGGCCGCCACCAGGCGGGTGATCGGGTTGACGTTGACGAAGACCTGCAGCCAGCCGGGCATCGTCGCCGGGTCGACGTAGACGTTGCTCAGGAAGGTCAGGGGGAACAGGACCAGCATGCTGACCCCCATCACCGACTTCTCGCTCCGCATGAGCAGGCCGAACATCGTCCACACCCAGGAGAAGGCGAAGGAGAACCCGAGCAGCAACACGATCCCGGCCAGTACGCCCGTGACCCCGCCCTGCGGGCGGAAGCCCAGGACCAGGCCCACGGCGAGGATGACCGTCGAGGCCAGGGTGTAGCGGAGGATGTCGCCGAGCAGGTAGCCCACCATGGTCGAGGGACGCCAGATCGGCAGGGTGCGGAACCGGTCGAAGACGCCCTTCTCGATGTCCTTGTTGACCTCGACCCCGGTGTACATGGTGATCATCACGACGCTGCTGACCATGATGCCGGGAAGCAGGAACTGCAGGTAGTCGGTCGGGGAGCCGGCCAGCGCGCCACCGAACAGGTACGTGAACATCAACGTCATCATGAGCGGGAACGCGGTCACGTCGAAGAGCTGCTCGGGCACGTGCTTGATCTTCAGGATGGCCCGCCAGCCGAACGTGACCGACGCCGACCACGCGCTCGGACGAGGCGGCTTCGCCCCGGGGGCCAGGACGGTGCCGAGCACGTCGGCGGCGGGGGAGTAGGTCGTCGCGGTCTCGGTCGTGGTGCTCATGCTGCGGCCTCCTGGTCGGTCGCGGGCTCGGTGGCGGGGTGGTCGGTGAGGGCGAGGAAGACCTCGTCCAGGCTGGGCTGGCCGAGGGAGAAGTCGTCGACGACGATCCCGGCCTCGGCCAGGCGGGCGAGCGCGCGCGAGGCCTGCTCGGCGGCGGCGGCCTCGCGGCCGTGGCCGGTGATGCGGGCGGTGAGCGACACCGGGTCGGCGTCCAGGTAGACGGGCGCGTCGAGGGTCGCGGCCAGCAGCCGTTCGGCCTCGGGGCGGGTGCCGGGGTCGCGCAGCCGTACGTGGACCGAGCCCGAGCCGACCGACGACTTCAGCTCGCCCGGTGTGCCCTCGGCGATGACCTTGCCGTGGTCGATGACCGCGATGCGGCCGGCCAGGCGGTCGGCCTCCTCCAGGTATTGGGTGGTGAGCAGCACGGTGGTGCCGTGGGCGACGACGATGCGCACGATGTCCCAGACCTGGTTGCGGCTGCGCGGGTCGAGGCCGGTCGTCGGCTCGTCGAGGAAGAGCAGGTCAGGGGTGTTGAGGATGCTGGCGGCGATGTCGATGCGCCGCCGCATGCCCCCCGAGTACGTCTTGACCTGCCGCCCCGCGGCCTCGCTCAGCCCGAACGCCTCCAGGAGCTGCGCCGCCCGCTCTCTTGCGGCCGGCTTGCGGTGGCCGAGGAGGCGGCCGAGCAGGATCAGGTTCTCGGCGCCGGTCATCTCCTCGTCCACGGAGGCGTACTGGCCGGTCAGGCTGACGCGGCCGCGCACGGCGTCGGCCTCGCGCACCACGTCGTGCCCGAAGACGGTGGCCTCGCCGCCGTCAGGTCTGAGCAGGGTGGCCAGCATGCGCACGGCGGTGGTCTTGCCGGCGCCGTTGGGGCCGAGCACGCCGTAGACGGTGCCGGCGGGCACCTCCAGGTCGAGGCCGTCCACGGCGCGGTTGTCGCCGAAGACCTTGACCAGGCCGGAGGTCTGAATCGCCAGGTCGGGCATGGGTGTTCCTCTCATGAGCAGTAGGGCTGGGCACGCCGGGCGTCGCGCAACGCCCGGCCCCACCAGGTGAGCTGGTCGAGCAGCGCCGCGACCGCGCGTACGCGGTCGTCGGTGTCGTACGGCTCGCCGCCGCCGACGTCCGCGCCGAGCAGGTCGAGGCCGACGCAGTCGCGCATCGTCACGACGTGCAGGGCGGAGAAGACCGTGCGGAGTTGCTCGACCGCGTAGAGGCCGGAGGACCCCGAGCCGTAGGCCACGAAGCCGACCGGTTTGGCCTGCCACTCGTCGTAGGCGTAGTCGATCGCCTGCTTGAGGGAGGCCGGGAAGCTGCGGTTGTACTCGGGGGTGACGACGGCGAAGGCGTCGGCCTCGCCGATCGCCGCCGTGAAGCTGCGCATCGCGGGGGTGCTCTGCTCGGGGTAGCAGCCGGGGAAGGCGTAGTCGGCCAGGTCGAGGACGTCGACCGCGAGATCGGGCCGGGCGCGCGCCCGGCCGGCGAACCAGCTCGCCACCTTCTCGCCCACCCGCCCGACGCGGGTGCTTCCGATGATCACCGCGAGGCGGAGCGGCACGGAGTGTCCACCGACGGTGTCGTCGCTGCTGGTCATCGTCCGCCTCCCTCGCAGCCGCCCGTTGCGGGCGCTCACCCAGGAGGCGCTAGACGGCCCGCTAGATGAGATCTAGCGGGCCGGGCGTCACGCGGCCGGTCTGAGCACGTAGCCGACGCCGCGCAGGGTGTGGATCATCGGACGGCGGTCCGCGTCGATCTTCCGGCGCAGGTAGGAGATGTACAGCTCGACGATGTTGCCCTGGCCGGCGAAGTCGTAGGCCCACACGCGGTCGAGGATCTGCGCCTTGCTGAGCGCCCGCCCGGGATGGCGCATGAGGACCCGCAGCAGCTCGAACTCGGTCGGGGTCAGCCTGATCTCCTGGCCGGCCCGCCGTACCTCGTGGGTCTCCTGGTCCAGGGTGAGGTCGCCGACGGCGAGCGCGGCACCCGCGTCGCGCAGCAGGCCGCGCAGCCTGATCACGACCTCGTCCACGCTGAACGGCCTGGTCACGTAGTCGTCGGCGCCCGCGCGCAGCCCGGCCGGCCGGTCGCGCAGGGAGTCCAGCGCGGTCAGGAAGAGGATCGGCACGCCGGGCAGCGCGGCCCGCAGCCGGGGCAGGAGCCGGCCGCCGCGCGCGGCGTCCAGGACGATCGCGTCGGGACGGAACCCCCGTACCGCCTTGACCGCCTCGCCGCCGCGCAGGCAGCGCACGTCCCAGCGGCCCGCCGCACGGGAGAGGTGCTCGCCGAGCGGGGGCTCGTCCACGACGAGGACGGCGTACGAGCCGCGCGCGGGTCGGGACGTGACGGCCGGGGCGGCGGTCGGACTGGTCAGAGGCATACCCGTGACGATGCCGGGCGTGCATGAGGTTTGTCTGAGGACCGCTTGTGAATCGGATGTGAGGCCGGTCGAACAGCGGTCAGGGATCAGCTGGAGCCGCTGGAACAGCGGAAGGGCCCGGCTGGGAGCCGGGCCCTTCGCATCCCTTGAAGCGCGATCACCGTGACCCCCGCTACCCGGATCGAAGGGACAATCACCCGAAGGCGAAGGTTCAATGAATAGACCTACACTGCGATTGAGGTCTAAGCTCCCACCATGAGTGGAATTCTGGTGACCGGCGCGACCGGCAACGTGGGCAGGCATGTCATTTCTTCCCTGGCGGAGGCGGGACACGAGGTACGGGCGCTGGTCCGCGACCCGGCCAGGGCGGTGCTCCCGGAAGGAGTCGAGCCCGTACGCGGGGACCTGGCCTCTTTCGACACCGTCGAGCAGGCTTTGCGTGGTGTGGACCGGGTGTACCTGATGTGGCCCGGCATCCCCGTCGATCCCCGCGTGGTGACGACGGTGGCCGAGCGGGCCGAACGGGTGGCGTACCTGTCGGCGGACGTGACCGACCTGGCAGACGACGAGCCGGCCACGATCTACCACCAGGAGATCGAACGGCTGATCAGGAAGTCCGGGACGTCGTGGACGTTCGTCCGGGCCATCGACTTCGCGACCAACACCCTGGCCTGGGCCCCGCAGATCCGGACCGGAGTGGTACGCCTGCCGTACGGCAAGGGCGCCCGGTCGGTGATCCACGAGCGGGACATCGCGGACGTGGCCGCCCACGTGCTGACCACCCCCGGCCACGACGGCGCCAAATACGTGATCACCGGCCCCGAGTCGATCCCCCAGGAGGAGCTGGCGCGGACGATCGGCGAGGCGATCGGCCGCGAGGTGCGCTGGGAGGACCTGCCGCCGGAGATCGCCCGCAAGCAGTTGACGGCGGCCTGGGGAAACCCGGCGTTCGTCGAGGCCAGGCTCAGGGCGTGGGAGTCGTTCACGCACACCCCGGAACGGGTGACCGGCACCGTCGAGGAGTTGCTGGGACGGCCCGCGCGCACGTTCCGCTCGTGGGCGCGCGACCACGCGGCCGACTTCCTCGCCGGCTGAGGGCGGCGCACGCCGGCCGGGATGCACGTTTTGTTGCTGATGGGGAGAAAATGAGCCTCATGGACAGAATTGAAGCTTCTGACCGCGGGCGGGCCCTGGTGATCGGCGGCGGCGGCGTGGCCGGCATCGCCTGGGCGACCGGCGTGCTGGCCGGGCTGGCCGACGAGGGCGTCGACGTACGGGACGCCGACCTGATCGTGGGCACCTCGGCCGGATCGGCGGTCGGCGCCCAGGCGCGCAGCGGCCTGACCACCGAGGAGCTGTTCCAGCGGCAGGTCGATCCCGCGTTGCAGGCCAGGGAGATCCCCGCGGTGTTCGACGTGGCCTCCTTCGCGGGCGCCCTCCAGGAGATCCTGGAGGGCGCTCGAGAGCATGCCGAGCTGCGCCGCCGCATCGGCGCCTGGGCGCTGAAGGCCCCCACGGTCGCCGACGCGGAGCGGCGGGCGGCCGTGGCCTCGCGCCTGCCGGAGACCGGCTGGCCGGTACGCCCCCTCGTGCTGATCGCGGTGGACGCGGAGACCGGCGAGCCGCGCCTGTTCGACGGCGCGTCCGGCGTGGACATCGTGGACGCGGTCGCCGCCAGTTGCGCCGTGCCCGGGATCTGGCCGCCGGTCACCATCGAGGGCCGCCGCTACGTCGATGGCGGCGTGCGTTCCAGCGACAACGCGGACCTGGCCGCGGGCTTCGAGCGGGTCCTGGTGGTGTCGCCGCAACCGCCGGGCGCGCCGGCCTCCCCCTGGCCGTCGCTCGAACAGGAGGTGGCCCAGCTGCGCGGGCAGGGCTCCGCGGTCGAGATCGTCAGCCCGGACGAAGGAGCCGTCGCGGCCATGGGCCCCAACCCGCTCGACCCCTCCGTACGGTCACCGACGGCCCACGCCGGCCGCGACCAGGGCCGGCGCGTGGCCGCCGTCGTCCACAGCCTGTGGACCTAGCCGGCCGCGGCGCGCTCGGCGAGCGGACGGCGGCGCAGGGCCGGATCGACCAGTGCCTGCGGCTGCCACACGTTCGGCTGGTACAGGTCGGTCCCCGGCGGCACGATCTCGTCGATCCGGTCGAGCGCGGTGTCGTCGAGCGTGAGTGAGGCGCCCTTGAGCAGGTCGTCGAGCTGTTCCATCGTGCGCGGCCCGGTGATCACCGAGGTGACCGCCGGGTGCGCCGCGACGAAGGCCACGGCGAGCTGGGGGAGGGTGCAGCCGAGATCGCCGGCGAGCTCGACCAGCTTCTCGACGACGTCGAGCTTGGCGGCGTTCTCCGGGATCGACGGGTCGAAGCGGTGGGGCGTGATCGCGGCCCGGCCGGTGGTCAGGTCGATGGCGCCGCCCTTGCGGTAGCGGCCGGTCAGGAAGCCCGAGGCGAGCGGGCCCCAGGTCAGGACGCCCATGCCGTACTGACGGCACAGGGGCAGCAGGTCCTTCTCGACACCGCGGGCGAGCAGCGAGTACGGCGGCTGCTCGGTCCTGAAGCGGTGCAGCGCCCGCCGCTCGGAGACGTGCTGAGCCTGCGCGATCTCCGCCGTCGGGAACGACGAGCAGCCGAACGCCCGGATCTTGCCCTGGCGCACGAGGTCGGTCAGCGCCGACAACGTCTCCTCGATGTCGGTCGTGTGGTCGGGGCGGTGGATCTGATAGAGGTCGATCCAGTCGGTGCCGAGCCGCCGCAGGCTCTGCTCGACCTCCTTCATGATCCACAGTCGTGAGTTGCCGCTCCTGTTCGGCCCCTCACCCATCTTGAAGTGCACCTTCGTGGCCAGTACGACGTCGTCGCGGCGCCCCTTCAACGCCTTGCCGACGATCTCCTCGGACTCGCCGGCGGAGTACATGTCCGCCGTGTCCACGAAGTTGACGCCCTGGTCGAGGGCCGCGTGGATGATGCGTGCGCAGTCGTCGTGGTCGGGGTTGCCGACGTAACCGAACATCATCGCGCCGAGGCAGTGGACGCTCACCTCGATGCCGGTGCCGCCGAGTATGCGGTAGCGCATGGTCATTCAGCGACTCTAGGACCTGGAGTTCACTCCAGTTCAAGAGCCGCGGCGCTCCGGACGGCCTGAGGGATCCCCGGAAACGGCGCGGGGGAGTTCGCGCCCGGGACCAGCAGGCGTGGCGCGCCGCCGCCGTCCGCCGGGACCGACCAGGTGTCGTTGGTGCCGTCGGGCGTCTGCAGCGCGTACGCGACCGTAAGCTCGTCGAGCCAGACGGCCTGGTCGTCCACGCTGCGCCGCTCGGCCAGCGGCGTGACGCGGCCGGAGGCCAGGTCGAGCACCGACAGCCGCCAGCCCTTGGCCGGGTCGCCGTCCACCGCCGACTTGTAGGCGATCCTGGTGCCGTCCGGGGACAGCGAGGGGCACTCCACGTTGTCGCGCACGGTCCGTACGGTCCGCGCCCCGGCGTCGCCCTCGACCAGGTACCGGTGACCGCCGGTGGACATGGTGGCGTAGAAACGGCGTTCGTCGGCGGCGAAGGTGATCCCCCAGAAGTTCACGTCCGCCCCCCGGTACGGCCGCCCGTCCCGGACGACCGCGAAGTCCTCCAGCGTGTCCACGACCTCGCCCGTCCGCGTGTCGAGCATCCCGGCCCTGGTCGAGAAGCCGGTCGTCGCGTAGGAGTGGCCGTCGACGAACATCGTCCAGGCGACCATGCGGCCGCCCGCCGACACCCGCAGCCGGTTGGGGAAGCCGGTGAGCGGGACCGTCCTGCGGGTGCGCAGGCGGTCGTCCATGACGACCAGGCCGGTGGCGCTGAGCGCGCCGACCGGTCGCAGGCACGCCACTGTCCCGGCCGCCGCGTACACCCGGTCGCAGGCCGTGTCCGTCACCTGGCGCGGCCCTCCCGGATCGGCGGCCGACACCGTGGACAGGCGGCCGTTGGTGAGCACCATCAGCGCGGGGCCGGCGACCGGGGCCGACCTGACGGGCGCGGGCGGGTCCTCGCCGAGCAGCGCGTACCCGGTCGCGGACGCCGCGAGCAACACCGCCGCGCGCGCCGTGACGAGCAGCCGTCCGCGCAGTCCGAGCGTCCTCATCTCAATGCCCTTCAGATCAGGGGCAGGGCGAGCAGGGCCGCCGCCGCCGCGGCCAGGCACGCCGTACCGGTGCCCCACTGCTGCCAGGCGAGCCCGAACAGCACCGACGACCCCAGGTACGCCACCGCCTGCCCGCTCTGCACCAGCGCGATCCCGGTGGCCCGCAGCCCGACGCAGGCCCTTGCCCGCCCGGTCCACCGTGATCGCCAGCCCGATCAGCGGCCCGGACGCCCCGGCCGCGAGCAGCCCGAGCTTGGCCAGCGCCGAGATCAGGTAACCCAGCCCGGCCACGGCCTTGAGCCGGGCGACCCGGTCGGCGACGTAACCGCCGGCCAGCCGCAGCAGCACGGTCGCGCCGGTGTAGACGCCGTCGATCACGCCGTACGCCGCCGGGCTGAACTGCAGCCCGGCGACGAGGTACAGCGGCAGGATCGCGGTCACCATCTCGGACGACACGTCGGTGATCAGGCTGACCGAGCCGAGCGCGAGCACCGTCGCGCCGACCCGGCCCCCGGCGACCCTTCCCCTGTCGAGAGAGGCCAGGTACATGTCAGTGGCAGTTCGTGGTGCCGCTGTCGGCGAACGTCCTGCCCGCTTCGGGCACGAACTGCCAGGTGTAGCTGCTCGCGCTCAGCGTCAGCTTGAGCACGCCGTAGGTGTCGCTGTTGCGCACCTCGCTGTTGGCCAGGATCGTGCCGAAGCCGTAGTGGCTCGCGCCGCCGGTGCCGACCACGAAGTGCCGGATGCCCCTGGCCGTGTCGAGCTGGTTGACCGGGTTGATCGGGGCGAAACGCTCGTACTGGTGGTTGTGGCCGGTCAGGATCAGGTCGGCGCCGGCGTCGTACAGGGCCTGGACGAACGGCGCGACCGAGCTGTTCGGGGCGTGGTTGGCGCCGGAGGTGTAACGCGGGTGGTGCCACATGGCGACCGTGCACGGCCTGCCGCCGGCGGCCAGGTCGGCCTTCAGCCAGGTGACCTGGGCCGAGGTCGAGGAGCAGCTCACGGCCGAGCAGTTGGAGTTGAGCACGATCACGTGCCAGCTCGATTCGAGGTCGTAGGAGTAGTAGCCCTTGCTCGGGTCGCCCGCCGACGAGCCGAAGTAGCCGTAGTAGCCGCTCGCGCCCGAGGTGTTGTAGTCGTGGTTGCCGGGCACCGGACGGGTCCGGGCCTTGTGGCGGCCCCAGGTCGGCCCGTAGTAGGTGGAGAACTCGGCCGCGGTGCCGTTGTCGTAGACATTGTCGCCGAGCGTGAAGACCGTGCCGGGGATGCCGTCCAGCAGCGCGGCGGTGGCGGTGTCGCCGGCCCCCGAGTCGGCGATGTCGCCCGCGCCGACCAGCACGTCGCCGGTGGGCGGCGGCGTGCTGCCGGAGGTCACGACGAGCTGCGGCGCGGTGGCCGTCCCGCTCTCGCGGGCGTCGTAGTCCGCGCCGTCGGCGCTGGCCGAGGTGACCGCGATGCTGTACGTGCCGTTGCCGGTGACGTACGAGGTCACGTCGATCTCGTACCAGGCGCCGGCCGAGACGGCGCCGAGCGAGCCCAGGGTGGCGCCGTCGATCGCGGGCTGGTTGTTCCAGGTCGTGCCGGTCTCGGACCACGTGGTGCTGCTCACGGCGCGGAACAGGCCGCCGTTGTCGCTCTCGGCGCCGCTCACGTCGTCGGTGTGGACGCGGAGCCTGGCCGAGCCGACCGGCCCGGAGACCCCGGACACGGTGAACCTCAGGAACATGCGCTTGGCCGGGGAGTTGTCCACGCCGAGCTGCCCTGAGGTGCCGTAGTTGGTGCCGGTCACGCTGCCGTCCACGTACGTGTCGGCGACGGGCTGGAACGTGGAGGTGGCGGCCTGCGCGGCCACCTCGGGGAACGTCATGGCCGCGAAGACGAGGACGGCCGTGGTGAGTGCGGTGACGGGTCTGCGCCTGAACATCGCCTGCTCCTCATACGCCTGCTGGGGCCCCCGGACGATAGATCGCCCCGGTGAGCACCCGCGGAGCGGCAGGAGTCGGGAAGGTGAACGACAGGCGGGCCGCGCTCACCCGGGCAGCGTGTCCCGTACGGCCTGCTCGGTGCGCCCGATCACGGCGTGACCGTCGTCGGCGGTGATGATCGGCCGCTGGATCAGGATCGGGTGCGCGGCCAGCGCGTCGATCCAGCGCTCGCGGGCCTGCGGGTCGCGCGGCCAGGAGCCGAGGCCCAGCTCGGCCGCGATCGGCTCGCCCGTACGCGTGATGTCCCACGGCTCCAGCCCGAGCCGGGCGAGGACGGCCCGCAGCTCGTCCGCCGACGGTGGGTCGTCCAGGTAGCGGCGGACCGTGTAGTCGGCCGCCTCGGCGTCGAGGATCGACAGGGCCGAGCGGCACTTGGAGCAGTCGGGGTTGATCCAGATTTCCATGACGCCGAGGCTCTCACGCCCACCCGCCCGGCGGTGGGGGCTCGGGTTATCATCGTGATCATCCTGGCCGGGTACCACCGCGCGTCACCGAGCCGAAAGGGCCGCCATGTCCGTGGAGACCAGCAGGCGAGAGAGCACCGAGGTCGTCGTCATCGGAGCCGGTCCGGCCGGCCTCACCCTGGCCAACCTGCTCCGGCAGGCCGGCGTCGGATGCGTGGTGCTGGAACGGCAGAGCCGCCCGTACGTCGAGCAGCGCCAGCGCGCCGGGATCCTCGACCACCGCGGCGCCGGCGTCTTCGAGTCGTGGGGCCTGGCCGACGTCGTCCTGGCGGGCATGCCACAGGAGACCAAGGTCGAGTTCCGCGTCGACGGCGAGCAGCGATTCCTCGACGTCCCCACGCTCACCGAGGGCAGGCTCGGCCGTCTCGTGCCGCAGCAGGTGCTCGTCGGCAGGCTGCTCGCGCACTACCTGGAAACCGGCGGCGACCTGCGGTTCGAGGCGGCCGAGGTGACCCCGCGCGGCGTCGGGGGGCCGTCGCCGACGGTCACCTACCGCGACGCCGACGGGATCACCCACGAGATCGCCTGCTCCTACGTCGCCGGCTGCGACGGCCACCACGGCGTCAGCCGCGTCAGCGTGCCCGAGCACGCCCTGACCACCTACTCCTACGACCACGGCATCGGCTGGCTGACGATCCTCGCCGACGCCCCGCCGCCGCGCTACCCGCTCATGGCGATCACCACCCACGGGTTCGCCGCCCACTTCCCGCGCGGCCCCCGGGCCAGCCGCTTCTACCTCCAGTGCGCCCCCGCCGACACCGCCGCCGACTGGCCCGACGAGCGGATCTGGACCCAGTTGCGGCTGCGCCTGGCCGACGGCGACCTGCCCGGCGGCCCGATCGGCGAGAAGGTGTTCGTCGAGATGCGCAGCCACGTCGTCGATCCCATGCACTACGGCCGGCTCTTCCTCGTCGGCGACGCCGCCCACATCATCACCCCCATGGGCGGCAAGGGCATGAACCTGGCGGTCGCCGACGCCGACGTGCTGGCCCACGCGCTGCGGGCCGCCGTACGCGACGGGGACGAGGAGCCGCTGGCCGCCTACTCCGCCACCTGCCTCGAACGGGTGTGGAACCACCAGGAGTTCTCCCGCTGGATGACCGAGATGACCCACGAGGCCGGTGACGAGACGCTGGCCGGGCCGTTCCGCCGGCGGCTGGCCAGGGCGCGGTTCGACCGGCTGTTCACCTCGGGCCCGGCCGCCCGCGCCTTCGGCGACCTGATGGCGGGCGGCTGAGAGTTGACTTGAACCGCAGTTCAAGTCGCACCATCGTGGTCATGAGAATTCACCACCTGAACTGCGGTTCCGTACGGACGATCGAAGCCACCTACGACGGCCCGTCGGCCGCCCCCGCGGTGAACCACTGCCTGCTGGTGGAGACCCCGGCCGACGGCCTGGTGCTGATCGAGACCGGGCTCGGGCTCGGCGACGTACGCGACCCGGCCGGCACGCTCGACGCCGACTGGGTGCGATTCGTCGAACCCGCGCTCGCCGAGGAGGAGACGGCGGTGCGCCAGATCGCCCGGCTGGGATACCGGCCGGCGGACGTGCGGCACGTCATCGTCACCCACCTCGACGTCGACCACAGCGGCGGCCTGCCGGACTTCCCCGGCGCGCGGGTGCATCTGCTGGCCGCCGAGCTTGAGGCAGCGCTGGCCGGGCCGCCGAGCTCCCGCTACCGCCCGGCCCACTGGGCGCACGGCCCCGACTGGGTCACCTACACGCCGCAGCAGCCGAACGACGACTGGTTCGGCTTCACCTCGATCGAGCTCGACGGCCTGCCCGAGGACATCAGGCTGGTGCCGCTCGGCGGGCACACCGCCGGACACACCGGCGTCGCCGTCAGGGAAGGAGAACACTGGCTCCTGCACTGCGGCGACGCCTACTACTACCACCGGGAGCTCCAGCCGGACCCGCATCCCCACCCGCTGATGGACGTCGTGCAGACCCGCTCGGAGGTCCATCACGACCTGCGGCTCGGCACCCAGGCCCGGCTACGGGAGCTGGTACGCGACCACGGCGACCAGGTGAGCGTCTTCTCGGCCCACGACCCGTGGGAACTGGCCGCCGCGACGGCGAAGTGAATCAGACGCGGTCGGCCGCGATGAGCAGGTACTGGAAGCTGCCGTTCTTGTACGCGTCGAGGAAGGACTGCTCGATGCCCGTGGCGAGGTGGGTACGCGCCCGCAGCTCCCAGTAGGGGATCGTGGCCGGCGTGAGATCGACGACGCTGACCGGGACGAGACGGTTGGCCGCCATCTGCTCGAAGTACGTGCTGCGGGGGTGGATGTCGCAGATGTAGTGGGCGTTGATCTGGCTGACCGCCCGGGACGGCAGGCCGTAGGCGTCGTTGTAGCAGCCCGTGACGCACACGTACCGGCCGCCGCGGCGCAGGAGCCGGGAGTGCTCGGCGAACAGCAGGGACAGCTCGACGTACATGGTGCTCTCGTTGTTCCAGCTCGCCTGGAACGATCCGGTCTCGAAGCCGGTCTCCAGCATGTTGCGGAAGTGGAAGCGCACCTTGTCGTCGACGCCGCGCTTCTTGGCCTGCTCGTTGGCGAAGGCGACCTGCGACTCGGAGATGGACACGCCGTCGACCTCGCAGCCGTGGCGCATGTTGACCAGGAGGCTGGTGCCGCCGCGGCCCGAGCCGGCGTCGAGGGCCCGCTGGTGGGGTTCGAGCGGGCCGAGGTGGCTGATCAGCAGGTCGGCCTGGGCGGTCTCCAGGCGGTGGAGCTCCTTGACGACGCGTTCCTCGCGGGTCTCCTCGGGGCCGTCGAGTACCGTCCAGTTCACCTCGCCGATGCCGTAGTGGTGGTGATACAGGCCGTCGACGTCGCCGAGCCGCAGGTTGACCGGGTTCTTCTCGGTGTTCCAGTAGCTGGCGACGGAGTGCTGGTAGTGGCTGGTGAGGACGGGGGACTGGGTGTTGACGGTCACGCGGTAGAGCTCCTTTCCGGCCGGGGGCGGCCGGTCGTCATGAGTGGTAGCGGCTGCTGGTGCCGTGCCATTCGAGGCAGCCGGCCATCCAGCCCTGGGCCCCGCGCAGGAATCGCTGCAGCTCCGCGGACGGGACTGCGGCGAGCTCGCGCTGGCTGGTCTCGAAGCCTTTGACGAAGTCGTTGTGCAACACGACGGCGCGCTCGGTGGCCTCGCGGATGGAGCACTTCTCCTCGTCCGCGATGAGCAGGACCACGTTGGAGTCGGGCAGCTCGTCGGCCGCCTCCTTCTCGGCGGAGTGGATGTCGTTGACGATGACGCTGGCGGTGCCGGCCTGCATGAGCGCGGTGTGGAAACGCCGCTCGTAGAACAGGTTGGCGGTCAGCTCGTACGCCGCGACGACGTCGATGAGGGTCATGGAGGTGTAGAAGCTGTCGTGTTGCCGGGCCGCGAGGTAACGCCAGACGGGCGGCGGCGTCTCCAGGTAGCGCCAGGCGGCGTAGGCGGTCCAGCTCACGTACATCTGGAAGGTGGTGTTGCAGGCCCGCATGACCTGGGACGGGGTGGCGTGGCGGGACAGGTGGTCGGTGGCCGAGCGCAGGGAGACGAGCACGGGATCGGCCTCGATCGCCTCTTCGAGCCGCTCGGTGTAGACGCCGGCGGGCGGGGGCGGGTCCATCGCCGACATGACGAGCGCGAGGCGCGGCGGCAGCTCGGTGGGGGTCGCGCCGAGGTCGGTCTCGTCGGCGTAGTAGTCGTCGGCCGCCCACCAGGCGGTGTTCATCTGCGCGGCGACCAGCAGCAGGTCGGGGTCGTCGCTGTCGGGGTGGGAGAGCATCGCCAGCCGGCCGAACCCGGTGGCGGCGAACTCGTCCATCCGCCCGGCGTGCAGGCCCACCTTCTCGGCCCACGCCACGAGCCGCCGGTCGACCACGGCGCCGAGCGCCGGATCGTCGCGGACCGTCTCGGGGCAGTAGAGGGGCGGGTAGGAACCGTCGCCCCACTCGCGCTCGGCGTAGGGGATGGGGGCGAGGAGCTGCCGGGGCGCGGGCGGCGGCCCCGGGGGCGGCCCGGGGACCGGCAGGTGGAGCGCGGAGGTTCCCAGGCCGGTGGGACCTGTCGGAAGCCGCAGGGCCGCGGCGTACTCGGGCATGGCGCGCCTCTTCCCTGAAGGAGAGCAGGAGGACATTACCGAAAGTAGTTATTGCGCTACTAAAAGTAGAGTAGCCAATCAGTAATGAGAGCCTTACCCTCCGGAAGGCGCACTCTGGCCGTCAGGGTCTGGCGTGCAGACGCTGGAAGTCGTCCAGGCTTTGGCGGTAGAAGGCCAGGTCGTTCTCCAGTTTCGCCCTGGTCAGACGCTCGGGCTCGTCCTCGCGCACCGCCCTGCCGAGGCCGCTCCAGAACACGTCCGGCGGCAGCTCGGCGGCTCCCGGCGGGAAGAACTTCAGCGCCTCGGCCAGCGCGGCGGCGGCGAAGCGCCAGCCGGTCGCGACACTGTCGAAGCGCGCGGGGTCGGCCGGGCCCACCGCGTAGAACAGTCCCTCCTCCAGGGCGCGGCTGGCGTACGTGGTGGCGATCAGCACCCATTGGCCGGGGTCGAGCAGCTCGGACAGGCCGGTGCCGAACGTCACGCCGGTCTCCCTGGCCGCGCTCTCGTCCTCGTAGGGGACCAGGACCTCCACGTCGCCGAGGCGCACCCGCAGGCCCTCGTCGTCCTGCGCGACCGTGGCGCCGCCGGAGGCGCCCGGCATGCCGTCGTACGCCACCAGGTCGATGTAGACGTACGCCTCGACGAGCGAGCGGCCCAGACCGTGTTCAGGCATAGTCGGCCGCCAGTCGCTGGTAGGTGTCACGGACGACCAGCAGCCGGTCGAGCTGGAACCTGCCCGCCTCGGCGGAGTGCATCCCCTGCCCGCGTTCGGACCAGAACCCGTCGCCGGGCACCGCGTCCGCGCCCGCGGGCACGAACTTGACGACCTCCTCCACCGCCGCCGCGGCGATCCTGAGCGCGCGCAGGGCCTCGGCCCGGTCGTGCACCGGCACGTCGCCCGCGGTCAGGTCGGCCACCCACAACCACTCGCCCGCGTCGAGCAGCTCCGACGGCTCCGCGCCGCCGAACGTCGGGAACCCGTCGGGCGGCACGGGACGCTCAGGCAGCCCGAACAGGAACTCCCGCGGCGTGCCGCACTCCTCGCACTCGCCGAAATAGCGGTTGACCAGCTCACCCTCGACGTCGACCAGCCCGTTGCGCCAGGTCGTGTCGGCCGACCCGCAGTCGCAGGGATGCAGGTCGAAGTAGAGATGGGCCTCGTCCCTCGTACGGGCCACCGCGAAAGCCATTGCCGTCCTCTCCTCGGGAGTCCCATGATGCCCGACCGTACGGCCGGGCACGTCACACCGCCACCGCCTCAGGGCCGGTCGGCGGCGTCACCGGCTCGGCCCCGTCCCGGCGCAGGCCGCACGTGCACGGGCTGTCGGGCGGGCACACGCACTCGGCTTCGGGAAGGTCCCAGCCGGTCGCGTTCGCCAACGTGCGCAGGCGGTCGAGCGTCGCCGGCAGGTCGCGGGGGCGTCGGCCCTCGGCCAGCGTGGCGAGCTGGGCGGCCACCTGGTCGGGCAGCATCCGCAACACCTCCGGACGGGCCTCGGTGACCAGGTCGTACAGCACGCCCAGCCGGCCGGGGCGCTGCCTGTCGGTGGCCGTACGGGCCTGGCGCACCGCCTCCTGCAGCTCGGCCAGCTCCTGGCCGTCGGCGGGCGACAGGCCCAGCGCGCGGGCCACGGCGGCGGCGGCCGTCGCGGCGGCGGCCCGCTCGTTCGCGCCGACCGTACGGGCGGGGTCCACCTCGTAGGTCAGCACGGCCGGGTCGCCCGGACCGGAGCCGGGCCGCCGTACCTCGACGGCGATGGGCGCGCGGCCGGGCAGCACGATGTCCAGGAGACCGGGGCCGTGCGGGTGGACGCGGGCGCCCATGAGGGCGGCGGCCCGCCCGATGGCTCCGGCGGCGGCCATCTCGGGGAGCGTGGCGTGGCCGCGGATGGCCGTCACCTGTTCGGGGGTGAGGTCGCCCGTGCGGGCCAGCTCCACCAGCTTGGAGGGCGCGCCCTGCTGGTCGCCGGTCAGGCCCAGGCGGCGGGCCTCCGCCTGCAGCGCCGCCCGTTCGGCCCGCGACCTCAAGGGGCCGGCGTCGTCGACCGCCAGCGCCAGGCCGCGCAGCCGCGCCAGCGCCGCCGCCTCGGCCGGCGCGGGCCGGTTCTGACCGGTGTCGGAGGACTGGGCCGCTCCCGGGCGGCCGGGAAGGGCGGCGGCGTGGGCCGCCACGTGCTCGGCGACGGCGGTCATGGCGCGCGGGCCGTCGGCCGCGGGCACCCGCAGCGTCAGGTTGCCCGGGGCGGCCGGTTCGGCGGTCACCTCGGTGGCGCCGGGGGCGGCCTCGGCCAGGGTCAGCGTGAAGGAACCCTCGGGGGTCGTCACCGTGAACGTGTCGGCCGGACCGACGGGCGAGGCCGCCGGGTTCGTCGCGGCGCCGGCCGCCGGGGTCACGGCGGAGACGCCGGCGATCCCGGCCAGCTTGCCGAGGCCGTGGGGCGAGGTGTCCAGGCCGGTGGCCGAGCCGCCGTTGAGCAGGCGGGCGATCCGGCTCTGCGGCTCCTGCGCGGCCGGTGCCCGGGGGCCGGTGCCCCAGGGTGGGGGCGGCGGGGTGTGGCCGCGCTGCCGGATGTCCTCGGCGAGGGCGTCGATCGCCGCCGCCAGGTGCTCCCGCGTGGCCGGGTCCGTGGCGGCGTGCCACTTGCCGGACAGGTGGGTGTGCTCGTCCAGGCGGGGGAGCAGGCAGAGGTCGGTGCCCTCGGTGTGCTCGCCGTTCGGGGACGTCCTGATCACGCCCTGCGGCATGCCGGCCGCCGTCGCGGTCGCTGTCTGGGCGACGTGCGAGAGGTCGTGGACCAGGATCGACGAGACCAGGTCGGGGTGCACGCGACCCGAGATCCGCAGCAGGTGCGGGTCCTCGGGGGTGCCCGCGCGCGGCTCGGTGAGCGCGTTCAGGCCCTGGCCCGGGTCCTCGATCAGCACGCGTACGTGCTGGTCGGGCACGCCCGGCAACTGGAGGGTCAGCTCGTTCTCGCCGGTCCAGCCGACGTGGGCGGCGGTGCCGCCGAGATCGACGGCGGAGACGGGCTGCTCGTGCAGCTCGTCCATGGTCAGGTCGGGCACGCCCTCGGGACGGGCCGACCTGCTGAACGGCGTGTTCTCGATCGCGGGCGACGGCATCCCGGCGGCCGGCGTCACCCCCTGGGCCACGCTCCCGCCCACCGGAGCCGACTGCCCGCCGGTATCGGTCGCGGGGGCCGGCCAGGCCGGTGCGGCGGGCGCGGGAAGGGCGTCGAGGGCCTTCAGCGCGGCCTGGACCTGGTCGGTGAAGGTGCCGGGCGTGCCGGAGTTCATGAACAGGTCGCGCAGGTCGAGGCCGACGTCCTGGGCCGCGTCCAGGAGTTCGGGGGCCAGGCTCGCGAACGCGTCGGCGAAGCCGCCGTCGGGCGTCTCGCTGTACAGCGTGCCGTCGGGCATCACGCGGAAGCGGTGGACGCCGTCCGGCTCCCACACCGCCACCTGGGTCACCTCACCGCGCTCGCGGGCGGCCAGACGGGCCTCCTGGAGGGTCTGGATCGGCCCCTGATGCGAGGAGTCGGGCACGAACGTGTACGTCGCAGGCGCCGGCCCACCGGGACTCGGCGGCGCGAGGCGCACGTTCGACTCCATGCGGGCGCGCAGTTCCTCGATCTCCTCGCCGAACATGACCACGTCCACCTCGCCGCTCGACGCGTTCGGCATGTGGACGGGGTCGCCGACCGGATGCTCGTTGCCGTCGCGCAGCCGGGCGACGTACTGGTAGTCGACGTCGTAGTCCACCCGGAGGCGGACCGTGTACAGCTTGCCCTTCTCGAACATGCTGCGTTCGCGGCGGGCGCCGTGGTGGTCGCTGACGCTGTCGGACGTCTGCTCCCCGCCCCGGACGCCGCCGTTGAGCCCGGACACCCCGTCCGACATGTTGCCGCCCCAGCCCACCGGGGTCGTCCGCCCGCGGGAGACCGTCACGTTCTGGGCGTCGGCCTTACGGTCCACCTGGCCCTTCTCACCCTCGTACGGGCCGGCCACGATGGTCAGGTCGGACGTGCGGGCGTGCACCGTGACCGTCACGCCCTGGTCCTTGAACTTCTGCCTGGACACCCTGACGACCGGCTCGCCCAAGGGGCCCGTCATCCGCTCGAAGGCGGTGAGCAGGCCCGACACCGAGAGCCGCCTGACCAGCTCGGGACGGCGTTCCTGGACCGCCGCGGCGCCCAGCATCTTGGTGAGCTGGTTGGTGATGACCTCGCTCAGGCTGGGCCTGTTCGGGTCCTCCCACAACGCCTGCGTGTAGTAGCCGGGCAGCAGCTCGGCCTGCCGGGGGTCGGCGGCCATGACGACCGGCCCCGGGTCCTCGGCCGCGGGCCTGGTCATGCCGGTCGGGATGCGCCGCACCAGCGTGGCGTCGTAGGTGACCGGCGGCGCGGTGCGCGGCCTGCCCCGGAGCGCGTTGGCCGCCGCCCTGACACCGGCCATCACCTTGCCGTCGTCCGGGACCTTGCCCGCGCGTACCGGCCTGCGCTCGACCTCGATGACCAGCTTCATCTGCTGCTCCACCCGGGTCAGCCCGAGGAACAGGCCGATCCGCTGGAGCCGGGTGCCCTGGTGGTTGGTGGAGCCGGAGTAGCCGCGTCCACGGTCGGTGGACAGGCCGCTGCCCTGGCCGTCGCCCTGGTCGTTCGCGCTCTGGTCGAGGCCCACGGAGTAGGACCCGCTGTACGACTCCGAATGCGACAGATCGGTGTACCGGTAGTGCTGGCCGATGACCCCGGACTGCGAGGTCCTGCTGAGGAACCTGGCCCGGCGCGAATCGCCGACGGGTTCGAGGCGTACCCTGACCGTCACCTCCTCGGCCTGCGTCATCTCCGGGCCCTGCTGGACGTGGTAGCTCCGCTCGAAGCCGCGGCTGGACCACATGTCGACGACGTGGATCAGCGCGGCGTCGCTGGAGAAGTCGACGTTCAGCTCTTCGCCGAGGGTCGGGCTCCCGTCCAGCGCGCCCGGCACGGCGTCCTGCACCGCGCTCCTGACCGCGTCGATGATGTCGACCGGGTTGCCGTTCTCGTCCGTCAGGTTCAGCGACTCGGACGAGCTGGCGCCGACCGTCCGGTCGTACGGGGGCGCGAGCACCACGTCCCTGGAGCGTTCGAGCTGGTCGGCGGCGTGGCCCAGGGCCAGGTCGAGCTGTTCCTGCGGGCTCCCGGCGGCGGGGGTGTAGAGCCCGGTCACCTCCTTGATCTTGGGCAGCAGGGCCTGCGGGGTGTGGCGGTCGGTGTACTCGTTGGTGGTCCCCGACTGGGCCATGTCCAGGACGTAGCGCTGGAGCAGCGGGACCGCGAGGCTCCTGTCGAGGGTCAGGCTGCCGTTGAGGAACCGTTCGACCGCGTCCGCGACCAGGTGGGAGGGCAGGTCGAGGTCGCCTTCCGCGTACATCAACAGCGCGTCGAACTCGGAGATCGTGAACAGCGCGGTGCCGGTCGTGGACGTCGTCGAGGGACCGGTGACCGGGATCCGCTCGCCGGTCGGCAACCCGTTCTCGGAGCTCTCGGATCCGGTGAGAGTGAGATCGACAGTGCTGCGCAGGATGTACTGGCGGCCGAACTCGATCGTCAGCTCTTCGCTGCCCCAGATGTCGAGGATCGAGCTGGACTCGGACGTGCCGCCGGACCGGGAGAACGGTGTGACCGAGACGCCGTCGCTGGACGTGCCGCCGCCGTCGAGGTCGGAGCCGCTCACCGACGCGCCGGTCGACAGTCCGGACGAGCCGCCCCACGAGATCCCGGCGCTGCCGAGCCCGAACAGGATCTCGCCCGTGACCTGGTCGACGACCCCCAGCACCTCGGTCTCGCCGACCTCGCCGGACACCGACAACGACGAGCGTGTCGTACCGTGCTCGGGCCGGACCGCGACGTCCGTGGTCAGCGGCCTGTTCAGCAGCTTGGGATGGGCGACCAGGTTGCGCACGCTCAGGAACGACATGAGGTGCTGGAAGGCCACCGAGTCGGCGGTCATGCCGCGCGGCAACACCCGGCGGGCCGCGTCCAGTGCCTGGCCCACGTCCATGTGCAGCAGCCGAGCCTTGGCCCGGAGCTTCGGGGACATCCGGCCGAGCCGCGCGGGCGGCGTCGGCTTCGTCGAGGGGAGCAGGTCGGCGGCGAACACGAGCTGGGCCGAGCCCCTGTGGCTGGAGATCTCCGTCGTCGTGCCGTTGTGCAGCAGGTCGACGGTCATGTTGTGGGACAGCGAGAAGATCGCGACCGGGCCGTTGCTCTCCTGCAGCGTCACGACGTTGACCGTGCCGCCCGCGCTGGAGCCCACCGAACGGGTCCGGTTGCCGCCGCCGTTCACGCCGGCCTCGTGGCTGAGGCCGTCCTGGCCCTTGTTCGGGCCGTCGCTCTCGCTGACCGACGCGCCGCCGCTGTACGTCCTGGACGTGCCGATGGCGCGGGCGGAGGTGTCGGAGCCGATGTCGAGGTTGACCACCGTCTGCGCGTCGGTGTGGCCGACGTAGCTCCACTGGTTGAAGTCCTGCTTCAGCGACAGGCGCAGCATGTAGTGCTCGGGGGCGGAGTTGAGGCCCTGCAACGTCAGGTCGAGCACGATGCCGTCCTGGGCCAGGGTGTCGTAGGCGGAGCGGATCCGGTGCTCGGACAGTTGCTCCATGACCTCCTGCTCGTTGAGGATCTGGCTGGCGCGGGTGAGGGCGTTGGAGGAGTACTGCGGCACGCCGTTCACGGTCTTCGGGATGATCCCGCGCTCGGCGAGCTCCTTCAGCACGTCCTGCCGGATCTTGTCCAGCCCCTCGATCTCCTGCACCAGCGCCGGGCCCGCGCCGCGCATCTGCCCCGGCCCGTCGCCGAGCCATTCGGGCAGCTCCGGCTTGCGGCCGGGAGGCGGGTCGGTGCTCGGGTCGCCGCGCAGGACGTGGTTGCCTTGGGCGTCGGTGACCGGCTGGCCGTTCTTGTAGACCAGCGCCTCGCTGTCCACGGGCAGCCCGAACCGGTAGGCGGCCGACTCCCGCATGTCCGCGAACACCTCGCTGAGCACGGGCTTCAGGGTGACGGGGGGCTTGCCGATCACCTCGACCGTGAAGGTCGTCACCACCATGAGCCGGTAGCTCTGCTTGGGGCTGGTCTTGCGGTGCACGCTCGGATGGATCGCCTGCTTGTTGGCGGTGGCCGAGTACGACCGTGACGACGGCCTCGCCCCCCTCACCTTGGGGCCGATCGAGGGTGCGTATTCGCCGAGGTCCACGCCGTCGAGCGCGGGATGCTTGAACCCGGCAGAGGCATTGCCCTCCAGTGAGCCGCCCGTCGAGGCGCCCCCCGGCGTTCCGACGAAGTCGACGAGCACCTCCTCCTCCCACTCCTCGGAGGTCGCGCCGCCCACCGGCGTGGAGGCCACCAGGTCGACCCGGCTCTCGGCGCGCACCCGGGCGTGCGGCTTGCCGTCCCTGGTGAAGACACGCTCCAGACCGCCGTTCACGGCGGTCCGCAGGCGGTGGGGCAGTTCCTGCGTGACGTACGAGCGCAGCGCGTCCCGGGGCGCGGTGCCGACCTCGGCGTAGTCGCCGCCGAGCGCCGTGGCGAGTTGGTCGAGCGCGTCCTCCAGGTTGCTCATGCTCTGGACGATGACGTTCGGCATCTCGGCGCCCCGCATACGCGCGGGGATCTTGGCCAGCTTGCGCGCCGGCTGGTCGGTGACGGAGTGTGAGAACCACAACCGCTGGCCGGCCGGGTCGCCCTGCGCTCCGGTGTCGACGACGGTGGTGCCGCGCCAGTTCTTGTCCTGGCCGGTACGGATGTCGACCGTCCAGGTGGCGGCGGCGTCGAACAGCAGCGACTCGCTCCGGTTGTCGGAGACCGAGCCGCCCTGGGCGTACATGCCGGCCCCGCCGCCCGTCGACCAGTTGCGCCCGAGGCCGATGCCGAGGCCGACGCCGAACAGCTCGCCGACCGTCCTGAGCGCGTTGTCCTCCGGCAACAACTTCGCCAGGACGGTGGTGTCGAAGCCCATCGACAGGCCGAGGCTGCCCGCCTGGCCGGCCGAGGCGGTACGGGCGGCCTGGAAGAACAGGCCCACCATCATCTCCGACCCCTTGATGGCCGGATCGATCACCTCGACCAGGTCGGCGAGCGACAGCTTGATCCGTACCTCGGCCGCCTTGCCGTGCTGCCCCACCTGGAGGACGAGGCCGTCGGGGGAGACGGCCTTGTGGAAGTCGGCCCGGATGGCCTGCTCCAGCTCGTTGGCGGTGAACGACTGCTGGACGCCGTTGTTCTTCAGCATGGTGTTGACGGCGGTGGTGAGGGCGGACAGGTGGGCCAGCCGGCCCGTCGGCTGGGCCCCGGCCAGGCTGATCTCCTGCGGCAGCGCCTCGGCCAGCGCCTGGAGGTAGGCGGCGTGGTGCTGCGTGGCCTGGGCGGCCAGCCGGGCGACGGTGAATTCGATGCTGACCTCGCCGCGCGCCTGGGGGCGGCCGATCTGCCTCCTCGCCATGAGCAACTGCTCGTACTCCTGCCGCGCCCGCGTCGCCTCCTGCAGCGCGGCCTCGTACGCGTCGGCGATCCTGGTGTGCCGTTGCTGGGTGGCGCGGTGGTTGCGGGTCTCCTGCCGCGCCTTGCGGGCCCGCTCCTCGTGGCCCTGGTCGAGCTGGCGGTCCGCCTTGCGCGCCTCGATCCGGGACTTGGCCGCCGCTTCGCCGGCTTCCTCGGCGGTCTTGCGCTTCGCCGCGACCTGATCCTTGAGCGTCTGCTCGGCCCGCTTGAGCGCGTCGATGACGCCCGGCAGCTCCTCCTGCGTCGGGAGCGCGTTCGGCAACGGCGCCGCCTGGGTCGGCCGGGACGCCTGCGCCGGGGCCCAGGGCGGCAGCGGCGGGGTGTGGCCGCGCTCGGCGAGCTGGCGGGACACGCCGTCGATGTCGAGCGCGAGGAGGCGCTGCTCCTGCGGCGTCCTCGCCTGACGCCACTGCTCGGCCATGAACGCCAGCTCGTTGAGCTGGGCCTGCGCGCACATGTCCTGGGTGGGCTCGCTGGTCGTCTGCCTGCGGCGCAGGAAGCCGCGCCGCCTGCCCGTACCGGTCTCCTGCGTCTTCTGCAGGGTGTCGGTGATCTCGTGCAGCCAGACCCGGGACACCTGGCTCGGGTCCATGCCGGGCGCGAAGTGCACGACGTGGGGGCGGCGCTCGCTGTTGTTCCTCGAAAGCTCGGTCTCGCCCATGAGACCTTCGGTCATGTTGCCGACGACCGGGCGGAAGTAGTGGGTGCCGTTGTTCTGGGTGCGGACGATGAGCGTGGTGCCGTCGGCCGACCAGGTGATCGAGATGACGCCCTGGCCCTGGAAGTGGTGCGGGCGCACCGCGTCGGCCCCGGTGCGGACCTCCTCGGGCTGCAACTGGGTGCCCGGACGGGCGTCGGCGACGTACCTGGTGCCCGGGACCGGCCTCGACGTGACCGTGCCCGGCCTGCTCGTGGCGGGCTGCCGGGTCTCCTCCATCTGCGCGGCCAGCATCACCAGCGCGGTGGCCTCGGCCTGCAGTTCGTCGGCGTCGGTGACCTGCTCGGCGCGGGCGTCCAGGGCGGAGCGTACGCGCCTCATGGTGGCGGCGCGGATCACTCGTACGCCGCCGTCGGCGGTGGGGATGAGGAGGTCGCCGTTCGGGCCGACGACCGCGCCGGGGAAGTCGACGGTGAGCGAGTCCATCAGCGCGGTACGCGCCCGCACGATCACGGGGACGGGCGTGGGCGGCGCGTCGTCGGGGGCGGCGGCCGACTGGGTGGCGGGACCGTCCGCCTGCTGCGCCGCGGCCGGCGCGGGACGGTTGTCCTGCTGCGTGTCCTGCTGCGCGTTCTGCTGCGGGTTCTGTTGCGTGTCCTGCTGTGTGTCCTGCTGGGGGGTTTGTTGCGTGTCCTGCTGGTCGTCCTGCTGGGGGTTCTGCTGGTTGTCCTGGGACTGGGAGGTGTCGGGGCCGGCGGTGTCGTCCGTCGTGTCCGGGGTGGCGGGCCGGTTGGAGTCGTCCGCGGTGGTCTGGGCATCGGGGGCCGCGGTGCGGTTGCCGGACGGCTGCGTGTCCCCCGTGTCCTGCTGGGAGTCGTCCTGCTGGGAGTCGTTCTGGGCCGGGTCGGGGGCCTGGGAGTCGTCCTGGGCCGGGTCGGGGGCGTTCTGCGGGGTGCGGTTCCCCCTCGACTGCTGGTCGGGGGTCTGCGGCGTGGTGTCGGTGTCGTCCGCGGTGTCGTCCGTGTTGTCGGCCCGGGGCTCGCGGCTGGTGTCGTCCTGCCGGTTGTCGCGCGAGGTGGAGCCGCGGCGCGGGGTCGTGTCCGGGTCGGTGGCGGACGAGGAGGGGGCGCCGCGCCTGACGTCGTCGTTCTGGTTGGGGGCCGGCGCGCCGGCGTGCACCGTACCGCCGGGGACGGGACCGCCCGAAGGGGCCGGGCCGCCGGCGCCGGGGTCACCGCCTCCCGCGCGGGCGGCGTCGGTACGGGCCGCGGTGTCGTACGCCGAGGCCAGGGCGGTGACCGGGTTGGCCAGCGTCGTGTACACCTCGGGGTTGAACGGGCTGATCGACCCGGTACGCCCGGCACCGCCCATGAAGCCGCCCATGATGGAGTCGACCGTGAACGGGTTCTCCCACTGCCCGTACACCGCGCGGTTGGCGATGACGCTGCCGAACGGGGAGGCGATCGTGTTGGTCAGGCCGGTGGTCATCGCGCGGCCGGGGAAGCCCGGCATGTGCCGGGTGATGTTGGACATGGGCCCGGCCAGCACGGTGCCGGCGAGCGCGCCGCTGCCGGCGCCGATGACCGCCGCCCGGGACTTCTTCCAGTCCCAGTCCTTCCTGGTGCCCATCTGGATCTGCTGGTACTGGGCGGCGGCGTCGATGAAGAACTCTTCGCCGATCTCCTCGATCAGCTCGCGGCCGATCGACGAGCCGAGCAGCCTGGTGATGAGGCCGCGTCCGGTGGCGCCGCTGAGCGTGGTCACCCTGGCCAGCCGGCTGACCCCGAGCTGCCGGGCGCCGACCATGGCGAGCCTGACCAGGATCCGGCTGATCGCCGCGCGGGCCGCGGCCGCGTACGGGCCGATGAGCGCCGTGGAGGACCCGGCGGTGAAGAAGGCGACGAAGAGCGCGATGGCGATGGCGACGACCGTGACCCAGAAGGCCACGTTGACGGAGAGCTTGGAGTACTGGGTCTCGACCGCGAAGTTGTGCGCCTGGCTCTTGAACGACTCCGAGTTCCCGGCCACGCCCGCCATGCCGGCCTCGTGGCCGTACAGGAACTTGGCGCGGGAGACGAAGTCGGCGCTGGCGGGGGAGGACCAGCCGGTCGCCACCGCGCGTACGGCCCCGCCGGCGCGCGGCGCGGTGCCGACCACCCCGACGGCGAGGTCCCCGTACGCCAGGGCCAGCGTGGACATCCCGCTCTCGCTCGAGCCAGGCCATTTCTGCCCGGCCGACAACATCGGGAGCAGCCAGTGGGACACCCAGTCGGGCAGCACCTCGGTCTCCCAGACCGGCTGGACGTCCCGGTCGATGCGGGCCGCGGGCTCCGCCGGCGGTTGCACCGACGATCCCCGTGCGGTGGGCCCCTGAGGCCCGGTGCCGCTGTGCGTCACGCCCTGGCCTCCCGCGCTTTGGCCTCCCGCGCCTTGAGATCGCTCTCGATGTCGGCGTCCGTGCCCAGGGTGTTGTCGATGCTCGCGCGCAGCCTGCCGCACGCGTCGGTGATCTGCCTGGAGAGGTCGACGCACTGGTTGAGCATGCGGTTCGGGCCGTCTCCCTGGAAGTGGCTGGTCCTGAACGCCTCGCCCTCGGCGCCGCCGCCCCAGGGAGCGGCGGCCAGCGCCGCCAGGACCGCGGCGACCAGCCGCTCCGACTGCCCCTCCCAGTCCTCGGCCATGGTGGTCCACTGGGAGATGCCCGAGTCCACGACGGGCTTGATGATCTGGGTGCCGTCCCAGGGCTTCATCGGCTGCCTCCCATGCGCTCGGCGAGCCGGGCCATGATGGTTTCGAGGTCGCCGTCCAGGTGCGCCTGGAAGTCCTCGCGCGGGATGATCGGCTCGAAGATCTCGGCGACGCGCTCCTGCGCGCGCTCGGTGGCCCGCTGGGCGGTCTCGGCGATGCTGTCGGCCAGGTGGCGGGCGTCGGGGCGCCGGTAGATGCGCGGGTCGATGTCGAGCCGGATCAGCTCGCCGCGCGAGCCGACCGTCACCGACACCAGGCCGTCCCGCGAGGTCTCGGTGACCTGGACGGCCTTGGCCAGCGCGTGCAACTCCACACCCGCGTCCTCGATGTGGCGGAACATGTCCCGCAGCTCATCGGCATACGCCCGCATCCCCGCCACGTCAGGAGAATCCATGACACCCCCGCCACCCACGCCGCATGTCTCTTACGTCACGTGCACCTATCAGGTCAGTTTCTGTCACATGAACAACAGGAGACAAGAGCCAATCATCAAAAATGGCTATGTGTCGGATTTATTGGCACAACTTGCTCGCGTAGGTCGGCCACCTCCGCCCGCGGGACCCACGCCCGGTACACACCCCGCTCGACGCGTTCCAGCCCCAGCGCGAGCGCCGCGGGCGCGGAACCGCCCAGGTATTCGAGCAGGAGAAGGGCGTCGCGCTCGTCGTGCACCTGGAACGACTCCCCCCGCCACGTGCACTCCGTGGTCACGAACTGGAGGGACTCGACCTCGGTCACCGGCACCGTGCGCACGTGGCAGCCGGGCTCGACCTCCTCGAAGCCGTCGGCCGGCTCGGTGAGGCGCAGGCGTACCCACAGCTCCAGGGCGTGCGGCTCGGGGCTGGCCACGTAGTCGGCGCCCTGCCAGCGGGCGCGGTAGAAGTGCCAGGTCATGCCGCCGCCCTCCGGCCGATCAGCAGCCATCGCCGCAGGTCGCCGTGGTAGAGCGCGCGCCGGTGCTCGGTGCCGTCGGCGGTGAGCTCCCAGATCTCCGCGCCGTGCGGCAGGCCGACCCCGTACACCTTGTACTCGCGGATGACCTGGTCGACGTTGGGCACCAGGCCCATGCCGACGAACGGCGGCTCCTCGACCACCCAGCCCGCCACCGCGTCCCGGCCGTCCTCATCGCGCCCGCCGTACGGGGTGCGGTAGAGGTCGAGGCCGACGGGATGCCAGCGCAGGATGTTCAGCGCGCCGCTCTCGGTCAGCATGCCGGGCTGTCCCAGCGCGTCGGCGAGCACGGCGGGCGTGGCGATGTGCGAGACGTCGAGGGCGTGGTGGCAGTAGCCCGAGACGCGCGGCTCGGCCGTCGCCAGGAGGTCGCCGACGTCGGACGGCGACAGCAGCTTCTGCACCACCGGCACCCCCGACCCGGGCACGAGCAGCAAATCCTGGACGAGCGTGGGCACCGCCAGCCTGGCCACCGTCCCCGGCTCCAGCAGGAACGAGGCACCCAGCCCCGGGTTGATCGCCAGCCCCCAACGCGGGTCCGGCCACCCGGCCGCCAGCTCGGCGGGCGAGACGATCCGGCAATGGGTGGCGGCGCCACCGGTCGCCAACCGCATCGCCTCGACCGAGGTGAACGCCACCACCCACGTACGGGCGGAGTCGGCGGCCGTCGCCCAGGCGGGCGGCTCGGTTCCGGCCGCCGCGGCGGCGGTGATCGGCAACGCCAGGTCGGCGTCGCGGAGCAGGCCCAGGCACAGGGCGTCGTGCCCGTCCTCGCGGGCCGCCCACAACTGTTCCTCGAACGGCGTGGCCGGCAGATGATCACTGGACGTCATCCGCCCAGTCTGCCCGCTACACCTCCAGGCGCACGCCGTAGGAGGTCAGCCAGACGTTCAGATCCAGTGCCAGCTCCAGGCCGTACCTGGTCATCGTGGTCGTCATCTTGTCGGACGACCCCGAGGTCGCGGCGCGGACGGCCTCGGGGTCGAGCAGCGGCAGGACCGGGGCGTTGCGGTCGGCGGCCACCTCGCGCAGCGCCGCGCGTAGTGCCTTCTCGTAGCCGACGTCCTGGGTCACCGGGTACGGCGCCTTGACCCGCCGCACGATCGGCTCGGGCAGCAGGTCGGCCCCGGCCGCGCGCAGCAGGCTCTTCTCCCTGCCGTCGAACGTCTTCATCGACCATGGGGTGTTGAACACGTACTCGACCAGCCGGTGGTCGCAGAACGGCACGCGTACCTCCAGGCCGACGGCCATGCTCATCCGGTCCTTGCGGTCGAGCAGGTAGGGCAGGAAGCGGGTGAGGTGCAGGTGACAGATCTCGCGCATGCGCCGTTCGCGGGCGTCCTGGCCGTCCACGTGGGGCACCTCGGCCAGCGCCGTACGGTAGCCGTCGGCGGTGAAGTCGTCCAGGTCGAGCCGCCGGACCAGCGATTTGTCCAGGATGTCGGTCGGCTGCTGCTCGCGCATCACCATGGCCAGCCACGGGAAGGTGCCGGCGTTGACCATCTCCGGCAGGTGGAACCAGGCGTACCCGCCGAACACCTCGTCGGCGGACTCGCCCGACAGCGCCACGGTCGAATGCTCGCGGATGGCGCGGAACAGCATGTAGAGGGAGGTGTTCAGGTCGCCGACGAAGCCCGGCGCGTCCCACGCGCGGACGACGGCGGCCCGCAGCTTCGGGTCGGCCAGCTCCTCCGGCCCGAGGACGATGTCGGTGTGCTCGGAGCCGACGTGGTCGGCCAGCATCCGGACGAACGGCCGGTCCGGGTCGCCGCGGGTCTCGTCGGCCTGGAAGTTCTCGGCGTAACCGGCGTAGTCGACGGCGAAGGAGCGGATCGGGCCGTGCGTCCTGGCCAGCGCGGTGACGATGCTGGAGTCGAGGCCGCCGGACAACAGGGTACAGATCGGTACGTCGGAGACCAGTTGCCGGCCGACGATGTCGTCGAGCAGCTCGCGTACCGTGCCCACGGTCATGTCGAGGTCGTCGGTGTGCTCGCGGCCCTCCAGCGCCCAGTAGCGGCGCAGCCGCGTGCCGTGCCGGCTCACCCGCAGCAGGTGGCCGGGCGGCAGCTCGAACAGGCCCTTGTAGATCGAGCGTTGCCGCAGGCTGCCCAGGCTGAGGAGCCGGCGCAGGCCGTCGAGGCCGACCACGGGCGGGGCCAGCGGGTTGGCCAGGATCGCCTTGGGCTCGGAGCCGAACAGCACGCCGTTGGGCAGTGGGTAGTAGAAGAGGGGCTTGATGCCCATACGGTCGCGGATGAGCAGCAGCTCCTGCTCGCGCTCGTCCCAGATCGCGAAGGCGTACATGCCGTTGATCCGGTCGGCGAGGCCCTCTCCCCATTCCAGGTAGCCGCGCAGCACGACCTCGGTGTCGCCCCTCGTACGGAAGCGGTGGCCCTTGGCGGCGAGCTCGGCGCGCAGCTCCCCGAAGTTGTAGACCTCGCCGCTGTAGGTGATGACGGCCAGGCCCTCGGCCTCCATCGGCATGTGACCGCCCTCGACGTCGATGACGGCGAGCCTGCGGTTGCCGAGCGCGGCGTGCCGGTCGAGGTGGAGGCCCTGGTCGTCGGGGCCCCGGCAGCTCATGGTCTCGGTCATGGCGAGGGCGGTGGCCCGTTCGGTGGTCAGGTCGCGGTCGAAGTCGACCCATCCGGCGATGCCGCACATGCGAGGGTCCTCTCAGACGATGTCTTTGGTGCTCCTCGGCGTCCGTCTGACAAAGTGCTTGACGCCCTCGCAACATAACCGTGCGGGGCTGATCGGTCCATACCCGACCAAAGGGCCCGGAAAGCAGTCTGGGCCCGCACCCCGGAGAGGTGCGGGCCCAGATGCGGGCTGCGTGGCGTCAGGCGGGGACGATGTTCTCCGCCTGCGGGCCCTTCTGGCCCTGGACGACGTCGAAGGCCACCTTCTGGCCCTCGGTCAGCTCACGGTAGCCACCGTTGGAGACGATGTTGGAGTAGTGGGCGAAGACGTCGGCGCCGCCGCCGTCCTGGGCGATGAAGCCGAAGCCCTTTTCGGAGTTGAACCACTTCACGGTACCGGTTGCCATATCGGATCTCCTTCAGATGTGCAGAGACGGAATCCGCACCGCGCGGATTCCCGTGTCGCCGCGATGAGCCCATCCCGGAGATGACCGGAAAACAAAAACGCACCTGAAGATCCAGCCCTTTCAGGTGCGCACAAAGTCTTTTATGGGTACCACAACTGCAACGTGGCCAACATTAGCACACGCTTCGCGCCGGACACAAACGCGGGGCCCTCACCGCGGATCGCGGCGCAGCGGATGGCCGGACGGCACCTCGACCAGGACGATGCGGTGGCCGTCGGGATCGGCGATCCACATCTCGATCAGGCCCCACGGTTCGAGCCGCGGCTCCCGCAACACCGTGACGCCCGCCTGCCGCAGGCGTTCCTCCTCGCGCCCGACGTCGCGCACCTGCAACCAGATCGACAGCGTGCCGCCGGTCGCGGGGGCGTCGGAGCGCCCGGCGACCTCGAGGAAACCCTGGCCGAGGAAGTACACCACGCCCGGATCGTCCTCCGGGCCGAACTCGCGGTAGACCGCCAGGCCGAGCGTGTCGGCGTAGAAGCGGCGGCTGCGTACGGGGTCGCTCGGCCGCAGGAGCACGCGGCTGCTCAGCACGTCCACGAGGTCATCGTAGGCCGCGACGGGCGCCGCGGCCCGGACCGGCCGGGTACATGGCGTGGCCCCGGAACCCGCCGTCGGGGTTCCGGGGCCGCGCATCCTGTCGTGTCTGGCGGGACCTGGGCTCACGCGGGCCCGGTCAGGAGTTCGGGGGCTGGTCGCCGAGCCGGCGCTGGAGGTCGGCTATCTGCCGTTCCAGGTCCGCGACCTGTCCGGATCTGGGGTCCGAGGGCGGGGCGAACTGGCCGTAGCGCACGGCCCGGGTCTGGTCGCCGCCCTGCTGCGGGTGCGGGGGCTGCTGGAACTGCGCCTCCGGCGCCGATCCGTACGGGCCCGCGGCGTAACCGCCCGCCCCGTACCCGCCGGGCCCGGACCCGTCGGAGCCGTAGCCGTCGGAGCCGCTGTGCCCGTACGCGCCATGGGCCGGCTGCATCGGCTGGACCGGCGGCGAGAGCTGGGCCTGACCCGCGGGGAGCTGCTGCCACGGGGGCGGCTGCACCGCGCCGTACCCGGGCTGGGGCGAGATGATCGCCGGGGGCCGGGTCCGCCGCCCGCGCAGGACCTTGACCAGCACCGCGGCGAGCACGAGGAGGAGCAGCACGCCACCGCCGATCAGCACCCACATCAGGATCGGCTTGGGCGTCTCGTCCTTGCCCGCGGAGATCGCCTGCTGGGACTCGCTGATGTACTTGGCGACGTACGGGTGGTTCGGGAACAGCGCCTGGACCTCACGGAACTTCGGCAGCGCGGCGGAGTAGTAACGCCGGAAGTAGTCGTTGAGCGCCTCGTTGTACCGGGTCGTCGTGACGGCCTGGGCGGGCTTGACGTTCTTCTCGCCGAGCTTCTCCTTGATGATGCCCACCGGCAGCACGAAGCTCTCGCTCTCCGAGGCCTCGCCGCCCTCGCTCACCGTGCCCGCGATCAGCATGCCGATGACCTTGCCGTCCTTGCTGAACACCGGTCCGCCCGAGTTGCCGTGGTACGACGGCGCCTGCGTCTGGATGTACGGCACGCCCGTCTGCGTGGTGCGCTTGGCGTTGTACGGCCCCTCGGTCAGCGCCGGCTCCAGCTTCGACTCCAGGCTGAAGAACGGCGTGTTGGTGACCAGGCCGGGGAAGCCGCTGATGTAGAGCGTGTCACCGGTCCGCACGTCGGCGTCGTCGCCGAGCGGCACGGTCGGCAGGTTCTGCTGGCCGTTGACCTTGAGCAGCGCGAAGTCCTTGCCCGGGTAGCTCTCGCCCACCGACACCAGCTCGGCCGGGACCGCCTTCGCCGTCTTGTCCACGCCGCCGCCCGGCAGGCTCTGCATGACCGACAGGCTCTGCTTGAGATTGCTGAGCTGCATGTGGGTCGAGTTGAACGTGACGTAGATCTGCTGGGCGAGCTTGACGATCTCCTCGTCGTTCCTGAGGTCGCCCAGGCCGCTGATGATCTCCTTGGCGTCCTTCTTGTTGAACTTGGCCAGCGCCTGCTGCGCGAAGAGCTGGCTCAGCTCGGTCTCGCCGATCTGGACGCAGTGCGCCCCGGTGACCATGTACCCGTCGGGGGTGACCCACCAGCCGGTGCACATGCCGCCGACCTCGGCCTCGACCGTACGCATCGGGGTGGTCGAGGACACGTAGGTGTCCACGTTGGCCGCGATCTGCTGGAAGACCCACTTGCCGATGCTGCGCTCGTCCGAGGAGATCTTGCCGGACTGCACGGCGGTGACGGCCTCCTGGACGATCTGGTTGTAGGCCACCTCGTTGATCGTGTTGGACGGTACGGACACCGTCGCCGTGTAGGTGAAGCTGGTCAGCTGCACCGCGGGCTGCGTACGTGCCGCCAGCCAGGTGCCGACCGGGACGTCGGGCCGCTCGTCGGGGGAGTCGTCGGCGGCTGCCGGCAACGCCGGCAGCATGACCGCCGCGACGACCGCCGCACCCGCGGCGACCCTCATCAGCCTCTTCCTGAAATATCCGCTCACAGGCGGAAATGATGAGTCAGCCCTCTTGTTCCTGGCTTGGAGCCGACTGGGAGTGCTCTTCCAAGCCCGCCGCAGGCGTACGGGACGGCCGCGCCTACGGCGAGGTGACCACGGTCAGGTCGGCCTCGAAGTCGCGGTCGAGGGGGAAGACCGGCCGGGCCAGCCGCTCGTACGGCAGGCGTTGCAGGTCCTGGTCGACCCCGCCCGGCGTCAGCGCGAGCAGCCAGTCGCCCGCCGCGTCGAACAGCTCGGGCTCAAGATAGCCGATCTTGACGGTCACCAGGTCGACCGCGTCCACGGTGACGCCCAGCCGGGCGTAGGAGGCCAGCTCGCGGTACTGCATACGGCGGGAGGTGACGAACACGCTCAGACCGCCCACCCGCACGCTGACGCACCGGCCGCCGTCGGGATCGTCGGCGACCGCCTCCAGCACACCCTCGATCGGCAGCGGCCCCGGCTCGCGGGCGTCGATCCGGCCGCCGACGCGCAGGCTGACCGGCGAACCGGGCGCCAGGCCGGCGACCTGGGCCACGGCCTCGGGATCGACGAGCGAGGCGTACACCGCGCGGACCGAGCCGCCGGCGATCTCGGGGCGGGCCAGCATACGTTCGAGGGCGAAGGTGACGTCGTCGGCGCCGCCCGCGCCCGGGTTGTCGCCCGAGTCGCTGATGAAGAACGGGCGCCGGGCCGGGTCCTTGACCGCGGTCAGCGCCTCGTCGAGGCATTCGTCCATCGAGCCGGTGGGCGCGACGAAGGTGAAGGAGTCGCGGGCCGCCCAGAAGCGTTCGCCCAGTTCGCGGGCGGCCTCGGCCGTGGCGGCGGCGTCGGTGCCGGTGGCGCTGACCGCGCCCCGGCAGCGGGGCTCGTCGGCCCAGGCGAAGCCGATCCAGATGGCCGCGTCGATGACGCCGTCCCTGGCCTCGATCTCGGGCACGCGCGCGTAGAGGCTCTTGGCGGGCTCGACGCGGGTGCTGGTCATCTCGCCGGGCAGCAGGATCGGCACGTGCACGAGGGCCTTGTGCGGGCGCTGGCCTCGGCGCAGGGCCTCGACCAGGTTGCGGGCCGCGCGCTCGCGGGTCTCCCAGACGTCGACGTGCGGCGCGGTGCGGTAACACGTGAGCAGGTCGCAGCCGTCGAAGAAACGGTGGGAGACGTTGCCGTGCAGGTCCATCGCCGCGGAGACGTACGGCGCCCCGCCGGTCACCGAGCGGACGACGGTGACCAGGTCGCCCTCGGCGTCATCCAGCCCGACCACGCTCATCGCGCCGTGGATGTCGAGCAGGATGCCGTCCACCGGGCCCGCCGTGGCCAGCCCGGCGGCGATCTCCGCGGCCCAGGCGTCGTACGTCTCCCTGGCCACGGCCCCGCCGGGCAGGGCGCGGGCGTGGACGAGCGGGATCCACTCGACGTCGGCCGCCCACGGCTCGGTGAGCCAGTCGTACCGCGCCAGCAGGGCCTCACCGCGGGTGACCTCGAAGTCGGCGGCGGTGCTCAGGTGCGGGGAGAAGGTGCTGGACTCGATGTGCACGCCGCCGACGGCGACGCGGAGGGGACGGGACACGGGCGGGGGACTCCTTGCCTAGGAAGGGCGGACGTCGGCCGAGGCGCGCACGAGATGTCCGAGGCCGATCAGGGCCGCGTCCGGGCCGGCGGCGCTGGCCTCGATGGACAGTGACTGGGTCATGGACGGCAGGCAGCGCTTGTAGAGCATGCTCCGGGCGGCGGCCACGTAGACGTCGAGGCTGGACAGCGCGCCGCCGATGACGACGGCGTCGGGGTTGAGGAAGTTGACCAGGCCGGACAGGGCGACCCCGAGCAGGCCGCCGGCGTGGCGGACCAGGGTCACGACGGACGGCTCGGCGTCGACGGTGGCGGCGATGACGTCGCGCGGGGTGCTCACCCGCAGGCCGCGGTCCTTGAGCTGGCGGACCAGCGCGGCGCCGCTGGCCGCGGTCTCCAGGCAGCCGCGGCTGCCGCAGGAGCACTCGCGCTCGCCGCTGTCGGCCACGCGCACGTGGGTGACGTCGCCGCTGAGCCCGCGGCCGCCGCGGTAGATCTGGCCGCCGCTGACCAGGCAGCCGCCGATGCCGGTGCCGGCCTTGACGTAGATCATGTCGCTGGTGTCGCGGCCGCGGGTGACGTACTCGCCGAGGGCTGCCGCCTTGGCGTCGTTGTCGACGACCGCGGGCACGCCGAAACGTCCTCTGAGGTGGGTCTGGGCGTCGAAGCCGCTCCAGCCGGGCATCCGGGCCGGGCCGATCAGCCGGCCGTGCGGGTACTCGACCGGGCCGGGCAGCGCGACGCCGATGCCGAGCAGCGGCTGACCTGGGGCCTTGGTCATGCTGAGCTGCTCGTACGCCTGCCCGATGGCGTCGAAGACCTGGCTGGGCCCGTCCGCTATGTCGGTGGCGATCTCCCGTACGGCCAGCAGCCGGCCGTCGGGCGTGCACAGGCCGACGCGCGCGTGCTGGGCACCCAGCTCCGACACCGCGAACGCGCCCTGGACGTCGCGCAGGCGCAGGATGCGCGGGCGCCGCCCGCCGGTGGAGCGGCCCACGCCCTCCTCCAGGATGGTGCCCTCCTCCAGCAGCCGCCGGACCACGCTGGAGACGGTCGAGGGTGCGACCTGAAGGGTCTCGACCAGGTCGGCGCGCGAGGTCGCCGCGCCACTCGCCAAGAGGCTGAGTGCCTGCTCACGCAGGTTGGCGGGACTCGATGGCTCCGGCATGCCGCTCCTCCTTCAGGCCGGTTCCCCGGCAGGCCCGTCGTCGCAACAGAGCCCCATCATGAGGCACCGGCGACTTCGACTCTAAACCGAAAGAAGTAAGCGAACAAAGCGAATTATTTCCGTTGACTTCGTGCAGGACCATCTATACATTCTCCGCATTGAACGCACCAGGCCCCCCGGTAAGCGCAGGGCGCCGTGCGACGTCAACCGAGGAGATCCCATGGGGAGCAGATTCCACCGGCGCGGGCTCCGCGGCACCGGCGCCCTGGCGGGCGTGCTGGCCCTCGGGCTCGCGCTGACCGCGTGCAGCGGGTCCGCCGGAGGCGCGCAGAAAGGCGCCCAGAGCGGGGGCCAGAGCAAGGACGGCGTGACCGTCGCCCTCAGGACCCCGAACTGGATCCTGCCGATCTCGGCACCCGGCTTCACCCAGGGCGAGAACGTCATCTTCGGCTCCGCCCAGTACCGCCACGTGTACGAGTACCTGCTGGACGGCACGGCGAAGTACAACATCGACCCCGAGCGCTCGATGGCCGGACCGCCCGAGGTGAGCGACGGCGGCAAGACGCTGACGATCACCCTGAAGGACAACACGTGGTCCGACGGCAAGCCCGTCACCACCCGTGACATCCAGTTCTGGTGGAACCTCGTCACCGCGAACAAGGACAAGTGGGCGTCCTACCGCGAAGGCGGCTTCCCGGACAACATCGCCGAGTTCAAGGTGAAGGACGACAAGACCTTCACCCTGACGACCACGAAGACGTACAACACCGGGTGGTTCGTCGGCAACCAGCTCAACCGCATCGTGCCGCTGCCCCAGCACGTCTGGGACAAGGACTCGGCCACGGGCAAGGTGAGCGACCTCGACACCACGCCCGAGGGCGCCAAGAAGGTCTTCGACTTCCTCACCGCCGCGTCGAAGGACCCCAAGACGTACGCGACCAACGAGCTGTGGCAGGTCAACAGCGGCCCGTGGAAGCTGGAGAAGTACGTGCCGAACGGCGAGGTCGTCCTCACGGCCCGCCCGAACTACTCCGGCTCCGACAAGCCGAAGCTCAAGTCGGTCACGCTGCGCCCCTTCACCAGCGACGACGCCGAGTTCAACGTGCTGCGCGCGGGCCAGATCGACTACGGCTACGTGCCGCCGGCCAACCTGTCGCAGCAGAAGTACCTGGAGTCGAAGGGCTACCAGATCGCCCCCTGGTACGGCTGGTCCATCACCTACCTCCAGCTGAACTTCAACAACCCCGCCTCGGGCCCCCTGTTCAAGCAGCTCTACCTGCGCCAGGCCCTGCAGTCGCTCATCGACCAGCCGACCATCAGCAAGGCCATCTGGTCCGGCATGGCCGCCCCGACCTGCGGTCCCGTCCCGGCCAAGCCCGGCACGAACGGATCCAGCGAAGGCTGCGCGTACTCCTTCGACCCGGCCAAGGCCAAGCAGCTCCTGGAGAGCCACGGCTGGCAGGTGACCCCCGACGGCGAGACGACCTGCCAGAAGCCGGGCACCGGCGCCGACCAGTGCGGTGAGGGCATCGAGTCCGGCGCGAAGCTGGCCTTCACCGTCACCAGCCAGACCGGTTTCTCCGCGACGACCAAGATGTTCGCCGAGATCAAGTCGCAGATGGCCAAGCTGGGCATCCAGCTCACCATCAAGGAGGTGCCGGACTCGGTCGCGGTCACCCCGGCGTGCAAGTCATCCGACTCCGAGTGCTCGTGGGACATGTCGTACTTCGGCTCCCAGGGCAGCTGGTACTACCCGGCCTTCCCCAGCGGCGAGCGGCTGTTCGCCACCGGCGCCCCGGTCAACCTGGGCAGCTACAGCGACGCCGAGTCCGACAAGCTCATCGAGGCCACCCAGTTCTCCGACGACGAGGCGACGCTGAAGGCGTACAACGACCGTCTGGCCCAGGACCTGCCGGTGTTGTGGATGCCGAACCCCGTCTACCAGATCTCGGCGTACAACTCCGGGCTCCAAGGCGTGACGCAGGACCCGATGAACAACATGTTCTTCCAGGACTGGTCCTGGAAGAGCTGAGACCGTCCCCGACTCCGGCGGCCCGTGCGGGGGCCGCCGGAATCCCCGGAACAAGGAGGGGCCCCGCGTGGCCCGGTATCTGATCACCCGCTTGGGCCAGGCCCTGATCATCGTCGTGCTGGTCACGATGATCACCTTCGTCATCCTGCATCTCCTGCCGGGCGGCGCGGCGCGGGCCACCCTCGGCAAGGACGCGACGCTGGCGCAGCTCGCGGCGTTCGACCACGAGATGGGCTACGACCGGCCCTGGATCCAGCAGTACGCCATGTACATCGGCCGCCTCCTGCGCGGCGACCTCGGCTACTCCTTCCAGCTCAACCAGTCGGTCGCCGAGGCCATCGGCCAGCGGCTGCCCAAGACCATGGTGTTGTCGTTGTTCTCGACGATGCTGGCCGTCGTCGTCGCCATCCCGCTCGGCGTCGTCCAGGCGATGCGGCGCAACAGGTGGCCCGACTACACGATCACCACCCTGTCGCTGCTGGCCTACGCCACGCCGATCTTCTTCATGGGTCTCATGATGATCATTCTCTTCTCGCAGGTCTGGCCGGTCCTGCCGCCCGAGGCCTCGCAGGGGTTCACCCTGGGCGAGGTGCTCGCCGACCCGGCCGGGCTCGTCCTGCCCACCATCACGCTCGCCATCGTGACCGTCGCCGTCTACTCGCGGTACGTACGCTCCTCGATGGTCGACAACCTCAACGAGAACTACGTGCGCACCGCCCGCAGCAAGGGGCTGTCGGAGGCGCGCGTCGTCGCCCGGCACACGCTGCGCAACGGCCTGTTCCCGGTCATCACCCTGCTCGGGATGTACCTGCCCGCGCTGTTCAGCGGCGCCCTGGTCGTCGAGGCCCTGTTCAACTACCCCGGCATGGGCCAGCTGTTCTGGCAGGCGGCGCTGAAGCGGGACTTCCCGATCCTGTTCGGCGTCACTCTGATCATCGCGGTCGCGACCGTGCTCGGCGCCCTGCTCGCCGACCTGCTGTACGCCGCCGTGGACCCCCGCGTACGGCTCAGGACGGCGGCCCGCTCATGACCGCCGCCAACGCCGAGGCGGCCCGCCAGCCGGTCCCCGCCGACGAGGCACCCGTACGCGGCCAGTGGCGTCAGGCGCTGACGGTCTTCGCCGAGAACCGCCTCGCCCTGGTCGGCCTGGTCATCTTCGTGGTGCTGGGCGGCCTGTGCTTCCTCGGCCCGCTGTTCTACCGGACCGACCAGGTGCACACCGACCTCGCCTCGGTCTACCTGGCCCCCGGCAGCCCCGGGCACCCGCTGGGCACCGACGGCGTCGGCTACGACCAGCTCGGCCGCCTGCTGCTCGGCGGGCAGACGTCCATCGTGGTCGGACTGGCCGCCGGCGTGCTCGCCACGATCGTGGGCACGATCTGGGGCGCCATCGCCGGCTTCACCAGCGGCTGGGTGGACGCGGCCATGATGCGCGTCGTCGACGCGATGATGTCGATCCCGTCGCTGTTCCTGTTCATGCTGATGGCGACCATCGTCACGCCGACCGTGCCGATGCTCATCCTCATCATCGGCGCGTTCGCCTGGCTGGGCCCGGCCCGGCTGGTCCGCGGCGAGGCCCTGACCCTGCGCTCGCGCGAGTACGTCCACGCCATGCGCTCCATGGGCGGCACCGGCGGCAGGGCCGTACGGCGGCACATCATCCCGAACGCCATCGGGACCGTGATCGTCAACGCCACGTTCCAGGTCGCCGACGCCATCCTGTACGTCGCGTACCTGTCCTTCCTCGGCCTCGGCGTGCCGCCACCCGCGGCGAACTGGGGCGGGATGCTCTCCGACGGCCTCGCCAACACCTACAGCGGCTACTGGTGGCTGCTGTACCCGCCCGGGATCGCCATCATCCTCATCGTCCTCGCCTTCAACTTCATCGGCGACGGGCTGAGGGACGTCTTCGAGGTCCGCCTCCGGCGGCGCTAGGAGGAACGGAACATGAGCCCTTTGCTGCGCCTGCGCGACGTCAGCACCGACATCCCGCTGCGCCATGGCGTCGTGCACGCCCTCGACCACGTCAACCTGGAGGTACGGCAGGGCGAGACGCTCGGCATCGTGGGCGAGTCGGGCAGCGGCAAAACCATGACCGCCCTGTCGATCATGGGCCTGCTGCCGTCCGGCGGCTCCGTCGTCGGCGGCGAGATCCTGTTCGAGGACCGCGACCTGCTGTCCCTGCCGCCCGCCGAGATGCGCAGGATCCGCGGCGTCGAGATGGGCATGGTGTTCCAGGACCCGCTCACCTCGCTCAACCCCACGATGCGCATCGGCGCCCAGGTCGCCGAGCCGCTCCGGGTCCACCAGGGCGTCGGCAAGGCGGAGGCGCGCGAGCGGGCGATCGAGATCCTGCGGCGGGTGGGGATGCCGCGTCCCGACAAGATCGCCGACTCCTACCCGCACCAGCTCTCCGGCGGCATGCGCCAGCGGGTCGTCATCGCCATGGCCCTGGTCTGCTCGCCCCGGCTGCTCATCGCCGACGAGCCGACCACCGCGCTCGACGTCACCACCCAGCGCCAGATCCTCGAACTCATCGACGACCTGCGCGAGGAGTTCCGGATGGCGGTCATCCTGGTCACCCACGACCTGGGCGTGATCGCCAGCCGCGCCGACCGGGTCGCCGTCATGTACGCCGGCCGCGTCGTGGAGGCCACGACCACCGCCGAACTGTTCCGGCAGCCGCGCCACCGCTACACCGAGGCCCTGATGGAGTCGCTGCCCGGCGCGGCCGACCACGGCGGCGGCGCGCTCTACAGCATCCCCGGCCTGCCGCCGGACCTGTCCCGGCCGATGATCGGATGCCGGTTCGCCCCCCGCTGCCGCTTCGCCACCGAGGAGTGCCGTACGACCGACGTCACCCTGTCGGCCGGCGAGCACCAGCACGCCTGCCTGCACCCGGTGCTCCAGCCCCGGGCGCGGGCCGAGGCCGCCGCGCCGGCCGCGGACCGGTCCGGGCCGCAGGCGGGGGCCACGCCGATCCTGTCCGTGCGCGACCTGGTCAAGAACTACGACGGCGCGGGCTCCCTGGGCCGCAAGGCCCCGCAGGTGAGCGCCGTCGCCGGGGTCGGCTTCGACGTGCTCCCCGGCGAGACCTTCGGGCTCGTGGGCGAGTCGGGCTGCGGCAAGTCGACGGTGGGCCGGCTGATCGTCGGACTGGAGGAGCCGACCGCCGGGCAGATCGTGGTGGACGGCGCCGACATCGCCACCCTCGACCGGCGTGCCCGCCGCCGCATGCACCGGCGGGTCCAGCTCATGTTCCAGGACAGCTACGCGGCGATGAACCCGCGCATGCGCGTCGACTCCATCCTGGCCGAACCCCTGGAGATCCAGCAGGCCGGCGACCGGGCCGCCCGCCGCTCCCGCATCGGCACCCTGCTGGACCAGGTGGGACTGCCGCGACGGGTGCTCGACCGGTACCCGCACGAGTTCTCCGGCGGCCAGCTCCAGCGCATCGGGCTGGCCAGGTCGCTGGCCCTGGAGCCGCGGCTGATCGTCTGCGACGAGCCGGTCAGCGCGCTCGACGTCTCGATCCAGGCTCAGGTGCTCAACCTGATGCGGGACCTCCAGCGCGAGCTGGGCCTGTCGTACGTGTTCATCAGCCACGACCTGTCCGTCGTGGACTACATGTCCGACCGGATCGGCGTCATGTACCTGGGCAAGCTCGTCGAGGTCGGGCCCGCCCGCGACGTCGTCAGGGCCGCCCGGCACCCGTACACGCAGGCGCTGATCGAGGCCGTGCCGTCCGCCGAGCCCGGCGTGGCCCCGCGTACGAGCGTGGCCATCAAGGGCGAGCTGCCCAGCGCGCAGAACCCGCCCACGGGCTGCCGGTTCAGGACACGCTGCCCGCTCGCTCAGGAGATCTGCGAGACCGAACCGCCGCTGGCCGGCGGCGCGCACCAGGTGGCCTGCCACTTCCCGCTGCGGACGGCGGATTGAGGTGCCGGCCCGGGCAGGCGGGCCGGCACCTCGGCTCCGGTCAGGAGCCCCAGACCTCGAACTCGTAGATCCGCGCCGCGGGGTCGGAGTCCTGCGTGGGCCTGGTGATGTTCAGCCGCACGTGGCGGGCCGTCACCGAGACCGGGTGCGTGCTGGTCCCGGCGGTGTTGCCGGTGACCGTGACCGCCGTGGTCCACGGGTCCGAGGCGGACGAGCGGACCTGGACGGTGAAGTCACGGGTGTTCCAGCTCGCCTGCTCGCCGCCGGCCTGGGCGTGCTTGACCACGAACCGGGTGAGCTGTTTCGCCGAGCCGAGGTCCACCTCCAGCCACTTCGTACTGGTCAGGGCACACCATTTGTCGGTGTTGCCGCCGTTCACGGTGCCGTTGACGGCCTTGGCCGGGCCCTCGTCCGCGTTGCACTGGCCGGAGGCGGTGGCGGGCCGGCCGAGCGCCAGGTTGCTCTCGCCGGGGCCGCCGCCCCAGGTGACCGTGGTGGAGGCGGCGGGGGAGCGGCCGTACTCGGGGGAGACCGCCTCGACGTCGATCGTGGTCGAGGTCTCGGCGCCCACCCGGTCGAGCTGCGGGACGAAGTAGGAGTCGTTGGGCGTGCCGCCCAGGTACGTACGCGTCCCGTCGGGGTTGCGGCGGTAGACGGCGTAGTGGTGGACCTGTCCGGAGCCCGTCCAGGACAGGCGCAGCGACTTGCGGCCGGCCGACACGTCAGTCGCGCCGAGCACGGTCACGCCGGTGGGCGCGGGCGGCACGTCCACCGCGCCGTCGTACACGGCGAGCTGGCCGACGCGGATGTCGTAGGCGTCCTTGTCGCCGGTGGTCTGGAGGCCGAGCTGGGCGATCGTCTTCCCGGCGTGCGCGGACAGGTCGAGCGTCCGGCGTTCCCACCCGGCGCCCGCGGCCGAGCCCAGGTCGAACGTGGTGAACGTGGTGGGCGCGTCGGCGAAGGCGACGGCCGCCCGCAGGTTCGTCGCGCCCGCCGCCGGGGCCTTGAACACGACCGACAGCTTGGTGTCGGCGGCCACCGGCAACTTCGTCTGGTAGAGCCGCACGGTGTTGACGGAGTCCAGGCGGCCCCGCAGGCGCAACGACGACCCGCCCTCGTACGCGTCGCCGAAGTCGATCGAGGGTGTGAGCCTGGTCCCGGCGGACGAGACCAGCCATTGGTAGGTGGGCGGCACGTCCTGGAGCGAGAGGTTGTTCCAGCCGCCGGTGGCGACCCGTACGCCGCCCTCGTTGTAGAAGTCGCCCTGTCCCGCGTTGAACCCGGTCACGAAGGGCTTCGCGGTGATCGCGCTGGACTCCGCGACGTACGTGGCCAGGCCCTTCCACGAGGAGGACGTCGAGGTGTTCGACGGGTCGCCGTTGGCGCCGACCCAGTAGCGGGCGTCCTTGGCGCGGAAGTCGTCCCGGCCGGAGGAGGACTTCCACGTCCATTCCGGGCGGTAGAGGCCGAGCGAGGTGACGTGCGGTTGCCCGGCGGGGAACAGCGCGTCCCACGACACGCCCGTCCCGTAGCCGTTCGCCTCGGTGTCGATGCCCGAGTACAGCTCGTACCCGCTGCGGCCGAGCGACCTGGCCCGGTCGCGGGAGGAGACCAGGCCGCCCGCCGACCAGCCGAAGTTCAGGAACATCGAGTCGGACACCTTGGCCGGGTCGGCCAGGAAGGCGTCGTTGGCCGTGGTCAGGGCGTTCTGCCAGGAGACCGAGCCGCTCTCGGTCATGGCGTCGTACCACATGAACTCGACCGGGCCCTTGGCCCTCGCGTACTTCATCAGCGACCGCAGCTCGGTGGCCAGGGCCGCGTCGCCGCCCCCGGTCTCCTGGTTGACGAACCAGCCGTCGAAACCGTAGTGCTGGGCCACCTGGACGAGCTTGTCGGCCACCACGTACGAGGAGCCGGACTTCCGGACGAAGTCGCGCACCCACTGGATCTGGCCGCCGTAGGCGGTGGGCGGGAAGAAGACCGTCCCGTACACCTTGACGCCGTTGCGGTGGGCGGCGTCGATCACCGTGGGGTTGGGGGCCAGGATCAGGCCCTCGCCCGCCGAGCCGCCCCAGAAGACCAGCGTGTCGACGTACTGCCAGTAGCCGAAGGCGTAGTAGTTCGGGTCGGACGAGCCCTGCGACGGGTTGTTCGAGGTCGGGCCGAACGACACCAGCGAGGCGATGCGGCCCTCGCCGGCGCGGGCGTTCGTGTTGGCCTTCAGCGCCGGGTCCTGGATCCGGGGCCGCAGCGGCACCCGGGAGCGGTTGAACCGGGCGTCGGGGTCGGCGGCCGGGTCCCAGGACAGGATGGTGTCCGGGTACCAGTAGGAGGCGTACGGCTGGCCGCCCGGCGCCGCGGCGGCCTGTGCCGGGCCCGCGACCAGCGCCGCGGCCAATGAGGCCGCCGCGCACAAGGTGGATAACAGCCTGCGTGGCATCTGAGCTCCTTGTCTCATGCCTGGGTCAGGACGGTGTCGATCCCCCGAGCTTCGAGATGCGCGGTGTCCGCGCTGCGGGCCTTGGTGACGATGGCCACGGGCCCGGACCGGCGCAGCCGTACCCACTCGGCGTGGAAGGGGCTGCCCGGCGCGACCTCGCCGCGCCGTCCGGGCTCGGCCGCGAGGTCGGCCTCGCAGACGAGCGCGGGCCTGCGTCCGAGGCCGTCCCCCTGCCGGGCCCCGCCGGTACGGCGGTGCTCGGCGATCACGGCGGCCAGCTCCCGAGTGGCCGGCTTGATCCGGTGGTCGACGGTGAACAGGCCGAGGTCGTACTCGCGTTCGGGGAAGTCGGCCAGCGAGCGGTCGAGGTCGTGCGAGCACCACCAGGTGACGCCGTACAGCGCCGGGTTGGCGGTGACCAGGTCGAGCATGCCGCGGACGAACGCGGGCGCGTCGGCGGCCGGCACGTCCGGGGCGGGTGCGCCGACCTCCTGGAGCCACACCGGGCGGGCCGGGTCGGCGCTGGTGGCGGCGGCCAGCTCGACCAGGTAGTCGGCGTGGGAGACGGTCGCCGGGCCGAGCGGGCCGTCGAGGGCGGACACGCCGTTGAACACCCACGAGTGCACGGTGGTCAGGTCGCCGAGGCCGACGGTGTCGGCCGGGTGGAAGGGGTGGCCGGGGTCGTACCAGGCGGCGTCGTAGAGGGAGTGCAGGACGAGCAGGCGGGGGGCGGCGGCGCGGGCCACCTCGACCAGCTCGGCGGCCCACGCCGAGGACGCGTCCGGGGTGGTCCCGTTGGCCGGGAAGAGGTTGTCGACCTCGTTGCCCAGCGTCACGGCGAACACGTTGTCGCGGGTGGCGACCTCGCGGGCGAGACGGTCGACGTACGCGGCCAGGCCGTCGCGGACGTCGCGGTCGGTGAACAGGCTGCGCCGGTGCCAGGTGAGCACCCAGGAGGGCAGGAAGTCGAAGCTGGACAGGTGGCCTTGGAGCAGGTCGACGCAGACGTCCAGGCCGAACTCCGCGGCGATGTCGATGAGGGCGAGCACGTCGTCGACGCCACGCTGCCGGATGAGCGCGCGGTTGGGCTGAATCCACGGCCAGACCGGAAATATCCGGATGTGGTCGAGGCCGATCCCGCCCAGGTCCGCCAGGTCGCGGCGGGCCGCGTCGGCCGAGAAATCGAGCCAGCTGTAGAACCAGCCCTCCGCGGGCACGTAGTTGGCGCCGAAACGCAAGGGGAAGGGCACACGTCCTCCGAGGAGTCGATTCGATCTCCCCGCACCCTAAATCGGTTTAGTCAGCTTGCCAAGACACCGCTCCAAGGAGGGCGCGGCGGCCCGCCCGGGACGCGGTCAGGCGGCGCGGGACGGCGGCGCGGTGCTCTCGCGGACGACCAGGCGCGGCGTGGCGGTCTTCAGGTCGCGCGGCCGCCCCGGGTCGGCGATCAGCTCCAGCAGCACCTCGGCCACCTGCCCGCCCAGCGCGAACGTGTCCCGCGACAACGACGTGATCGCCGGATGCGTGACCCGGGTCAGCACCGAGTCGTCGAAGGCCACGATGGACAGCTCGTCCGGCACGCGTACCCCCATCTCCCCGGCCACCCCCAGCCCGGCCAGCGCCATCACGTCGCTGTCGTAGACGATCGCGGTGGGCCGCCGCCCGCGCGACAGCAGCGCCCTGGTCGCGGCGGCGCCCTCGGCGTCGCTGAAGTCGGTCGGCACCGACACCGCCTCGACCAGCCCCAGCCTGCGCACGGAGTCGCGCAGCGCCCGCATCCGCCGCTGCGTGTGCCGGAAGCGCGGCAGCCCGGCCACGTGCGCCACGCGCCGGTGGCCGAGCGCGGCCAGGTAGTCGACCACCGACAACATCGCCTCCCGGTCGTCGGCCCACACGCTCGACAGCGAGCCGTGCCGGCCCGGCCCGCCGAGCACCACGGCCGGCACCTCAAGCTCCTGGAGCGCGTCGATGCGCGGGTCGCGGACCTGCGGGTCGACCATGATGAACCCGTCGACCCGATGGGCCGAGGCCCACTCGCGGTAAACCTCGATCTCGGCCTCGACGTCCTCGACCACCAGCAGGTGCATGGCCACCGACTGGGCCGACAGGCGGGCCTGGAGCCCCGACAGGAGCTGGGCGAAGAACGGCTCCACGCCCAGCGTGCTGGCCGGTCTGGCGATCACCAGGCCCACCGCCTCCGCCCTGGAGCCGCCGAGCGTGCTGGCCGCGCTGTGCGGCCGCCAGTTCATCTCCTTGGCGGCCTGGAGGATGCGGGCCCTGGTCGCCTCGCTGACGCCGGGACGGCCGTTGAGTGCGAACGACACCGCGCCCTTGGACACCCCGACCCGTTCGGCGATGTCGGCGATCGTCGGTCGACCCACGGTGGCTCCTCACGAGTTCGTCTCAACTATTGACACCGCAGTGTAGCCCGGTGGATAGTCCCGCAACTAGAGCGGTTTAGTTCCCAGAAGGAGTGCTTCATGCGAAGGTACTGGGCAGGACTGGCCGTGGCCGCCACGATGATCGTCACGAGCTGCGGGCTCGGCGGCGCGGAGCAGGGTCCGGACCAAGGCCGGGCCGTGCCCAGCGCGAGCCTGACCGGCGAGGTGAAGGGCAAGGTGAGCCTGCAGACCTGGGCGCTGAAGCCCAAGTTCACCGACTACGTCCAGGGCGTCATCGACGCCTTCGAGAAGAAGTACCCGGGCGTCGAGGTCGAATGGCTCGACCAGCCGGGCGAGGGCTACTCCGAGAAGGTGCTGAGCCAGGCGGCCGGCGGCACCCTGCCCGACGTCACCAACCTGCCGCCGGACTTCGCACTGCCCCTGGTCAAACAGGGCCTGTTACTCGACGTGGGCCAGGCGGACGCCGACCTGGCCGCCGAGTACGTCCCCGGCGGCGTCGACGCCTACCGCTTCTCCGGCCACGCCGGCGTCTACGGCTACCCCTGGTACCTCAACACCGACGTCAACTACTGGAACTCCGAACTGCTCAAGAAGTACGGCCTCGACCCTGCCAAGCCCCCGACCGGCCTGGACGAGCTGATCGCGCAGGCCAGGACCGTCAAGGAGAAGTCCGGCGGCAAGGTCTACCTGATGAGCCGCCGCCCCGAACTGGGCGACCTCACGCAGGAGGGCGTCAAGATCCTCTCCGACGACGGCCAGAGCTTCGTCTTCAACACCCCCGAGGCCGTCGCCGTGCTCGACCGCTACCGGGAGGCGTTCAAGGCGGGCCTGCTGCCGCGCGACGTGCTGACCGACACGTACTCGGGCAACGCCAAGCTGTTCAACGAGGGCACGGTCGCCTGGACCACCGGCGGCGGCAACTACATCACGAGCCTGGCCACCGACAACCCGACGCTGGCCCCCAAGGTGGTCTCCTCGCCGGTGTGGGACGTGCCCCCGCTGTACGTCCAGGGCCTGTCGGTCTCCAGGAAGACCGCGAATCTGCCCGCCGCGCTGGCCCTGGCCCGCTGGGTGACCAACGCCGAGAACCAGGCCGCCTTCGCCCACCTGGTCAACATCTTCCCCAGCACCAAGGCGTCGGCCGCCGACCCGTTCTTCAGCAAGAGCGACGGCACGAACTCCGGCGACGCCAAGGTCACCGCGTTCACCTCGCTGGCCAAGGCCAAGGTGTTGCAGCCGTACGAGGTCACCGAGGCCATGAGCAAGTACGTCAGGCAGCAGTTCGCGGCGGCGATCAGCGGCGAGACCGGGTCCAAGGAGGCGCTGGACAAATCGGTGGCGAAGTGCAACGAACTGCTCAAGAGCTGAGCACCGGATGACCCACCGCCGCTGGTTCACGCCGTGGCTGCTGGTGCTGCCCGCCGCCGTCTGGCTGGTGGCGTTCAACGTCTGGCCCTCGATCAACACGGTCGTGTTGTCGTTCACGAACGCCAAGCCGCTCGGCGGCGGGCACTTCACCGGCCTGGCCAACGCCGAACGGGTGCTGAACGACGACCAGCTCGTGGACGCGCTGGTCAACAGCGTCGTGTTCATGCTGGTCTGCCTGCCGCTGCTGACCATGCTGCCGCTGCTGATCGCGATCCTGGTGGAGAAGCGGCTGCCGGGGATCATGTTCTTCCGCACCGCCTTCTACACCCCGGTGGTGGCCTCGGCCGTGGTGGTGGCGCTCATCTGGGGCTGGCTGCTGGACGACCGGGGCCTGGTCAACGGCTTCGCGCAGTGGCTGGGCGTGATCGCGGCGCCGGTGCCGTTCCTGACCGACCGGTGGCTGCTGCTGTTCAGCGCGATCAGCCTGACCGTGTGGAAGGGCCTCGGCTACTACATGATCATCTACCTGTCGGCCCTTGGGAACGTCCGGCGCGAGCTGCACGAGGCGGCCGCCGTGGACGGCGCGAGCGCGATCCGCAGGTTCTGGAGCGTCACGGTCCCCGGCGTGCGCAACACCATGCTGCTGGTCTCGGTGCTGGTGTCGGTGTCGGCGCTGCGCGTGTTCTCCGAGCTGTACGTGCTGTCCAACGGCACCGGCGGCCCCGGCGGGCGCGACATGTCGGTGGTCATGCTGATCCAGATGTACAGCCGCGGCTTCTCCGGCCACCTCGGCTACGCCTCCGCGCTGAGCATCGTGCTGCTGGTGATCACCATCGGCCCGATGCTCCTGCTGCTGCGGCTCGACAGGAAGGCGGCCTGACGTGGCACGGACCGATCCGGCCCACCGCCGCCGCCGGGGCGGGGGCTCGTTCAACACGGTCTCGCCGGGCGAGCGGGCGCTGCGGTACACGCTGCTCCTGCTGGTGCTGGCGATCACGATCTCGCCGTTCCTGTGGCAGCTGTCCACGTCGCTGAAGAGCCTCAGCGAGGACATCTACACCAGCACGCCGACGTTCCTGCCCGAGCGGCCCACGCTGGACAACTTCGTGGAGGTCGCCCGTACGATCCCGGTCTGGTCGTACGCGGCCAACTCCGTGGTCGTGGCGGCCATCGTGGTCACCGGCAACGCGATCGGCGCCACCCTGGCCGGTTACGCGCTGGCCAAGCTGCGCTTCCGGGGCGCCAAGCTGCTCCTGGGCGCGTTCCTGGCCACACTGGTGCTGCCGGAGGAGGTGACGATCGTGTCCAAGTACGTGATCGTCCGCGACCTGGGCCTGGCCGACACGCTGCCGGGCGTGGCGCTGCCCGGCGCGATCGGCATGCTGAACGTGTTGCTGATGCGGGTCGCGTTCAGCTCGATCCCGCCCGAGATGGACGAGGCCGCGATCATCGACGGGGCGACCGCATGGCAGCGGTTGCGCCATATCGGACTTCCGAACGTCCGTGGCATGCTGAGTGTGATCACGATCTTCGCGTTCATCGGTGCTTGGGACGACTTCCTGTGGCCACTCATCGTGCTCAACGACCCCGACCACTACACGCTGACCGTGGGCCTGCAGTACCTCAATGGCACGTTCACGGCGAACCCCCGCCTGATCGCGGCGGGCACGATGATCTCCTTCCTGCCGATCGTGATCGTGTTCGCGTCCCTCCAGCGCTTCTTCTTCAAGGGCGTCGCGGAAGGCGCGATCAAGGGTTGACCCCCACCTCTAGGGAGCTCTCCGATGCATGACGACCGCACACTGGTCGAAGCCCGTCTCAAGCGCGTGCTGGACGAACGCCTGCGCCCGGCCGTCTACCCCGAGTCCGTGCCGATGGACGTGCGCGTCTGGCACGCGCCGGGCGACCCCGTACCCGTCGCCGAAGGGCTGGCCGCGCCCGCCGAGCCGATCGCGGCCGGAGCCGCGTGGGGCGCGCCGTGGGGCACGAGCTGGTTCACGGTCACCGGCACGGTCCCGCGGGAATGGGCGGGCCGGACCGTCGAGGCGGTGCTCGACCTCGGCTTCGACGAGAACATGCCGGGCTTCCAGTGCGAGGGCCTGGTCTACCTGCCCGACGGCACACCCGTGAAGGGGCTCAACCCGCGCAACCAGTGGGTGCGCGTCGGCGCGCCGGTGGCCGGCGGGGAGCAGGTCGAGCTGCGGATCGAGGCGGCCTCCAACCCGGTCGTGCTCGGCTACAAGCCGTTCGTGCCCACCCCGCTGGGCGACAAGGAGACCGCGGGCAGCGAGCCGCAGTACCGGCTGGTGCGTATGGACCTGGCCGTCTTCGACGAGACGGTCTGGAACCTGATCCTCGACCTGGAGGTGGCCGGGGAGCTGATGCACGAGCTGCCCGCCGACAGCGGCCGCCGCTCGGAGCTGACGCGGGCGATCGACCGCGCCCTGGACACGATCGACCTCCAGGACGTCAACGCCACCGCCGAGGCGGCCCGCGCCGAGCTGACCGGCGTGCTGTCCGCGCCCGCCGTGCCCTCGGCCCACCGGATCAGCGCCGTCGGCCACGCCCACATCGACTCGGCCTGGCTCTGGCCGCTGCGCGAGACCGTCCGCAAGGTCGCCCGTACGGCGGCCAACATGACGGCGCTGCTGGCCGACGAGCCGGAGTTCGTGTTCGCCATGTCGCAGGCCCAGCAGTGGGCGTGGATCAAGGAGCACCGGCCCGAGGTGTGGGCCAAGGTGACCAAGGCGGTGGCGGCCGGGCGGTTCGTACCGGCCGGTGGCATGTGGGTGGAGTCCGACACGAACATGCCCGGCTCCGAGGCCATGGCCCGGCAGTTCGTGCACGGCAAACGCTTCTTCATCGAGGAGTTCGGCGTCGACAACGAGGAGGTGTGGCTGCCGGACACGTTCGGCTTCGCGGCCGGGCTGCCGCAGATCATCAAGGCGGCGGGCTCGAAGCGGCTGCTCACGCAGAAGATCTCCTGGAGCCGGACGAACACGTTCCCGCACCACACGTTCCTGTGGGAGGGCATCGACGGGACGCGGGTGTTCACCCACTTCCCGCCGGTGGACACCTACAACTGCTCGATGAACGGCAGGGAGATCGCGCACGCCGCCCGCAACTTCAAGGACAAGGGCGTCGCCCGCCACTCGCTGGCCCCCACCGGGTGGGGCGACGGCGGCGGCGGCACCACCCGCGAGATGGTGGCCAAGGCCGCCCGGCTGCGCGACCTGGAGGGCTCGGCCACCGTCACCTGGGAGACCCCGGCCGACTTCTTCGCCAAGGCCGAGGCCGAGTACCCCAGCCCGCCGGTCTGGGTCGGCGAGCTCTACCTGGAGCTGCACCGGGCCACGCTCACCAGTCAGGCCAAGACCAAGCAGGGCAACCGGCGCAGCGAGTCGTTGCTGCGCGAGGCCGAGTTGTGGGCCGCCACGGCCGCCGTACGCGCGGGCGCGCCCTACCCGTACGAGCGGCTCGACCGCATCTGGAAGACGGTGTTGCTGCACCAGTTCCACGACATCCTGCCCGGCTCGTCGATCGCGTGGGTGCACCGCGAGGCCAGGAACACCTACGCGGCGCTGGCCGACGAGCTGACCGGCCTGATCGCCGACGCCCAGCGGGCCCTGGCCGGGGACGGCTCCCGGGAGCTGGTCTTCAACGCCTCCCCGCACGCCCGCAACGGCGTGCCCGCCGGGGGCGCGGGCCCGGCCGTACCGGGGGCCGCGACGAGCAGGGAGCCCCGCGAGGGCGGCGGTTACGTGCTGGACAACGGCCTGCTGCGGGTGCAGGTCGACGGGCGCGGCCTGATCGTCTCCGCCTACGACCTCGGGGCCGGGCGCGAGACCCTGCCGCCCGGCCAGGCCGCCAACCTGCTCCAGCTCCACCAGGACTTCCCGAACATGTGGGACGCCTGGGACGTGGACGAGTTCTACCGCAACACGGTCGTGGACCTCACCGCCGCCGACGAGGTGACGGCCGGCGCGGAGCCCGGCTCGGTCCGCGTCACCCGTTCCTTCGGGCGTTCGTCCGTCACGCAGGTGATCTCCCTGGCGGAGCGGCGCGTCGACATCGCCACCGAGGTCGACTGGCACGAGACGGAGAAGTTCCTCAAGCTGGCCTTCCCCCTCGACGTACGCGCCGAGCGCTACGCCTCCGAGAGCCAGTACGGCCACGCCTACCGCCCCACCCACACCAACACGAGCTGGGAGGCGGCCAAGTTCGAGGCGTGCAACCACAAGTTCGTGCACCTGGACGAGCCGGGCTGGGGCGTGGCCGTGGTCAACGACTCCACGTACGGCCACGATGTGACCCGTGCCGTGCGCGAGGACGGCGGCACCACCACGACCCTGCGGGTGTCGTTGCTGCGCGCGCCCCGCTTCCCCGACCCCGAGACCGACCAGGGCAGGCACACGTTCCGGCACGCCCTGCTGCCCGGGGCGACGATCGGCGACGCGGTGCGCGAGGGCTGGTTCGTCAACCTGCCCGAGCGCGTGCTGACCGGCGGCGCCGAGGTGGCCCCGCTGGTCACGGTGGACGACGACGCGGTCGTGATCACCGCGGTCAAGCTGGCCGACGACGGCAGCGGCGACGTGGTCGTGCGCTTCCACGAGTCGCGCGGCGGCCGGGCCGCGGCCACGCTCACGGCCGGCTTCCCCGTCAGCTCGGTGACCGTGACCGACCTGCTGGAACGCCCGCTGGCCGAGCCCGAGCGGCCCGGCCGGTCGATCCGGGTGACGCTGCGGCCGTTCGAGCTGGTCACCCTGCGGCTGGCGCGCTGAAGCACCCGTCAGCGGAGGGGATGGGTGCCCGGGTGCGCGTCCCACCACTGGCGGAAGATGGGGTTGTCATCGATGTGATCCTCGAAGGCGGCGGCGAGCCCGCGGTAGATGGCCGCCGCCGCGTCGAGGCCGATCAGGTCCCTGCGCCAGGCCATGACCAGGTGCCCGACCTGCGGCTCGCCCGCCAGCGGCCGTACGGCGGTGCCCTCGGGCACCGGCCAGGTCGGATCGACCAGGCGTACGCCGAGCCCGGCGGCGACCAGCGGGCGGCCGGCCCCGCTGGGGGCGTCGTAGCGTACGTCCGGCTCGAAGCCGGCCGCCCGGCAGGCGGCGCGCAGGGCGGCGAGTGAGCCGTCGTCGGCGCCGGCCGGGCTGATCCAGCGCTCGTTCCGCAGGTCGGACAGGTGCACCTCGGGGTGCTCGGCCAGCGGGTGGCCGGCCGCCATGGCCACGAAGATGGGATACCTGGGCACCAGCGTGCGGGTGACCACCGGCGGCGTGAGGGTGACGTCGAACCCCTCGATCATGCCCATGAGCGCGGCGTCGAGCTGGCCGTGGGTGAGCGCGTCGGCGAGCTGCGCGCTGGACGGCTCGATGCGCAGGGAGATCGACCGGCCGGGTAACGCCTCGCCGACCCGGTCCACGACGCTGGCCACGCAGGCCAGATGGCTGCATCCGAGCCGGAGGCCGGAGACGGCCGGGTTGGCGTCGTGCAGGTCGCCGAAGAGCGAGTCGATCTCCGACAGGACGATCCGGGCGCGGGCGATGACCTGGCGGCCGAGCGGGGTGGGTTCGACGCCGTTCCGGCTGCGGGTGAACAGGTCGCCGCCCACCATCTCCTCGATCTTGCGGAGCTGGGTCGTGATCGCCGGTTGGGACAGCCCGAGGCGTGCCGCCGCCTTGGTGACGCTGCCCGCCTCGGCGATCGTACAGACCATTCGGAGATGCCGGAGATCCAGGTCCATAGCCCAGAATTATGTGACATGTGATGGCTGTTGGCGACGTATTCGGGATGCCCCATAGGCAACACTTATGCGGCGCCGTATGACCACGCCCTCCGGACGGACCGCACACTCATACCCGACCTCGCATCCATGCGGATACCCCCCGGAGGTTCTAGTGCGCAAGGTCCTACCAGGCTGGCGGTTGATCGTCCCGCTGGCCGCCCTCACCCTCCTGTCGCCCTTCGCCGCCACGGCGGCTCACGCGGCGGCCGAACCCCCGCCGGCCCCCTCGCTCACGAGGGTGACCGACGACGACGCGCCCCACGTACGCAAGAAGGCACTCGACACCCGTGACCGGGCGCCGCAACCCGCGGCCAAGGACGTCCTGCGCCGCGACTACGACGAGCCGGCCACCCAGGCGGAGCACGCCAGGCCGTCGGCGCGGAAGGGCGTCGCCGCGGCGGCGGCCGCCTGCAACGTCTCCGACTTCACCAGCCGCACCGGCAGCGCGCTCGTCCAGCAGATCAAGGCCAGCACGACCGACTGCGTCAACACCCTGTTCAACCTGACCGGCACGGACGCCTACTACGCCTTCCGCGAGGCGCAGATGTCCAGCGTCGCCTACGCGCTGCGCGACAACTCCGCGAGCTACCCCGGCGACAACACCACCGGAACGGCGCAACTGGTCCTCTACCTGCGCGCCGGCTACTACGTCCACTGGTACTACTCCGGCGACGTCGGCACGTACGGCCAGGCGCTCACCACCGCGATCCGGTCCGGCCTGGACGCCTTCTTCGGCAGCTCCCGCGCCTGGACCGTCAGCGACGCCAACGGTGAGGTGCTGTCCGAGGCCGTCACCCTCATCGACAGCGCCGAGCAGAACGACCGCTACCTGTTCGTGGTCAAGCGCCTGCTCGACGGCTACAACAGCTCCTACGACACGTCGTGGTGGATGCTCAACGCGGTCAACAACGTCTACACCGTGCTGTTCCGCGGCCACCAGGTGCCCGCGTTCGTCAGCGCCGTGCAGTCCGACCGCAGCGTCCTCGACAGCCTCAACTCCTTCGCCACCAACCACCTGAACCTGCTCGGCACCGACCGCTCCTATCTCGCCTCCAACGCCGGGCGCGAGCTGGGCCGCTTCCTCCAGCACGCGGCGCTGCAGGCCACCGTCCGGCCGCTGGCCAAGAACCTGCTCGGCCGCAGCGCCATGACCGGCGCCACCGCGCCGCTGTGGGTGGGCGTGGCCGAGATGACCGACTCCTACGACAAGGCCAACTGCTCCTACTACGGCACCTGCGACCTGGCGAACCGCCTGGCGGCCAGCGTGCTGCCGATCACCCACACCTGCAGCGCCAGCATCAGGGTCCGCGCCCAGGACGTCACGGCCGCCCAGCTCGCCGCGACCTGCTCCAGCCTGGCCAACCAGGACGCCTTCTTCCACAACCTGGTCAAGGACACCGGCCCGGTCTCGGGCGACAACAACACCACCCTCGAAGTGGTGGTCTTCGACTCCAGCACCGACTACCAGACCTACGCCGGCGCCATGTTCGGCATCGACACCAACAACGGCGGCATGTACCTGGAGGGCGACCCCGCCGCCGCGGGCAACCAGCCCAGGTTCATCGCCTACGAGGCCGAGTGGCTGCGCCCCGACTTCCAGATCTGGAACCTCAACCACGAGTACACCCACTACCTCGACGGCCGCTTCGACATGTACGGCGACTTCAACGCCGGTGTGAGCACGCCGACCATCTGGTGGATCGAGGGCTTCGCCGAGTACGTCTCCTACTCCTACCGCAAGGTCGTCTACGACGCCGCGATCACCGAGGCCGGCAAGCGCACGTACGCCCTCAGCACGCTGTGGAACACCACCTACGACCACGACACCACCCGCATCTACAGGTGGGGCTACCTGGCCGTCCGCTACATGTTCGAAAAGCACGCGGCCGACGTGGCGACGCTGTTGAACTCGTACCGGACCGGCGCGTGGAGCACCGCCAGGACCTTCCTGACCAGCACCATCGGCAGCCGGTACGACTCCGACTGGAACACCTGGCTCACCGCCTGCGCGGCCGGGGCCTGCTCGGGCGGCGGGGGCGGCAACCAGACGCCGACCGCGGCCTTCACCTCCACGACCAGCGGCCTCACGGCCGCCTTCACCGACACCTCCACCGACTCCGACGGCACCATCGCCTCCCGCCGCTGGGACTTCGGTGACGGCGCCACCTCCACCACGGCCAACCCGTCGCACACCTACGCGGCGCAGGGCACGTACACGGTCACGCTGACGGTCACCGACAACGGCGGCGCCGGCGCGCCGGCCAGCCGGCAGGTCACGGTGTCGACCGGCGGCGGCTCGACGCCGGAGTGCACCGCCTCCGACACCCGCGTCCTCGACAAGAACTGCAAGCGCAGCAACCTGTCGGCCACCCAGGGCAACTACGCCTACTTCTACATCTACCTGCCCGCGGGCACGGCCCGGCTGACCATCACCGCCTCCGGCGGCACCGGGAACGCCGACCTCTACTACAACGCCGCGAACTGGGCCACCACCTCGGCCTACACCCAGCGCTCCACCGCGTCGGGCAACGCCGAGACCCTGGTGATCAACAACCCGCCCGCCGGTTACAACTACATCAGCCTCCACGCCGCGCAGGCCTTCTCCGGCGCGACCGTCAAGACCGAGTACTAGACCCCCCGGGTGCCGGGACCGGCGAGCCCCCTCCCGCCGGTCCCGGTCCGGGACTCCTCACCTCACTGGAGTGATCCGTGACTCTCCGTAACGTGCTGACCGCGGGGCTCCTGCTCGGCGTGGCGGCCTGCGGCGGCGGCGGCAAGGCCGCCGCACCGGCGGCGGCCGGGGGCGGGACCCTGACGATCCTGTCCAACCAGGACTTCTCCCACCTGGACCCGGCCCGCAACTGGACGATGCCCCAGATGGACTTCGGCATCCGGCTGATCTACCGCACCCTCACCACCTTCAAGGCAGGCAGCCACGAGATCGTCCCGGATCTGGCGACCGACCTGGGCACCCCGTCCGACGGGGGCAAGGTGTGGACCTTCACCCTCAAGGAGGGCGTGAAGTACGAGGACGGCACCCCCGTCGTCTCCAAGGACATCAAGTACAACGTGGAGCGTTCCTTCGCCCCCGAACTGCCCGGCGGCCCCAACTACGCCCAGCTCTACCTGCGCGACGCCGCCGACTACAAGGGGCCGCTGAAGGGCGAGCACCTGGACTCGATCGAGACCCCCGACGACCGGACGATCGTCTTCCGCCTCAAGCGGCCGGTTGCCGAGTTCTCCTACACGGTGACGCTGCCGACGTTCGCGCCCGTGCCGGCCGCGAAGGAGGCCGGGGCGCAGTACGACAACCGGCCCTTCTCCTCCGGGCCGTACAAGATCGAGCGGTACGACCGGGGCAAGGAGATGGTCCTGGTACGCAACCCGCACTGGTCGGCGGCCACCGACCAGGTGCGCAAGGCCGCGCCCGACCGCATCGTGGTCAAGCAGGGCCTGCGGCAGGGCGTGATCGACGACCGGCTCATCGAGAGCAGGGGCGAGGACGCCTCCTCGATCTCCTACACCGACGTCAGCGCCGCCAGCCTGGCCAAGATCCTGCCGCGCCCCGACGTCAAGTCGCGGCTGGTCAACGCCATGTCGGGCTGCACAGACATGATCGGCTTCAACACCTCCAAGCCGCCCTTCGACGACCTGAAGGCCCGGCAGGCGGTGCACTTCGCCCTGGACAAGCAGGCGCTCCAGACCGCCGCGGGCGGCCCGGCCATGACCTCGATCGCCACCGCCTACCTGCCGCCGGCCCTGTCGGGCGGCACGGCACAGGACGTGTTCCGGCTCCCGCCCGGCGGGGACGTAGAGAAGGCCAAGGCCCTGCTGGGCGGCAAGGGGCTGAACGTCAAGATGACGATCTCGACCGGCGACAAGGCGCTCGGCGAGGCCGTGCAGGCGTCGCTGAAGCGGGCCGGCATCGAGGTCGTGCTCACCCCCGTCGATCCCTCGGTCTACTACGACACCGTCGGCGACATCGCCAAGACGCCCGACCTGTTCACCTACGGCTGGTGCCCCGACTACCCGTCCGGGGCGACGTTCCTGCCGTTGTTGTTCGACGGGCGCACGATCGTCGAGAAGGGCAACTCGGGCAACGTCTGGCAGTTCAAGGACGAGGCCGTGCAGAAGCGCATCGACGAGATCCAGGCGATGAGCGACCCGAAGGCCGCCGAGACCGCCTGGATCGACCTCGACCGGCAGATCATGCAGTCCTCGCCCGCGGTGCCGTACGCGTGGGACCGCAAGCCGATCCTGGTCGGCAAGGACATCGCCGGCGCGGTCGGCCATCCCGTCTGGTCCGGGCAGCTCGACTTCGCCGTGCTGGAGGTGAAGCAGAAGTGAGCAACGGCTACCCCGGATACCGGCGGATCCGGACATGACGGCGACGGTCGTCGCCGCGAGCCCGCCCGCCCGGCTGGTCAGGAAGCGCCTGCTGGGCGGCGCGGCCGCCCGGTTCGGGCTGGTCGTGGTGACGGTCCTGGTGCTGGTCGCGCTCGCCGCGCCGCTGCTGACGAAGGTGAACGGCTGGCCGCCGGACGCGTTCGACCCGGCCGCGATCGACCAGGAGCTGGCGGGCGTGCCCAAGGGGGTGCTGGGCGGCGTCAGCGGTGAGCACTGGCTCGGCGTCGAGCCGGTCAACGGCCGCGACGTGTTCAGCCGCATCGTGTACGGCGCCCGCGTCTCGCTGCTCATCTCCACCCTGGCGACCCTGGTGTCGGTGCTGCTCGGCACCGTGTTCGGCCTGCTGGCCGGCTACCTCGGCGGCTGGGCGGACGCGGTGATCAGCCGGACCATGGACCTGCTCATGTCGTTCCCGAGCCTGATCTTCATGATCGCCCTCATCTCGGTCCTGCCGGACGGGGACCGCATGGTCCTGCTCGTGTGCGTGATGGGCGGGTTCGGCTGGCCGTACATCGGGCGGATCGTGCGCGGGCAGGCGATCTCCGTCAAACACCGCGAGTACGTGGACGCCGCCCGGGTGGGCGGCGCGCTGAACGGCGTCATCGTCTTCCGCGAGATCATGCCCAACATCACCGCGCCGATCCTCGTGTACGCCACCCTCGCGGTGCCCGCCAACATCGGCACCGAGGCGGCGCTGTCGTTCCTCGGCGTCGGGGTGCGCCCGCCGACCGCGTCGTGGGGGCAGATGATCCAGGAGGCGATGCTCTGGTACGAGGTCGACCCCATGTACCTGCTCATCCCCGGCACCTGCCTGTTCCTGACCGTGCTCGCCTTCACCCTCCTCGGCGACGCCCTGCGCGACGCCATCGACCCCAAGGGGGCGGCGCAGTGACGTTGTACCTGGTCAGGCGGGCCCTCGCGGTCGCCGGCGTGCTGCTGGTGATCTGCGCGGTGACCTTCGTGATCTTCTACGTGCTGCCGTCCGACCCGGCCGTCCAGGCGTGCGGCAAGACCTGCACGCCCGAGCGGGTCGCCGAGGTGCGCGCGCAGATGGGCCTGGACCGGCCGCTGTGGGAGCAGTTCGGCGGCTACGTCGTGGGCATCGTCGCGGGCCGCCCCGGCTGCCACGTGCCCTGCCTCGGCTTCTCCTACCAGAACGCGTTGCCGGTCTGGGACCTGCTGATCGACCGGCTCGGCGCCAGCACGTCCCTGGCGATCGGCGCGGCGTTGTTGTGGCTGGCCGTGGGCGTCACGGTCGGTGTGGTCTCGGCGCTGCGACGGGGGAGCGTCCTGGACCGGACGCTGATGATCGCCACGCTGACCAGCGCGTCGCTGCCGGTCTACTTCGTGGCGATGGTGCTGCTCCTGCTGGTGGTACGGGTGACCGGGCTGCTGCCGTACCCGGCGTACGTGCCGCTCACCGACGACCCCGCCGCCTGGGCCGGCAACCTGATCCTGCCCTGGGTGACGCTGGCCGCCCTCTACGCCGCCATGTACGCCCGGCTCACCCGGGCACAGATGATCGAGACGATGGCCGAGCCGTACATCAGGACGGCCCGCGCGAAGGGCCTGCACGAGCGGACGGTCGTCGCCAAGCACGGCATGCGCGCGGCCATGACCCCGGTCGTCACCGTCTTCGGCATGGACCTCGGCGGCCTGCTCGCCGGCGCGATGATCACCGAGACCGTGTACGGTCTGCCCGGCATCGGCCGGCTCGCCTACGACGGCATCGTCAAGTCCGACCAGCCGGTGATCCTCGGCACGACGCTGCTCGCGGCCTTCTTCATCGTGCTGGCCAACCTGCTCGTGGACCTGGTCTACGCGGTCATCGACCCCAGGGTGAGGTACTCGTGATCCTTTCCGTACGCGACCTGTCCGTGAGCTTCGGCGACGTCCGGATCGTGGACGGCGTGTCGTTCGGCGTGCAGCGGGGGCGGACGCTGGGCGTCGTCGGCGAGTCCGGGTCGGGCAAGTCCGTGACCGCGCTGTCGCTGCTGGGGCTGCACCGCCGGGCCACGGTCGCGGGGTCGATCGAGCTCGACGGGGAAGAGCTCGTCGGCGCCCCGGCCGAGCGCCTGCGCCGGCTGCGCGGCAGCGCGGCCTCGATGATCTTCCAGGACCCGCTGTCGTCGTTGCATCCCTTCTTCACGGTGGGGGAGCAGATCGCCGAGGCGTACCGGCTGCACCGGCGTACCAGCAGGCGGGTGGCGCGCGAGCGGGCGGTGGAGATGCTGGCGGAGGTGGGCATCCCGGAGCCGCGGCGGCGCGCCGGGGAACACCCGCACCGCTTCTCCGGCGGCATGCGGCAGCGGGTGATGATCGCGATGGCGCTGGCCTGCGAACCGGGCGTGCTCATCGCCGACGAGCCGACGACGGCGCTCGACGTGACCGTCCAGGCACAGATTCTCGACCTGATCGCGCGCATCCAGCGTGAGCGGGGGCTCGCGGTGGTCCTGATCACCCACGACCTGGGTGTGGTGGCGCGCATGGCCGACGACGTCCTGGTCATGTACGGCGGCCGCACCGTGGAGCACGCGCCGGCCAGGGAGATCTTCAAACGGCCGCTGCATCCGTACACGCGGGCGCTGCTGGACTCGGTGCCGGGGGCGGACCCGGGCCGTACCCGGCTGAGGGCGATCGCCGGGGCGCCGCCCTCGCTGCTCGCGCCGCCGCCGGGGTGCCGGTTCCATCCGCGCTGCCCCGCCGCCCTGGACACGTGCGCGACCACGCGCCCACCGCTCGCGGGCGATCCCCACCGGGTCGCGTGCCATCTGGAAGGAGCCGACCACTGATGCTCTCCGTACGGGACCTGCGGATGACCTTCCCCGGACGCCGTGGGCACGGGGTCCGGGCGGTGGACGGCGTGAGCTTCGACGTGCCGGAAGGCCAGGCCCTCGGGCTGGTCGGCGAGTCGGGCTGCGGCAAGTCCACCACGGGACGCATGATCGTCCGGCTGCTCGAACCCACCGGCGGGACCGTCACCTTCGACGGCTGCGACATCACCCACCTGGGCCCGCGGGCCCTGCTCCCGATGCGCGGCCGGCTACAGATGATCTTTCAGGACCCGTTCGCGTCGCTCAATCCGCGCCACACCGTGCGGCAGATCGTCGCCGGGCCGCGCCGGACCGTGGACCGGGACGGCGTCGTCGAGTTGCTCAGGCTCGTCGGCCTGGACGCCGAGCACGCCGACCGCTACCCCCACGAGTTCTCCGGCGGCCAGGCGCAGCGGATCGGCATCGCCCGCGCCCTCGCCTCCCGCCCGAGCCTGATCGTCTGCGACGAGCCGGTCTCGGCGCTGGACGTGTCCATCCAGGCCCAGATCGTCAACCTGCTCGCCGACCTGCGGGCCGACCTCGGGCTCGGTTACCTGTTCATCGCGCACGACCTGTCGGTGGTGCGGCACATGTGCGAGACGGTCGCCGTCATGTACCTGGGCCGGATCGTGGAGACCGGCTCCTCGGCCACCGTCTACTCCGACCCCGCGCACCCCTACACGCGTACGCTCCTGTCGGCCGTGCCGGTGCCCGATCCCGAGGTGGAGGCCGCGCGGGAGCGTATCGTCCTGCTCGGCGACCCGCCCAGCCCGCTCGCGCCGCCGCCCGGCTGCACCTTCCATCCCCGCTGCCCGAAGGCGCAGGCGTTGTGCCGCACCGAGGCGCCGGTGCTCACGCCGGTGCGGGGGCGGCAGGTGAGCTGCCACTTCCCGGAGGAGTGAGCAGCCCGGCGTAGAGGTCCCAGAACCGGTCCTGGTCCACCTCGCGTACGGTGCGGCCGTCGGCGTCCGCGACGACGCCGGGGTCGAGGAAGGCCGCCGCGGCCACAGCGTCCCAGACGGGCAGCCGGTGCCCGGCGTCCTTCGCGAACAGCGGGCCCTGGAGCTCCTTGAAGAGCGTGCGGACCGGTGTCGCGGGGCCGGCGACCACCCGTCCGTAGGTCTCGCGGTCCATGCCGATCCGGTCGGCCGCCTCCAGCGTCACGACCAGCCGGCGCGGGAACGGCGCGGCGAACGCGGCCGCCGAGGCCGCCGGGTCGAACCAGCGGTTGAACTCCGCGCTCTCGTCGGCGGCCCCGAGGTACACCACCTCCTTGATCAGGGGGACCGCCTCGGGGTGGTCGCGTACGACGCGGGCGAGGTTGGTCGCCGGGCCGAGCGCGAACACGGTCACCTCGCCTGGATGACGGCTCACCTGCCCGGCGATGAAGTCGGCGGCGCCGCCCGGCGTCGGCCCGCCGGCCGCGTAACCGCCGTGCGGCGGGGTGGCCAGGGCGCGGGGGGACGCCGGCCGGGGCCGTTCCAGGGCGCCGACGTATCCCTCCCGGGACGCCGGCACGTTCGTCTCGCCGGTCACCACCGGGACGTCGGCCCTGCCGATCAGCTCAAGCTGGCGCAGCGCATACGCGGTGCCCTCCTCCGGCCAGGTGTTGCCGCCCACCGTGGTGACGCCGAGCAGGTCCACCTGTTCCGCGGCGGCCAGCAGGAACAGGGCCTGGGCGTCGTCGTTCAGCTCGCCCATGTCGGCGTCCACGATGACCTTGCCCGTGCCGGGCGGTGCGTCGAGCCGGGTGCCCCCCGAGCACGAGACCAGGGCCGCCGCGAGGGCCAGAGTGGTCAGCGCCGCCAGTACTTTTCCTCTCATATCCCCCTTGTCGGGTGAAACGCGCATCTCGGTTCGTGAACCGCCGGAGCGAAAGGATGCGACAGAGAGGCATGACACCGATGAACGGGCTCCCGTGAGCGAGCACGAGACGTGGCAGGACGCCCGGTTGCTGGAGGCCGTCGGCGCCGGCGACCGGCGTGCGCTGGAAGTCCTCTATGCCCGGCACGCGCCCTGGCTGATCCTCCGGCTCACCCGCCGCTGCGCCGACCCCGCCGTGGTGGACGAGGCGGTCCAGGACACCTTCGTCGCGGTCTGGCGTACCGCGCGCACGTGGAAGGGGCGCGGCGAGGTCGCCGCCTGGATCTGGGGGATCGGCGTGCTCGACCTGCTCGACCACCTGCGCCGCCGCCCCGCGGCGGTGCTGCCCGCCCACGAGCAGGTCATGGTCTCCGCCGAGGAGCAGGTGCTGCTCGGCATCGAGTACGGCGAGCTCGGCCGGGCGCTGAACCAGCTCTCCCCGGAGCTGCGCGCCGTGGTGCAGGCGACCGTGCTGGACGGGCTGACCACCCGCGAGGCCGGGCGGCTGCTCGGCATCCCGGTGGGGACGGTCAAGACCCGGATGATGCGCGCCCGCGCGCTGCTGAGGGAGGAACTGGCGTGAGCACCTGGCACATGGACGACGGCATGGCCGCCGCGTACGCCGCGGGCGAGCTGCCCGCGACGCCGGCCGCCTCCGTCGAGGCCCACCTGCTCGCCTGCGCGCGGTGCCGCGCCCTGCTGGCCACGCAGATCCCGAAGGCCCGCCTGGACCGGGTCTGGGATGAGATCGCCGACACCGTGGACGCGCCCGCCCCCCGTCCGGTCGAACGGCTGCTGCGGGCGCTCGGCGTGCCCGAGTCCACGGCGCGGCTGCTGGGCGCCGCCGCCTCGCTGCGGCTGCCGTGGCTGGCGGCCAGCGCAGTGGCGCTGTTCTTCGCCGCGCTGGCCTCGGGGGAGACGACCCGGTGGGGGCTGCTGACGTTCCTCACGCTGGCCCCGATCGTGCCGGTGGCCGGGGTCGCCGTGGCCTTCGGGCGGGACGGCGATCCGGCCTACGAGATCGGGCTGGCCGCGCCGTACTCCATGTTCCGGCTGATGTTGATGCGGGCCGCCGCCGTGCTGGCGTCCTCGTCGGTGCTGGCGCTGGCGGCCGGCCTGAGCCTGCCCGGCGGCGGCTGGACGGCGGCCGCGTGGTTGCTGCCCTCGCTCGCCCTCACCTCGCTGACGCTGGCGCTGTCCAGCCGGTACGACCCGCGCCGCTGCGCCGTCGCGGTGACCGTGCCCTGGGTGGCCGCGGTCGTCGCCACCAACGTACGCGCGCCGGACCTGGTCATGTTCGGCTCCGCCGGACAGGCCGGATATCTGGCCGTCACCGTCGTGTCCGTCGTCCTGCTCGCCGTCCGCCGCAGGGAGTTCTCATGATCGAGGCAGTCGGCCTGGTGAAGACCTACGGCCGCAGCCGGGCCCTGGACGGGCTCACCCTCACCGCGGGCAAGGGGGTCACCGGCCTGCTCGGCCCGAACGGCGCGGGCAAGAGCACGCTGATCCGGGTCCTCGCGACCGTCCTCGCGCCCGACGGCGGCGAGCTGCGGCTGCTCGGCCGCGACCCGGGCGCCGACCGGCTGGAGATCCGGCGGCGGCTCGGCTACCTGCCGCAGGAGCCGGGCTTCCAGCGCGGCTTCACCGTCTTCGAGTTCGTCGACTACGTCGCGATCCTGAAGGAGATGACACACCGCCGGTCCAGACACGACGAGGTGCGCCGGGTGATCGAGGAGGTCGGGCTCACCGCCGTCGGCGGCAGGCGCGTACGCACCCTGTCGGGCGGCATGCGGCGGCGGCTCGGCATCGCCCAGGCCCTGCTCGGCGAGCCGGAGCTGATCCTGCTGGACGAGCCGGCCGCCGGGCTGGACCCGGAGCAGCGGTTGTCGTTCGGCGAGCTGATCGCCCGCCTCGGACAGGACCGGACGGTCGTGTTGTCCACCCACCAGACCGAGGACGTCGCCGCCCTCTGCGACCGGGTGGCCGTGCTGAAGGCGGGCCGGTGCGCGTTCGCGGGCACGCCGGGGGAGCTGCGGGCGCTGGCCGAGGGGCGGGTCTGGGTGTCGGCGGAGAAGGCCGGCGGGCTCGCGCGGCGTACCGGCGACGGGCTGTACCGAGGCGTCGGCCCCGTACCGGAGACCGCCCGTCCCGCGGACCCGACCGTGGAGGACGGATACCTGCTGCTGCTCGCCGACCACCTCACGGAGCCGACCCCATGAGCCTCGCCCCCCGGACGTCGCACGACCCCGATGCCCTGGAACCGGAGACGCTGGAAGGCGGCGGGGCTTCCGTACGGCCGCTGCGCGCGCTCGCGGCGGCCGAGGCCCGGCGGCTGATGCTGCACCCGCTCGCGATCACAGGGCTCGCCCTGTACCTGCTCACCATCGCCACCCTGGAATGGGCACCGCGACCCGCCTACAGCGCGCTCACCAACGGGCTCGTGCTCCCCTGGGGAGTGCCGGTCTTCTTCGCGGCGGCGCTCACCGCCTCGGCCTCCAGGCGTGCGGGCGCGGACGAGATGCTGGCCGCCACGCCCGTCGGCCGCGAACTGCGCACGGCGGCCTCCTGCCTGGCCGGGCTGGGGCCGTTCCTGCTGGCCTGCGCGGTCCAGGCGATCCTGGCAGGCGTCTACACGCTCGCGGACGTGGAGCTGGAGCGGTTCCCGAGCGTCTATGAGATCGGCGCGGGGCCGTTGTGCGTGCTCGGCGCCTGCCTGCTGGGGGTGGCCGTCGCTCGATGGCTGCCCTGGCCGGGGGCGCCGGTCCTGGTGATGCTCGTACTGATCACGGTCAGCCGGGTCGTGGAGCCGGTGGACTCGTCGCTGACCCTGCTGGGCTTCTACGTCGAGTTCGCCCTCTGGGGGCCGCCGCCGTACCTGGAGGGTGTGGGGTTCATCTTCGGGTCGCCCGCCTGGCACGCGCTCTACCTGCTGGCGCTCGGCCTGGGCGCCGGGGCGCTGGCGATGACCCGCGACTCCCGGCGGCGCTGGGTCTGGCTCGGGCTCGGCGCCGCGCTGGTCGCGCTCGCGACGGTTGCCGGCCTCCGGCAACTGCCGTGAGCACCCCCACCACGCCGGCACGGGTGCGCCGCCTGCTCGCCCGCCTGTCCGGCGCCTGTGTACGCGGATGGCGCCCGGCCGGCGGGCCGGAGGCGCTGGGGCGGCGCCTTCAGGAGGCCATCTCCTCGACCGGCCCGCAGGCAGCGCTGGCCGCCGTGGTCGAGCTGGTACGCGAGGGCCTGCCGGCCGACGGCGTCGCCGTGGAGGTGGCCGGCTCCCGGATCACCGCGGGCGATCCGCGTACGGCGGTTCACGACGTACCGCTGACGTGGCACGGCCGTACGGTGGGCCGCCTGCTGATCGGCCCGCCCGCCGACCCGCGGACGCTCGACGCGATCACCCCGTACGTCGCCGACGCCGCCCACGCCGTGGCGGTGGCCGCCGACCTGCGCCGTACCAGGGAACGGGTGCTGGCCATCCGCGACGAGGAACGCCGGCGCCTTCACCGCGACCTGCACGAGGGGCTCGGCACGGCCCTGCGCGACCTGGCCGGGACCGTCGACCGGGCCACCTCCGGCCTGCGCACCGACCCGGCCGTGGCCGACCGGCTGCTGTGCGACCTGAGCGCCGCCATGGACACGATCGGCCAGGAGATCAGGGCGATGCTCCAGGACCCGCACCCGCCCGCCCGCGTCCCCCGCCCCCGCCGCGACGAGCGTGCCCCGGCCCGCTGCGACGAGCTCCGCGAGAGTGCCGTTCACTCCGGGGCGACGGGGGTGAGGTAGACCTCGCTGATCTCCGGGCGGCGGCGCAGCCGTTCCTCGACCGCGGACATGGCCCGCTCGGCCGCCGGGAGGTCCGTGGCCGGGGGAAGGGTCACCCGGGCGGCCACCATGACCTGGTGGGGCCCGACGATCACCGCGATCACCCGCCGCACCTTGGCCAGGCCGGGCACCTCGGTGATGGCGTGGCGGATGCGGGCCAGGTCGGCGGGGTCCACGCTGGGCGCGGCGATGAGGTTCTGATTGAGGCGCAGCAGCAGGCCCGACACCGCGACCAGCAGGATCCCGATCAGTACGCTGCCCAGCGAGTCGTAGAGCTCGTCCCCGGTCGCCTGGTGCAGGCCGAGGCCGGCCAGCGCCCACCCGTCGCTCACCGTGATCAGCACGATCACCAGGTAACCGAGCGCGTACGAGCCGCCCGAGGCCGACGGTTCGCCCAGGCCCTGCACGATCGCGGCGACGCCGCCGCCGACGAACAGCCCTACGGCGGCGAACAACGACCAGAAGAAGATCTCCTGCCCGTACCCGAGCGGGTGCCGCTCGTCGGCGGGGCGCGCCACCCGTACGAGCCCGATCAGCAGGAACACCTCGACGCCCAGGTCGGCCACGCTGAACATGGCCGAGGCGTACAGGATGGCCGAGCCGGTGACCGCCGCCAGGATCCCGAGGACGACGGCCTGCGCCGCCACGATCACCATCGTGACGATCACGCTGGTCCGGCTGCCGGGCTGGGCGCTCATGCCGCACCGTGGGCACGCCGCCCGGCGCTCATCGTTTCGGCGTCACCCGTACGACGGCGCGACCTTCGTCGAAGGACAGGAAACGCAGGATGACGTCGTTCAGGGTGAGCGTGGTGACCCCCCGGATGTATCCCGAGCAGCCACGGGAGCCGTCGAACCGGCAGCTGGACGAGCCGCCCTGCTCGCCCTGGGTGCTCATGTTCCCGCCGGAGGTGAAGTTCGCCTCCCACGTGACCTTGTCCCCCCGGACGCTTTCGACGGCGAACCGGGAGATCCCGTAGCGCCGCCCGAACCGCAGCACGTCGCCCGCCGCGAGACTGACCTCGCACCGCGCGTCCGCGCACGCGCTGAACCGGTCGCCGTCGGCGCTGTCCGGGGCCTCGGCGGCGCTGTCCGGGGCCCCGGCGGCGCCCGCGCCGTCGGGCGCCGTGCTCGCCGGCCCGGACGCGGCCGGCGGGGCCGGCGAGGACGTGCGCCCGGCCGTCCCGACGGGACCGGCGCACCCGGTCAACGCGCAAGCCAGCAGGAGTACAAGCCACTTGACCATGGCAAACACCCTAGGCGCCAGGACGGATCCCGCCCCGGAGTTCCCCACATCCGGCGCGCCGCCCGGACGTCCGCGCCCCCCAAAGGGCCGATCCCGTGACACTCGGTGGAACGGCCTCCGGAACGTGATGGAACGCCCTACATTTCGTGAGCCAGTCGTCGAAGTACTCGATTCCCGCCGAGCGCGGCAGCGGGCGGCGCCGTTCCCCGGTGTCCTCCTTGGCCTTGCTCGTCGCCGGGCAGGGATTCTCCGGTTTCGGCGACCAGTTCTTCGTCGTCGCCCTTCCGGGAATCGTGTTGCCGCGGCACGGCAGCGCGGCCCTGGGAACGGTGCTGACGGTCTACGGCGTCTTCCGGCTGCTCGGACTGCTGCTCGGCGGCCCGGTCGCGGACCGCTGGACGCCCAGGCCGGTCATGCTGGCGGCCGACGTCGTCCGCGCCCCGGCCGCCGGCCTGCTGTGCGCCCTCGCCTGGAACGGTGAGGACCGGCTGTGGGCGCTGGGCGCGGCCACGGCGGTGCTCGGCCTGGCCGGGGGCGCCTTCCTGCCGGCGAACTTCGCCGTCATCCCCGACGTCGTCGAGGAGTCGCGGGTCCAGACGGCCAACAGCCGCAACTACGCGACCGCGCAGGCCGTCGCGTTGACCGGGCCGGTGGTCGCGGGCGTGTTCGTCGCCCGGCTGGGCCCGGGGCCCGCGCTCGCCGTGGACGCGGCCTCCTTCGTGGTGTCGGTCGCGACCCTCTGGTTCGTCCGCCCGCGCCCGGACCTGGCACGCCGGGAGCAGGGCCGCAGCGGAGCCGGGATGTGGGCCGTCGTACGCGGGTTCCCGCTGTTCAGGGTCATCCTGACGGTGGCCGCCGTCGGCAATCTCGGGTTCGCCGGGATCCTGGAGGTTGGGCTGCCGGCGCTGCTGCACGAGAACGCGCCGGCGACGTTCTCCACCGCGTACGGGATCGTGCTGGGCGCCTTCGGGCTCGGCGCGCTCGCGGGCAGCGTCGCGGCGGGCGTACTGCGCGCCCCGCGCAACCCGGTGCGCGCGGCGGTCCTGCTGATGTTGCCGCAGGCCGCGCTGCTCGGCGCGGTCGGCCTGGTCGGGGGTCAGGTGTGGCCCGCGGCGCTCTTCCTCGGCGCGGGCGCGGCCAACGCGGCGGGCAACGTGCTGCTGATCACCGTCGTGCACACCACGCTGCCCGCGGCGGTCCGCGGGCGGGTGTCCGGGGCGCTGCTGGTGGCCTCGTTCGGGATCTTCCCCGTGGGCGCGCTGCTCGCGGGACTCATGGCTTCCGCGGCCGGACCGAGGACGGTGTTCCTCCTCGGAGCCGTGCTCGTGGCCGCGGCGGGTGTGGCCGGCCTCGTCTCCGGGCCGGTCCGGGCATTCGCGAAGGGAGGTGAATCGCATGACGTACGAGATGAGCGACCTGGGCACTGACGCGCCGGTCGAGGTGAGCTGGATCGTTTTCTGAGTCCGACGGTAGACCCGCGTTGAGCGGCAGACAGTTTCCGGGCATCCGGGGGGAACGGCCGCTCCCCGGATGCCCGTCCGGCCATTTCCGAACCGACGGCGAACAAGGACGAACGACGATGACCATCTCTCTGGACAGACATATTCGCGTCAAGCCCATTTACCCCGTGTACCGCCTGGACGGCACACGTTTCCGCATCGGCGCCCAGGCCGGCGTCACCGTGGACTTCACCGACCCGTACGGGCAACTCTGGACCCTCGTCGAGGCGCTCGACGGCACCCGGCCGCTCGGCGAGGTCGCCGAGGAGGTCGGCCGGGCGCACCCGGGCATCGGCGTGGACGACGTGCTCACCGCCGTACGCGACCTGGACGGGCGCGGTTTCCTTGAGCACGCCCGCCCCACCCCCTACGACGAGGGCCGCTACCAGGGCAACGTCAACTACTTCAGCCACTACGCCGGCCTGTCCGCCGCCCGCGAGCAGCCGCAGGACAGGCTGCGCGTGGCGCACTGCGTGCTGTTCGGGCTGGGCGGCGGCGGCTCCTACATCCTGCCCATGCTGCTCGCGGCCGGCTTCGGCAGGATCACGGCCGTGGACTACGACCGGGTCGAGCTGGGCAACCTGAACCGGCAGTTCCTCTACCGGGAGAGCGACCTCGGCTCGTACAAGACCGCCGTCGCCGCGCGGGTGGCCAAGGAGGTGAACCCCGACGTCGAGTTCACCGCCGTGCAGCGCAGGATCGAGTCGGCCGCGGACGTCGCCCAGCTCGTACGGGGCGCCGACGTGGCGATCTGCGCGATCGACGAGCCGCCGTTCGTCGCCCAGCGGCGGGTGAACGCGGGCTGCGTCAAGGAGGGCGTGCCGTACGTCTGCGGGGGCTCGTTCGTTACGCGGGGGCGGCTGTTCTCGGTCCGGCCGCACCGGACGGGGTGCATGGACTGCCTGCACCTGTACTACTCGCGGGCCGACCCGAGCTACCTGTCGCAGCTGGCCGGGGCGCTGCGGGTCGAGCACGGCCGGGTGACCATCGCGTTCGCCCCGCACATCGCCCTGGTCGCGTCGCTGATCAGCGGCGAGGCGGTCCGGCTGGTCACCGGCCACGCCGAGCCGATCGCCCTCGGCCGGCAGCTCGACGTGCACTTCGAGACCGGGGAGCTGGAGGTCATGTCGCAGTGGCCGCGGGACCCGGACGGGTGCCCGGTCTGCGGCGACGGCGCCGACCTGGCCTCGTTCGAGGTGTGGCAGGAGGCGGAGGCCGGCTCGCCTATGCTTCGCTAGATGGATGTGATCTTCCCTCCGAAGCTCAGGGCGGGCGACACCGTCCGCGTGGTCGCGCCGGCCTGCTCGCGCGCGATGGTCATGGAGCACGACCACACCGCCCTCATCGACGCCATCTTCGCCGAGCTCGGCCTGACCCTCACCTACGGCCGCCACGTGGACGAAAGGGACGCCTTCGACTCCAGCCCCATCGCCTCCCGGGTCGCCGACCTGCACGACGCCTTCGCCGATCCGTCCGTGGCGGCGGTCCTGACGGTCATCGGCGGCTACAACTGCAACCAGCTCCTGCCGTACCTGGACTGGGAGCTGATCCGGGCCAACCCGAAGATCCTGTGCGGCTACTCCGACATCACCGCCCTGCAGAACGCGGCCCTCGCCCGCGCCGGGCTGGTCACGTACTCGGGGCCCCACTGGTCGACGTTCGGGATGCGGGACCACTTCGAGCAGACCCTGGAGTGGTTCACCTCGGTGTTGTTCGGCACCGCGCCGGTCGAGTTGTCGGCGGCCGCGTACTGGACCGACGACCTGTGGTTCCTCGACCAGGACAAGCGTGAGCCGATCCCCGGCGACGGGTGGTGGCCGCTGCGGCCCGGCGCGGCCGAGGGGCACGTCGTCGGCGGCAACCTGTGCACGCTCAACCTGCTGCAGGGCACGCCGTACATGCCCTCGCTCGACGGCGCGCTGCTGATCGTCGAGGACGACCTGGAGTCGCATCCGGCGACCTTCGCCCGTAACCTCACCTCGCTGCTCCAGCTCCCCGGCGCGGAGGGTGTGCGCGGGCTGGTGATCGGACGGTTCCAGCAGGCCAGCCGCATGACCCGGGCCCTGCTGGAGCGGATCGTCGCCGACCAGCCGGCGCTCGGCGGCGTCCCCGTCCTGGCCAACGTGGACGTCGGCCACACCCACCCGCTGGCCACGTTCCCGATCGGCGGGCGGGCCCGCCTGACGGTCACCTCCGAACCGTCACTGACCCTCCTCCGTCACTGACCAGCCGTCAGGACGCGGCCACGGCCTCCTCGCGCGGGGCCGTGGCCTCGGCCAGCGCCTTGAGCTCGGCCTCGATCAGGGTCCGGCAGCGGGCCACCTCCGCCTCCACGCGGCCCTCGTCCCAGCCGAGCAGCCCGGCCATCAGCCGCGCCACCACCGGGGCCGCGTCGAGCGCGGGCGGGATCGCCTCGATCAGCATCCGGGTCCGCCGCGACAGGACGTCCTCGGCGTGCAGGGCGCCCTCGTGCGTGACGGCGTACACGACCTCGGCCTTGATCCACGGGCACCCCTCCACCAGCGGCTCGCCGAGCGAGTGGTCCTCGTCGACCAGGGCCAGCACCTCCAGCGCGAGCGTGCCGTAGCGGTGGACGAGATGGTTCACGACGTCGGCGTCCACATCGTGGTCCTGGACCAGGCGCCGTACGGACGCCTTCACCGCCGGCAGCCCGTCCGCGCCGATCAGCGGCAGCCGGTCGGTGACCGACTCCGGCACGTCGAAGCCCTCCAGCGCGGCGTCGATCACGTCCTTGGCCATGATCCGGTACGTGGTGAACTTGCCCCCGGCGATCGTGGCCAGTCCCGGCATCGGCACGTCCACGACGTGCTCGCGGGACAGCTTGGTGGTCGCCGAGCTCTCGTCGGCCGCCACCAGCGGGCGCAGTCCCACGTAGACGCCCACCACGTCGTCGCGGGTCAGCGGCCGGGCCAGCACCGCGTTGGCGTGGCCGAGGATGTAGTCGATGTCCTCGCCGGTGGCCACCGGCTCCTCCCGGTCGCCCTCGTAGTCGGTGTCGGTGGTGCCGACGATCCAGCGCCGCCGCGTCCACGGGATGATGAACAGAACGCTCTTCTCGGTCGGGATGATCATGCCGGTCGAGGAGGCGATGGCCTCGCCCGGCACCATGACGTGCACGCCCTTCGACATCCTGACCTTGAACCCGGCCGGGGCGGAGCCGGGCAGCGCGTTGACCGGGTCGGTCCACACGCCCGCGCACACCACCACGGAGTCGGCCTTGACGTCGAGGTCGCGGCCGGTCTCCTCGTCGTGCACGCGCGCGCCGACGACCCGTTCGCTGCCCTGGTCGCGCAGCATCTCGGTGACCCGCGCCCGGGTCGCGACCACGGCGCCGTGCGCGACGGCCGTACGGGCCAGGGCGAGGGTGAAACGGGCGTCGTCCACCTGCGCGTCGAAGTAGATCATGCTGCCGGACACCGCGTCGGCGCGGAGCCCGGGGGCCATCCGGCGCGACTCCTTTACCGACAGGTACCGGTGCCGCGGCATCGGACGGCGCATGCCCTCCAGCGTGTCGTACAGCGTGAGCCCGGCCCCCACGTACGGCCGCTCGATGAGCCCGTGCTGCAGCGGATACAGGAACGTGACCGGCTTGACCAGGTGCGGCGCCAGCCGCGAGACCAGCAGGTCGCGCTCCTTCAACGCCTCGCGGACCAGCTTGAAGTCGAACTGCTCCAGGTAGCGCAGCCCGCCGTGGATCAGCTTGCTGGACCTGCTCGACGTGCCGGCCGCCAGGTCGCGGCCCTCCACGAGCGCGACGCGCAGCCCGCGGGAGGCGGCGTCGAGCGCGGCGCCCGCCCCGGTCACGCCGCCGCCGATCACGAGTACGTGGAAGGACTGCCCGGCCAGCCGGTCGATGGCGGCCTGCCGATTCCTGGCGTCCATCGCCCCGGTCATGTTCATTCGTCCCCCGAAAACACTTTGTGTGCAAACGCTCACGATCCGTATACGTTTCCCGGTTCGGGGAATGGCACACAACGCCGACACCATGAAAGCGGGGGCAGCAGTGGTCGAACGTCTCAAACGGCTGGAACTGACCGGCGAGCTCATCGCCGAGTTCGCCGGGACGATGGTGCTCATCCTGTTCGGAGTGGGCGTGGTCGCGCAGGTGGTCGCGGCCGGCGTCGGCGACCACGACAGCATCGCCTGGGCGTGGGGCATCGGCGTCGCGCTCGGCGTCTACGTCGCGGGCCGGATCACCGGCGCGCACCTCAACCCGGCCGTCACGCTGGCGTTCGCGGCCTTCCGCGGGTTCCCGTGGGCGAAGGTGGTGCCGTACTCGCTGGCGCAGACGGCGGGGGCGTTCGTCGGAGCGCTGCTGGTGCGCTGGAACTACACCGAGGTCCTGAACATGACGGACCCCGAGCACACCCTGAAGACCCAGATCGTCTTCTCCACCCTGCCCGGCAACGGCACGCTGCCGGTGGGCATGTGGGGCGGGTTCCGCGACCAGATCATCGGCACCGCCATCCTGATGTTCGTCCTGTACGCCCTGTCCGACTCGCACAACCTCGCGCCCAGCGCCAACCTCAGCCCGGTGGTCATCGGCCTGCTCATCGTCGCCATCGGCATGGCCTGGGGCGCCGACGCCGGCTACGCGATCAACCCCGCCCGCGACTTCGGGCCGCGCCTGGCCAGCTTCCTGACCGGCTACTCCGGCGCCTGGCGGGACCAGTACGGAGACCTGTACTTCTGGGTGCCCGTCATCGGCCCCCTGATCGGCGGCCTGACCGGCGCCGGGCTCTACCAGCTGATGATCGCCCGGTTCCTCCCCGAGCCCGAGCCCGACATCGAGGACGCGGGCCGAGTCTGACCCGAACGGAGGAGAACGACCATGCCCGATTTCGTGGGGGCCGTCGACCAGGGCACCACCAGCACCCGTTTCATGATCTTCAACCACAACGGCCTGGAGGTGTGCAAGTTCCAGCTCGAACACGAGCAGATCCTCCCCAGGGCGGGCTGGGTGGAGCACAACCCGATCGAGATCTCGACCAGGACCTCGGCGGTGATCGAGACCGCGCTCCAGCGCACCGGCCTGCACGACACCGACCTGGCCGCCGTGGGCATCACCAACCAGCGCGAGACCACGGTCGTGTGGAACCCGCGCACCGGCCGCCCATACTGCAACGCCATCGTGTGGCAGGACACCAGGAGCAACAAGATCGCCGCCCAGCTTGAGCGGGACGGTCGCGGCGAGGTCATCCGCAGGAAGACGGGCCTGCGGCCGGACGCGTACTTCTCGGGCGGCAAGATCCAGTGGATCCTGGAGAACGTCGACGGCGTACGTCAGGCGGCCGAGCGCGGCGAGGCCGTCTTCGGCAACACCGACACCTGGACCCTGTGGAACCTCACCGGCGGCGCGCGCGGCGGCGTGCACATCACCGACGTGACCAACGCCAGCCGCACGATGCTCATGGACCTGGAGACGCTGGAGTGGGACGACGAGCTGCTGTCCTTCTTCGGCATCCCGCGCGAGATGTTGCCGGAGATCCGCCCGTCATCGGAGCCGCCCTCGTACGGCAGCACCACCGCGTACGGCCCCTTCGGCGGCGAGGTGCCCATCACCGGGATCCTCGGGGACCAGCAGGCGGCCACCGTCGGCCAGGTCTGCTTCTCGCCGGGCGAGGCCAAGAACACCTACGGCACCGGCAACTTCATGCTCCTCAACACCGGCACCGAGCTCGTACGCTCCGAGCGCGGCCTGCTCACCACCGTCGCCTACAAGTTCGCCGGCCAGCCGGCCGTGTTCGCGCTGGAGGGCTCGATCGCCGTGACCGGGTCGGCCGTGCAGTGGCTGCGCGACCAGTTGCACATCATCCGCTCCTCCGCGCAGAGCGAGGACCTGGCCAGGCAGGTGGCCGACAACGGCGGGGTCTACTTCGTCCCGGCGTTCTCGGGGTTGTTCGCGCCGTACTGGCGGCCGGACGCGCGCGGCGCGATCGTCGGCCTGTCCCGCTACAACCGGGACGCCCATCTCGCGCGGGCCACGCTGGAGGCCATCTGCTACCAGAGCAGGGACGTCGTGGAGGCCATGCAGCAGGACTCCGGAGTGGTGCTGGACGTGCTGAAGGTCGACGGCGGCGTCACCTCGAACAACCTGTGCATGCAGCTCCAGGCGGACATCCTGGGCGTGCCGGTCAGCCGTCCCGTGGTGGCCGAGACCACCGCGCTCGGCGCCGCGTACGCCGCCGGGCTGGCCGTCGGCTACTGGAAGGACACCGACGAACTGCGCGCCAACTGGGCCGAGGACCGGCGCTGGGAACCGGAGTGGAACGACGAGCAGCGCGAGAAGGGGTACGCGGGCTGGAAGCGCGCGGTGAGCCGCACTCTCGACTGGGAGACCTGACCGCCCCCGGCGGACCCCCGGGCCGCAGCGCACCGAGGGGCCGCCGGGCCGAGCCGTCGCCGGCGTCCTTCGGCACCTCGGAGAAGCCGGCGCCCCAGTGGCCGGCCATCCCGTCCGCACCCCCGTCCACCGCCCCGGGCCGGCGGTTCAGCCGCCCCGGCTACCGCGCGGCGACCGTCACGACGCTAGGCGACGCCGCTATGGATACGCTTTCGTGCCCCTTCAGCCCGCCGTCACCGGGCCCGTGACCGCCATCCGCGGTATGGCGGTCACGTCGTCACGATCGCTCAGCTACCGGCCGGCGGGTACGCCTCGGGGTGCTCCTTGGGGTCGGGAAACTTGTCCCAGGACGGGTCGTCGACGACCTTGCAGGGCTTGGCCGGCCCGTTGACCAGGTATCCGCCGAACTCCCACAGGGCCCTGGGCTGCTCCGGCCCCGAGGTCCGGTCGCCGTTCTCGATGAACTCCATGACGGCGGTCTGACCCGGCCTGATGTGCCGCGGGTTGATCCGGACCTGGCCGTCGCGCATCTGGAGCGCCTTCGCGTTGGGGGAGTTCTCGATCGCCTCCCTGATCCGCTTGTGGACCGCGGGGTCCTTGCTCTCAAGCTCTTCCTTGGTGAAGGAGGGGCCGGGGTCGGTGGTCCTGCGGTCGGGGGCGCAGCGGGTGCCGGGCTTGAGGTACGAGACGTCCGCGGCCAGGCCGGCCGCCGCCAGGTCCTTCTCCACCTGGGCGGGGTTCCTGAGCTCGTTGATCTTCAACGTGATCGTGCCGTCGGTGTTCTTGGTGACCGCGTACGCCGCGTAGGCCGGGGCGTCCGAGCCGTTGAGGAACGGCGTGACGACGGCCGCCGCGGCCGCGACGGCGGCCACCGCCGCTCCCATGAACAGCCGCCGCCTGGTACGGCGTCGCACCCCGTTGCGGGCCTCGATCTCGGCCTTGAGTTCCATCAGCACGTTCTCCCTGAAGTTCATCGGATTCCTTCCAGGACGAAGGGAGCCATCTCCGGTGTGTCTCTGAGCGCGTGGCGGGCGCGATGTAACCTGGCGCGGGCGGCTCCCTGCCGGATGCCCAGGGCGGTGGCCGCCTCGCCGATCGTGAGCTGGTCGATGACGACCAGTTCGAGCATCGCGCGATCACCGTCGGGCAGTCCGGCCATGGCCAGGAAGGCCCGTCTGGCCAGGTTCTCGGCATCGATCCGGGCCACGAGGTCGGTCATGTCGTCGGAGTCGAGCGGCCTTCGTCCGCCGACCCGACCGGCCAGTCTCGTCTCCTTGAACGCCCGCCGCCGCTCTGCCGAGAGGGCGTTGCGGGCCACGCCGTACAGCCAGGCGATCTCGCTGCCGCGGCCGGGCCGGTAGGTGTGGGCGGAGTCGAGCACCGCGACGAACACCTCGGCCACCAGGTCGGCGACCGTGTGCGGGTCGTCGACCCGGCGCGCGAGGAACGAGGTGACCGCGTCGACATGGCGTCGGTAGAACGCTTCGAAGGCGTCCGTGTCCGTAGCGATGCCCGCCTGTCTGAGACGCACCGGCCGTGCTCCCTTCGTCGATTACATCCCTTCTTGGTAAGTGGCCGGGAAAACGTTATGAGAGCCGCCGGACGGACGGCCGGCCGCGGGCCCGTACAGAGGAGGGGGAGCCGAAACCGGGAGGACACCCGGCGTGACCGTGGCTTATGCTCCTCATGCCGCGCCAAGCCGCCGGCCACCCCCGAGCAGCAAGACGGACGGAACACACGGTGAACCAGCCAGACGTCACCACCACGGTGGACATCGCCATCGCGAACGCCGCCCGTCTCCTCTACAACGCGGAGACGATCACGGACCTGGCGCTCATGGAACGGCTCGAACGCCTCGCCGACTCCTGGGTCTCCATCGCCCAGTTCCTGCACGAACGGGACAAGGACTAGCGCCGGATCCGGCTCTCCCGACCCCTGACGCGAGCGCCCGCGCGATCACTATGTTGACCGGCATGGGCCACGACACCAGATCACTCGACCGGGCGGATGTGACCGCCACGCTGGCCACGACGCTCGACGCGCTCGAAGCCGCCGGCACCCGCGTGCCCTACCGGGTGTGCGGCACGGCCGCCGCGCTCCTCCAAGGTGTCCCGCTGCCCGCCGGTGACATCGACATCCTGCTGGCCGGCCGGGACGATCTGCGGGCCTTCGCCGCGGCGCTGTCGTCGTTCCCGTGCCCGCATGCCGCGTCCTGGATGCCCGCATCCGCCCAGTTCTTCACCAGGTACGTGGTGAACGGGGTCGAGGTGGAGCTCAGCACCGTCGAGCGGCAGACCGACTCCGACGCCCTGGAATGCGTCGGCGCCGGGCCGTGGCGGCATCACGTGCTGATCGCCTGCGGCTCCCACCAGGTGCCGGCGGTCCGGCTGGAGCTCCGGCTGGCCACGGAACTCCTGCGGGACCGGCCGGACCGGTCCGATCCGCTCATCGCCCACCTGGGCGCGTACGGGTTCGACCGCGCGCTGCTGGGCCGCGCGATGGACGCCTGCCAGATCCCCGGCCACCGTCGCCGGCCGGTCCTGGAACGTCTCGCGCGGCCCGCCGCCGGCGGATGAGCGTCAGCTCCGGGAGAACTTCTTGAACAGGAAGAAGTAGAGCTTGATGTACTGCCCGACGAGGATGCCGTTGATGATGGTGCCCTCACGGATGAAGTTCGGGGCGCCGAGGAAGATCAGGCCGATCGCCGCCGAGACGACCAGCAGCGTGCAGTCGAAGACCGTCTTGATGTTGCCCCACTTGTAGCCCGTCCGCCTGAAGACCGTGTTGACGAACATGTCGATCGGCATGAGCACCAGATTGGCCCGGATCATCAGGAACAGGCCGAACGCCAGGGTCGCGTCCGCGAGCACCAGGAGGAGGAACTTGGCGACGTACGCGTCGAGCACGATCCAGCTCGTCAGCATCAGGTTCAGGTCGAGGAACGTGGCCAGGACCAGGGCCGGGATCAGCGCCAGGAAGTTCCTGAGCTTGAAGTCCTTCGGCAGGACGAGATACGTCAGCCCCAGCATCAGGAGTTCGAGGACGAAATTGAACGTGCCCTGGCTGACCGAGGGGAACACCAGGGTCATCGTGCGGGTGAGGCTGCTCTGCGGGGAGATGCCGATGCCGGCCCTGATGGCCAGGCTCACCCCCAGGGTCAACAGGTAGATGCCGGCGCCGTACGTCACCCAGCGCCGCACCAGACTGCCGGTGTCGGCGACTCCGGCGTCCTTTTCATGCTGTAGCACAATCGCCTCCGAGGCGGTTCGCCGTCGTTCGCCTCAGACCATGAACCCGAAGCGGTCCAGCGAGATGAACAGGGTCAGGAGCTTGTTGACGACCGGTTCGCCCTCGTTGCGATTGCCCAGCTCCTCAAGGGCGGCGTCGATCGACCGGGTCGCGTCCACCAGTTCCGGCAGGCTCATGTCGGCCATGACGCCGTAGATGTCCAGGGGCAGCGAGGCCCGCTCCTGACGGTCGTCGGTCACCAGGCAGCCGCCGACGTAGGCGTCCAGCTTCCTGAGGTTGTCGCACATCTCGCCGCTGTCGGTGCCGACCACCACGAAGTACGCGAAGGGCGCCGGCCAGAACGTCGACACCGCGCCCCGCTCGATCGAGACCCCCTTGAACAGGCCGTTGACGACATGGCGGGCGCCGTCCGCGTACCGCTGCACGACCGAGATGCGGTTCAGCGTGACGCCGTCCACCTCGGGCACGACCACTCCGTCCCGGAACGGGACCCAGACCTCCTGCGCGAACTTGAGGTGGCCGCGTCCGTAGACGTCGAAGAGCAGCACCTTCGCCCGGCCGCCGTCGGCCGAGACCTCGATCGGGGTGAGGTCGAGCTGTCCGGGGGCCAGGTCGGCGAGGCCCGGCACGGGCTGCTGCACCATGCCCGAATAGTCGAGGCCGACCGGCTTGAGGAGCTTGCGGTCCTGGGCGACCAGCTCGCCGCCCTTGAACACGTACAGCGGGTTGATCTTCGACAGGCTGTCGGTCAGCACGATGTCGGCGAAGCGGCCCGGGGCCAGCGAGCCGAAGTCGTGGTCCATGTGGAAGGAGCGCGCGGAGTAGAGCGTGCCCATCTTGATGGCCTGGATCGGGTTCATGCCCATCTCGACGGCCAGGGAGATCACCCAGTCGATGTGCCCCTTGGTCAGGACGCGGTCCACGGAGATGTTGTCGGCGCACATCTGGAAGTTCTCGGCCGGCCAGCGGCGCTTGACGATGGCGCGCAGCATGGTCCTGATCACCTCGGGGCTGCCGACGCCGAACTTGATCTGGGTCTGGAAGCCGTACCGGATGCTCTTCTCGATGTCGTCCTCGTTCCAGACATCGTGATTGTTGTGCGCGCCGATCGCGGGCATGTAGTTCAGCAACATGTCCGGCAGCGCGGTCACACCCCAGTGGCTGTTCACGAAACCGCCGTTGGCGCGGCCGAGCGCGGACTTGCGGAAGTCGTCCTCGTCACCGGTCATGTACGACAGGTGGGCGAGCTCGCCCAGCCCGATCACCGGGTCCATCTTCAGCATGGCGTCGGTGACCTCGACCGACGTCTTCTTCCCCGGCGCGAAGGCGTAGATCCGGTAGGGCAGCTTCTCGTGGTCCTTGAACAGCGCTCGGGCGGCCTCGACGGCCTCGTCGCCGGCGGCGCTGGCGAAGTCGAGGGTCTCGGCGAAGATGGTGGTCGTGCCGCTCGGCACGATCGCCTCGCCGAACGCCGCGGGGTGGGCGAGCTGGGCGTCGAAGTGCAGGTGCGCGTCGATCAGGCCCGGGATCGCGTAGAGGCCCTTGCCGTCGAAGACCTCACGGACCCGGACGATCGACTCGTCCGGGTTCAGGGCGATGATGCGTTCGCCGTAGACGAGGATCGAACCCTGGTAGACCGTCTCACTGTGGACATCCAGGATGTTGAGGTTCCGCAGCAGCAGGTCTGCCTCACCCTCCCCGCTCAGGATGTCGAAGACCGCCCGGACGTGGTCGTAGTGATCAGAGACCCGGCTGGTCTTCTCCTGTTGGAGCATGGTTTCCTCGCTTCGTTCTCGGCCGGCTATGAACAGCCGGCCGTCGTGGCCGTGCGTCGCTCGTACGCGATGTGGCTATGAAATGGCACGGCACCGTTGCTGACAAGCAGCCGTTTTCGCACGGACTGTACGCTTTTTGAGCACGGTCCAGCCAGGGAGGCCCCCATGCTTCACTCACGCCTGCTGCACTACATCGACGAGGTGGCGCGCTACGGCTCCATCCGGGCCGCGGGGGCGAGGCTGCACGTCGCGCCCTCGGCCATCAACCGGCAGATCCTGCTCCTGGAGGAGGAGCTCGGCGAGCCGCTGTTCGAACGCCTGCCGCGCGGCATGCGGCCCACGCCGGCCGGCGAGGTCCTGCTCGCGCACGTACGCAGGACCCTCCTGGACTACCGCGAGGCCGTGACGGAGATCCGCGACCTGCAGTCGCTGCCGAGCGGCGAGGTGGTGATCGCCACGATGACCGGTCTGGCCAGCAGTATCGTCTCCGCCGCCACCGTGAGCTTCTACGCCCGCCACCCCGAGGTCCGGATCTCGATCCGCGCGCTGTCCACCCACGAGATCCTGCGCGCGGTCGCGGACAGCGAGGCCGACCTCGGATTGGGGTTCAACATCCCGTCCTCGTCGCAGGTCGAGATCTGCTGGCAGATGGACACCCGGCTGGGGGCGGTCATCGCGCCGGAACACCCGCTGGCCCGCCTGGAGTCGATCCCGCTGGCGCAGTGTGCGGCCTATCCGCTCATCTTCGCGGACCGGTCGATGGTGATCCACGGCATCATCGCCGACACGTTCGCCGAGGCCGGGCTCAAGGTCGAGCCCGCCTTCCACACCAATTCGATCGAGACGATGAAACGGCTGGCCGCCGGGGGCGAGGCCATCGCCTTCCTGAGCAGGTTCGACATCGCCGAGGAACACCGCAACGACGTGCTGGCCTACCGTCCGGTCCGCGACCGCGCGTTCAGCAACAACATCCTCTCCCTCGTCCGCCGCGAGAAGCACGGGCACGGCCTGGCCGGCCTGCTGTTCGCCGAGGAGATCGTCCGGACGCTGGAGTCCCTCGTCGCCGACACGGCCGGCTGAGCCGAGTCCGCAGGCAGTAGCCTTCTACCTGGGGTAGAAGGCGCGAGGAGGGTGAGATGCAGCTCGGCAACCTCGAACGGTCGATCATGGAAGCTCTGTGGCGGCAGCCGCAGGGCGTGTTCGCGCACGATCTGGCGGCCGGTCTGCCGTCCCGTCCCGCTGTCACGACGGTGCTGACCGTGCTGATGCGCCTGACGAACAAGGGCATGGTCTCCCGCGAGCGCGTCGGCCGGGCCCACCTGTACAAGGCGACCGAGAGCAAGGACGTGCTCGTCGCCGAGACCATGCGGGCGGCGCTCGACGAGGCGGGCGACGTGGTCGCGGCCGTGCAGCGGTTCGTCGGCACGGTGACGCCCGAGGTGGCCGCCGCCCTGCGCGAGGCGCTGGAGGGGCAGAGCGGATCCACGCGGTGATCGCCTGGTTCGTCTGGTGGAGCGGTTGCAGCGCCTGCTCGACGGTCGCGGCCGGCTCGGATGGGTGCCGGCGGCGGTCTACGCGGCGGCCGTCCTGCAACTGAGCGGGCCGCTGGCGGTGCTGGTCGCGCCGGTGGTGTGCGTCACGCTCTAGGCACGCGCCACCGAGCCGGCCGCTGATGGGACGCGTACTTACGGCTTCCATATTCTACGTGCTGTAGAAGTTACGTACGCGAGAAGCACGTGGTCGGAGGTAGGCGGATGGGCAAGAACGCCGAGGGCACGCTCAAGGAGCGGCTCTCCGCGCTGCAGGCCGAGCAGCGGCGCGCGGAGCGCCGGCGGCGGGTCGTCATGATCAGCGCCTCGGTGGTGGTGGCCGCCGGGGTGGCCGCGGCGGGCACGGCGTTCGTGCTGGCCGACCGGGCCGGCCGGTCACTGGACGCGGTCCAGACGATCAACGTGAGCAGCCGCGTCCACACCGACAAGGCGGTCAGTTACCCGCAGGCCCCGCCGGTCGGCGGTGACCACGCGCCGGAGTGGCAGAACTGCGGCATCTACACCAAGCCTCTGCGGAACGAGAACGTCGTGCACAGCCAGGAGCACGGGGCCGTCTGGATCGCCTTCCGGCCGGGGTTGCCCAAGGAGCAGCTGGACGTGCTGCTCAAGCAGGCCCAGGGGCGTGATTTCGTGGTGGTGTCGCCGTACACGGGGCTGAGCGCGCCGGTCGTGCTCAGTGCGTGGGGCAGGCAGCTCAAGCTCGACAACGCCGACGACCCGCGGTTGACGGCGTTCCTGCGTGCCAACATCAACGGCCCCGGCACGCCCGAGCCGGGCGCGTCGTGCAGCGGCGGGGTCGGGGAGCCGTCGGCATGAGGTTCCCGGCGGTGTTGTGGCGGCGCGGGGTGCTGGTGGCGGTGATCGCCGTGCTGACGCTGGCGGTGTCCGGGCTCGGCGTGCGGTTGTGGTCCGCGGGTCCGCCGGGGGACGAGTCGCTGGAGGCCGGGTTCGCCCGGGACATGCAGGCCCATCACGCGCAGGCCGTGCAGATGGCGCTGATCGTCCGGGACCGGACCACCGATCGTGAGGTCAGGACGCTGGCCTATGACATCGCGACCACCCAGCAGCAGCAGATCGGGCAGATGTACGCCTGGCTGGACGTATGGGGTCTGCCGCAGGCGTCGGCGGAGCCCCGGATGGCGTGGATGCGGCAGGGCCACCAGAACATGCCCGGCATGGGGTCCGCGCAGATGTCCAAGATGGGGCAGGGGTCGGTGCAGATGCCCGGCATGGCCACCCGTGAGCAGCTCAAGCAGCTGGAGCAGGCGAGTGGCAAGGAGGCGGAGATCCTGTTCCTGCGGCTGATGATCCCGCATCACCAGGGCGGTGTGCAGATGGCTCAGGCGGCGCAGGGGAGCGGCCAGCCGCAGGTGCGGCGGATGGCGGGGTCGATCCTGGCGGCCCAGAAGGCGGAGGTCGAGCTGATGCGCGGCATGCTGGCGGCACGCGGCGCGGCCGAGAGTCCTTCCCCCTCCGGCTGAGAGCCGTCACCCTGGTCGTGACGGCCGAGGCCGTTTCTACGTGCCGTAGAAGCTGGTGTATCGTCGGGCCCCGAAAGAGGTGTCTCCGTGTTCGAGATCGTGTCCGCTCTTGTGCCTCCCATCGTGGTCGGGGGCGCCTTCATCGCCGGGGTCGTCCGTCTGGTGCGTTCCGAGAGCCGGGCCAAGGAGACCGAGGGCCGCGTCGCGGACGTCGTACGTCCCGAGGAAGGCCAGGGCGACGGCCCGGCACGATCCACCCCATGACCGGCGACGCGACGCCGGGCGAGCAGCGGACGGCCCTCACCGCGCGGTCCGGCCCGGTCGCGGCCGTCCCCCGGCAGGCGGTGCCGGAGGCCGAGCGGGTCGTGCCGATCAAGAAGCGCGACCCCTTCCTCGACAACGTCAAGTTCCTGGTGATCGCGCTCGTGCCGACGGGCCACGCGCTCGTGCCGACGCTGGCGGCCGACTCGGCGCGGGCCATGTACATCTTCATCTACACCTTCCACATGCCGCTGTTCGTGCTGGTCAGCGGCTATTTGTCCAGGAACTTCTGGAACTCCGACGCCAAGACCAACAAGCTCGTCGACACCTTCGTCGTGCCGTACGTGATCGTCGAGGTCGGCTACGCCGCGCTCCGCTACGCACTGGGCCAGAAGTGGAGCCTGACGATCATCGATCCGGCCTGGCTCAACTGGTACCTGCTGGCGCTGCTGTTCTGGCGGTTGTCCACCCCGGTGTGGAAGCGGATGAAGTACCCGGCGCCGGTGGCGATCGTGATCTACCTGGTGGCCGGGTTCTCGGAGATCTCCGGTGACTTCAGCATGGACCGCTTCTTCGGGCTCATGCCCTTCTTCGTCATCGGGCTCGTGATGCGCCCGGAGCACTTCGACCTGCTCGGCAGGCGGTGGGTCAAGCCCGTCGGCGTCGCGGTCCTGGCCGGCGCGGCTGCCGTTGCCCTGTACGTCGCGCCGCGCGCCAAGCTGAGCCCGTTCTACTACAAGGCCAGCTTCAAGACGCTCGACCTGTCCTGGTACACCGGGCTGGGCCTGCGCGCGGCGCTCCTGGTCTGCGCGCTGGCGATGTGCCTGGCCGTGCTGGCGCTGGTGCCGAGGCGCGAGACCTGGTTCACCGAGCTCGGCACCCGCACGCTGTACTGCTACCTGCTGCACGGCGTGGTCGTCCTCGTCGCCAAGGAGCAGGGGTGGTTGTCCTTCCCCTGGCTCTTCGGCCCGCTCGGCGCCCTGGCCATCCTGTCGAGCTGCTTCGCCCTGACCATCGTGTTGTGCCTGCCGCAGACCCGCGACCTGTTCAAGTGGGTGCTCGAACCCCGCCTGACCTGGCTCTACCGGCGCCCCTCGAAGTAGCCCTCCAGTGGGGTCCGGGCTCCACGGAAGGCGATTCCGCCCTGCGGCGAAGTATGGGTGACCGCACCCATCACCGATAAGGCGGACCATGCCGGAGACGACAACGTGACCGCCCGAGCGGTCGGACAGGTGACCGACGCCGAACTCGCCGCCGCCTGCCGGAGCGACCCTGAGCTGTTCACCGCCGTGCACGACCGTTACCACCGGGACATCTACCTGTACGTGGCCGGCCGGCTGGACACCCAGATCGCCGAGGACATCACCGCCGAGACGTTCCTGCTGGCCTTCGACCGGCGCGACCGGTTCGACCCGGGACACGAGAGCATGCGGCCCTGGTTGTTCGGCATCGCCACCAACCTGATCGCCAGGCACCGGCGCAAGGAGATGCGCCACTACCGGGCCCTGGCCCGGCTGGCTCCCGAACCCCTCGCGGAGGGCCACGAGAACCGGGTCGTCGCCTCCGTCGCCGCACAGCGCATGCGGCCGTACCTGGCCAAGGCCCTCGCCGCGCTGTCCGACGGGGAGCGCGACGTCCTGCTTCTCGTAGCACTCGGCCAGCTCAACTACGACGAGGTGGCCGACGCGCTCGGCATCGCCACCGGCACGGTCGGATCCAGGCTCAGCCGGGCGCGCAGCAAGATCCTCGCCATCGTCGACAAGGAGACAGCCCATGGATGACCTGGACGCCCTCGCCACCCTGCTGACCAAGCCCGAGCCGTCCGCCGAGGCCGCCGGCCGCAGCAGGAGACGGCTCCAGGAACGGATGCGGGGCCGCCGCCGCTCCAGGTGGCTCGCGCCGGGGCTCGGCCTGGCCGCCACCGCGGCGGCGGTCGCCGCCGTGCTCGTGACGGGCGTGGCCGCGCCCGAAGGCGTACCGGCCGCCTCCGGCAGGGAGGTGCTGCTCATGGCCGCCGTCAGCGCGGAACGCACCCCCCAAGGCTCCGGCACGTACTGGCACGTCAGCCGCACGATGGAGGGACGGGACCCGACGGTGACGGAGAGCTGGACCACCCGCGACGGACGGTGCTGGTCCAAGGACGGGCCGGGCTCCCCTCTCGCCGTCGTCGCGCCGGCCTTCTCGCTCAAGGGCGCGAAGGTGGACCTCGCCTACCTCGAAGGGTTGCCGACCGATCCGGAGGAGCTGAAGGCCAGCATCGCCGGGCTCCAGGGTGACGAGCGCGCGATGTTGCCGTCCGAACAGCGGGGCGATCCCCTCCTCCCGCTGATCGCGCTGATCTCCGAGCTGCCCGCGCCGCCGAAGGTCCGTTCGACGGCGTTCCGGCTGCTCGCCGAGATGCCCGGCGTGCGGAGCGAGGGCACGGTCGAAGGCGGTCAGAGACTGCTGATCCCTGATGAGATCAGGCCGATCAAGCTGGTCGTCGATCCCGGGACGGCCCGGGTGACCCGTACCAACTTCCTCCTCGGCGGCAACGGAAGCTTTAGCCTCTCCAACGGATGGATCGCGGTCACCACCGGCTGGACGGACGAGCCTCCTCGTTAGGACGGGCCGGGCCTCATCCGTTCAGGGCCGTGACGGGGTCCAGGGGGATGGGCGTGAACATCGGCGGCTCCTCCTCCGGCGTCAGCGCCGTGGGGCCGTAGATCCAGTCGGTGAAGGAGTAGTCGTAGGTGTCGCGGCCGCGCAGGAGCGTGTTGCGCCGGAGGCGGGCGACGCCGTCCAGATGCCACAACTCGCCCCAGGCGCGGGCCGTGGTCAGCACGCGGCGGCAGTGCTCGGGGCGGACGGCATCGTAGGCCGCCAGGGCTCCCCGCCAGTCGATCGAGCCGTCGGCGGCGCGGCGGGCGGCGACGTGCCTGGCGAGGACCCAGCCGTCCTCGATGGCCATGATCGCGCCCTGTGCCATGTACTGCAGCGGTGGATGGGCGGCGTCGCCGAGCAGCGCGATGTTGCCGTCCACCCAGGTCATGATCGGGTCGCGGTCGAACATCCGCCACCAGCGGTCGCGCCACATCAGCGGGATGCCGGCCCGGACCTCCCGGCAGGTCGCGTCGAAGGCGGCGTCCAGCTCGTCGGGGGTGCCCCAGTCCGCCTCGCCCGCGAGGGCCTTGGGGGACTCGAAGACCGCGACCTGGTTGAGCATCTGGCCGCCGCGCAGGCCGTACTGGACGAAGTGGCAGCGCGGGCCGACGTGGACGGAGACCTCGCTGAGGTCCACGTCCCGGCCGGCCTGCCCGATGGGCACCGCGGCCCGGTAGGCGACGTAGGAGGAGTTGACCGGTTCGTCCTCGATCAGGAGCCGGCGCGCGACCGAGTGCAGGCCGTCGGCGGCGATCACGATCCTGGCCTCGTCCGTACGGCCGTCCGCCAGCAGCACCCGGGCGCCGGACGCGGTGTTCTCGTACCCGTCGACGCGGGCGTCGGTGACCAGCTCGACGCCCGCGGCCCGGCAGGCGCGCAGGAAGACGCCGTGCAGGTCGCTGCGATGCACCACCATGTACGGGAAGCCGTACTCGCGTTCCAGGTCCACCAGGTCCAGGCGGGTCAGCTCACCGCCGTCGACGGCGTCGCGCATCACCATGCTCCGCGGCAGCACGCCGAGGCTCTTGACCTCCTCCAGCAGGCCGTAGTCGTGCAGGATCCGGGTGCAGTTGGGCGCGATCTGGAGACCGGCGCCGACCTCGCCGAACTCGCGGGCCTGCTCCAGCACGCGCACCCGCAGGCCCTCGCGGGCCAGGGCGAAGGCCGCGCTCAGGCCGCCGATGCCGCCCCCGACGACCAGGACGTCGGCGGGGTCGGCGGGGTTCGCGGAGACGGGGGAGGTGGCCACGGTGCTCTCCTTCGAAGCCGGGACGTTCACAACCACGCCGGCAGAGAGGGCGCGGGCGAGCCGTCGGAGTCGGTCAGGTCGTGCGGCCGGCCCGCCAGGTACGCCGCGACGCCCGCGAGCGGGCCCTCGACGGTGGCGGGCCCGCCTTCGCCGGGCAGTTCCCAGCGGTCGCCGGTGTCGGCGGCCGACAGGACGACCGCGGGCCCGGCGGCGGCGGCGCGCTTGGCGGCGACGTCGTCGGCGAGGGCGGCCAGGAACCCGGCCGGCAGGTCGGCGAAGCTGAGCCCGGCGGCCAGGTCCACGGCGTGGACGCAGACCTCGCGGGAGCGCAGCCAAAGGATCTCCGTCGCGGGGACGGTCCGCCCCTGCGCGGTGACCACCTCGGCGCTCCAGCGGTCGCCGTCCAGCTCCGCGACGTCCGCGCCGAGCCGTTCCGCCGACGAGCGCAGCCAGGCGTCCAGCTCGGCGGCCGGCTTGCGGGAGCCGGCCTCGATGTCGGCGTCCCGCTGCCGGCGCGAGGAGTACATCGGGGTGCGCTCGCCGGTTGCCGCCCAGCGCACCAGGTTGCGCAGGGCGTCGGCGTTCGCCGCGACGTGCGCCACCAGGTGCTTACGGGTCCAGCCGGGCAGCCCGGAGGGGGCGAGGTACTGCTCCTCGCCCCACCCGGCGACGGCGTCGAGCAGCAGCGCGGTGCCCGTCGCGGTCCAGCTCAGGGTGTCGTCGAAGGTACGGCGCATCAGGCGCCTCCGTCCTTCACCACGGTGTTGTCGAGCCGTCCGATGCCCTGGATCTCGGTGACGACACGCTCGCCGCCGGTCAGGTAGAGCTTGGGGGTACGGGCGTGGCCGACGCCGCCGGGGGTGCCGGTGGCGATGAGGTCGCCCGGGTTGAGTCGCACGACGGTGGAGACGTACTCGACCAGCGCCACCGGGTCGAAGAGCAGGTCGCCGGTGTTGTCCTGCTGCATGACCGTGCCGTCGACGCTGAGCGTGACGTCGAGCTCGGGACGTACGCCGCCGGGCAGCTCGTCCGGCGTGACCAGGTAGGGGCCGACGGGCGTGGAGGAGTCCCACATCTTGCCCTGCAACCACTCGCGGGTGCGGAACTGCCAGTCGCGGCAGGTGATGTCGTTGAGCACGGTGAACCCGGCGATCGCGGCCTCGGCCTCGGCGCCCCTGGCGCGGCGGACCGGCTTTCCGATCACGACGGCCAGCTCGACCTCCCAGTCGAACTCCGCGGTCTCCTCGGGCCTGGCGATGTCGTCGGTGGCCCCGACGAGGCAGTCGGCGAACTTGGCGAACAGCGTCGGGTGTTGCGGCAGGTCGCGGCCCATCTCCTGGATGTGGTTGCGGTAGTTCAGGCCCACGCAGACGACCTTGGACGGCTTCGGGACGACCGGCGCGAAGTCGGCGTCCGCGACCGGGTAGGTCGTGGCCGGGTCGGCGGCGGCGGCCCTGGCGGCCCAGTCGTCCTGGGCCAGGAACGCGCCGAGATCGGCGGCGCCGAGGTCGACCAGCCGGTCGCCGTCGAGCCGTACGGCGCGGGTCGAGCCGTTGACGCGGACAGTGGCGAGCTTCATCGGGCGTTTCCTTCGGTACGGGGGTCACGGTGGGTGCGGTTGAGCCGGAGAGCTTCGAAGACCGGGCTGTCGCTGAAGCGGAACAGGTCCAGGGCGCCGGAGTCGGAGTCGGTGGAGCCGGCCTCCGACCGGGCCGAGAAGGGCTGCCAGGACGGGACGCTGAACAGGTCGCCGCGGGTGACCGTCCAGGTCCGGTCGCCGACGGTCACGCTGCCGGAGCCGTCGAAGACCTGGTAGACCGACGAGCCGGTCTCGCGTACCGGGGCGGTCTCGGCGCCGCCCGCGACGGGGTGCATCTCGGCGCGCAGCGTGGGCAGCACGTCGGCCCCGGTGGCGGGGTCGGTGTAGCGGACGGCGGCGTGGCCGGGCTCGACGACGCCGCCGTGGCCCTCGGCCTCAAGGGCCAGTTGGTCGGCCAGGGCGCGGTCGGTGAACTCCCACTTGTAGGACAGCAGCGGCGTGCCAGGGGCGAGCTCGCCGGCCGACACCGGGCGCAGTCCGGGATGAGCCCACAGCCGCTCGGAACGGGACCGCTCGGGGGTGACGCGCTCGGCGTCGCTGATCTCGTCGCGGCCGAACTCGAAGAACTGCGACTCGGTGAGGTACTGGAAGGGGATGTCCAGGCCGTCGAGCCAGGCCATCGGTTCGAGAGTCGCGTTGTGGTGGGCATGCCAGTTCCAGCCGGCCTGCGGGAGGAAGTCGCCGCGCCGCATCGGCACGGCGTCGCCGCCGACGACCGTCCACACGCCCTCGCCCTCGACGACGAAGCGGAAGGCGTGCTGGGTGTGGCGATGCTCGGGAGCGTCCTCCCCGGGCATCAGGTACTGGATCGCGGCCCACAGCGTGGGCGTCGCGAACGGTCGTCCGCCCAGGGCGGGGTTGGCCAGCGCGATCGCCCGCCGCTCCCCGCCGCGGCCGACCGGGACCAGCTCGCCCGCCTGGGCGGCCAGCCGCCGCAGGTTCTCCCAGCGCCACACGTGCGGCACCGCGCGCGAACGCGGATGAGCCGGCATCAGGTCGCCGATCTCCGTCCACAGCGGTACGAGCAGTTCCTGCTCGAAACCGCGGTAGAGCTCTTCGAGCGCGGGGGTGACGGCGGGCTGGTCCGGCGCGTCGGCCGCGCGGAGCCGTACGGGGGAGGTTGGGATGCTCATACGGTCAATGGTGCGGCTGTCACGCTTTGGAGAAACGGTAATTCTGCTCTGCGGAATTTACCCAACGGACAGGCCGCCGGCCTGCTCGATCGGCGAGTCAGTCCCCGACCCGGTAGGCGGCTTTGTCGAAGTACTGGCGAAGCCGACGGTCGTGCCGTTCCACGGCGTCGGGGTCGGCGAGCCAGAACGAGTACGCCTCCGCGAACAACTCACCGTACGACGTCTGCGCGTACGGCGTGAGGTTCGTGCCCACGCCGCCGTCGTGTACGAACTGGACGAAGTCCCGCAGGCACGGGGTGATGTTGTTGCCGCGCGGCGTCACGAACTTCGTCCGCCAGCGGGCCTCGCGGATCTGCGCGTCGCACCACCGGACGATCTCCTGCCGGTAGGTCTGCCAGATGTTCAGGGTGAGCGCCTGCGCCAGGTGGCTCTTGACCTCCGAGAACACCCCTTCCTGTTGGAACGTTCCGTTCTCGGCGGACGTGATCCACGACTGGATCTTCTCGATCGTGTCGCACAGGGTCTCGAACTCGGCCCGGGCGGCGGCGTTGGGGAGCCCGGTGCCGAGCTTGCCCAGCGCCTCGTTGTCCGTGTCGAGCTGGATGGCCTCGGTCACCAGGTTGTCCGGGACGTGCTCGGATGCGCGATACTGCCGCCCGCCGGTGCTCTCGACCACCCAGGCCGCGTTGTTCCTGGCCTCGGTCCGGCACGAGGCGCTCTCCACGGCGTGGCCGACCTCGTGCAGGATGCCGCGCACGCTCGGCAGGCAGGCCCGCGAGGTGAGGCCGCCGAAGAAGCCGATCCCGTCCTCCGCGAAGATCGCGTCCGCCAGCTTGAGCGTGCCGAGGGATCCGGCCCAGGGGCCTCTTTCGTAGCTGAACTTCCCCTTGTCGTGACCGTCCTGGGACTGGAGGGCGGCCACCCGCTGGATCAGGACGCCGCGCAGCGCCGGACGGTCGGCCTCGGGGACCAGACCCAGGGCCGTGTGGAGCTTGACCAACTGCTCGCCGGTCCACTGGCCGGTGATCCCGGCGAGGGCGTAGGTGTCCTTGAGCCACTGCGTCAACTGGGCCGGCTCGCGGTACGGCGGCTCAAGTCCGGCCGGCAGGCCGCGGCCGACCAGGGTCGCGGTCGCGCGCCGGTTCGCGTCGTAGGCGAGGACCACCTGTCCGACGGACGTGGCCGTGAGGGGCAGGATCTGGTGGTTGGTCGCCTTCTTGTACGGCTGCGGCACGTACGTGGCGAGCAGCCAGGTCAGGGCGTGGCGTTCCGCATCGGTCCCGCCACCGGCCGCGAACACGACGTCCGCCGAGGTGAGGCCGCTGTGCTTGACCATCGACGCGGCGACGTCCGCGTTCAGGGGTTGCGGCAGGCCCAGGTCGTTGAATGTCTCGAAGGTGTAGTCGATCGGCATGGTCGCCCTCTTCTCCTCGATCGCCGTGCAACGCGGGTGCTCCGCCCTGTCCCGGAGGGGCGGCGGCTCAGCCCTGATACGGGGCGACCACGATCGTGCCCCGGTAGTGATGGGGCGGCTCGTCCACGGGACGGCCTTCGGCCTCGATCCAGGCATGGGCGCCGAACGGGTGCACCCGTACGCCCGCGCACCAGGTGGGCCACGATCCGCGCGTCCGGCACAACAGGGCGGCGGCGATGGAACGCGGCAGGCAGCCTTCCCCGGCGCACGACAGGCTGACCGCGATGACCGCGTCCCGTGCCGCCCTGGCCTGCTCGACGGTGGCGGGCACGGCGCCACGCCGGGCGAGCGTGAGCACCGCGCGGATGCGGGCCGGCGGCCGGCGGGCGATCAGGTGCGCGGCGGCCACGGCGGCCAGCGCCGGCAGGCGGCGGCGCCAGGGCAGGCGGGGCCGGTCGGCGGGCACCATGGACACGCTCATCGCGGCCGCTCCGGCCCGGCGCCGGCATCGACGATCAGGTTCGCGGCACGCAGGCAGGCGACGAGCTCGGCGACGTCCGCCTCGGCGGTGGGCGTCGCCGCCGGATGGGCCCGGACGAGGTCGCGGACGGCCCCGTCCGGGCCGCGTCCCGCCAGCAGGCTGCGCAGGACGAGCACGGCGGTGGCGTTGAGCTGGCGGTAGCGGCCGGTGTGCTCGTCCAGGAGCACGGCGACCTCGTCGATCGGGGTGAGGGTGACGCCGGGGCGAAGACTCACGCGCACGACTCCTCCTGAACGGGATGGGCGGGAAGGGCTCGCAGCCAGTTCTCGGCGGCGATGAAGACGTCGAGCGCGAGGACGCCGGGCCCGCCCTCGGCCGGTGTCCGCACGCAGGCCCGGCGCAGGGTGGCGGCGTCGGCCAGACCGCGCTCCACCAGCAGCGAGCCGTCGAGCAGCGCCAGCAACTGGTCGCGGTGGCGGCGCAGCCCCTGGTAGATGTCGGCCGAGAACTCGCCCTTGGTGCTGCGTCCCAGGCACTCGGCCGGCATGACCGGGCGCATCGCGGCCCTGGTGAGCGGCTTGTACGCGCCGGGCGCCGCCCGCTGGTCCAGCCGTACGGCCAGGCAGGCGGCGACGACGTGGTCGTCCAGGTAGGGGGCGTGCACGGCGGCGCCCACACGGCCTGTCAGGACCCGTACGCCATCGACGGCGGCGGCGATGGAACGGACGCTCGACAGGCTCTGGTGCTGGGCCCGAAGCGGGGAGTACGGCTCGGCCGAGCACCCGGCGAGCGCCTCGCGGACCGCGTCCGCCGCGGCCTCGGTCGTCCAGCCGGGCAGGCGCAGCGGTTGCTCCCACCCGAAGTCCGGCAGGAAGCGGGGCAGCGGCGCGCCGAGCGTCGCCGCCTGATCCGCCAGCCAGGCGGCGTACGGCCGCCGGTCGGCCAGCGCGCGCACGCACGCCCGCAGCGGCCACCGGGCCCTCGACCGCTGCTCGCGCAGGTGGGGCCAGAGGGCCGCCGGGTGGCGACGGGCCAGGTCGTGCAGGTAGCAGTCGGGCAGCAGGGTGACCTCGTCACCGCCGTGCCCGGTCAGGCGCACGGCCGCTCCCCGCCCGCCGAGCAGCGCCGAGCTCGCCAGCTCGCGGGCCAGCGCGCGCAGCCACCGCGTCGGCTCGTCCAGCCCGGGAACGGCCCGAGCCGCGTCGGCGAACCACTTGGGCACGTCGTCCGGCCGGGCCACCTCGTGCTCGCCCGGAAGGTGCGCCCGCGCCCGTTCGGCCCACGCGGGGTCGTCGTGCTCGGGATCGTCGACGGCCAGTACGAACGTGATCAGCTTCGCCGACCGTTCCCCGGCCGCCGCGGCGGCGAGGAAACTGACCGGCGTCGAATCCAGCCCGCCGGACAGATCGGCGGCCACCACCGAGCCCGTGCCGATCCGGGCGGCCACGGCCTCCTCAAGGGCGGCCCGTACCGCGGGGGCGCCCTCCTCCAGCGGCACCTCCGGCTCCGGCGCCCGCCACCAGGAACGCAGGCGCACCCCGTCGGCGTCGAGGTGGGCCGCCTCGCCGGGCGGCACCACGGCGACCCCCTCCCACAGCGGTTCGGCCAGCACCGGCGGCACGATCATCAGCAACCGCGCCGCCAGCGCCCGCTGGTCCACCGGGGCCCGCGTCAGCGCGGCCGGCACCGCCGCCCGGCCGGACGCGACCACCGCCCCGCCGGCCCGCGCGTAGTACACCCGCCGCGTGCCCGAAGCGGTGCCCTGCACCCGGACCCGCCCGCCCACGACCGCGACCAGATGGAAACTGCCGGGCAGCGCCGCGGCCACCGCGTCGGCGTCCGCCAGGCACGTCAGCCGCGCCGCCATCCGCCGGAGCCGACCGGCGGTGACCGGGCACGTGCCGATCACCGCCAGCCGGGCCTGACCCGCCTCCGCGTGCACGATCCCGCCGGTCGAGGCGGCCAGCAGGCACGGCCGCCCGGACGCGTAACCCAGGATCACCACGCCGTTCAGCGTTCCGGCGAGGGCCTCGCCGGCGGCGCTGTCGGGCAGCACCGCGAACTCCTCGCCGCTCAGCTCACGCACCGGACCCTCGCCTCGCGCCTTCGCTAGAGCTTGAAGTAGTAGGCGTGGTCCATGTTGAGCATCCCGTAGCCGCGGGTCAGCTGGCCGAAGTCGCCGAGGTCGAGCAGGTGCGGGGGCTCGTACGGTTCGTGGCGCTCGTTGTCGGTCATGATGGGTCCCTTCTTCCCGGGCGGCCGATCGCCGCGTCACGGTCAGTGAAGGCCCGTGTACCGGCTGTCCAACAGGGGTTGGGACACACTCGGACAGCCTCGGGCACCCGGCGACGTCACGGCGACGGCACGACGCGGGTGCCCGCCACGAGGTCGTGCAGAGGGGCCCGGTCGCGGCGCGCCAGCAGGAGCACGATCGAGACCCCGGCCAATACGTACGCGGCGACCAGAAGGGGCATGGCGAAGGCCGTTTCCTGGCCGCGTACCAGCCGGGACACCGCCATGTGGCCGCACTGCCACGGGAGCAGCTTCACGACGTCACGCACCACGATCCGTGCCGTACCGGGGCGTTCCCCCGCGACCGTGGCCACGACGAGCCCGGCGCGCCTCTTGCCCCACGTGGCCCGCCGCCGCCCCGCCTCCCCGGCGACCAGGTACACCCCGACGGGCAGCGCGCTCAGCGCGGTGATCAGCAGGTCGGTGGCCACCAGACCGAGCCCGTCGAACACCCCCGCTCCCGCCAGGCGCAGCGGGACGAACACCACGGCCAGCAGGGTCAGCCAGCCGGCGATCGCGAGATAGTCCCAGCCGGCCGCCACCAGCCTCGGCCGTAACGCCGCCCGGCCGGTTCGCGTCTTCTCCAGCTCGTTCACCATGCGTCTGCCTCCTTGATCAGCACAATGATTCCACCCGGGGGAGAAGGGGCCGCGGGCCGTGCCCGCGTCGTCCGTCACCTGCCGATACGGCCCGGCCCTCCGACCGTAATCGCGGCCGGACCGGCGAACGGACGGACCCGCGACGATCCGGCGACCGGCGGCCCGCACGGCCCATCCCCGGCTCCAGCTGGCAGGATCTCGCGTGGACAGGCAGCTCCGGCATCGGACACCGGAAATCTAAGATCACGAAGGGTCTACTTATTTCGGACACGCCGGTTTATGCTCTGGTCATCCTGAAATGGATCACCCCCCCGGGAGGCGTCAATGAAGAAGATGACCATCCGCCGCAAGAGCACGCAGCGCCTGATGTCCGGTGCCCGCCGGCTCTGGATCGAGTGGTGCTGGTAAGTGCCGAGACGGCGGGCGCTCTCGGGTGCCCGCCCCTGCGGTCCCGGCCATGAACCGCTTCGACTGTCACCGCGCGCACGGCCCCTACGCCGGCGTCGCCGGCTTTCTCGCCGCGATCGCCGCCGACCGCCCCCGCCTGGCCGCCCGCCACCAGATCGAGTTGTACGCGATCGTCCCCTCGCTCGACCGCACTGCGCGGCCGGCCGCCGAGGAGGAGCCGATCAGGTTCCATCCCGCCCGCCGCACCGCCTGCCTGGCGTACGGCGCGGCCGAGTTCGCGGCCTCCTGGGCCGGCACCCTCCGCCGCCCGGTCACCGTCACCTTCGACCACGTCGCGGACGCCGACGAGACCACCGCCGAACTGCTGGACACCCTGCTTCCCCGCATCGCCGGCACCCCGCTGAGCCTGGACCTGCGTGACGACGGTCCCGACGCCCCTCCGCCGCTCCCCTCGGCCCCGGACGCCGTACGCGCCGCCATCGGCGACAGCCTGGCCCGCGGCTTCTACCACCACGCGGCCCGCGTCGCCGCCCACGGACGTACCGTCGTCACCCCCGACGGCGACCTGCGGCAATGGTGGGCCTGCACCACCGGCCTGGCCACCGCCCTGGCCGCGCTGGACCGCGCCGGCGAGGCACTTGAGCTCTACGACGAGGCACGCGCGGCCACCGACGACCCGAAGATCAACATGTCCGCCGCGTACGCCACCGCCATGTTGTACGCCCGCCACCTCTCGGCCGCCGACCAGGACCCGGCCCAGGCGCGGCACTGGCTGGAACAGGCACTCCGCCTGGCCGAGCACGTGGACGACCCACGCCACCAGGTGATCTCCACCGTCTTCTACGAGCAGGGCCTGGCATTGCTGGACGCCAAGTCCGGCGCGCCCGCCCAGGCGTTGCGGCTGATCGACGACGGACTGGCCAGGCTGACGGCGGCGCTGGCGCCGGGCGAGCACCCGCAGCACCTGGCCCGCCTGCGCCACAACCGCGCGCAGGTGCACCTGGCCCTCGGCGACCCGGAACGGGCCCTGGCCGACCTCGACACCGTGATCGACCACGATCCGGGCAACTGCGAGTACTACGTGGACCGGGCCGCCCTGCACCGGGCCGCCGGCCGCGTCCAGTCCGCGATCAAGGACTACGGCACCGCCATCCGCCTCGGACCGCACCTGCCCGAGGCGTACTACAACCGTGCCGTCCTCCATCTGGAACGCGGCCGTGACGACCGGGCCCGCGAGGACCTGGAGCACGTGCTCGCCATCGACCCGGGCCACCTCGACGCCCGGATCGCCCTGGTCAACGCCCATCTGGAGCGCGGCGCGCTCGACGCGGCCGAACGGGACGCGCTGGCCGGGCTCGCCCTGGCCCCCAAGGAGCCCGCGCTGCTGTGCACGCTCGGCCTGATCCGCTCCGAACGCGGCGAACCGGCCGAGGACCTGTTCACGCAGGCTCTGGAGGGTGACCAGACCCTGGTCGAGGCGTGGACCAATCGCGCCGCCGTCCGCTTCGAACGTGGTGAGGTGGCCGCCGCCGTGGCCGACCTGGACCGGGCGGTGGCCCTGTCGCCGGCGCCCGAGCCCCGCTACAACCGGGGCACCGCGCTGGCCCGGCTCGGCCGCTGGGAGGAGGCGGCCCGCGACTTCACGGACGCGCTCGCCCAGCCCGGCCTGGACCGGGCCCTCCGCCGCGACCTCCGCGCCGAGCTCACCCGCTGCCGCCGCGCCCTCTCCGGCTGACCCACCCGCACCCCCTTCCCGGCCCGCCGGACCTCTTCGCGTGCCCCCCTCACCTGCACCCCTTCGCCGGGTTTCCCGCGCCGACCCCGGCTCCCGCACGGCTGCGACCGGAAGGTGTAGTTCGTCACGCGAATCGACCACGCCTGCCTAAGGACGAGTTGCAGTTCGTGTTACGAACAACTATGGTTCGTAACACGAACTGCAGCCCTTCTTTCTTGTTGGAGTGACAATGACGAGTCGTACAGTCGTGATCGTCGGTGGTGGTTACGGTGGTTCCGCGGTGGCCAAGGCGTTGGACGCCGAGGCGGACGTCGTGCTGATCGAGCCGCGTGACGCGTTCATCAACTCGGCCGGTTCGCTGCGGGCGCTGACCCGGCCCGACTGGGCGCACAACATGTTCTTCCCCTACGACCAGTGGCTCCGGCGCGGCACGGTGGTGCGGGAGCGAGCCGCCTCGGTGGACCCCGGCGGCGTCACCCTGGCCTCCGGCCGGCGCGTCGAGGCCGACTACCTGGTCCTGGCCACCGGCTCCAGCTACGCCTACCCGGCCAAGCCCGCCTCCGACTCCACGCCCGACGTGCTGGACGACCTGCTGCGGACCCACAAGGAACTGGCGGACGCCGGGCGGGTGCTGATCCTCGGCGCCGGGCCGGTCGGCCTGGAACTGGCCGGAGAGATCAAGGAGGTGTGGCCGCACAAGGGCGTGACCGTCGTCGACCCGGCCGACGAGCTGCTGCCCGCCTTCCCCGCCGAGATGCGCGACGAACTGCGCCGCCAGCTGGACGAGCTGGGCGTCGACCTGCGACTGGGCGCCGGCCTGAGCGCGCCTCCGGCGACCGCCGCCGGGCAGGCGGGACCGTTCACCGTCGCCACGACCGGCGGGGAGGAGATCACCGCCGACATCTGGTTCCGCGCGCACGGCGTCCGCACCAACAGCGACTACCTCGCCGACGGGCGGCTGACGACCCGTACGCCGCAGGGCCGGGTGTCCGTCACCGAGACCCTCAACGTGCTCGGGAACGATGCCGTGCACGAGCACGTCTACGCGATCGGCGACCTCACCGACGTCGACGAGGCCAAGATGGCCGGGTTCGCGATGCAGCACGGCGAGGTGGTGGCCCAGAACATCCTCGCCCAACTGCGCGGCGAGCAGCCCACGGCCGCCTATCAGCCGCTGCCCCACCCGATGATCCTGCTCCCGCTCGGCCCTCGCGGCGGTGTCGGCCAGCTGCCCACGCCCGACGGACCGGCCGTCGTACCGGCCGAGACGGTCTCGGCGTACAAGGGTGCCGACCTGTTCACCGGCCGCTTCACCGAACAGTTCGGCGCGCCCTGAGACGGACCACGCTCGGGACGCGAGCCCTCCTCCTTCTTTCTCCGTGTGACGTATGAAAGGCAGTACCGTGTCCAGATCTGACGTGGTGTTCGGTTTCGGCGCGCATTCCGGCTTCGGGGACCTGCCCGATCTAATGCGCATGGTTCAGCAGGCCGACCGGGACGGGCTCGATCTCTTCTCGCTGTCCGACCACCCCTACCTCGGCGAACGGCTGGACGCCTACGCCGCGCTCGGCTTCCTCCTGGGCGGCACCCGGCACATCGGCGGCCTGGTCAACGTCACCAACCTGCCGACCAGACCCGCCCCCATGCTGGCCAGGACGGTGACGTCGCTGTCGGCGCTGTCGAACGGCCGCGTCGTGCTCGGCATGGGCGCGGGCGGGCTGTGGGACCGCATCACCGACATGGGCGTGCCCCGGCAGACGCCCGGCGACGCCGTGGACGCCTTCGAGGAGGCCATCGTCCTGATCAGGAAGCTGTCGGGCGGCGGCTCACTGGTCACCCACGAGGGACGCCATTACCAGGTACGCCGGATCGAGCCCGCCCCCGTGGCCGCGCCCCCGGTGTGGACCGGGTCGAACGGGCCGAAATCCCTGGCCGCCACCGGCCGGGTGGCCGACGGCTGGATCCCCGGCCACGCGGCCGACTGGCGCAGCGAACGTTATCGCGCCTCCCGGCCGATCATCGACGAGGCGGCCGCCGCCGTGGGCCGCGACCCGCGCGAGATCCGTACGATCTACAACTTCCCCGGCCGCATCACCGACCGTCCGCTGACGGCCACCCGCGACCACGACGGACGCTGGATCGGCGGCTCGGCCGACCAGTGGATCGAGGAGCTGACCGGCGCCGTGCTGGAACACGACGCCTCGGGGTTCATGCTCTTCTCCTCCGGCCACGGCGCCTCCGACCTCACCACCCTGGCCCGCTGGGCCCAGGAGATCGTCCCGTCCGTCCGCGAGGCGATCGCGAAGTAGCGCACCCGCGCTTTGGTCAGCGCTTTGAGGTGGTCGCGCGGGGCGGCCGGAGGGCTTGTTCCGGTGGGTCGTCCGGCCGGGCCGCCTGGAGGTAGGTGAGGACCGCCAGGACACGGCGGTTGCCGTCCTGGGCCTGGAGTCCCAGCTTGGCGAAGATGTTGCCGATGTGCTTGACCACCGCGCCCTCGGTGACGTGCAGGCCCGCGGCGATGTGGGCGTTGCTCTCCCCGGTCGCCATCCGGCCGAGGACCTCGCGTTCGCGCTCGCTGAGCGTGTCGAGCGCGTGCGGACGCCCGGAGGACATGAGGTGCGCGATGACCTTGGGGTCGATGACGATGCCGCCGCCCGCGATGACGTCGAGGGACTGCATGAAGTCGGCGACCCTGCCGACACGATCCTTGAGGAGATAGCCGGTGCCGCCGCGGGGCCCGGTCACGGGTTCGGCGATCAGTTTGGCCGCGTAGGCGTCACCGAGATACTGCGACAACACCAGGATGCCGATGTCCGGATGCCCGGCACGGATCGCCAGCGCGGCCCGCAGCCCGTCGTCGAGGTTGCGCGGCGGCATCCGCACATCGGTGATCACGACGTCGGGCCGGTGGGCGGCGACGGCCTCCAGCAGTTCGTCGGCGTCCTCGGCCGCGTGCACGACCTGGTGGCCGAAGCGTTGCAGCAGGGCCACCAGACCTTCCCGCATCAAGGCCGCGTCTTCGGCGATCACCACACGCATGCTGCCATTCTGCGTCATGTTGATCAGTACGGGCGCGGGATGTCGGCGACGATCACCGTCGGCCCGCCCGGTGGGCTGTCGACGATGAGCTCGCCCGAGAGCAGGACGGCCCGCTCGTACATGCCGACCATCCCGGTGCCGTGCGCCGAATTCGCGCCGCCGAGGCCGTCGTCGGACACCGTCAGCCTGATCCTGTCGAACGTCTCCGCCAGCTCGATGTGGATGTGGTCAGGCGTCGCGTGCTTGATCGCGTTGGTGACCGCCTCGCTGGCGATGTAGTACAACGACGACTCCACCGGCAGGGAGAAACGCCCGATGCCCTCGGCGTCGACGGTGGTCCTGATGGGTACGCGGCGTGCCAGCTCGCGCAGGGCGGCGCCGAGGCCGTCGTCGATCAGCGTGCGCGGCCGTAGCCCGTGCACGACGTCGCGCAACGTGTCCAGCGCCAGTTCGGTCTCCCTCCTGACCGCCTCCAGCGACTCCAGTGCCGAATCCTGCTCCGGACCCGGCGGGAACAGCTCACGTACCTCCAGTTCGAGCATGCCGAGGCGCATCGCCGAGGTGGCCAGGTGTTGCTGGGTGCCGTCGTGCAGGTCGCGTTCGATGCGCTGCCGTTCGCCCTCGAACCGGTCCAGTTCGGCGATGTTGGCCCTGGCCAGGGAGGCCACCTGCGTCTGGAGTTCCTCCACCCGGGGCGAGAGCAGCGCCGTGGCCAGCGCGCCCTGCGCATTGGCCAGCAGCGTCACCACGTAGGGCGAGACGACCAGGATCACCGCCCCCAGCAGGACCAGGAACGGGGGGTCCGTGTGGTTCCGCCCCAGCGGCGCGTCCACGCCCGTCATGACGAGCACCGCCATGAGCCCCGCGAAGACCAGGACGGCGGCTATGAGCAGGAAGACGAAGGAGAGGAAGCCGATCAGCATGTGCGCCAGCGCGTACGCGACCTCCCGCCACAACACCGGGTCCTGCAGACCGGGAAGCCCCGGAGGGCTGTCGGTGATCGGCCGGTACCCGGCCAGCCGCACCATGCGGCGCTCGACCTTGGCGAGCGCGTGCGCCCAGTAGGGGATGGTGCCGATGAACGCGAAGGCCAGCACGGTCACGAACCAGAGCACGGCGCCGACCGCCAGATACGCCAGCGACATCCACGGCCAGCGTGTGAACGGGAACCGGAGGGGTGAGCTGCGTAGCGCGTTCAGTGTCGCCGATCGGTACATACCTGGAAACGGTACGCATTCCGGAATCCCTGGACAGTGAGGGAACCCCATCACTTCCAGGTAGGTTTTAGCCTACTTCGGTACGGCCTCCGCCCCCGGCCCACCTCGCCTTCAGTGGATCTCGATGGCGTAACCGCTGGCCTGGAGGGTGAACAGGCGGGCGTATTCGCCGCCTGCGGCCATGAGCGTGGTGTGGGTGCCCTGCTCGGCGATTCTGCCCTCCGCCAGCACCACGATGAGGTCGGCGTCCTTGACCGCGCTCAGCCGGTGGGAGATCAGCAGGCTGGTACGGCCGGCCCGATGCTCGCGCAACCTCCGATGAATCGCGTGCTCGGCCTCCGCGTCGAGCCCGGCGCTCGGCTCGTCCAGGATGAGCAGGTCGCGTTCGCCCCTGATCAACGCTCTGGCCACGGCGAGCCGCTGCCACTGGCCACCGGACAGCACGACACCGGCGGCCTCGGCCGCGTCGAGGAAGCGGTTGCTCAGCAGCGTGTCGTACCCGTACGGCAGGCGCTCCAGGGCCGTGTCCACGCCCGCCAGCCGCGCCGCCGTCCTGACCTGCTCGGGCGAGGCGCCCAGCGAGCCGAGCGAGATGTTCTCCGCGGCCGTGAAGTCGTAGGCCACGTAGTCCTGGAAGACCGCGGTCAGCCGGGAGCGCAGCTCGGCGGGGTCGGCGTCGCGCAGGTCCGTCCCGTCCCAGCGCACCGCCCCGCGCGACGGGTCGTAGAACCGGCACAGCAGTTTGACCAGCGTCGACTTGCCGGCGCCGTTGAGCCCCACGAGCGCGACGCAGGCGCCGTGCGGGATGGTGAGATCCACTCCGCGCAACACCCACGGTTGCTCCTCGCCGTAGCGGAACCAGACGTCCCGCAGCTCGATCCCGGAGCGGAGCGCGGGCAGCGGGCGGGGCGGGAGCCGTACGGGAAGGTCCGGGGCGGCGGAGACGACGGCGCGGTAGTGGCCGAAGACCAGCAGCGCCTGGTGCAGCCGGGCGAGCTGGGTGACCCCGCTGGACAACGCGCCCTGCACCCCGGCGACGGCGGCGGCGAACACGGCCACGTCGCCCACGCCGAGACGGCCGCCGGCGATCGCCCAGATCAGTCCCGCGCCGCCGATCGCCGCGCCGAGCAGGGCCAGCAGCCCGTGTCCCGCCAGTGCACGCCGTTCCAGGGCCTGTTCCTGGTCGTTGACCGCGCGGATCTCGCCGAGGAGACGGTCGCGCAGGTACGTGCCCAGCCCGAACAGCCGTACCTCTTTGGCCGGCTCGACCTCGGTGAGCAGGTCGGCGTAGAAGATCTGGCGGCGCATCGCCGGGCTGACCTGCCAGTCGAGACGTACCTTGCGCCTGCTCAGCGACAGTTGCACCCCCAGCGACGGCAACGCGGACAGCAGGACGATCCCGGTCATGACCGGGCTCAGCGCCATGAGCGCGGCGACGAACCCGGCCAGCGTGACCAGCCCGCGCACCAGCGCCAGGCCGGGGGCCAGGATCAGGTTCGCCGCGCCCGTCCCGGCCTGCTCGGCCAGTCTGAGCCGGTCGCGGAAGCGGGGGTTCTCGAACGGGGCGAGGCCGACGAAGGCGTTGACCGAGGTGAACAGGCGTTCGCGGGTCAGCAGGTCCATGCCGCGGCGCAGCCGTCCGTCGGTGTATTCGGTGAGATGCGGCAGCAGCGCGGCGACCAGACCGACCACGCCGAGCATGATCGTGGGCATCAGTACGGCACGGCCGCCCGCCAGGCCGTCCAGGATCAGCTTGGTGCACCAGGCGGCGGCCACCGGCATCGTGCCACCGGCGATCACGGCGAGCGCCGAGCAGACGGCGGCGAGCGGAGCGGCCCGCCAGGCCAGCCCCCACACCGTCACGGCCCGCCCGGCCAGCCGCAGCACGCCGGGCGAGATCTCGTGGGTCATGCGGTGACGGGGGCGCCGAGCCCGGCCACGGTGACCGCGCGCGACCTGACGACGCCGGAGTCGTCGAGCAGGTAGAAGGCGGGGAAGGCGGAGTTGGGGAAGGCCAGGCAGACCGGCCCGTTGGCGGGCTCGGTGATCACGGTGGCGCTGCCGCGCAGCGCGTCCGCGTAGCTCTCCCCGCCGGGGCCGGACACGACGGCGAGCACCTGCGAGGGGGAGTAGCCCGCACTGGCGACGAGCTGGAGGAACGGCGGCAGTTGCCCGGGGCAGGCCTGGCACTCGGTGTCGAAGAAGCCGATCACCGCGGGCCGGCCGATCCCGCGCACGTCGGGGACGGTCGAGCCCACCGGCAGCAACGGCGGCCCCGAGGGAGCGGCGTGCCGCTCGGCGTGACGCATCCTGCGGATCACCGCGAGCGTCAGCACCAGGTTCAGCGCGCTCACGACGCCCACGATGACCAGGGCTGCGATGACGTACGGCATCAGAGGTTCCTCTCCAGGAGAAGGTCGGCGAGGTCGTCGAAGAGCACCAGCACGGCGGCGAACACCACGGCGGCGACCAGCGCCAGCGCCACCCCGGCGAGCTCGACGTGCCCGCCCGGCATCACCCAGCCGGTGACCGCGACCGCGATCAGCAGCAGGTTGCGGACGATCTGGGCGCGGCTCAGCGGAGCGGCGGTGACGCCGAAGCACCGGCAGGCGGCGGTCGAGCCGCGGCGCAGGGCCCGCAGAATCGCGGCGGCGAAGGCCGCGAGCAGTACGGCGGCCAGCACGAATCCCGCGCGCTCGCCCAGGACGAGCAGCACCACGGCGGCGCTCTCACCGGCCAGTACGGCCACCGCGACCGGCGCGGCGGGCAGGCCCGGAGCCAGCCCGGGGACGGAGGACACGAAGGCGCGCCAGCCGGTGGCCTTGCCCGCCAGCGCGGCCAGGAAGACGAGGCAGAGCACGGCCCGGCAACCCAGCTCGATGTACGGCATGGCACTCCTTCACGGGTGGGGTCCGCCCACGACCCCCTGCGGAGGGGCCGTGGGCGGGGTGTGGAGGGTCAGCAGCACTCGTAGCAGGACACGTAGGTCGTGCAGTCCGGCCGCACGCAGGTCCACGCGGTGTGGTCGAGCCAGTGGTAGCACCAGCACTCGTAGGGGCACCCCCTGGCGTCCGCGGTGCTGGCGGGCAGCAGGGCGCCGAGCATCCGGTCGCCCAATGCCTTCAGTGTGCGAGTCATCCGACCTCCTGGGGGGAGAGGGGCTGTTTCGGCCCGATCATCACCAGTGGGTCAGGGGAGGGGCAATCCTTTCGGACCGCGACCGAAATGCGACAAATCAGGCACTGCAATTGAGGAGTTCGTGTCCCAGCGAGGTCAGCACGTGCCGCACCGCCCGGCCCTCACGGTGAGTGTCCACGAGCCCGGCCAGCCGTAACGCCGTCACGTGCTCGGACACCGTGGAGGCGCTCACCGCCAGCGACCTGGCCAGCTCGCCGGTCGCCGAACCGCCGCCGATCGAGCGCAGGACCCTCGCGCGAGCCTGTCCGACGACCTGGGCCAGGGCGTCCACCGAGGCGGGGCGCCGGGTGCCCTCGTCGCTGACCGGATAGGCGATGACGGCCCTGCGGTCGCCGCGGGGCGGCGCCAGCGCGAGGAAGCAGCGGCTGGCGCACATCAGCGGCGAGAACGCCACGCCCCCGTCACCGAGCTCCACCGGCGACGGGCGCACACCCGAGGTGTCGATCTGCAGGGCGCAGCCGTACCAGCTCAGCCTGGGGGTGAGCCTGGGCAGCGTGCGGCCGAACCCTCGTACGCAGATCAGCTCGGAGTAGCGGTTCACGTGCGCGCTCAGGCGGCGGCGTATCGCGTCCCACTCGGGGGCCACACAGCTGACGTAGAAGGCGCGTAGGGCGTCGGCGACGTCGCCGAGACCGGGCTGGACGTCGAGCTCGTCGTTGAGCGTGCCCACCCCGGGCGGCAGCGGCAGGTCGGCCCAGAGGAAGCCGGACACGCTGTGCGGCGCGCGGTGGACACGTCGTACGAACGGCATGGCACTGGCGGGCGTCCTGCGCGCCAGATCCCGCCAAGGCGATCCGGGTACGGCGAAACCCGGATGATGCAGGCACAGGGCGGCGAACAGGGTGTGGTGCAGCGGGGAGATGATGAAGGTCGTCGCGGCCAGTCCTGCGGCAGAAAAGACCAGACGCATATCCCAGCCCCGTTGTCAGGAAATGTCCGGACATACTGGAGTATGCGGCTGTTAAGACGTACTAACAAGGGTGCGTAGGACGACCCCCAGAACACGGTCGGCCGGTACAAGTCCCCACAGTCTCGAATCCGCGCTGACCTCCCCGTCGCCCAGCACCACGAGCTTTCCCGGCGGCACGGTGGCGGGCAGCCCGGGGCACTCCGGCGGCACCGGCTCACCCGGCAGCGCCGCGACCCGCTTGACCACCCAATCGGTGGCCGCGACCGCGGGCAGCGGCCCCTCACGCCACCGCATCCCCGGCCCGATCGCCTCAAGCACCACGATCTGCCCGCGCCTGACCGCCTTCCCGCGCAGCACGAGCAACCGATCGCCGGGCCGCAACGCCGGCACCATGCTCTCCCCCCGTACGGTCACCACCGCCAGCCGGCGCCTGGCGAGAAACACGACAACGACCAGCAGAGCCGCAAACACGGCGATCACGGGCATGGCGCGAGCGTAAGCGTCCACCTTGCGACGCTCAAGAACACGTACAAACGGAAGACGCCGTCGTTCCAGATCGTGCAACCTTGGCCGTCAATGACCCGAGAGGTCAGTCCTCAAGATCCGTGTACGCGTACCACGGGCCTTCCACGTGCTCAACGTTCTGCGGCCGCACTTGGGGACTCCAGACATAGCCGTAGGCCCGGTCTCCCAGACGCCCTTGGCCCTGTTCGAAATAGACCAGGCCGTTCTCCCGAAAGACCCTCTCGAACGCGAGATTCCCGATGGTCCGCCCCGCTATTTCGTCACCCTCCCGCAACGAGCGGGCGACCGCCTCCATGCCCCCGGCCGAACCGGCGAGGCGCTCCTCTTCGCCAGGGGCCAGGGTCACGACTGCGACCAGCACGAGAACGGCTGCCAACAACACCGCTCCCATGTACGAGACTCCGCGTAACGCAGGCATGCGGCCATCCTCACACACACACACACACAACTGACTACTCGCGGCCGAAATCGAGGTAGGGCGCCCAGGGCTCGAACCCGGAACCTACGGATTAAAAGCGCTCGGTTCTGGACGAGTACATCGATCACTACAACGGCCACCCGACCAGGACCACATACTCGAAGAAGCGATTGACGAGTGCCGCCGAGCCGCTTGGCTTGATCGGCGAAACCCCAGATCGAGTCATATGTGCGAGTTTTGACGCGCTACAGGCCGAGGGATCGCCTCCATCACGAACAAGCGTTTCAAGGAGATCTAATCGATGTGCGCCGATCTGGTGCTTGAGCCGTACCAACGAGCCGGTCACCCGGCCCATAGGCCTACCACCTCGACCGATCTGGTTTCACCCGTCTCGAAGACGTGCGGAGAAACGTTCGGTGAGCGGTTTGTAGTCGTGCTCGGGGAACAGGACCGGCAAGGCGTCGAGCATGTTCTCAATTCGAGTGCGCACGCGCTCGAATTCTTCATTACCCAGCGGCGCCAAGGTGAACAAGAACTGCCATGAGAAGGCGCCCTTGGTCAGCTGAAGCATTTCCAGGTACTCGCGGTATCCAACATCCATCTTCCAGGCGCCATGGTAAGGCTCGGCCACCCACCAGATTTCGGGTTCGCTCATGCCTGGAAGCAGCCGCAGTGCGGCATAGTGACCCGTACCCGTCATGGGGTGGCAATCGATGACGCGCAGCTGCGACGTCCGGAAGAGCTCCTTGCCCGTCCACGACTCAATCCACTCGTCCCCCCGCCCGGGGCTGCCCGCCCGCGCGAGGTGGGTGAGGTAGAACTCGCCGTTGACATCAGGGCCTTCACCCATCCACTGGCACCACAGCTCCCGAAAGCGCAAAGCACACTGCTCCAGCGCGGCAGGCGCCTTGACCTCCTGCTCGCCCACGAGAGACGATGATCCTTCAGGATCCCTCAAGTCTTTTCAGATGTCAGCGGCATCAACCCGGGGAAGAAGCCCTGATCAGCGCCTGTACCGCCTGACCGGCCAGCGCACGTGTCTCCGACTCGGAATGCCGAAGATGGAGGGTGACCAGCTCATCCAGGAAGTGGAGCCAGCCGGTCAGGCAGGCCGCCTCGATCGCGGCCAGTGTCAGATCATCGTCTGAACTGTGCAGGGCCTGCCGGATGAGGGCGATCGACTCTGATCCGGTTCCTCGGCTGCCATGGCCATCCGTACCAATGCGCCGTGATCCGATTCCGTCCGTTCTCGTGCGCGAGCCCGAAGATCTTCGAAGGTCGCCACGGGCAGCCGCATCTTCAGAAAGGCAGCGATCCGGTCCCGTGTCACGTCCGGAGCGGTGAGCATGATGCGTTCTGCTGTCGTTCGCCACGGACAGGCACACGGTCCCATCCGGGTCCCGGTACCGATGCTCGATCACATGCGCGGTGCGCGGTACCAGCTCGTCGTAGGTGAGGTCGATTCCCTCCTGCTCCTCAAGATCCACTAATAGATCATCAATGTCGTTCACAAGGTCAGGCCCCTGCATCGGAGGGGCCATCACCAGGTACGAGATCACCACCGTCGCCGAAATCTCATCGGTTGTCGCACATGAGCACTGCGTCATGCTGTCAGAGCGAATGTCACCCCCGCATCCGAATCCACGACGGCGTGGCCGCCCCCGTCTCCTCCAGGAACCAGCTGACTCGGGACGTTTAGGAGCCGGCGACCCGAGAGCATGTAGTGCAGATCCGCGGGTTGACGTGTGTCGACGACGCGTGAATTCCGACCCCCAGGCGGGGAGGCGAGGGCCCAAACGCAGGCTGGACGTGGAGTCGGAGTACTGGCGGCTGGTGCGGGACGACGGGGGCGCCATCAGGGCGTGGAAGGGCGGCCGCCCGCGGCTCACCCAGGATGCCGAGGCCTTCCACGGACGTATCTGAGACGGTCCGGCCGCCCGAGCATAGGCAAGGAGGTTCGGGACTTGGCGCTGCGCCTGGCGCGGGAGGATCCGGCCTGGGGAAACCGTCGGGTGCACGGTGAACTGGCCCGGCTCGGCCATCGCGTGAGTGAAGCGACCGCGTAGCGGGTCCTCCGGGGCCGGCGGGTAGGCGGCTCGTAACGAAGTCGAAGCTGGAACGGCCCGCGCCCGCCGCTTGGTCCGGTGGGATGCCGCATGGACTCCATGCCGCCCCGCTCCGGCAGGATCACCGACCTCGTCTGGGAGATCCTCAAGCAGGAGGGCCTTGACCCGGCGCCGCGGTTGTCCCATGAGATGGGCCGATTTCCAGCCGTACCGGGGATGACGTGCGCGGGCCGGATGTCCGGATCGGTCGGTGGTGACCGTTGTGGGGTCTGTTTGAATGTCTGGCAATCATGGCGGCTCGTGAATCTTGGTTCGGGCGGCCGTGGTGGAGCCGGGTCGGTGAGCGGAGGCGCGACGGATGACGGTGGAGGAGCGCAGGGCCGTGGGGCGGGTGATCTCGCCCGTTCTGGTGGGGCGTGAGGAGCAGTTACAGCGCCTCGTGGCCGCGGCGAGCCGGCCGCCCGCCGTGGTGGTGGTGGAGGGTGAGGCGGGCATCGGTAAGACCCGCCTGGTGGCGGAGATGGCCGCGCACGCCGACGTGGCGGGCCGGCTGCTGCTCAGCGGGGCGTGCCGGCGGATTCGGGAGCCGTTTCCGTTGGGGCCGATCGTGGAGGCGCTGCGCGGGACGAGCGAGCTGCTGGCGGCGGCCGCCGGGCTTTCGCCGGTAGCGGGCGCACTGCGGGGGTTGTTGCCGGAGCTGGCGGGGGTGCTGCCACCGGCGTTGGAGCCACTGGATGATCGGGCGGCCGAACGGCATCGGCTGTTTCGCGGTCTGGCCGAGGTGCTGGGGGTACTGGGTCCGGCGGTGCTGGTGGTGGAGGACCTGCACTGGGCGGATGAGCAGACGGTGGAGTTTTTGGCCTATTTGCTGGCGGTGCTGCCGGCCTGGGTATCGGTGGTGCTGACCTATCGGGGGGAGGAGGCCGTGGCCGGGATCCGGGAAGTGACAGGGCGACCGGCGGATTCCGTCTATCACGATCATGTCGTGCTGACGGGGCTGGACGCCGAACAGACCCGCGCACTGGCGGCGTCGATCTTGGAGGAGGAGGGTGTCACCCCTGAGTTCGGGGCGCATCTGTATGAGCTGTCATCGGGGTTGCCGCTGGCGGTTCAGGAATTGCTGGCGTTGTTGCAAACTCGGGGGGCGTTGATCCGGCTGCGGAGCGGGCGGTGGGCGCGTAAGGCGCTGGAGGAGCTGGACGTGCCGCCAGGAGTGCGCGACTCGGTGCGGGAGCGGGTAGGCCGGCTGCCGGTGGCGGCGCGCAGGGTGGCCGAGGCGGCGGCGGTGTTGCAGGTGCCGGTGGCGGTGACGGCGCTGACCGAGGTGGCCGGGTTGTCTCGGGCCGGGACGGTCGCCGGGCTGGACGAACTGCTGGTGTCCGGGCTGCTGGCCGAGCGGGACGGAATGGTGGTTTTCCGGCATGTGTTGGCCGCGCAGGCGGTATACGGGGGGATCCCGCTGGGGCGGCGGCAGGATCTGCATGCGCGTGCGGCGGCCGCGGTGCGGTCGGTTGAACCGGTGCCGCTGGGGCAGCGGGCGCATCACCTGCGCCAGGCCGACCTGTTGCACGAGTGGGTGGGCGTTGCCGAGCAGGCTGCCGATCAGGCGTCGCAGCTCGGCGACGACGCCGAGGCGGTTCGCATTCTGGAGGATGTGCTGCGCAACGCGCCGCTGGAGCCCGAACGCCGGGGACACCTGGCGGCGCGGCTGGGCTGGGCGGCCTGTCAAGTGCTGCACCCTCCGAAGGTGATCGACCTGCTCTCGCAGGCGCTGGAGTCGGAGCAGCCCGGCCCATTGCGCGGGCAGCTGCACTTCTTGATCGGCGTACTGCAGGAGAGGCTCGGTGATGATCCCAGTGTGCAGCGCCGAGCCTTCGCGGCGGCCGTCGACGACCTGGGCGACCGGCCGGACCTCGCGGCGTGGGTGATGACCGGGCTGGGCCGGCCGATGGATCCCGCCGTGCCGTTGACCGAGCACGCCTACTGGTTGAACCGCGCGCTGGAGACCGTACCCGCCATCGGCGATCCGGTCGAGGAGGTCTTCGTACTCGGCAAGGTCGCGACGTCGCTGAGCGGGATCGGTGATCCGCGCTGGGCCGCCTTGGCCGAGGATGTCCACCGGCGGACCGGTGGCAGGCCGCGGCATCGCCAGGAGGTCAACGCGTACCGGTCCATCGCGGAGAACGCGTGCTGCGCCGGGCATTTCCAGACCGCAGACCAGTTGCTGAGCGCCGCGACGCGGGGCGCGGCCGAGGATGACTCATCCGGCGAACCGCTGGCCAGATGCCGGCTGGTCGGGCTGCTTCTGGCCTATGGCCGGGGCAGGTGGGCCAGGCTGGATCAGGAGGTGGCGGTGCTGCTGGAGGAGTACGGCGGGCGCCCGTTCGACCGGATCACCGCCGAGACGGTCGCGGCCTGCCTGGCGCTGGCTCGCGGCGACCTCGACACCGCCCGGCGCGACCTGTCCGACGTCGTCCAGCGCACCATGGAGCTGGGTGGATATGAGCTGCTTCCGCTGTCGGTGACCGGGTTTTTGCGGCTGTCCGCCGCACATGGCCAGGCCGAGGCGTCCCTCGCGGCCACCGGCGCGGCGGTCGCCGTGTGGGAGACCAAGGGGCTGTGGCCGCTGGCGGTACGGGCCGTGCCCGCGCTGGCAGAGGCGATGGCCGCGATCGGCAGACAGGACCAGGCTGCGGACCTGGTCGCCCGGCTCTCGGCGACGCTGGACGGCCTGGACGCCCCGCTGGCTGGGGCCGCGCTCGCGCACGCGCGCGGCCACCTGACCGCCGGGAGCCGGGGCGCCGCGGCGCATTTCCTGGCGGCGGCATCCGCTTACGACGGGCTGGGGGCCACGTACGAGGCGGCCCAGGCCCGCGAGCTGGCGGCCGGATGCCTGTTCGCCGTTGGAGACGAGCGAGCGGAGGAGCCGCTCGGCGCGGCGATCACGGCGTTCCAGGAGCTGGGGGCCGGATGGGACCTGGACCGCGCCGCGCAGGTGGCCCGCAGGCACGGGGTGGCGATGAAGGGGCGATACCCCGGCGGTCCGCACGGCTACGGCCCCACCCTCTCCCCCCGCGAGCGGGAAGTCGCCGCGATGGCCGCCGCCGGGCTGACCAACCGGGAGATTGGCCGGGAGCTGTTCCTGTCACCCAAGACGGTGGAGAAGCATCTCAGCGCTGCTCTGCGCAAGCTCGGGCTCCGCTCCCGCGCCGCCCTGGGCACGCACCTGGGCCCGAATCGCGACGAACCGTAAAGGCGGGTGCGCCTCCCGCGTGGCGGGCGCACCCCCACACCACACCACTCGAGCGCCGCTCCCCGAATGGGGGATGTCCCCCATAGTCCCGTCGTGCCGGGCAGGCGACGCTGACGGCATGTCCGAAACCGACTCCACGGGTGGCCATCACCCGGCAGACGACGCCGCTCAGGACGACGCCGACGGGAAAGAATCGGCGTCCTCCAATGCCCTTCCTGATGAGGCTGCCGCCGAACCTCCAGACGACACCCCAGAGGGGTTCGAGCCGGTCTGACTTCCTCCCCCCTTTCCGCCCGTCTCCCTCCCCCGAAGGGGCAGTTCCCCATGTCTTCACACCGCTCGCACGACCGGCCGCCGGACGACACCGCCACCCCACCCACCCCCACCCGCCGGAAGGCGGCGCGCAGACAGGCACTTGTCACAGCGTCGATCCTGGTGCTCGGCACAGTGGTGGCGCCCGGCTCGTCGGCCGCACTGGCCGAGAGGCAGGCGCCCGCACCGGTCACCTCCACGGCGGGACTGCTGTCCGGCCCGATCACGCTGGCCGGACTGGGCGGGAGCTCGCACACGGTCACCTTGGTCACCGGGGACACCGTACGGCTGAATGACGCCGGCGGCGGCAAGTACGACGTGGACGCCAAGGCCGTCGCCCGCCCCGACGGGACCCTGCCGCGGCTGTCCACGATGGCCACCCCGGACGGGGTGTACGTCACCCCTAGCGACGCGATGCCGGCCATCCAGGCCGGTCGCCTGGACAGGGAGCTGTTCAACGTCACCTACCTGGCCGAGAACGGTTACGCCGATGACCAGGCCAAGCAGTTGCCGGTCATCGTGCAGTACCCCAAGCAGGTCAGCGCCGCGGCCATCGCCCCCGCCGCCAAGGCGATCCCGGCCAGCGAGCCCGAGCACACGCTGGAGAGCATCAACGCCTCCGCGGTCGCCGTCACCAAGGCCGAGGCGGGTACGTTCTGGAGCGCGGTGCGGGCCGTACCCGAGAAGACGGACGCGAACGGGACCGTGGGGCTGGCCAACGTGCCGGACACCCTGCGCGGTGGCATCGCCAAGGTGTGGCTGGACCGCAAGGTCAAGGCCGATCTGGACGTGAGCGTGCCAATGATCGGCGCCCCGCAGGCGTGGGCCGGTGGGCACGACGGCACTGGCGTGAAGGTCGCGATCCTGGACACTGGTATCGATACAGCGCATCCGGATCTGGTCGGCAAGGTCGCCGACAGCAAGTCCTTCATCCCCGGTCAGGAGGTGCAGGACGGGCACGGTCATGGCACCCACGTGGCGTCCACCGTCGTTGGCTCAGGGGCGGCGGCCGGCGGGAAGTACAAGGGTGTCGCACCGGGTGCCAAGCTGGTCATCGGCAAGGTGCTGGACGACTCGGGCTCCGGCACGGGCTCACAAGCCATCGAGGGCATGGAATGGGCCGCGGCCAGCGGTGCCAAGGTGGTCAGCATGAGCCTGGGCAGCGGTCCCAGCGACGGCACCGACCCGATGAGCCAGGCGGTCAACACGCTGAGCGCCTCCACCGGCGTTCTGTTCGTGATCGCCGCGGGCAACCTTGGTGCTTCCGGGAAAGAAACGGTCGCCTCGCCTGGTACGGCTGACGCAGCGCTGACCGTGGCCGCGGTGGACAAGAGCGACCAGTGGGCCACCTTCTCCGGCCAGGGGCCGCGCTTCGGTGACGGCGCGCTCAAGCCCGACATCGCCGCCCCAGGAGTGGCGATTACCGCCGCCCGCGCCGCGGGCACGTCGATGGGCACCCCCGCCGACGATCGCTACACCACCGCGGCGGGCACCTCGATGGCCACCCCGCACGTGGCGGGGGCCGCGGCGATCATGGCCCAGCAGCATCCGGACTGGAGCGGCTCGCAGCTCAAGGCCGCACTGATGTCGACGGCCAAGGACGACGACCTGAGCGTGTACAAGCAGGGCGCGGGCCGGGTCGATCTGGCCAGGGCGCACGCCCAGCAGGTCTTCGCCACTACCGCCGGCCTGGATTTCGCCGCGCTGGACGCGGAGAACTGGACCGCCGGTCGGGAGCTGACCTACACCAACCTCGGCGACCAGCCGGTCACGCTCACCCTCACGGCGTTTCTGCACACGTCCGACGGGACCGAGGTGAAGGGCGCACTCAGCCTTGCCGACCCCACGCTCACCGTGCCGCCCTCCGGCACCGCGACCACCAGTGTCACGCTCGACCCCAAGAGGTTGGCCGACATCGACAATTACACCGGCGCGGTGACCGCGACGGCCGACGGCGTCCAACTGCGCACCCCCGTCGGCGCGGTCCGCGCCGTGCCCATGGCCACACTCACCGTCCACACATTGGGCCGGGACGGAAAACCCAGCACCCCCTGGGCCCAGGACACCATCGACGTGGCCGGCGACAAGGGCGTCATCACCACGACTCGCGTAATCAATGAGGGGACCACGGTCACCCGCGTCCCGCAGGGCACGATCAGCGTGGCGCAACTGCTGACCTGGATCGGCGATGACGACCGCTTCAACGTGGTGTTCCTGCTCAACCCCGAGATCACCGTCACCGGCGACACTGAGATCACCTTGGACGCCCGACATGCCTCCGAGATCCGCTTCACCACCCCGAAACCGGCCGAACCACTGAACAACGACCCCAGAATGGTGTATCAGCGGACCACATCCAACGGCACCGCTTACATGAGTTCGGTTTCGAGTGACACGATCGTCGGCTCGTGGCTGCGGATGTGGGCCACCCCCACCAAGCCGGTCACCAAGGGCAAATTCCGCTTCCACAGCCGGTTCACACTCGGGCAGACCGAGGTCGCCATGGATGTGCGGAAGTCCAAGAAACTTACCCTGCACCCGACTGCCCCGATGCACGCCCTCTACAACTGGGGGCACGCACAGGGCGCCTACTACGATTACCGGTCGTTCACCGGGACGCAGGACCTGGAGCTCGTGGACGTCGGTGAGGGCAGGCCGGAAGACATCGCCGGTCGCGATCTACGCGGCAAGCTCGTCCTCATGGAGGCTCCGATGGCGCCATCGGTCTTGGGCGGCGAGGAATGCGGGGTCCAGATCGACCGGCTCGGCTCTCTTCGCGATGCAGGTGCGGCTGGGGTGGTGCACTTCCCGAAGGTGGGCACCGACTGCGGGATTCCGCTCCCCATCGCGTGGAGCGGCATGTCCAAGCCCATCGGCATCCCCAACGTGTCCCTTCCCGCCAGGGAAGCGCTCCAGTTGCGTGAGCGGATCGCCGACAGGCCGGTCACCATCCAGGTGATGGGCACCCCGGAATCGCCTTACACCTACACCTTCGCCCCCTACGAGGAAGGCCGGGTACCGGGATCGCTGCACTACACCTTCACTGGCCGTGACCTCGCCCAGATCGACATGGACGTCCATGCCGCCGCACCCACGCAGTACCGCGATTGGCGATACGCCTGGAAGGTGGACGATGTCGCCCCGCTGGCATCGGCGCCCCTGGGCTGGGGCTTCCCCCTGTTTACCGCGGCACAACGGACTGACTGGGTGGGGCCGCTCGATCCGGACGTCATCAGCTCGCACGGCATGGACTCGATGTCCGACCCGAAGGCGTTGAACATGACGCAGCCCCAGTGGCTCATGGAGGTGTTCGACAAGCCCATCCGCACCCGGCAGTCGTGGCTGACCACTCCGTTCACGCCTGGCGCGAACACCGGCTCGGAGAAGGTCATCAGACTCGCCGAGCCCTCCGCGAACTGGGGTGCGAACTTCCGATGCATGATCTGTGTGCGAGGGAACACCCTCTGGGCGGAGATCGAGTCGGCCAACGGCGGGCCGGCCAACCGCCAATACAAGGGGATGTGGGACGCTCAGCAGAGCGACGCCGCCCTCTTCGACATCCGTCTCTACCAGGGCGCCCAGGAGATCCCACGTACCCTGGTCGAAGGAATCGGCCTCTTCCCGCACTTCACCCTGCCAAAGACCCCCGGCAGCTACCGGCTGACCGCCAAGAACGCCCAGAACGACACCGAGTGGACCTTCACCACTCCTGTGGAGACCGAGCGCCTGCCCGGATCCTTCTGCTCCCTTGAGGCGCTGTACGGCACGGCCGAACGCTGCCGACCCGCCCCGGTGATGTTCGTCAGCTATGACCTGGGCGACAGCCTGGCCACCGACAACACCGTGCCCGCCGGCCGCTCCCACACCTTCACCGTCTCCCCCTACCACTCGCCCTCCGCGACCAGGATGCCCGACGTCGCCGGCCTGAAGCTGTGGGCCAGCACCGACGACGGTGCCACCTACACCCCCGTCTCGCTCAAGAGCAACGAGGACGGCACCTACACCGCCAAGACCCGGTACCCCGCCTTCAACGCCACCAAGGGCGCCGTCACCCTCAAGGTCGAGGCCTGGGACCAGGCGGGCAACACCATCAAGCAGACCACCACCCGCGCCTTCGACCTGCGCGACAAGACCACGAGCGGCCACGCCGTCCAATGACCGTACGACCCATGTGAGACAGCCGCCGGGTGGCGGGGAGCCCTCCCCGCCACCCGGCGATTCCACACGGAGCAAATCACCGCGATCCCCGAAGAAGTGCGGGGCTTCCCCATAAACGCAGGTCGCCGGCGTCTTCGCCGCGCGGTCACCAGCGTGGAGTACGACCCGCAGGTCGCTGCGCGGCCGCGAGGCCGGCGCGCCGTACGACCGGCTGATCGCCACGTGCGAGGTGCGGACGATCCCGCCCGACTGGGTACGGCAGGTGTGGCGTGGGGGGACGATCACCACGCCGATGCTGGGCTGGATGGACGGGGCCGCATTCGCTCACCTGACCATCGCTGGCGACGGGACAGCCAGCGGGCACTTCCTGCCGGACGACGTGTACTTCATGCCCGCCCGCCCGCACGCCGCCCCGGAACTCGACCGCATCACGCTCGGCGGTGGTGAGATGTCCCGGACCGACCTCGATCCGAAGCTGCTGGAGGATCCTGCGGCCCGGTTCGCCGCGCAGCTCGGCGCGCCGACCGCGCGCCTGGCCTGGACCGGGGAAGCGGGCGAGATCGCCACCCTGGACGATCCGGTCTCCGGCGCGCACGCCGACCTCCAGCCGCCCGCGGACGGCGGCTGGACCATCCACCAGCGCGGGCCGCTACGGCTGTGGGACGACGCCGCCCGAGCGCTCTCGACGTTGCTGTCCGCCGGGCGGCCGCACCAGTCGGAGTACGGGCTCACCGTCACACCGGAGGGCAGCGGGCATGGCTGGGTGACCCTGGCGGGCCGAGCTGGGACCTGCCTGCCTAGCCAGACGCAGCCAGTTGAGAGCGCACCAGCGAGTCGTAGGTGTCGCTGGTGCGCTCCAGCTCGACCACGGTGCGCTCCAGCTCCATGAAGATGCCGGCGTGCTCGACCTCGTCCACGCAGACGCTCAGCCCGTCGAGCACGGCGGTACGCCGAGTCTTGACGATCCGCGCAGTAGGCCGGAACCCCATCGTCGTGATGGCCTCGTGCATCTGCTCCCGGTCGGCGACCGGACTCTCGTGCTCCAGGCACGCCTGCTCGTTGGCGAGAGGCTTCTTCACCGTGAACAGGTGCCGGCCATTCTCAGTGGTGCGCAGCCGCGCGAACACGACACCGATCTTCGACTGGCCGTAGTCCCAACCCGGCTGCGCGTACGCCTGATCGTCCTGCCAGACGGGTGGCGACAAGGCCGCGCCCCGGGCGGCCAGCGCGCTCACCAACGCGTCCAGGTCACCCACCCGGTACTTGACCTCGATCTCCTGTGCAGCACCGGTCACCACGGGCCTCCTGAGACTGCTGTGACTTCGGGACTCTACCGAGGAAATCGAGAGGCTGAAGGGCATTCATCGGGCCATGTAGGGCCGCGATGCGATCGGGCGCAGCGCGGCGTGGTCGCGGCGGGCCCGCGCTCCGACCACCTCGCCGTGCGTTCGACGGGGCAGCCGGCGGCGCAACGGTACCCGGGCCAGAAACGCGTTGACGAGAGCCTGGCACGCCGCCGAAATGCTCGAACGCCCGCCGATGGCAGGCCCAGAAGGTGGCCAGACCCTGGCTGGCGGTGAAGCAGCAAGTGGTGAAGCAGCAAACGGTTGCGCGAGTACGACAGAACCTTGTCGAGCCGCTTCTGCGGCAGCGCCGTGCCGTCACTGACGTGCGGCCCGCTCTCCTCCGGCGCCCGGGAGGCCGTTGGGCATCCGGATGAGGTGAACCGCCAGCAGCGTCAGCCAGAGCCAGCCGATGGCCACTGTCAGGCGCTGGAGCAGGCCGCCGATCTCAGCCAGCCCGTTCACCTGTAGAAAGGCCGACACGAACAGGACGAACCCGATGGGAAACAGGATTCCGCTGAGTACCGAATACAGTGCCCATCGGCGTTGGCCCCAGCCGGCAAATCGCCGGGCGAACACGAAGTAGGCGACGGTCAGCGCCAGGAACCCGACGAGGGACATCTTGCCGTGCAGGTCGCCGTGGGTGGTGGGAGGCACGGTAAGTGCCGGGGTCCCCACCGGGTAGCCGCTGACCGGATCGTCCAGGAAGACGCCCGCCCCGATGAGTCCCACACCCCACAGGGCGATGAGCAGCGGCCCCCAGGTCGACTTTCGGCCGTGCTCTCGTAGCGCGCCGGGCAGGGCTGACGCGAAGAGGATCGCGAGCCCTCCGGCCAGGATGAAATTGGCCTGCTGGATCCAGCCGAGGCTGCTGCCCAGTTCCAGGGAGCTGCCCGCATGGTGGATCGGGTCGTAACCGTCGCGGACGGCTCCTTGGGCGAGGAGAACGAAGATGAACAGCGGTCCGGCGACCACACCGCACAGCAAGCCGATCCTTTTGAACATGACATGCCTCCAGGAATACGAAGATGCCGCGATGCCTGTCAGGCTCACCTGACAGGCCGGGCGCTGTCAGTTTGGCTTGACGAGATCCAGTGCGTCAAGCCAAACTGACAGACATGTCCAGGCGTACCCTCCCGCAAGTACCCGCCGATGACCTCCACCGCCCAGGCGGTCCTGACGAAGGCCGGGACCCGCGACATCGACACCAGTCACCTGCTGCGCGCACTACTTGAACTGGATCGTCCCGACCCGGCAGCAGAACTGTTTTCCCGGCTGGGCGTGGATCGCGCGGCCGTATCGCAACGCCTCGCCCGGGACGGCTCCTGAGCCTGAATCCACGGCGTGATTCCCGGTGATCGTTTTCTGGTCCAATTCCTCCACGAGGAACCACTTGGCAGGTGGAGAGGCTGCTTTCGGGTGCTGGAGGTCCGCCGTGCTCGGGTCACGGCTTGTCCGGTGGGGTGTCTCGGGGATAGAGCGGGCGCGCTGGCGCGGTGACCATGCTGGTCGTCGGGGTGCGTGACCTGAGTTTCGGGTGGTCAGGCCGTCGGGGTGGCGGGTGGGTCGTGGGTGGCGGTGAAGGCGTTCAGCCAAGCGGGCTGCCAGCGCCAGCGGGCGGGCAGGTGCAAGTCCAGGTGGCCATGGCCGCCGGACCGGCCGTGCCGGGCCAGCCGGGCGGGCACGCTGATCAGGTGGCGGCGCAGGGTGGCGCCTCGGGCGCGGGCGTGGAAGGCCGAGGCCAGGCAGCCCAGAGCGCGCAGCAGGTTGTGGGTGATCGCCGCGCAGGTGAGCCAGGCGGCGTTGGCCGCAAAGTGGCCCGAGGGCAGGTGGGCGAGCGGCCCGCCGATCAGGTCGGCGTTGACCTGCTCCTGCACTGCGTGATCACGATGCTGTTCCTCGGCCTGCAGGAGGGTGTAGGGGCTGTCGGTGAAGATCGGATAGTAGCGGTAGGCAGGAAACAACTCGCCCTGACCTTCGTCGGCCTGGTCGAGCTTCCTGACCCTGCGCACGATCAGCCGGGCGGTTGCCTGCTTGCTCTTCCTGCTGGTGAAGGCGGTGTAGCGGGTTTCGGAGACCTCGGCGTCGGAGACCCAGCCGCCGGCTTGCTCATCGAAGATCGCCCGCGGGTACTTGATCGGCGTCCAGGCATGGTCGTCGATGGCCGCGATCGCCGCTTTGACCTTGGGATCCTGTTTGGCGGTGACCGAGAAGCGGACGTCCTGGGTGCGGCAGGCGGCCACCACGTCGGCGCTGTAGAAGGCCGAGTCGCCGCGCAGCACCAGGGTGCCCGAGCAGCCCGCCGCTCGCGCCGTGGTGATCGATTCGCTGAGCAAAGAGGCCGCGCCGCGGCCCGATCCGCAGGTGCCGCCGCGTAGCCGGCTGGCGGCCACCACCGGCGCGGCCAGTGGCGTGGACAGTGGCGTGGACAGTGGCGTGGACAGGGTGACGGTCAGCGCGTTCAGCCCTCGGACCAGCACGCTCTTGCCCTGGATTTTGGTGTGGTCGAAGCCGGATCCCTGCTTGGCGTAGCCGTAGGTGCGCCGCTGCATCGAATCGACGTCGAGGAAGGCCGGCACGTCAGCGCCGGGCAGCAGCGGCGTGTGCACGGCGAGCGCGGCCGGCACCTGGCGGGCGACCTTGTCGAACTGGCGGACATTGCCCCAGGTGAACGCGCGCAGGAACGAACCGAGCGTAGACGGCGCCCGGATACCGGTGAACATCTTGTCCATCCCACCGTGCCGCAGCAGGTCCAGATCGTCGATGCTGTCGGCACCGCAGGCCAGCCCGGCCACGATCGAGGTCACCTTCATGGGCGCGTTGACGCCGTCGGCGGCCCCCAGCGCCAGGTGCTCGCCGGCCAGGCGATCCAGGCCACACCGCTCAGCCAGTCGCAGCGCTGGAGCCAGCCCGGCATAGGAGATCACATGCTCGTCGTCGAAGATCGCCTGCGTATGGCTGGCGGCGTGGGAGAATCGCACTTACGGGGTGTCCTTTGGAACCGGCGGTTGGAAGCGTGAAGAACTCCCATCCTCCCAGCTCAAAGGGCACCCCACTTGATTTCCCTGGTCCTCGCTCCAAGTTTCACGCCGTGGATTCAGGCTCAGCGTGTAGCGCTCAGGATCCACCGGCGTGGCTTATCGCCTCTGGAGTTTGGAGCGGGTGGTGGGAGTCGAACCCGCGCTGTCAGCTTGGGAATTGCACCGATCATCGCCACCGCAGCACGGGTTTACCAGCTCATGGTCGCTGTCGGGTCGGTCTTGAGAGACCGCGGTCGACCCCTCGTTACCGCGCTTAATGGCACGCTAATGGCATGACGATCACGCGGTGACCTCTTGCTTCGACGCTCCTGGCCGTGGTGCGCTTCCTTGGTGAGTCACGATCACTACCCTGGCCGGCTCTCCTTCCCCCTGCGCTTCCCGAACCGCCGTTTCCGGATCTGGAGCTACGTGCCCTCACACAGCGGGCTCGTTCTACGGACGGAGTTCGAGCCGGATGCGCCGCACATCGAGCTGCTGTTCCAGGGCGTGCGCCAGATCAACCTTCCCGCGACGATGCCGGACGGGCTCGTGGTGGACATCGAGCACACGAACGACGACGATCCGCACGACGTGACCTTCCTCCTCGGAAACGACCACTTCTCCGGCCACGTGCTCGCTGGCTACCTGTTCCTGAAGCAGGAAGAACGCTCAAAGTACAGCGCCTTCTCACTCTTCCACGGCTACCTGCGAAGTGATTTCGAGCGTTGACTACGCGCACGCCCCCCGCCTGGTCTGCTCGGCTTGTCCCGGGTCGATGGCGGGCAGAGTGATCAGGCTTCCACCTCAGCCACCTGCGGACCTCAGGTCCGATGCGGTGATCATCCCGGAGCCGGAGAGCCCCCGCCGGAGGCACATCGCGAGCAGCCAGACCGTTCCATCGGCACCCGCCAGCATGGGATCATCGGCATCATGACGATGATCAGAAAGGGCCATGCCGCGTAGGCGCCCTTCCGCGGTTCGCGCACGACGGTTGCGGTGCCGAACCCACAGACCCTCTATCCATCAAGTCCCCGGACTCACAGCCCGACCTATGGTCGCGGTTATCGCCCTTGAACACACAATCCTGCAACCGGGCGAAGTGGCAGCGACCCTCTTGGCCTGGACCCGGGACGTCATTCCTGGCACTACGACTCAGCTCCCGCCCACGTGCTCGTGTCCTGGATGCTCATGGGAAATCGATCCACGCGGAGACCTTGAGCGGATACTCGCCGCACTCCCCGATTGGGCCAGGCCATACCTGTACGGCTTGGTGCTTCCGATCGACAGGAGTTTTATCGCTAGAACGACTCCTGACCCTCGCGCATCACCTGACTGGCCATGGTGGCGACAGCGCCGCCGTCCATACTTCGGAGACAACACTCGCTGAGCTGGTGGCGGTGCGGCCCACATACGGCGGGCTGAGTGCATTTGGCCGGGCGCGGTGCGCGGCCCTGAGCCTCGCGCCGGTCGGGACCGGCCCCCAGGCCGCACGCCCGACCGGCAGGCGGGCGGCGGGCCGGACGGCGGCGCGCCGCGCCGCCGCTTGACTCGTCGATCCCAAGACCGATCGCTCCCGACGTACCGTTCCGGTTCCCAAGCCCACCCTCGCTGCGCTCCGCAATCACAGGCGCGCACAGGCCGCCGAACAACTGGCGGCGGGGGAGCGGTGGAAGGATCACGGGCTCGTGTTCTCCACGTCGATCGGCACCCCGCTGGAGCCGGGAAACCTCAGCACTCGGTGGCGGAGGGCAAGGGCAAAGGCCGGCCTCGACTGGCTGCGGCTGCACGATCTGCGTCACGCCTGCGCGTCGTACCTTCTGGCGTGTGGTGCTTCGCCTCGAACGGTCATGAAGACGCTGGGCCACAGCCAGATCGCACTGACCATGAACACGTACGCCCACGTGCTCCCTGACATCGAACGGACTGCCGTCGACGCGGTCGCCAAGCAGCTCTTCGGATGACCTTCAGCATGACCGAGGGCTGGACTCCCATCAGCGGGTTCCAGCCCTCTTGGCTGTAAACGGTGGCTGTACAGCCTCCCCCGACATGATCGAGGAGAGGTGTTCGAGCTGGTAGGGCGCCCGGGGCTCGAACCCGGAACCTACGGATTAAAAGTCCGCAGCTCTGCCAATTGAGCTAACGCCCCTCGCACGAGCAAGGGTACAGAGATTACCGCCCCGCCCGCGACGCCTCCATCACCGGTAAGCGGACAGCCCCGTCAGGGCCTCTCCCAGCACCAGTGTGTGAATCTCCTGGGTCCCCTCGTACGTCAGCACAGACTCCAGATTGTTCATGTGCCTGATCACAGGGTACTCCAGGGTGATCCCGTTTCCCCCCAGGATGGAACGGGCCTGCCGGGCGATGTCCAGGGCGGCGCGTACGTTGGCCAGCTTGCCGAAGCTGATCTGCCGGGGCTCCAGCCGTCCCTCGTCCTTCAGGGCGCCCAGGTGCAGGGCCGTGAGCTGGGACTGGGCGGCGGCGACGTACATCCAGGCCAGTTTCTCCTGGGTGAGCTGGAAGGCGCCGATCGGCTTGTCGAACTGTACGCGGGTCTTCGAGTAGTCCACCGCCGCCTCCAGGCAGGCGCGGGCGGCCCCGACGACCCCCCACAGGATGCCGAAGCGGGCCTCGGACAGGCAGGACAGGGGGCCCTTGAGGCCGGTGACCCCGGGAAGCACGGCGGAGCCGGGCAGGCGGAGGTCGTCGAAGTACAGGGACGAGGTGACCGATGCCCTAAGGGACAACTTCTTGTGGATCTCAGGGGCGGAGAAGCCGGGCGTGGAGGTGGGGACGACGAAGCCGCGGACGCCCTCGTCCGTCTGCGCCCACACCACGGCGACGTCGGCGATCGAGCCGTTGGTGATCCACATCTTGGAGCCGTTCAGGATCCAGTCGGAGCCGTCCTTCTTGGCGTACGTGCGCATGTTGGCGGGGTCCGACCCGTGGTCCGGCTCGGTCAGGCCGAAGCAGCCGATCGCCGTGCCGGCCGCCATGCGCGGGAGCCATTCCTCTTTCTGCTCGTCGGAGCCGTACCGCCAGATGGGGAACATCGCCAGCGAGCCCTGCACGGACACGAACGAGCGCAGGCCCGAGTCGCCCGCCTCCAGCTCGCGGCAGGCCACGCCGTAGGAGGTCGCGTCGGTGCCGGCGCACCCGTACCCCTCCAGGTGCATCCCCAGCAGGCCGAGCGAGCCGAGCTCGGGCGCGAGCTCGCGCGCGGGGAAGACGGCCTCCTCGAACCAGTCGCCCACGTGCGGAAGGACGCGGTCAGACACGAAGGACCTGACCGTGTCGCGGATCAGTCGCTGGTCGCCGTTCAGGCGGTCGTCGAGGCGCAGCAGATCGTCCATGGCGGGTCCTCTCCTCGCGTAAGGGGTTACCAGGGTTCTACCAGGGGGAATCCTGATGTGCTAACACCGCCCCCAGGGGCAGTCTTGAGACATGAACGAATACAGCGAGCACAACGTCAAGAAGCTGCGCCGCACCAACAAGGGCCGGATCGTCGCGGGTGTCTGCTCGGGCATCGGTGAGTACGTCGGCATCGACGCCAACTTGATCCGGATCGGTCTCGCGATCGCCACCCTGTTCGGCGGTCTCGGCGTCGGCGTGTACGCGATCGGCTGGCTCCTGATGCCGGACGAGGAGCGGGACACCTCGATCGTCCAGGACCTGCTCAACAAGCAGCAGCAGCGGAACGCCACCGACTGGACCGGCGAGCACAAGCCGCAGCAGTGATCAGGCCGGCGCCTGGGCGGGCAGCTCCTGGGCACTACGGTCGTCCCGGGACTCGGTCCACATGAGGGCGAGCACGGCCGCGGCGATCACTCCGGTGCCGCCGGAGATCGCGACCACCAGCTCTGGACCGAGTCTCTCCGCTGCGAACCCGCCGACCAGGATCGCGATCCCTTGGACGGCCATCAACCCTGACTGCACCAACCCGAACGCCTGGCCGCGCCGCTCGGCTGGCACATTCTGGACGAAAGCCGCGTTCGCCGCGAGCTGGTACGCCCCGCCGATCCCCGACAGAACCCACGCGGCCAGCACGACCGCGAGCGGCGGCCGCAACGCCGTCACCATCAGGGGCGCGCAGCTCAGCACGGCCAGCCACCCCATGAGACGCAGCCGCCGCGCCGGCGTCACGAACCTGCTGAACACGAACGCGCCCACCACGGTGCCCGTCGGCATCGCGGCCATCAGCAATCCGGTGATCACGGGCACGGACAACGACCCCGTGGCGAGCTCGGCGGCGTAGGGCGCGGCGATTCCCTCGGGAAGGATGTAGAAGCCGCACAACCACGCGAACAGGACAAGCGTCCGTAGCCTGCGCGACCCGAAGACGAGTTTGGCTCCCGCCCTGGTCATCGTCCACATGGAGGGCTTCTCGCCGTCGTGGCCGGGCGCCGGTCGCGGGCGTACGCCGGAGGCCAGGATCAGGGCCGAGGCGAGGAACGTGGCCGCGTCGAGGGCGAGCGCCCGGTAGGGGCCCAAGGTGGCGATCATCGCGCCGCCCGCCGCGAAACCAAGCATCTGTACGCCCTGGTTCGTCATGTTCTGCAACGCGGAGCCGACGACGTACCGGTCGCCTTCGAGCACCTCGGGCAACAACGCCGCCCGCGCCGCGCTGAACGGCGCACTGAGCAGCACCACGAAGAAGACCAGCACGCACAGCGCCCAGAACGGCATCGAGGGCAACGCCATCACGCCCACCAGGACCGCGCGGACGACGTCGCAGATCATCATGACGCCACGGCGCGCGAACCGGTCGGCCAGCCCGGCCAGCAGCGGCCCGCCGACGATCGACGGGAGGTAGGTCAGCGCGTAGACGGCCGCGGTGGCCAGCGCCGATCCGGTGCGGGAGTAGACGAGGACCGCGAGCGCGACCTGGGCGAGTTGGTCACCGAGGAGTGAAAGGCCCTGTGCGTACCAAAGGGCGCGGAACTCCCGGATGACGATGACTTCGCCGTAGGTGGCCTGATTTGTCTCGGCACGGCGATGCCGTCCCGGCGGCCTTCCGTCCTGCATGGCCTCCATTGGACTCCGCTGTGCCTGACTCACCGTGTTCGCTATGTGACCTAAGGTGCCCGATCATGAGGCAAGGCGCAACCCAAAGAAGTCAACGAGCAGCAAAGCGTTACCAGCCCAGTTCGTGAAGTCTGTCGTCACTTATCCCGAAATGGTGGCCCACCTCGTGGACGACCGTGATGCGTACCTCGCGAATGACGTCCGCTTCGGTCTTGCATATCTGGCATATGGGATTGCGGTAGATCTCGATCCGGTCGGGCAGGACACCTGAGTACCAGTCGCCGCGTTCCGTGAGGGGGATCCCGGTGTACAGGCCGAGCAGGTGGGGCTCCGGCGGATCATCGACGACCGTGACGACGACGTTGCTCATGACGCGGGTGAGCTGGGCGGGGATCGTGTCCAAAGCCTCGGCCACGAGTTCCTCGAACTTCTCCCGCGTAACCTCGATCACACGTGCCATTCTGCCCTGCCAGTCAGGTATGCAAGAAACTGTATGAACTTCGTTGACAGGTCGAAAGCAGTCATTCGGTCACGAACGGCCAGGGGTGCGGTGGTGCTCCTGGTCGCCGCTGCGGGCGCCTGGCTGGGCATCTTCCTGAGCGGCACCGTGCACGCCCAGGTGGGCCCGGTCGAGACGGGCATGTCGCTCAGACCCGCCTGGCGCGGCGAGACCGTCGTGGACGCCAGCCCCCTCGGCACCCTCACCTTCCGGACCCACGACGCGCCGCTCAGACTCCGCATCACCCTGGAGAACATCGACCAGGAGCGCGCCAAGGCGCTGATCGAGGACCCCAAGCTGGCCGACCGCCTGCCGGGCCTCATAGAGAGCGACCTCCTGGACGGCGTGCGGGCCCTGGCGATCCGCAGCATGCTCTGCGCGGGCGCGGGGGCGCTCATAGCCGTCCTGATGGTCTACAGGCGCCCCAGGACGGCTCTGGTGGGCCTCCTGGCGGCCTCCGTGGCGCTCGCGGGCACCGGGGCGCTCGCCGCGCTCACCTTCCGTCCGAGCTCGCTCGTGGAGCCGCGCTACTCCGGGCTCGTCGCCGCCGCGCCGTCGCTGGTGGGCAGCGCGGAGTCGATCGTGACGAAGTTCGAGTCGTACCGGTCGCAGCTCACCAAGCTCGTCACGAACGTCTCGAAGCTGTACGACACCGTCTCGACCCTCCCCCTGTACGACGCCGACCCCAATTCCATCCGGGTCCTGCACGTGTCGGACATCCACATCAACCCCATCGCCTGGAACGTCATCCGCTCGCTCAAGGACCAGTTCGCCGTCGACATGATCATCGACACCGGCGACATCTCGGACCACGGGACCAAACCGGAGAACAAATTCGTCGACGAGATCAGCCGCCTCGGTGTGCCGTACGTGTACGTACGCGGCAACCACGACTCCATGATCACGCAGAAGGCGGTCGAGCGGCAGAAGAACGGCGTGGTCCTGGACGACACCGTGGAAACAGTCGCCGGCCTGCGCATCTACGGCCTGGGCGACCCCCGGTTCACCCCGGACAAGTCGGTGGCAGTCGATTCGGACCCGGCCGTGCTCAAGCGGTTCGCCCGCTCACACCTGGCCAAGGTGAACAAGGCGGACGTGGTGGCCGTCCACGACCCCGACGTCGGCCGCGGCTTCAGCGGAGCCGCGCCCATGATCCTGGCAGGTCACACCCATGATCGTTCGACGACCATGCTGCCGTCCGGCTCGCGCATGCTCGTCCAGGGCTCGCTCGTCGACGGCGGCCTGCGCGCGCTCGAACACGCCCAGCCCACGCCCGTACAGGCCTCCGTCCTGTACTTCGACCGGGACACCAGGCGCCTGCGTGCCTGGGACGACATCACCCTGGGCGGTCTGGGCGAGCAATCCGTGTACATCCAGCGTCACGTGGAGGCCGACCCACAACGTATGATTTCTCCAGAGCCAACGAGCGCCCCGTCACCAACGGGACCGGTCACTGGCACTGCGTCGCCAACCGCCGGTTCGCCGCTTTGGCATCAGGGGCAATCGTCCCCTATGCTTCAGAGGTCTCCGACGGAAGGCGACAGGGAATCCTGAGCCCCCATCGTCTAGCGGCCTAGGACACCGCCCTTTCAAGGCGGCGGCACGGGTTCGAATCCCGTTGGGGGCACTTGCGAGTGTTTGGCGCACCGCGAACCGGCTGGTCGAAAGGCCACCGGAGAGCTGGTAAGCTAAACAAGCGCAAACAGAAAGAACAGCAAGAAAACGCAAGGTCCTGTAGAGCAGTTTGGAGTGCTCGCCACCCTGTCAAGGTGGAGGTCGCGGGTTCAAGTCCCGTCAGGACCGCTCTGGGTCAGGTAGCTCAGTTGGTACGAGCGTCCGCCTGAAAAGCGGAAGGTCGGCAGTTCGACCCTGCCCCTGACCACCAGCTTTGAACAGCAAGGAAGCCCCGAAGCGATCACCGCTCCGGGGCATTTTTGTTGTTCTGACGACAACGCTGACGACAGTTCGCCTGATTAAGAGGTGGTGAAGCGTTGGGGTGGTTACAACGCCGGCAGCCGAGGATGTCGGCCCGGACAGCAGTCCGGTATCTCATGACCCGAGCATTCATCGAGATACGTGCCACTACGCACATCGTCAAACGGGAGCTGCAGAGCGAGGATCTTGAGAGAGCGCGCGCTCGGATCGATCGCATACGCATGATCGCTGACATCTGCCACAACCTTCCGGGCGACTTCAGGCCTGGCAGCGAGCGAGAGCGGGAGCAGCGAGCGATGGAGAGCTTGAAGTGGCATCTGCGGGAGCTTGAACCTGATGATCGCTCCGCCCTGTGGGTGCAGACGGAACTGGACGATTTCGGCTACGACTACCGGCCGCTTCTACCGCAACACGTGAGGGACCGGCTTACACAACAGTGAACGCCCGGACAGCTCTGCCCAGGCGTTCTTTGGTGGTGGTCTGGCTGACCTCCATCGACCGGGGATCTTCCCGGAACCGATCCTGACCACGCACAACGTCTTCGTTCCATGGGACGCGCCCCGGTACCACCCTCGCACGCCGGCCGTCGCCCAAGTGCTGGAGTCGCATGGCATGAAGTCTGCGGGCCGTAGAGGGACACACATGACTTCGGCGGTCAGTGTCCTGCTGTCCCCGCCGTCGCTGAACCTGCGGTGACCTGCACAAAGGCGAGCGGAGACGAGCGACGGTCCACCTGCGCGGCTGCCCCCACTGTCCCTGGTGATGACGACTACACCGATCACGAGGCGAGAAGCTGAACGGTGCTTCGTACGCCCTTCTCATGCGCTTCGCGCTGAAGATCGGCTGTAACAGTCGGCGGGGCGCCCCCTGAGTGTTACAGCATGTCCAAATATGCGTCGATGAAGACTCGTCAAGACGCTGAAAACATTGCTGAATCGCCCGTCTATGACCTCCTTGCGTTCTATTGTCGCGATCCAATGCGCGCGTTTGGATCTAAGGGGCGATCTTCTGGGGTGCATCCCCAAGCGGTGGGTTCCGAATGCGTCCCAGTGCCCCTGCCTGTCCTGCCTCCGGTGCTCTCGTCGTGGGCGGTTCGCCGGCCTGCGCCGTTCCCAAGAGAAGGAGTCGTGATCATGACCGCGCTGACCTACACCATCTTCACCGAACCGGCGTCTTTGGAGGCGTCAGACGCCAGACGGAGGTCCAAGTCCACAGGGACGGTGTACCTGGTCGTCACCAACACCTCAAGGAGGACGGACTGGTCCAGGATCGAGGTGAAGGTGCCCGTGGGCGACGGCCCCGGGCATCTTGGCCCGAACATCACGGAACTGAAGGGCGAATACACCGACAACCAGTGGGGGGCCCAGGCGACGACTCGGGAGGTGAAAGTTGAGCGCCAACAGGGCACCGACGTTTTCGAAGTCACTCCCCAGACCGGGGGCGTTGCATCTTTCAGACCTGGCGACTATATGGTGCTGACGCTGGAGAACATTACCGTTGCCTCGGCCGCCGGGCCGGCAGTACTGACGGTGAGGGAGAAGACCGAGGACGATGACGGGCAGCACACTCGCTACACGTCGGTAGCGCTGGTGAAGACCGCTCCGAAGGAGATTCCGGCGCCGCGTGGCTTCCATCCGGACAAGGGCATGATGGGCGCCGCCGAAAACCTGACGCTGAGCTGGGAGGGGTCCGCCGAATTCGACTACAAGATTCTGTTCCCCGGCGGAGAGGAGACCATCCCCCCGGGGATGCACAGCTGGTCGCCGGCCGACGCCCCGAAGCGGGCCACCACCTACACTCTCGTTGCCACTGACCCCGTCACCAAGCAGCAACATTTTCTCACCACGACCGTTCAAGTGCGCTATCCCGTCCTGGAAACACTCACCGCTACCACCGGCATTGACGCGCCCTGGGTCCAGGGCATGTCGGATGCAACCAAGGGGCGTATCACCTTCACCGGTGCAGGGGTGGAGATCTCTGGCAACTCCGGTGCGAAGGGGACCGTGACTGCCGACAGGGCCAATCTCAACGGTGTGAACACTGAGTGGGTGCAGGGGAGAAGCGCCGACGACGGAAAGATCACCTTCCCCAAGGACGGGCTCAACGTCAGCCAAGGGAGCGGGTCATGGGGAACCGTGCACGCCGACAAGGCCGATCTCAACGGTGTGAACACCAAGTGGGTGCAGGGGAGAAGCGCCGACGACGGATGGATCACCTTCCCCGTGGAAGGGCTCAAGGTCAACCGGAAGGACGACAACCATCTGACACATCTGGTTGTTGGTTATGCGACCCACGACATCGTGAAGACCAGAATCGTCCGGGGGCCAAAGGACGACGATGGATGGATCAGTTTCCGTAAGGAGGGGCTGAATGTCCACCGGGAGCGCGGCACGGAACGGGGAACTGTGTACGCTGCTGATACCGACCTGAAGGGATGACTCCAAACGGCGTCCAACACAATGCCGAATTGATCCCATAGGTATCAGGGGTGGCGGCGCTGTGCGCGGCCACCCCGCCCTGCGCCCATGCAGTCTGGGTGGTTACGACCCCGGCAGCCGAGGATCTTGAGAGTGCGCAGGCTCGGATCGATCGCATCCGCGTGCTCGCTGACATCCGCCACAACCTTCCGGCCGACCTCAGGCCAGGCAGCGAGCGAGAGCGGCCACGTTCACCCTGTCCGGGCCTGAGACGGGCAACGCCGGCAAGCAGCTCGAGTTCAGCGGTGCGCTGGACGGCGGCGGCCGGCTGCCCGCGGCCGGTACCGCGATCACGGTGACCCGTACGGCCTCCAACCGCGACGGCACCTCCACGACCGGGCCTCGCGATCGTCGTCGAGCACCCCGGGCCCTTCGTCCTACGAGGAATGCCGTAGGGGGAAAGCATTGTGGTCCGATCAACCAGACAGGTCGCATCGTCGAGGGGCGGCGTCCGAAGCCACTACCCCGATGTTCAGCCCGGAACGGGCTCCCCGTGGGGAGATCGGGGACTGGTCCGGCTGTCCCGTCCTCATCGCTGACGTCCTCCGTCCTCGCTCGTGTTGTGCGCCGAGATGGATTGTCACCGGCGCCAGCAGGGCCCCGGCGCTCTGATGGTGGGCGGTCAGGTCAGTTCGTAGATCAGGAGGGTGCCGTCCACGCGCCGGGCCAGAGCCCATAGCCGGGTGCTGCCCGGTACCGGGACGATGTCCACGATTCCCGCCCACCCCCCTCCTGGGGGCAGCGTCGATCTGGTCATGCGGCCGCCGCGGAAGTTGAGCACGTACGACTGCGTGTGGGCGGGGTTGGCGGCGACCCACACGCCGCCGACCCGGTCCGCGCGGACGGCAGGCAGCCAGGTCTTGGCCAACGGCAGGTTCAGCCACCTCCACGCGGTGCCGTCCCAGCGCACGATCATGCCGCGGTCGGGCATCTCGCAGGACCCGGACCGCTCGGAGGCGCCCTGCGTCACCAGCCACACGTCGTCGTGGGCGCGGGCCGCCATGCCGTAGAAGCGGCCGGCGGGGGAAGGGGGGCAGCCAGGCGCGGGAGGCAGGGGAGCGGTGACCCATCCGGAGCCGTTCCGCCGTATCACCGTTGTCGCTCCCGGGGGATGGATCAGTGCCCATGCCTCGCCCCCGTTGGGGGCGGCGACGAGCGAGATCTGGTCAAGGTCGCCGTACGGGCTCGGCTTGGGGACCGGTTTCCACGAGTGGCCGTCCCAATGGCTGAGTCCTGATCCGGAGTAGTCGTCCGGGCCGCCGTGTTCGGAGATCCAGACGTCGTCCTTGGCTCCGACGGCGACGGATCCACGCTCGTACTTGCTGGTCCACGGGCGGGACACCCACTGGCCGCCGGTCAGCTGGAACGGGCGGTCCCCGGAGAACATCCACAGGTCGTCCCCTGAGGGGGAGGCGGCGAACCGCGCGTTGTCGGCGCTGACGCCCTTCGGCAGCACGGTGGTCCGCCAGGAGGCGCCGTCCCAGCGGAGCATCGTCGAGCTGATCTGCTGCCGGTCGTCCTGGAGGAGGGCCCAGGCCTGTCCCTGGCCTGTGGCGCCTATCGTGCCGCTCCATCCCCGCACCGCGTACGTGAGCCGCCACGTGGCCGCCCACGTCGCCTGTACGTCCGCGCCGCAGACCGCGAGCAGGAGGACGAGGACAGTCGCAAATTTCACGAATGATCACGCTATCTGGCACGAAGGGGCGTGGCTGGATCTTGGTTACATGATGTAGGCAGTACTGCCATCCCCCTTGGCCTTCAAGAGGCCGGACTGGCCGTGGCTCTCCCTGGTCGGGGCCGGCGGCGCGTGCACGGCGGGTTCCGTGACGGCAACGCTGACGGCAACGCCGGCCACCAAGCTCACACGAAGAGCACTGCGGACGGCCGGCACCGGTCTCCTGGGCCTTCGCCTGGCGTACCGCGGCGGAGAACGACCTCATCCGCCGCTTCGCCGAGGCGGCCCGTGACGATGCCGAGTGTGAATTCGTCCCTGAGGTATGAGAGCGGGGGCGGCTGTCGGGCCGTCCCCGCGGGGTGACCGGGTTCGTGGGGTCGTGTCCGCTGGTTGGCCGGGCATGGGTCAGGCGGGCCAGCGGCCGGTGGTCTTGGCGCTCTCGATCGCGGCGTGGCCCGCCGGGCGCATCCGGCCGGCGGCCGTCAGCGCCTCGGCCTTGGCGACGTTGATCCTGGACCACGGGCTCTGGCGGGTGCGGGGCGAGTAGCGCTGGAGGTAGTAGTCGCCGTCGTACGCCCTGCGGTGGCTGTCGATCCAGCCGTGGCACAGTGCCTCGTCCAGGGCCTCGTCGAGGGTGACGGTGATCGCGTTGCCGTTCTTCTTGGCGATCTTCAGCCAGACGTCGCGGGCGGTTTCGTGGTGCTCGGTGAGCCATGCCTTCCAGGCGGCGGCGTCGTCCAGGATCAGGGTGTCGTCGGTCATCGTGGTCAGCCCTTCCGGCCCGCGAGGACGTTCATGTAGTGGTTGTTGATCATGATGCCGAGGATGTTGCCGAACGGGTCGCGTACCGAGGCGGTGACGAACCCGGGGCCGTGCTCGGTCGGCTTGTCGAACGGGGTGGCCCCCATCTCCAGCAGCCGCTCCCAGGTCGCCTCCAGGTCGTCGACGGCCCAGTAGACGATCGCTCCGCCGCCCTCGGTGCTCCAGCCCTCCGGGGCGAACCGCGCGTCGATGATGCCGAGCTCGTGCTGGTAGTCGCCGACGCGGAACTCCACGTAGACCGGGTCGCCCTGCTCGGGGCGCTGGAAGTAGGCCCCCATGCCGAGGAACTCGGCGTACCAGTCGCGGGCGGCGGCGACGTCCTGGGCGTAGAAGCTGATGGTGGTGAGTCCGCGGAGCATGTCTTTCGGCCTTTCGGTCGGTGGCTTGTGAGATCGATACTCGCAGGCAAAGTGCTCATCGAATGAGCACTTTTTGTGGCATCGTCGAAAATGTGAGAGCGGATCGTCTGGTGGCCGTCCTGCTGCTGATGCAGTCGCGCGGCCGGGTGACGCTGGCGGAGATCGCCGCCGAGATGGAGATTTCGGTCGCGACGGCCCGTCGTGACCTGGAGGCCCTGTCGGCCGCGGGCATCCCGGTGTACCCGCAGGCCGGGCGCGGTGGTGGCTGGGCGCTGCTCGGCGGTGCCCGTACCGACCTGTCGGGGCTCAAGGCGTCCGAGGCCAGGGCGCTGTTCCTGCTGCTCGGCCCGGCCGCCGCGATCGCGCCAGAGGCCAAGGCGGCGCTGCGCAAGCTCGTACGCGCCCTGCCGGCGACGTTCCGGCAGGAAGCCGAGGCGGCGGCGGACGCGGTCGTGGTCGATCCGGCGCGGTGGGGTGAGCACCGCCGTACGCGGCCCGTGTTCGTCGACCTGCTGGAGGACGCGGTGGTCCGGCGCCGGAAGGTCCGCCTCACCTACTCCGGACGGGAGCGCGTCGTCGCGCCGTACGGTCTCGTCGACAAGGACGACACCTGGTACCTGATCGCAGGCACCCTCGACGGACAGCGGACCTTCCGCGTCGACCGGGTCGACGACGTCGAGGTCATGGAGGAGCCGGCCGCGCGTCCGGCGCGCTTCGACCTGGCGGCGGCCTGGGACGAGGTCGTCATCGCGATGGAGGCGCGGCGTGCGACGACCACCGCCACCGCGACCGTCGAGGCCCGCTTCCTGCCTGTCCTGCGCGACCGCTTCGGCCGCCACTGCGAGGTGATCTCCCAGGGCGGGCGCGGGGAGCGGGGCGAGCAGGGCGGGCACGGCGAGCGGGTTCGTGTCGCGCTCACCGCGCCGACCGCGCGGGACATCGCCCGCCAGCTCGCGGGTTGGGGCGATCTCGTCGTCGTGGAAGGGCCGCAGAGCGTCCGGGACGAGCTCACGAAGCTGGCCGTCCAGATCACCACCTTGTACGAGCGCCAGGACCAGTAGCCCGCGAGGCGTTCGGGCGATGACCGGAATCGGGCGGCAGGTCCGGTACGCCGTGGGTCAGGAGTCCGGGTCCCACCAGCCGCGGCGGGCCGCCAGCAGGCCGGCCTGGAAGCGGGTACGGGCGCCGAGCCGGTCCATCAGCTCGCTGACCCTCCGATGTACGGTCCGCAGGCTCACCCCGAGCTGACGCGCGACCGCCTCGTCCTTGAGCCCGGCCGCGAGCAGCGCGAACAGCTCAGGGTCCGGCATGTCGGCCGGGCGGGAGTCCGCGTCGGAGATCGGCAGCGGCAGCGCCGACCGCCACAGGACCTCGAACAGGGTGACCAGCGCGTCGAGCAGCGACGAGGAGTGCACGATGACCGCGCTGTCCGAGTGGGCGGACGCGTCGGCGCTGAGCGGCAGGATGGCGGTCCTGCGGTCGGCGATGGCCAGCTTCATGGGCACTTCGGGGCTGACCCTGGCCTGCTCTCCGGCCGCCGCCGACTCCTGGGCGAGGCGCAGCTTGCCGGGGATCTCCAGGGCCGAGGCGTCGTAGATGCCGCGTACCAGGATGCCGTGCGCGAGGCGTTCCATCTCGGGGGCGTTCTGCTGGGAGGGGTCCTGCGCGTACGGCGGCCGGTCGAGCACCAGAAGTTCTTCGGTCGCGGTCTGCTGCAACTGGGTGAACCGCTGGACCACGGCCGCCTGTCCCTGCACGACCTCGACCACCTCCTCGGGGGCCAGGTGCTCCGTTCGCGGCGTCTCGGCCAGCAGCGCGAGGGCGGCGAGCCTGGCCTGGGCCAGTCCCTCCTCGCGGCGGGAGATGAGGGCGGCCACCGCCACGTCGGGCCTGGTGGGGACGTACCGGATCGGGCGGCCGGCCATGCGGCGGCCCAGGCCGAGCGACTCAAGCCGGGTGCACGCCCGGCGCAGGGCCACCGCGGTGCGGCCGGTGTGCGCGGCCAGCTCGGGCAGTGTTGCGCGCGGCCGGCGCAGCAGGTCGCGGTAGATCTGCTCGTCCTCGGCGTCGACGCCGACCGCCGCTAATGCGTTGTCCTCCGGTTTCATGATCAAACAGTGTGTCAGATACCTGCAATGGCGTATATCTGCCGCCCGGCAGACCTAGCCTGAGCATCGCGCTCACCGATAGGAACGAACCCGTAAGGCAATACCTGTCGGGGAGGCAGTCTTGAAGAAGGCGTTCACCATCGGACTTGCGACCGCGTTGACGGTCCTGTCGGCCGCCACGCCCGCCGTAGCGAGGGACCAGCCCTCCGGCGACGGTTTCGACGGCTCCGGTTGGAGCCGGCCGTCCTGTGAGACGGTCGCCGGTGACGGTTCGATGACGTACGGATGGAACGACGGCAAGAAGATCGCGCCCACAACCAAGCCGATACGGCCGGTCGTCTACACCACGGGTCTCGTCGCGCTCGACCGGCCGAACCAGTTGCTGGCCATGTCCAACAGGCAGCTCCAGGCCTCGAACGACGCGGGCTGCACCTGGACCGTGGTCGACGAGGTGAAGGGCTCTTACATCGAGCTGGTCGCGGCTCGGGGCGGCAAGGCCTATGCCTGGGACCGTGACGGCAACCTCTCGCTGGCCACGCCCGAGGGCGCCACGCCGCTCACCGGGCCGGGCGGCGACCTGATCGGGCTCGGCGTGGACCGGGGCAACGGCGACCGCCTGCGTACGTCCGACCTCGAAGGCCAGCTGCACGAGTCGCAGGACGGCGGGCGCACGTGGCAGCCCGTTGGGGTGCCGGCCTGGACGCCGAGCAAGACCCGTATGTCCTACACCGCGGTGTTCGACCCGCGCGACCTGGACCACGTGGTCCTGGGCGCCTCGGACATCGGCGCCCGCGTCACCTTCGACGGCGGCCGCACCTGGACCTCGGCCGCGGGGCTGACCGACAACGGCGACAAGGTCAGCGTGTTCACCGCCGCGGTCTCCCCGGCGGCCGGGAACGTCGTCTGGGCGATGGGGCTCAACCTGACGGAGCTGGACGCCGGCGTGCCGTCCGGCGGCCGGCACATCTACCGTTCGGACGACGGCGGCAGGAAGTTCACCCCGGTCGTGGACCAGGACCAGGCGATCACCATTCCCAACGGGCCGCTGCTCGCCCCGCACCCGAAGAACTCGGACGTCCTCTACTTCGACTTCGGGACCGGATGGTCGGGGATCGGTACGGACATCTACAAGTACGACTTCCGTAAGAACCGCGTCATCATCAACCACAACCCCTACGACCGGGTGCCGTCCATCGCCTTCAACCCCGCCCACCCGAACGTGATGTACCTGGGCGTGGCCGAAGAGGTCTAGCGGTCACCGTCCCGTCGGCCGGTCGTCCGCGTGGCGCGAGCTCCCGTGAAGTGCGGAGCCGGGCCCGCGGACGGCTCGCGGCCGAGAGCCCGCCCCGCTCGGGGCGGGCTTTTTGGATCCGCCGCCGTGGTCCCGGCCTCAGAACGGGCTGACCTCAGAAAAGCGGCCGGTTTCAGAAGGGACCGGCCTCAGAAAGGATCGGCCTCAGAAGGGACCGGCCTCAGAAAGGATCGGCCTCAGAAGGGACCGGCCTCAGAAAGGATCGGCCTCAGAAGGGACCGGCCTCAGAAAGGATCGGCCTCAGAAGGGGCCGGCTTCCGGGTAGCCGGCCTTGATGACGGCCTTGCGGGTCTTCGTGTCGAGTTTCTTCTCGTTGATGACCTTGCCGGCCGCCGGTACGGCGATTTTCGCGCTGGTTCCCCAGCCCGAATACCTGGTGTCGGTGTGGAAGGCCATTGTGTCGTAGGCCGTGCTGTCGTCGTCCGGGCTGGTCGTGCTGTCGACGACCGTACGGGTGAGCAGGTTGTTCTTGTCGAAGTACAGGTGGAACTCGACGTCGCCCGAGCCGACGGACTTGTCGTGCCGGAATTCGGCCAGTGTGGCGGTGCCCTGATATTCGCCGGTGGTCACTTCGGACGACTTGCCCAGCATGAACTTCAGATCCGCCGGCGTGATGGCCGACCCGAAGAGCGGGTTTATGCGCTCACTGGTCCGCGACCCGATCCAGGAACGACCGGACGGCAGGGCCTTGGCGATGCCGGCGTTGGTCACGTAGGCGTTCTTGCCCTCGGCGACGACCCGGTAGGGAGGGTTGTCCCCCTTCGGGCGGGAAGACATGCGGACACGGAAGTCGGCCGCCGCCACGCTGCCCTTGCCGAAAGCCAGGGTGCCGGTCGTGGAGGTGTTCACCTTCACCTGCATCGCCTGGTCGTTGACGGTGAAATCCAGGGTGATGCTGCTTAATTCGTTGACCTTCACGCCTTTGCCGGGGAGCAGCTGGGCCTTCAGGGCTTTCACCGGATCCGCCGGAGCGGCCTGCGTGGAAGTCGCGGACGCCGCCTGAGCCGGTACGGCCACCGCGCACACGACCGAGGCCGTCGCCGCGAGACCTGCGAAGAAGAGCTTCATCAGTTTCCTAACTCGGGAAGATACAGCCGGGAAAAGAGTAGGAGCCTGATGCCGGCGGGATAAGGGAAATCTCGTAACGATCCGATGCACGCCGGTAATCGCGGGCGACGGATAAGTGCTCGTGAGTGCTTTCGTATTTACGTTCAGTGGTGGAAGAGGGCGTTGAGTTCGCCGAAGTCCATGGAGTCGCCCAGAGTCTCAAGTGTTCCGGCGCCGAGCAGTTCGGCGGCGGCTCTGCGGGCGGCGGTGTAGGCGGTCTGGGCCAGGGCGGTGCCGAGGCTGATGCGGCGTACTCCGGCTCGGGCCAGCTCGGGGACGGTCGGGCCGCCGGCGACGGCCATCGCGTTGACCGGGAGCGGGGACCCGGCGCAGAGGGCGCTGAGTGTGTCCAGGTCGAGGAGGCCGGGGACGAAGATGCCGTCGGCTCCCGCCTCGGCATAGGCGGCCGTACGTGCGAGGACCTCGTCCAGCCGGGCCTCGGACGGGCCGATGGCGAACAGGTAGACGTCGGTGCGGGCGTTCACGAACAGTTCCGGCAGGCCGGCCGCGGCTGCGGCGTCCCTGGCGGCGCGCAGTCTGGCGCTCTGCTCGGCGAGGTCGAACAGCGGGCCGCCGACGGCCCGGGAGTCCTCCAGGTTGACGCCCACGGCGCCGGCCTCGGCCACCGCGCGGACGGTCGCGGCGACGTCCTCGGGAGTGGGCCCGTAGCCGCCCTCAACGTCGACCGTCACCGGCAGGTCGACCGCGTTCACGATGCGCCGGGCGGCCCGCGTCATCTCGTCCCGGTCGAGGTGCTGCCCGTCGCCGCGGCCCAGCGACCAGGACACGCCGCCGCTGGTCGTGGCGATCGCCGTGGCGCCGGCGGCGGCGATCACCGCCGCGCTGGCGGCGTCCCAGGCATTGGGCAGGACCAGTACGGAATCGGCGCTGAGCGAGCGGAACAGACGGGCCTTTTCCGTCACCGCGGCCTCGGCGGCGGGGAAGTTGTCCACAGACATGTGCGTGACCGCCTTCGGGTTGTTCTGGTTCGGGCATCCTGGCTCGCGGACGCCTGCTCCGGGGATGTTGCCGGGCGGAAACGCAGGCGTCCACTGATTAAGCTCATACCGAATCGTCTGGAGGTGGCATGAAGACGCGGCTGGCCTTTTCGGTGAACGATCTGGCCGAGACCCGGTTCGCCGTCTCACCCATGTGGGAGGTCGTCACCAGCCGGAGGGTGCTGGCGGGCGCCACGGTGCCGGATCCCCATCGCGGGTGGGCCGCGCAGGTGCGTCCCCGGCTCGCGGCGGCGGGGCTCGATCGCGGCTGGCTGGCCGAGATGATCCCGTCCGCCGGGCATCTTCCCGATTTCCTCAACCCGACGACCGCGTCCCACGAGCTGCCCGACGAGCTGGCCGCCGTCGAGGCCATCGACCCCGAGCAGGTGCGGCGGGACCTCGACCTCCTGGCCGCCGATTCGGACGGCCGGCTGTCGCCCCGGTTGCGGAGTCTGCGTCGCAACCCTCAGGCGCACCTGCCGCGGATCGTCGCGGAGATCGAGGCCTACTGGCAGCTCGCGATCGCGCCGTACTGGGCGCGGATCCGTTCGGTGCTGGAGGCGGACGTCTTCCACCGGGGCCGTCAGGTGGCCGAGCACGGCACGGCCCGGACGCTCGGCCGGCTCCACGACACCGTGCGCTGGGACGGCGGTGCTCTTCACCTGGTCGAGCGACACTGTCCCATCACCAGGATCGAGACCGGCGCGGGGTTGCTCCTGGTGCCGTCGGTCTTCGCGTGGCCTCGGGTGCTGACCCGGTCCGTACCGTCCGAACCGCCGCAGCTCGCCTATCCGGCCCGAGGCATCGGCACGTTGTGGGAGTCCCGCGGGCACGCGCCCATGGACGCGCTCGCCGCCGTGATCGGCCGGTCCCGGGCGCTGCTCCTGGCCGAGCTGGACACGCCCGCCTCGACCACCGAGCTGGCCCAGCGGTCGGGGCTCTCCGCGGCGGGCGTCTCGCAACATCTCACCGCGTTGAGGGCGGCGGGGCTGACCAGTACGCACCGCGCGGGCCGTACGGTGTTCTACGCCCGTACCGGCCTTGCCGACGCGCTGCTCACGGCGCAGGCTCAGGTCTGAGCGGCCGGTGCGGTGGCGGTGGGACGAGGTTGACGGTGCACCGGGTTCCGGGCCGGGGCGCTGACCTTTCTCGTCCGGATCTTTCCTGACTATTGTGATGCCCATTGTTCGACGGGGGAGGGCGGGCGATGGACGCGGGCGGGTCCGAGGCGTTCCTGGGCAGCCGGTACGTGCTGCTCGACGAGATCGGCGCCGGGGCGATGGGGACCGTCTGGCGCGCGCGGCACCGGGAGACCGGGGAGACCGTGGCGGTGAAGATGTTGCGCAGCAATCTCACCGGTGACCAGGATCTGGTGCTGCGGTTCGTACAGGAACGCAACGTGCTGCGTACCCTCACCCATCCCAACATCGTCACGATGCGCGACTTCGTCATCGAGGGCGAGCGGCTCGCCCTGGTGATGGACCTCGTCGAGGGCGGGGACCTGCGCGGCCTGCTCCGGCGGCACGGCACGCTCCCGCCGGCGACGGCCGCCGAGCTGATGGCCCAGGTCGCCGACGCGCTGGCGGCGGCGCACGCGGTGGGGGTCGTGCACCGCGACGTCAAGCCGGGGAACGTCCTGATCGACGGGCCCACGGGGCAGGTGCGGCTGACGGACTTCGGGGTGGCCCGGATCGTGCTCGGGCCTGGGCTGACGCAGACCACCTCGATCATCGGCACGCCCACGTACCTGTCGCCGGAGGTGGCCGACGGCGGCGCCCCGACCCCGGCCGTGGACGTGTACGCCGCCGGGTTGATCCTCTACGAGCTGCTGGCCGGGCGTCCGCCGTTCGTCGGCGACCATCCGATGGCCCTGCTGCGGCAGCACGCGATGGCCACGCCCCGGCGGTTGCCCGGGATGCCTGACGCGTTGTGGGCCCTGGTCGTGGCCTGTACCGCGAAGGATCCGGCCGGGCGTCCCGCGGCGGGGCAGGTGGCGGCGGCTTTACGGGAGGCGGTGCCGTCACTCAGGGGGCTGGCCGCCTTGCCACCGGTCGCCAAGGGGGAGGCGCCGGCGGCCACCTCGGAGCCGCTGCCCGCGCGGCCCGTACCAGCGGGTGGGGCGCAGGGGCCGGCTTCTCCCGATGCGAGGCTCCCGTCCGGCGCGGGACCGGCTCCCGGTGACGGCGGGCCCCGTGCGGAGGCGGGGACGGTTCCCGGCGCGGGTGGGGCCTTGGGCGAGCGTGGCGCGGGGCCTGGTACGGGTGGGGCCTTGGGGGAGCGTGGTGCGGGGCCTGGTACCGGTGGAGGGCCCGGCCGTGCGGGGGCGGTGGCGTCGGGGCGAGGTGGACGGGATGGGCGGGGGCGTCGGAGGACGGTTGTCGTCGCGAGTACCGCCGCGGCCGTCGTGCTCACCGCGGTCGCGGTGGCCGTCGTGGCGCCGTGGCGCACACCGGATGCCGACGCAGTGAACGACGCGGCCGGGTTGCCCGTGGCCAAGCCGGTCGAGGTGGCCGGGACCGCGACACCCGTGACGCCCGTTCCGTCCGCCAGTGAGGGGGAGGCGCTCAAGTCCTCGCCGAAGAAGACGTCGAAGCCGTCGAAGGAGCCGACCCGGACCCCGGAACCGGCCGTCTCGAAACGGTCGACGCCGCCGAGCGCGACGGTGAAACCCTCGACGGGACGTACCGCCGACCCGAGTCGATCGCCCACCGGCCGCAAGACGGAGACGCCGCACACCGTGGACCCTGGGACGGACAAGCAGACCGCTCCGCCGCGGAGTTCGGAGCCGGTCTGGAAGTGCCGTTCGTGGATCTCCACGGGCAACGGCACCGGGACCGAGATGTCGCCCTGCATGGCCATGGTGGGGGACGTCTTCTACCTGATGGGCCGGATCAGAGGGGCGAGTTCGGTGCGGTCGGACGTGCACGTACAGCTTTTCGACACCGACGCCGACCGGAACGTCTCCCAGCCCTTCGTCTGCTCGGGGGTGTCGCCGCGGAAGGACGGGGAGGTCGCCACGTGCGGCCCGTTCACCACCACGGCGCCGCACACGCAGACCAAGCACGACGTACGCCAGCGGTGGCGACGGGCGGGCGCACCGGCGTTCGGCGGCGGCGCGGAAAGCCCCTGGATCATCTGGTAGCCCCCGCCCTGACCGCCCGCCCCTGACCGCCCGCCCCACCCCGGCCCCTGGTGGCCTGGGGCGGAGGGGCCGTCGGGGGAGGACGGCCCCCTTGCGTTAGGTCCTGGTTGTGCAGGTTGTGCCGTTCAGGGTGAAGGTGGTGGGGAGCAGGTTGGGGCCGGTGTAGTTGGCGACGAAGCCGATCGTGGCCGACGCGCCCGTCGCCAGCGTGCCGTTGCCGGGTTCGTTCACGGCCTTGACGTTCGAGCCGGTCTGGGTCCAGACGGCGCTCCAGCCGCTGCCCAGGCTCTGCCACGGACGCGGCCAGGCGAAGTTCAGGGTCCAGCCGTTGAGCGGGGCGCCGTTGTTGGTGATCTCGACGGCGCCGACGTACCCGCTGGCCCAGTCGGTCTGGTCGGTGAAGCGGACGGCGCACGAGCTGGTGGCGGGGGTGCCGGTGGTGAAGGTCAGGGGCGGCGAGGCCCAGGAGACGCCGCCGCCGCTGTCGCGGGCGATCACGTTCACGGTGTAGGCGGTGCCGGGCCTGAGGTTGCCCACCGTGTACGACGTGCCGGAGCTCTCGCCCAGTTGCTCGCTGACGGCGCCGTTCTGGCGGTGGAGCTCGTACTTGACGATGGGACGCGCGCCGGGGGCGGCGGCGGGCCAGGAGACGGTGGCGGACCTATCGGTCACGTTGGAGGCCGCGGGCCTGCCGGGCGCGCCCGGCAGGCCCGTCGGGGCCGCGGCGGGGTGCAGGACGACGGTGGTCAGCGACAGCGGCGGGAGCGTCTGGCTGGTGGCGGTGCCGGTGGTCGCGGTGGTGATGGCGGTCGCGCCGTTGGTGTGGGTCAGTACGGTCGGCGCGCCCGCGGCCGGCGTGAAGCCCGCGTAGTCGACGGCGACCGGGTACGACGTGTCCGACGAGGTGTTGATCAGCATGACGGCCAGGTCGCCGTCCGGCCGCCGGACGGCGTGGGCGCTCACCTTGGGCTGGTCGGTCGCGGCCCTGACGAACTGGTCCCCGGGACGGGCGAACCTGCTGACCATCTGCAACGCGTGGTACGGCGCGAACGGCGTGTTCAGCGGCGGCTCGCAGACGTTGCCGCCGGAGTCGCAGACCCCGCTGGACAGCAGCCCGAAGTCGCCGTAGTCGGTGTGTCCCTCGACCTGGGTGACGTTGCCGATGCCGTTGTGCACGTTCCACCAGTCGACGGTGAACACGCCGCCGGCCAGCAGGCTCGCGTAGGCGTCGGCGGCGGCCAGGGCGCCGTTCTGGGTGTTCGTGCCGTTGCTGCTGGAGCCGGTGTTGAACTCGGTCATCGCGAGGCCGATCCGGTCGGAGCCGGGCCCGGCGTACGCGGCGATCTGCTGCCGGGTGAGCTGGAGCATGTCGGGGATCTGCCCGGCCTTGTCCAGGGCGCCGGGGTACCAGTGGAGGATGACGAAGTCGATCTTCGGTCCGGCCAGGGACAGGACGACCTTGTTCCAGCTCCCGTCGTCGCCTTCGGCGGTGATGGCGTCGGGCCAGTTGGCGGGGGTGGTCAGCACCGCGCCGATCTTGATGGTCGGGTCGGCCGCCTTCATGGCGTCGGCGTACGCGACGACGTTGCGCGCGTACTCGGCCGGGCTCTTGTCGGCGTGGTCGTCGGCCTCCCACGCGCTGCCGTAGTGGCCGTTGCCGTAGTTCTCGTTGCCGATCTCCCAGTACTTGACGCCGTAGCCCTTGGTGACGTTGGCGTGCCGGACCCAGGCCGCGGCCTCCTCGGCGGTGCCGGTGCCGTAGTTGGCGGTCACCATGGCCTGCGCGCCGGTACGCCGTACGCCGCGCATGAAGGTGTCGAAGTCGGTGTCGGGCGCGACGTACCCGCCGGGGGCGGTGTGGGTGGCCCAGTGGTAGATGTCGGAGTAGGAGCCGCCGGGGTAGCGCAGCAGCTTGACGCCCGCGTCCTTGAGCAGGTCGGCGGTCTGGTCGGTGCCCAGGTTCGAGTCCCAGATGGCATGGTTGGAACCGATGCCGGTCTCGGGGGCGGTGGCCAGGGCGGCGCGGGCGTTGACGGTCACCGCGACGGGGGTGACGTCGGCGGCGTGCGCCGGGGGAGCGATCAGCGCGGTCAGGGTCAGCAGGGCCGCGGACGCGGCCCGGGGCAGGATCTTGCCAGGCATCGGAGGTACCTCGCCGTGGGTAGCGGTATGACTCGACGCCCCCTCCTGACCAGGAGGCAAGCATGATCATGCGGCGTGCCGTCCGGCCCGTCAACCGGCGCTGAAACTTTCATCCGGCCGGGCCCGCTAGGCGGGCTTGAGCAGGCCCTTGTCGTACGCCGCCGCGACGGCCGCCGCCCGGTCCTTGACCTCCAGCTTGGCGAAGACGTGCAGCAGGTGCGTCTTCACGGTGGCCTCCGTGATGAACAACCTCCTGGCCACCTCGCGGTTGGTCGCGCCGCGCGCGATGAGCCCGAGCACTTCGAGCTCGCGCGGGCTCAGCGGGCTCAGCGCGCGCTGCTCCGGCGGTTGCGCACGGCGTGTCAGCGCCCCGGCCACGGCCGGAGACAGGACGGTCTCGCCGCGGGCCGCCGCCAGCACGGCCTGCCGCAGCTCGGCGCGCGGCGTGTCCTTGAGCAGGTAGCCGGTGGCGCCCTGCTCGATCGCGGGCACCACGTCGGCGTCGTCGCCGAAGGTGGTCAGGACGAGCACGTACGAGCCGGGGCACTGCTCGCGCAGCCGGCGAATGAGCTCGGCGCCGCTCGGCCCCGGCATGCGCAGGTCGAGGAGCACGACGTCGGGGCCGGTGCGCAGAGCCACCGCGAGCGCCTCGGCGCCGTCGGCCGCCTCGCCGACCACCTCGAAGCCGTCGGTCTCGAAGATCCCGCGCAGCCCGTCGCGGACGACGGGGTGGTCGTCGACGATGATCAGGCGTACCGGCATGGCTCACGTTCCCGGGTCGGCGGGGATGGCCGGAACGGTAGCGGAGATCCCCGTACCCTGGCCAGGGGCGCTCTCGACGGCGAGGTCGCCGGCCAGGCGGGTGACCCGCTGCCGCATCGCCATCAGGCCGAACCCGCCTTCGGGGCCGGCACCGCCTTCCGAGCCGGTGGTGAAACCGGACCCGTCGTCACGTACGTCGAGCGCCACCACGTCCTCCATGTACGACAGCGTGAGCCCCACCCGCGCGGCCCGCGCGTGCTTGGCGACGTTGGCCAGCGCCTCCTGGGCCACCCGCAGCAGCGTGTTCTCCACCTCGGCGTGCAGCGGCCGGGCGTCGCCCGTGACCGACACCGAGGCCGGCACCCGCGAGGCCCGCGACCAGGCCGCCGCCACCTCCGACAGCGCGCTCCCGAGCTGCGCCGCTGCCAGCGGCGCCGGGCGCAGCGCCTGCACGGAACGCCGGGCCTCGGTCAGGCTCTCCTTGGCCAGCTCACGTACGGTCGCCAGCCGCGCGCGCACCGCCGGCACGTCGTCGGCGGCCTCGTCGGCGGCCTCCACCTGGGTGAGGATGCCGGTCAGCCCTTGGGCCACGGTGTCGTGGATCTCTCTGGCCATCCGCTGCCGCTCGCCGAGCACGCCCGCCTCGCGGGCCTGGACCAGGAGCCGGGCCTGAAGGTCGGCGTTCTCCTGCGCGAGCGCGGCCAGCCTGGCGCTCTTCTCCTTGAGCTGGGTGTTCTGCTCGGAGACGGTCTGGAAGACGAACCCGGTCATGGACGCGACCAGCACCCCGACCACGACCGAGGCCAGCAGCTCGACCGGGGTGCGACCGGCCGGAGGACGGGCGGCGACCAGCGTCCCGACCGTCACCGCCACCCCCGCGTACGCCCACAACCCCGGCAGCAGCGCGAAGCACTGGACGAACACCCCGACCCCGGTCACGGTGAACACCGTGTCGATCCGCACCAGCGCCGCGACCACCGCCAGCAGCACCACGAAGTAGCCGGCCACCACCCACGCCCGCGCGGTCCAGCCGGGCCGGCGGTCCACCACGAACCAGTGCCAGCCCGCCGCGAACAGCGCCAGGGCCAGCACCTCCACCCGCCACGTCCGCAGCAGCGAGAACAGCGCGGGCAACAACACCAGCAGGTACGGCAGCGCCGCCGTGACCCGGTCCCACCGGCTCACCACCGCAGGGCCTTCACCGCGACGCCGCCCGCGACGGCGCCGACCGCCAGCATGATCCCGAGGGCGAGCGGCGGCAGCGTGCCGGTCGACCACCCGTCGCGGATGGCCTGGACCGCGGGCGCCATGGGCGTCAGGTCGCCGATCGCCCGCATCGAGCCCGACATGCTCTCGCGCGGGATCACCGCCCCGGACAGGAACACCATCGGGAAGAACAGCGCGAGCCCGATCACCGTCGCCGCCCGGCCGCTGGGGGCCAGCGCGCCCAGGAGCAGTCCGACGGCGCCGAGGCTGAGCGCGCCGAGCAACCAGGCCAGGAGCACGCCGGGGAGGCTCGCGGGCGCGCTCAGCCCGTAGCCGGCCACACCGAGGACGATCAGCAGCACGCTCCCGAGCACGGCCAGCAACATGTGCGCGGCCCACTGGGCGCCGCACAACATGAACGGCGTGGCCGGGGTGGCCCGCAGCCGCTTGAGCACCCGGCGTTCCCGGTACTGGGCCAGCGTGGCGGGCAGGACGACCAGCCCGGCCAGCCCGACGACGAAGACGGTCAGCATCGGCACGGTGGCGTCGACGAGCCGTACGCCGCCCGGCAGCGGGCGGTCGCCGCCGCGCAGTTTGACCCAGAGCATGACGAGTGGGAAGGCCAGTGCGAAGTAGGCCGACATCGGGTCGCGCAACCCCAGCCTGAGCTCGACGGCGATGACGCGGGAGAAACCCCTCATGTTTCGCGTGAAACCGTTCATGCCCGCGCCCTCCCGGTCAGCGTGAAGTAAGCCTCGTCCAGGGAGGTGGCCCGCGCCGCGCCGATGAGCTCGCGGGGGCTGCCCTCGGCCACGACCCGGCCGCGGTCGATGATCGCGATGCGGTCGCACAAGGCCTCGGCCTCGTCCATGAAGTGGGTGACCAGGACGACGGTCACCCCGCGGTCGCGCATGGCCCGGATCAGGCCCCAGGTGGTGCGGCGGGCGTCGGGGTCGAGGCCGGTGGTCAGCTCGTCGAGCAGGACCACCTCCGGGTTGCCGACCAGCGCCAGCGCGATGAACAACCGCTGCTTCCAGCCGCCGGACAGGCCGCCGAAGCGGCTGTCCTTCCGCTCGGTCAGACCCCATTCGTCCATGATGGTCCGCCAGTCGGCCGGATGGTCGTACAGGGAGGCGTAGAGCCGTAGGGCCTCGCCGACCTTGATGCCGTCGGGGAGTGCGGCCTCCTGTAACTGGGCGCCGACGCGCTGCAGCAGCGCGCGCCGGTCGCCCTGCGGGTCGAGGCCCAGTACGCGCACGCTGCCGCCGTCGGGACGCCGCAGCCCGGACACGCACTCCACGACCGTCGTCTTCCCCGCGCCGTTGGGCCCGGCGAGCCCGAAGATCTCGCCGCGCGCCACGGTCAGGGAGACGCCGTCGAGCGCCCGGGTGTTCTTGTAGGTCTTGCGCAGGTCGTCGATCTCGATGACTGTCATGATCTGAGGATCACGGCAGAGCGGCGCCCGCGATATCCACCGATCGGTGGATGGATCCCCCCCGGGGACGGGCGCCGCCCGAAGCGTCACTTCGACAGGTAGAGGACCTTCCAGGTGCCCGCGTACAGGCAGTTCAGGGACGGCTTGGAGCCCCGGCCCTCGGCGCAGACCTTGAGCTCGACCTGGTAGACGTCGTGGGACTCGAAGGAGAACTTCTTGGTCGAGCCGAAGGAGCAGTTCCGGACGCTGCGCTCCTTGAAGGGCAGGTTGCTCCCGTCGCGATAGGTGATCCGGAACACCGCCCAGCCGCAGGCCGAGTCCTTGCGGGTGCGGTCGGTCAGCTTGCCGGTGATCCGTACCGAGCCGGCGGTGGGCAGGTCGGCGTGGTCCTCGCCGGTCGCGGTCAGCGAGCCCACCGCCTTGGCGGCCTGCCCGGGGGCGTAGTAGGGGCCCCAGGAAGCGGCCGAGGCCGCCTGGGCGGGGGAGGAGACGAGCGCGACGAGGGCGGCGGCGGCGGTACCGGTCAGTACGGCCGCGGTACGGGAGGTGGTCATCGAGGGGTTCCTTCCTCTCTGGCGATGACCAGAACTGTGCATTGGACCGATTTCAACCGCCTTGCGAGCCCGCTTGCAAACTAGTTGTACTTGTACTGCCGAGTAGCGACCCGATGGGTGCCGTTGTAGACCGAGGCGCGGAACATGCTGATCGTCTGGTCGCCGTGCTCGGCCTTGCCGCAGGTGTTGAGGCCGGCGAGCTGGTGGATCTCGTACCGGGCGGTCGGGTCGCCGGCCACGAAGTACTCGGCCCGCGCCTGGTACTCGTCGGCCCTGGTGTCGCAGGCGAAGACGTACGTGCCGCGCTCATGGAAGCACAGGCTGGCCCCGCCCCCGGTGTACGTGCACAACTTCGAACGGGCCCGCGCGCCGGCCGGGGTGACGCGGGTGTCGCGCTTGACGGGGTATTTGGTGAGGTTGCGGACGGTCTTCCAGCGGCCCACCCGGACGCGGTGGTTGCCTTCGTACACGGCGGCCCGGAAGGTCACGGTCCGGCCGATCTCGCGGTTGCCGCGGATCTCGCCCTTGCCGCCGAGGTTGTGGATGACGTACTTGGTGCCGAGGTATTCGTTCAGGTGGTATTCGACAACGGCGTGCAGCTTGTCGTTGCGGGTGTCCTCGATCCAGATCCCCGGCCGGTCGCTGCCGTCGGGGCCCACGCACGCCTCGGCGCCCTTGACGCGCATGCAGGTGGGCTCGGCGGTGGCGGCGACGGTCACGGGCGTGACGGCGGCGGGCGGAGCCGGCACCGGCTCCGTGACGGCGGCGGCGGCCTGGCGGGTCTCGCCCCGGGCCACGGCCCCTTCTGTGGTGAGCACGGCGGCCGCCAGCACGACCATGGTCACGAGTTTCCGGCCTAAAGCCACTTCGGTCTCTCCAGTCTCGCGGGTCACACACCTGGGCGGTGCATGAGTGTGACGCGAAAAATGTCGGAGTAGTTCAGAAATATGCAAGATGAGGTTGGCGGCCGTTCATCGGTAGGGTGGCCGGATGGTTGCCCGGATACGACTTGAGCTCGGCGAGGCGGCCTTGGGGCCGTACGTGAAGAGGGCCGCAGATGCGTGACGAGCGGCTGCGGGAGATCGCCGGACGGCTGGCCGAGGTGCCCGGGGTGGTGGCCGTCGTCCTCGGCGGAAGCCGGGCGCGCGGCACCCATCGGCCCGACTCCGACTACGACCTCGGCCTGTACCCCCGGGGCCCGCTCGCCGTCGGCGACCTGCGCGCGCTGGCCCAGGAGATGACGGGCGAGCCGACCGAGGTGACCGAGCCCGGCGGCTGGGGCCCGTGGGTCGACGGCGGCGGCTGGCTCACCGTGGACGGCCGGCGGGTCGACTGGATCTACCGCGACCTCGACCGCGTCCACCGCGTCTGGCACGACTGCCGCGCCGGACGCTACGAGATCGGCACCCAGCCGGGCCACCCGCTGGGCTTCTACTCCCACGCCTACGCCGGCGAGGTGGCGCTGTGCAAGGTGCTGGCCGACGGCTCCGGCGAGCTGGCGGCCCTGCGCGCCGAGACCGCCGAATACCCGCCCGCGCTGCGCGAGGCCCTGGTCCAGGGCCTGTGGGAGGCCGGCTTCTCGCTGATGACCGCCGGGTACGGCGCCTCCGGCGAGGACCCCGTCTACGCGGCCGGCGCGCTGTTCCGCGCGATCGGCGTCGCCTGCCACGCCCTGCACGCGGCCGACGGAGCCTGGCTGATCAACGAGAAGGGCATGGTCGCCGCCACCGGCCGGCTGCCCTCGGCGCCGGACGGGTTCGCCGAACGGGCCCAGGCGCTGCTCGCGTCCGTCGGCGGCACCCGGGACGAGATCACCCGTACGGTGGCCGCCGCCGAACGGCTCCTGGCCGACGTACGGGCGGCCTGCGGTGGTTGATCAGGCGGTTGATCAGGCGGCTGGTCAGGCGTTCTCCTTGGCCCTGGCGGGGGCCAGGGAGGTCAGCAGGAGGAGCAGCGCGCTCTGGGCGAGCATGCCGGGCGCGAGCGGCGGGGCCGGGCCGACCGACTTGGTCAGCGCGTACCACCATTGGGTGAGGGGCGAGAGGGTTTCCCAGGTGTCGGCGTAGCGCGGGTCGAAGGCGCCCATGTCGTGGTTGGCCGCGATGTGCGCGTACACGCCGTAGGCGGAGGCGAGCAGCACGACCAGCGCGATCCCGCGGACCGTCTTGAGCGTGAGCCGGGAGGCGTCCAGGGCGAGCAGCACGAGCGCGGCCGCCAGTGCCAGCAGCGCCACCCAGGGGATGAACTGCTGCCAGGTCTGCCAGTGGCGTTCGAAGGCCAGCTCCAGGGCGGCGCCCAGGATGCCCAGCGCGACCAGCGCGAAGAGCCCCAGGCGTACCGTGACGGCGCTGAACCGTGCGGTGCGGTTTTGCGCGTTCGTTGAAGGCACGGGCACCACGCTGTGCCCGCGGTCTCAGAGACACCTCAGGAATATATGAAACTTCAATGAGAATCCCGGGCGGGCGCGGCAGAAGGCTTGACGCTCATTGCGATCCGGACTTACGGGATCATAGGGGGCGTGAGCGTAGTCGCAGTCGTCTTCTCGGTGCTCGCCCTGGTCCTGAACGGGCTGATGGCGGGCGTGTTCTTCGCCTTCTCCACCTCGGTGATGCCCGGCCTCGACGCGGTGGGGGAGGAGGCCGCGGCGGCGGCCATGCGCAGCGCCAACAGGAAGATCCTGAACCCGGCGTTCTTGTCGACGTTCACGCTGGCGCCCGTGGCCTCGCTGCTCGCCGGTGTGTTCCTGCTGGTCACCGGGGCCACCGGGCCCGCGGTCCTCGCGTTCGCGGCGGCCGTGGCCTACATCCTCGGCTCGTTCGCCGTCACGGCCGCGATCAACGTGCCGATGAACAACGCCCTCGACGCGGGCGAGCTGGCCTGGAGCGCGTACGCGCCACGCTGGACCCGCTGGAACACCCTGCGCGGATGGGCCTCGGCGCTGGCCGTGGCGCTGCTGGGCGTGGCCCTGTACGTCTGGAGCTGACGAGGCCGGACCGGCCGGATGCATCCCGATGGACGGGCACCGGGATGCGCATCCCGCGGCGGGTCACATGTTGATCATGTGGCCCGCGAGGCCGTGGATCGCCTCCTTGACCGCTTCGCCGAGCGTCGGGTGCGCGTGCACGTTGCGCGCGACCTCGTGCACGGTGAGGTCCCACTGCTGGGCCAGCGTGAGCTCGGGCAGCAGCTCGGTGACCTCGGGGCCGATCAGGTGGGCGCCGAGCAGCTCGCCGTGCGTGTTGTCACTGACGATCTTGACGAACCCGGCCGTGTCGCCCAGGCCGTGCGCCTTGCCGTTGGCCGTGAACGGGAACTTGGCCACCTTGACGTCGTAGCCCAGGTCGCGGGCCTGCGCCTCGGTGTAGCCGAAGCTGGCCACCTGCGGCTGGCAGTACGTGGCCCGCGGGATCATCACGTAGTCGAGCTCCATCGTCTCGGCGTTGCCGATGGTCTCGGCGGCGATGATGCCCATCGACTCGGCGGCGTGGGCCAGCATGAGCTTGGCAGTGACGTCACCGATCGCGAAGATGTTCGGCACGTTCGTCCGGCAGCGGCCGTCGAGGGCGATCGCGCCGCGCTCGGTGAGCTGCACGCCGGTCTTCTCCAGGCCGTAGCCGTCGACGCGCGGCTGGAACCCGATGGCCTGCATGACCTTGTCGGCCTCGAGCACCTGGGTCTGGCCGTCGCGGGTGACGGTGACCTTGACCGAGGCGCCGGTGTCCTCGATGCCGTTCACGCGGGTCGAGGTCAGGACCTCGATGCCGAGCCGCTTGTAACGCTTGGCCAGCTCGGCCGAGACCTCTTCGTCCTCCAGCGGCACGACCCGGTCGAGGAACTCCACGATCGTCACCTTGACGCCGTAGTTGTGCAGCACGTAGGCGAACTCCACGCCGATGGCGCCCGCGCCCGCGATGATGATGCTGCGCGGCAGGTCCTCCGTGAGGATCTGCTCCTCGTACGTCACCACTCGCTCCGAAAGCTGCGTGCCCGGGATGAGCCTGGTGGTGGCCCCGGCCGCGATGATGCAGTGGGAGAAAGTGATCGTCTCGCCGTTCACCTGGAGGGTGTTGGCGTCGAGGAACGTGCCGCGCCCGTCGTACTCGGTGATGGCGTTCTTCTTCATCAGGTAGTGAACGCCCTTGACCCGGCCGTCGGCCACCTTGCGGCTGCGCTGGAAGGCCGCGCCGTAATCGAAGGTGACCTCACCGCTGATCCCGAACGTCTTCGCCTCGTTGTGGAAGATGTGGGCCAGCTCGGCGTTGCGCAGCAGCGCCTTGGACGGGATGCAGCCCACGTTCAGGCAGACGCCACCCCAGTACTTCTCCTCGACGACCGCGGTACGCAGCCCGAGCTGGGCGGCGCGGACGGCGGCCGTATATCCTCCGGGACCCGCGCCGAGAACGACGACGTCATAGTGAGTGCTCATGACTCGGACCATACCGCCCACCCCAAGCCACCCTTGACGCTAGACCTCCACCTTGTACGACAGCGTCAGCTCGTCGGCCGGAACCCCGCGGATCCCCCAGTTCACCTTGGGCATCTCGATGATCGTGATCTCCACGTCCTCGGGGTCGAGATCCGACTTCTCGTAGATCGCCCGGATCAGCGCGCGCTTGGCGTCGTCACTGCGTCCCGTGAAACACACGACTTCGACGATCAGGTAGTTCTCGCTCCGCCCGGGGCAGACGAAGTCGTCGGCGTCCAGCAGCAGGAACCGGTGGAACCGCTTCTCCTCGGGCACGCCCCACGCGCTCACCAGGCACGACTGCAGCAGATCGGAGATCTCCCGCTGCCGTCCGCCCCACACGTCGCGCCGCCCGTAAATCTTCACTTGTGCCATGTCGGCAATATAGAGGGCGTGATTCGCGTACTTCTCGCCGACGACGAGGCCATGATCCGGGCCGGGGTCAAGGCGATCCTCGACTCCGACCCGTCCCTGGAGGTGGTCGCCGAGGCCGGCGACGGCCGCCAGGCCGTCGATCTGGCCCTCGCCCACCGCCCTGACGTCGCATTGCTCGACATCCGCATGCCGCGGCTCGACGGCCTGGCCGCGGCGGCCGAGCTGCGCCGCGTGGCGCCCGCCACGGCCGTGGTGATGTTGACCACGTTCGGCGAGGACGACTACATCGCCAGAGCGCTGGAGGTCGGGGCGAGCGGGTTCCTGCTCAAGTCCGGCGACCCGCGCGAGCTGATCGCCGGGATCCACGCGGTCGCCGACGGGGCGGCGTACCTGTCGCCCAAGGTGGCCCAGCGGGTGATCACCCAGCTCGCGGGCGGCCGGATGAGCCGCGAGGCCCAGGCCCGTGACCGCGTCGCCGGGCTCACCGACCGCGAGCGCGAGGTCCTCGCCCTGCTCGGCGCGGGCCTGTCCAACGCGGAGATCGCCCGGCGGCTGCACATCGTGGAGGGCACGGTGAAGGCGTACGTGAGCACGATCCTGACCCGGCTCGACGTGCGCAACCGCGTCCAGGCCGCGATCATCGCCCACGAGGCCGGGTTGGTAGCCTGACCCGTGATGTATCGCCTCGTGTTCACGCAGGTCTTGCGGCGTTTCGACGCCGAGGCCGTGCACCGTCTCACCGTCAGTGGCCTCGCCGTGCTCGCCCGGCTGCCCCTGCTCAAGCGGCTGCTCCACCGAGCGTTCGCCCCGCACGACCCGGTCCTGCGGGTGACCGCGTTCGGCGTGCACTTCCCCGGTCCGTTCGGCCTGGCCGCCGGGTTCGACAAGGACGCCGCCTGCGCCGAGGCGGTCGCCGCGCTCGGCTTCGGCCACGTCGAGGTCGGCACCGTCACCGCGCACGCCCAGCCCGGCAACCCGCGCCCGCGCCTGTTCCGGCTGGTGGGGGAGCGGGCGGTGATCAACCGGATGGGCTTCAACAACGACGGCGCCCGCGCCGCCGCCCGCAGGCTGCGCCGCACCCGCGGGGTGCCCGTCGTGGTCGGGGTGAACATCGGCAAGACCAAGGTGGTGCCGGAGTCCGAGGCGGTGGCCGACTACGTGGCCGGCGCCAGGGAGCTGGCCCCGCTGGCCGACTACCTGGTGGTCAACGTCAGCTCGCCCAACACGCCCGGCCTGCGCAACCTCCAGGCGGTCGAGCTGCTGCGCCCGCTGCTGAGCGCGGTCAAGGAGGTCGCCGACGCGACGCCGCGCCGTACGCCGCTGCTGGTGAAGATCGCCCCCGACCTGGCCGACGAGGACGTCGACGCCGTCGCCGAGCTGGCCGTGGAGCTGGGCCTCGACGGCATCATCGCGACCAACACCACCATCAGGCACGGCGGCGAGACCGGCGGCCTGTCCGGTCGCCCGCTCAAGCGGCGCTCGCTGGAGGTGCTGCGCCGGCTGCGCGCCAAGGTCGGCGACCGCCTCACCCTGGTCTCCGTGGGCGGCGTCGAGGACGTCGACGACGTCTGGGAGCGCCTGCTGGCCGGAGCCACCCTGGTCCAGGGCTACACCGGCTGGATCTACGGCGGCCCGCTGTGGGCCGCCCGCATCCACCGCCAGCTCGCCCGCCGCGTACGCCGCCACGGCCTGTCCTCCGTCACCGAGGCGATCGGCCGCACGGCGTAGGGGCTCCCCCCTATCGTGGGACGCATGATCAATTCCCCGGTGAAACTCACCGATGACGTCGTCATGCGGGCGATAGCCAAGTCCGACGCGCACGCGCTGGCCGACGCCTACCGGCGCAACCGCGACTTCCTGCGCCCCTGGGAGCCCCGCCGGCCGGACGACTTCTTCACCGTCGCCGGCCAGGCCGCACGCCTCGAAAGACTGGCCGAGGACCGTGCGGCCGGGTTCGTGATGCCGTGGGTGCTCATGGACGGCGACCGGCTGGTGGGCCGGATGAACCTGAACAGCATCATCCGGGGCGCCGCCCAGAGCGCGTCGCTGGGCTACTGGGTGGACGCCGAGTACAACGGGCGGGGCCTGGCCACCAAGGCCGTGCTGGAGGCGTGCCGGGCCGCCGACGAGGACCTCGCCCTCCACCGGGTCGAGGCGGGCACCCTCCTGCACAACACGACCTCGCAGGCGGTCCTGCGCAGGACGGGCTTCGAGGAGTACGGCATGGCCCCCCGCGCCGTCTGCATCGACGGCCAATGGCAGGACCACACCCTGTTCCAGCGAATCCTCAACGACCGTCCCGCGCCGATGTGACCGGCGGTCAGACGCTCGGCCGGGTCGACTCCGCGTCGTGCGTCATGCCGTCGATCCGCGCCATCACGTCGGTGACCTTCACCCCGCTCGGCCGGTGCGGACGCCGCCGCTGCCACGGACGCGGACCCGCCGGCGGCCGGTACTCCACGCCCATCGCGTCCAGCCGCCCGAGGTGCTCGCGCAGCCGCTCGTCGAACCCGTCGCCGCCCGAGCCGGCCCACGCCACCTCGGCCAGCGCGCACGAGCGCGGCCACAGCCGGTAGTCGACCGTCCGCGGGTCGGGCACGCGCTCGGTCCAGAGCTGCGCCTGCACGCCCATCACGCGGGCCCGCTCCTCCTCCGTCCAGTCGGCCGGGGCCGGGTCGAACGCGGCCACGTCCGCCATCGTGGTGGTGTCGCCGATGGCCATCGGTTCGTCGGCCGAGGCCGCCTCGGCGTAGTCGAAGTAGAGCGGGAACACCGGCGTGGCCACCACGTCGTGCCCCGCAGCGGCGGCCCGCCGTCCCACGCCCATGCCGCGCCACGGCATGACCACCGTGTCCTGGCGCAGCCCGCCGGCGACGAACGCCTCGTCCCACACCACCGTACGGGCGCCGCGCTCGGCGAGGGCGTCGGCCAGCGCGCGCAGGAACCACGCCTGGAGGTCCGGGCTCGTGGCCAGCTCCAGCGAGTCGCGGTAGGCCGTGATCTCCGCCGACTCCGCCCAGTGGTCGAGCACGACCTCGTCCCCGCCGATGTGGAAGAAGGGCACCTCGCCCAGCGCCCCGATGATCTCGTCGAAGACCGTGGTCAGGAACTCGATCGTCGGCGGCAGCGGCGACAGGATCGCCGGCGAGATGCCCCACCGGTCGAGCACGTCGTAGCGCTCGCCGGTCGCGCCGAGCTCGGGATAGGCGGCCAGGATCGCCGAGGCGTGCCCCGGCACGTCGATCTCGGGCACCACCGTGACGAACCTGGACCGCGCGTACGCCCCGATCTCGGCCAGGTCGTCCAGCGAGTAGTAGCCGCCGTGCGGGATGTCCTCGTACGCCTCCGGCTCCCGGTAGTAGTTGACGGCCGTCCGCGGCCGGTGCGATGAGACCTCCTGCAACAGCGGGTACGCCTTGCTCTCCACCCGCCACCCCTGGTCGTCCACCAGGTGGAGGTGCAGCCGGTTCAGCTTGTGCGCGGCCATCAGGTCGATCAGCCGGAGCACCTCCCGCTTGGTGGAGAAATGCCGCGCAACGTCGAGGTGCAGCCCGCGCCAGGCGAACCGCGGCGAGTCCTCGATCCGCACCCCGGGCACCCGCCACGACGCCCTGTCCGAGAAGCGGTAGGAGGCGTCCGGCAACAACTGGTGCAACGACTGCGCCGCGTAGAACGCGCCCGCCGCCCCGCCGGCGACGATCTCCACGCCGCGCGAGCCGGTGGCCAGCCGGTAGGACTCCTCGCCGAGCGCGGGATCCTGGCGTACCTCGATCTCGCCGGAGTCTCCCGGGCGCAGGTCGAGAAGGGGGAGTGCGCGACGTACCGCGTCCGCGAACGGACCGGCGACGGTCGCGCCCGAGGTCAGCTCGAAGGAGCCGGAAAGATCACTGAGCAGCTCTGGGCGAGGAATCATGCTTCGAGATAGTGCTGCATCCCGTTCGCGAGTGCCAAGGCGATCCGCTGCCTGAACTTCGGGTCCTGGAACTTGGCCGCGTCGATGGCGTTGCGCATGTTGCCGCACTCGACGAGGACCTTCGGCACGGTCGAGAGGTTGAGCCCACCGATGTCGTTGCGGAAGTTCAGTGCCTTGGTGCCGACGTAGTTGGAGTAGGGGATGCCGGTGCCCTTGAGGTAGGCGTCGCGCACGTCGATCCCCAGCTTGGTCGAGGCGCCCACGACCTTGTCGACCGGCCCGTTGATCTTCTTCGGGATGATCACATGGAACCCCCGGTGCGAGGGGTTGTCCGAGCCGTCGCCGTGGACCGAGATCGCGACGTCGGCATGGGCCTTGTTGCCGATCGCGGCCCGCTTGTCGATGCACGGGCCGACGCTGTCGTTGTTCGACCTGGTCAGCTTGACGGTCGCGCCGCGCTGCTCGAGGATCTTCACCATGCGGTTGGAGACGTCCCAGGTGAAGGCGGCCTCGCTGTAACCGCTCTTCGTGGCCGTGCCGGTCGTGTCGCAGGCCTTCATCTGGGTCAGCACGTTGACCTTGCGGTTGATCTCGGCCGGATGGCGGTAGTTGCCGCCGTTGTGCCCGGGGTCGATGACGATGACCTTGCCGGCGAGCGGTTTGGCCCCGGGCGGCGCCTGCCGCGCCGTGGCCGTCTCCGTCGGCCCGTCCTGGACGGACGCCTTGCCGGTCCCCTGGGCGGAGGAGGCGGCCTGACCTGCCGCGGCGCCACCGGGCTCGGTGCCGCCGCACGCGGAGGCGATCAGGCCGCAGACGGCGAGGACGGTGGCTGGTAGAGCACGCATGCGCTCCAACTTACGTGAAGCCACGCGTTCAGGCCGGTATGACCAGGAATCCTGCGCGTCGGTCGTCGCCTCACCAGACGTGCTCGCCGACCTCCTGCCTTTCCAGCAGGGCGGCCAGCTCCCGCGCGTCCTCGGCGTCGAGGCCGAGGACGACGCGGGGGCGGCCCCACGGGTGGTCGAGGGAGTGCGCCACGTAGCTGGCGACGGACTCGGCGCCGACGTCGGTGCCCCGCCCCCTGCCCGCCCGCCAGTGCCCCCAGGCGCGTTCGAGCTCGGCCGCCGCGCGCTGGGCGCAGGACACCAGTTCTGGATCACGCATGACTGTCCCCCGGATCAGATCGTGACCGAACCAGATTCGGCCACAATTAGCATGACCCTGTCGAGTAAACCGCCGTGCGGCGACGCTGCCGTACGGCTTGACCCAGGCTTTGGGCGGGCTTGCCGACGAGAGACCTGCACATTGGCCCGCCGTGCCATTGCGGCGCCCGACGAAGGCCCGCAACGGCAGCGCAACCGGCAGATTTCCCCTCAGGCAGGTCCCGTGCTGCTTTCCCCTCAGGCGGGTCCCGTGCTGCGACGCACGATCAGTTCGGGCTGGATCTCGCGCAGCCGGGCGCCCTTGGCCGGCTCGCCGATCCTGTCGCTCAGCAGCGCCGCCGCCGACCTGCCCATGGCGCGGCGCGGCTGGTCGACCGAGGTGAGCGAGATGTGCCTGGAGGCCGACAGGTGTGTGTTGTCGTAGCCGACCACGGACAGGTCGTCCGGCACCCGCAGCCCCAGCTCGGCCGCGGCCGCCAGCACGCCGAGCGCGACCACGTCGTTCGCCGCGAACACGGCCGTCGGCCGCGGGTCGCGGGTCAGCAGCGCGATCGCCGCCTCCCGGCCGCTCTCCTCGTTCGCGTCCGCGGCCTCGACCATGATGTACGGCGCCAGCGAATGCCGCCGCATCGCCACGAGGTACCCCTCGCAGCGCGAGGACCGGGGGCCCTCGATGTGCGCGATCCGCTTGTGCCCGAGGTTCACCAGGTGGTCGATGGCCAGACGGGCGCCGAGCTGGTCGTCGTCGACCACGATGTCGACGCCGTCGAGCTCGATGTCACGTTCCCCTACGACGACGGTCGGGGTGTAGGCGGTCGCCTCGATCAGCGTCTCGCTGGTCGGTGCGATGCCTAAGAGCACCAGCCCGTCGACCCGCAGCTCCAGGAAGGCCTCGACGGCCTCGTCCTCGAACGCCGGGTCCCACTGGCTGTTCCCGATCAGCATGCGCAGCCCGTCGCCGTGCAGGCTCTCCTGCAGGCCGTCGAGGAACTCGGCGTAGAACGGGTTGTGCAGATCGGCGACGAGCGCGCCGACCAGATGCGTACGACCTTCCACCAGGCTGCGCGCGACCGCGTTCGGCCGGTAGCCGAGCTCGCGTGCCGCCTGGAGTACTGCCTGCCGCCGATGCTCACTCACGTGCGGGGATCCGCGCAGCACGAGTGAGACCAGCGACTTGGAGACGCCGGCTCGCTCGGCGACGTTGCGGATGGTGGGTCGTGGCCGAGGCAATGGATCTACCTCGCGGAGCTCGGCGATGGTTGAAGTGTTGACGGGCGGTCCTGACATGTGTCTCCCCCGCGATGCGGATATGGGCACCTGTCTCACCAAACGATCGAGCAAGCCGCAGGGTACGGCTTCGGGTTAGGGAAGCCTGATATTGACCCATTCGCCACACGTCCGCTATTGGGCACGGCGTCGGATACTGTGCTGGTGTGACACCCGGGAAGTCAGCCGAGACGGCACGCCCCGCACGCCGAAGGCTGAGTGTGGACCGCCGTCGCGAAGAGCTCATGGCGGCTGCGCTGGAGCTGTTCAGCACCCGTGACGCCGAGGACGTCTCGATCGACGACGTCGCCTCGGCGGCCGGCGCCTCACGGGCGCTCGTCTACCACTACTTCGGCGGCAAGCAGGAGCTCTACGTGGCGGCGCTGAAGAGCGCGGCCGAGCAACTGGAGTCGCGGCTGCGGCCGACCGGGGGCGGCAGGCCGCTCGACGAGCTGGCCGCGGGCCTCGGGCGTTACTTCGACTTCGTCGAGGAGCACGCCGCCGGCTTCGCCGCGCTGCTGCGCGGAGGGCCCGCCAACCGGGCGGGCGAGGTGGGGGAGATCGTCGACGGCGTGCGCCGGAGGCTGTTCCGCCTCATCCAGAAGCAGATGCGCGTCGACGAGCCGAGCCCGGTGTTGCGCACCACGCTGCGCTCGTGGATCGCCTCCGTGGAGACGGCCGGCCTCGACTGGCTGGAACACCGCGACGTCGAGCGGCCGACGCTGGAGAAGATGCTCGTCGATCACATGGTGGCGCTGCTGGGCGTCGCCGCCGCCTACGACGGCGACGTCGGCCGGCTGCTCGAACTTCTCACCAGGGAGCAGCTGGCATAGCGGGGGAAGAGTGGCGCCGGGCGGGCGACGCCAACTTCCCCGTGCGACGTCACGTCGGTGGACCGGGCAAGCGTACCTGGTCCACCCTCAACCCCCCTGAGGTTCGTGACGACCCTCTCGACTACTCGGAACGCTGCTGCGGAATGCCCGCCAGCAGTGCGCGAACCTCGGTCTCCCGGTAACGCCGATGACCACCGAGGGTACGAATCGACGTCAACTTGCCCGCCTTGGCCCACCGCGTAACGGTCTTGGGGTCGACCCTGAACATGGTCGCGACCTCAGCGGGCGTGAGCAGCGGCTCGGCCTCGGGTGTACGAGCTGACATTTGTGCGGCCTCTCCTCCGTGTGGACCGGCTTAGCGATCCTGTGACTGCTTTTGCGCGTGTCACGGATGTCCCCCTATGGCACAGAGCGTGCGGCTTTTCTGAGCCATATGCGGCATCACCCGATGTGACCATACCGCCACGCAGAGCGATTGGCGAGCCCTTCTTTGACCCAACTGCCCGCCCCCGTGGCGATGTCACGCTCGGTGATTCTAGCGACACGGTTCGTGGTATCGCAGTGAAAACGGCAAACTACTCAGTTCGCAGAAGAGAGCAGCCGGGAGACGTGACCTACTCATGCAGGTCAGACGGTTGTTTTGGGGCTCAGTTGGCAGATTCCAGCTGTTGCATTGACTTCCACCGAAGGATGACGCGCTGGTACATGGCATAGGCAAGTTCTTCTTGACCCGTGTCCAGACCGGTCAAAGCGGCCGAAAGCTCAGCAACCGACTGGTCGGCCTGCAAGGCGTCGTCGTTCATCAGGTGGACCAGGCCGCCGTAGTCGAGCTCCACCAGCGAGTGCGGGTGGAACTCCTCCAGCCACCGCGCGATGTCCTCCACGTCGAAGTTGGACGACACGTCGCCGAGATGCCTGCGCAGCACGTTGAGGGCGCGGGCGGCCCGCCTCCTGGCCTGTGCCATGGAGGTGACGTAGATGAGGTTACGGCCCGTAGCGGTCGTCACGTCCTGTCCCGGGGTGGAGGAGCCGAGCACCAGCCAGCGCTCGTTCCCATCAAACGGCACGAACCACGATGGCGGCACATGCCACGCCGTGGTGCGAATGTGCGTACGCAAGGCGGACGAACCGGCCTGCCGCTTGAACCGGTCGAAGTCGTCGGCCGTCTGCTCCGCGATGGCTTTCGGCACGAGCCGGTCCATCAGCTTCACCGGAGTGGCGCCACGAAGCCGTGAGAACGCCAGCCACGAGCGCAACCGGGTCTGCCAAGGGCAAACGTACAAACGGTCCTCAACACGCCGCAGATAGGCGTTGGGGCTCTCCTGAGCGGGAACGGGTTGAGGGGGCATGCCGAGCAGTCGCATGACCGACTCACCGTGCTCCGCATTGAGCGCGTTCGCCCGGCGCGGACGGTCGCGTGAGTCGGCGTAATCGGCCCACAGCTTGCGCTCGGACTCGGCGAACGCGGTCAGTGGCTCATAGACGCGGAGGTAGGCGGCATAGGGCAGCACGGAGGCATCGTGTCACGAAGAGCACCTGCGTGCACCGTTGAGGCTTACTACTCTGAGAGTGATCTCCGCCGCAAAGAAGCGGTGGACCGGACAGGGAGTCACTACCGTGACCGACGTCTTCGGCACGTCCCACAAGGACGTCCACGAGCAGGTCGTCTTCTGCGCCGACGAGCAGAGCGGCCTGCGTGCCATCATCGCCGTCCACAACACGGCACTCGGCCCCGCGCTGGGCGGCACCAGGTTCTACCCGTACGAGAACGAGCAGGCGGCCCTGGCCGACGTGCTCAACCTGGCCAGGGGCATGTCCTACAAGAACGCGCTGGCCGGGCTCGACCTCGGCGGCGGCAAGGCCGTCATCATCGGCGACCCGGCGCGGCTCAAGAGCGAGGCGCTGCTGCGCGCCTACGGCAGGTTCGTCGAGTCGCTCGGGGGGCGCTACATCACCGCCTGCGACGTCGGCACCTACAGCGAGGACATGGACGTCGTCGCGCGGGAGTCCCGCCACGTCACCGGCCGCACCCTGGCCCACGGCGGCGCCGGCGACTCCTCCGTCCTCACCTCGTTCGGCGTCTTCCAGGGCATGCGCGCCTCGGCCGAACGCGTGTTCGGCACCCCGTCGCTGCACGGCCGGCGGGTCGGTGTCGAGGGGGTCGGGAAGGTGGGCCACCGCCTGGTCAACGGGCTGCGCGAGGCCGGCGCCGAGGTGGTGATCTGCGACGTCGACCCGAGGGCGATCGAACGGGTGCGCCAGAGGCATCCGGAGGTCGAGGTGGTCGCCGACGCCCAGGCGCTCACGACGTCCGACATCGACGTCTTCGCGCCCTGCGCGCTGGGCGGCGCGCTCGACGACACCACGGTGGCCGGTCTGCGGGCCAGGATCGTGTGCGGCGCGGCCAACAACCAGCTCGCGCACCCCGGGGTCGAGAAGCAACTGGCCGACCGCGGGATCCTGTACGCGCCCGACTACGTGGTGAACTCCGGCGGCGTCATCCAGGTCGCCGACGAGATCGAGGGGTTCAGTATGGAACGCGCCAGGGCGAAGGCGGCCCAGATCTACGACACGACTCTGAAGATCTTCGGGATCGCGTCCGACGAGGGCGTTCCGCCGGCCGCGGCAGCGGATAGGCTAGCCGAGCGCAGAATGTCGGAAGTCGGGCGTATAAGGGCCATTTGGCTGGGCCACTGACGCCCCACGCCCATACGACGTACCGAGCTGGGCACAAAACAGGTACGGTAATAGGCGAACGATAGGCTGACGTCCAAAGTCAGGCGGCGTCAGTGTGTGGTGCGTTAGCGACGAGGGGTCGGGGACGACCCCACACGAGGGGGTCGAGCCAATGGGGCGCGGCCGAGCAAAGGCCAAGCAGGTCAAGGTTGCTCGCCAGCTGAAGTACAACAGCGGTGGCACGGATCTTGACCGTCTTCGCGACGAACTCGGGGTCGGCGACTCCAGCAATGACGACGCCGACGACCTCAACGATGAGCTGGCGGATCGCTATGCCGATTACGCCGATGACTATGGCTCCGGAGACGACGACGACGGCCGTCCATCCGGCCGCCGATAGCCGTTCTTCAGAGTGACGTGGCCGAGGGTCCGGCGTCCTGCCGGATCCTCGTTCATGATCGTCGGGCCCCACGGGCAACCGTGGGGCCTTCGTCACGCTTGCGTGCGGTCGAGGAAGTCCGCGATCAGCGGTGCGATCTCGGGGAGCTTGTCCTCAAGCGCGAAGTGCCCGGTGTCGAGCACGTGCAGCTCGGCGTCCGGCAGGTCCCGCAGGTAGGCGTGCGCGCCCGCCTCCGGGAAGAAGGCGTCCTCACGTCCCCACACGATCAGCGTGGGCGGCCGGTGGTCGCGCAGCCATGCCTGCCAGCCGGCGTAGTGCGCGAGGTTGGAGCGGTAGTCCAGCGCGAGCGCGAGCTGGGCCTCCTGGCGTCCGGGCAGGTCGAGGAAGTGCTGGTCGAGGGTCCATCCGTCGGGTGCGACCGCTGAGACGTCCGACGCGCCGCCCTCGTACTGGCCGCGGGTGACGGGCAGGGCCGCCGAAGTCGAAGGCGTACCAGGCGAACCGCTCAAGGCCGATCCGCTGCACGAAACCCTCGACCACGTCCGCGAGGCGGTCGAAGGAGTAGACGAAGTCGTCAGGTGCCCGCGTGTGGCCGAAACCGGGGTAGTCCGGCGCGATCAGGCGGTAGGGGGTGCCGCCCAGGGCGTCCATCAGGCGCCGGTACTGGTGCGAGGCCGAGGGGAAGCCGTGCAGCAGCAGTACGGGCAAACCGTCCCGGGGGCCGGCCTCCCGGTAGAACACCTGTACGCCGTCGACGTCCACGAAACCGTGGCGGATCTGCGGGATCTCTATATCTAATGCCTCTTTCGCTCAATGATGCATTAGTTATAGCGAGCCCGCTTCTAACGGGTCAAGTAGGCGATGTAGCATTAGAGTCATGGAGCTCCTGATCGGCGAGCCGCTCGCGCTGGACCTGGTGAACACCCGTACCCGTGACTTCGACGCCCTTGACACGCCCGAGGGGTTCGGGATCTGGCTCGATCGTCAGGCGGGGCGGCTGACCCCGTCCGAGGGGCCGTTCACGGCGGACGATCTCGGCGCGGTGCGCGACCTGCGGGCGCACGTGGAGGCGGCGGTCGACGCGGTGCGCCGGGGCGAGGGGCCGTCCCGGGAGACGGTCGAGGCGATCAACGTGGCGATGCGCGCCGCGCCCGCGTACGCGCGTCTGGACGTCGCGGGCGGCGCCCTGACCAAGGGCGCGCGCAGGGACGGCGACCGGCGGGCCCGGCTGCTCGCCCAGCTAGCCGAGGCCGCGGCCGACCTGCTGACCGATCCGGCGGCGGGCCGGATCCGGGCCTGCGAGGGCCCGGGATGCCGGATGATCTTCCTGCCCGCGCATCCCCGGCGCCGCTGGTGCTCGCCCGAGCTGTGCGGCAACCGGGTGCGCGTGGCCCGCCACTACCGGCGGCACAAGCCGGAGTGAACGCGGGTCAGCGGTAGCGGGCCTGGCCCGAGCCCGCGACGATCTCGCCCAGCACCCAGGCGTCGAGCCCGCGCCCGCCGAGCACCCGGACGGCCTCGTCGGCCGCCTCGGGAGCCACCACGGCCGCCATGCCCACACCCAGGTTGAACGTACGGTCCATGTCCTTCTGGGCGATCTGCCCGTGTCCGGCGAGCACGCCGAAGATCGCGGGAGGGGTCCAGGAGGACCGGTCGAGCAGCGCGTCGAGGTGACCGGGGAGCGACCGCGACAGGTTGGCCTCCAGCCCGCCGCCCGTGATGTGCGAGAACGCGTGCACCTCGGTCTTCCGGGCCAGTTCGAGGCAGTCGAGCGAGTAGATGCGGGTCGGCTCCAGCAGCTCCTCGCCGAGCGGGCGGCCCAGCTCGGGCAGCACCGCGTCGAGCGACAACGACGCCTCACGCAGTACGTGACGCACCAGCGAGTAGCCGTTGGAGTGGACGCCGGAGGAGGCGAGCCCGAGGACGACGTCGCCCTCCCTGACCCGGTCGGGGCCCAGCATGGCGTCGGCCTCGACCACGCCGGTGCCGGCGCCGGCCAGGTCGTACTCGTCGGGGCCCATGGCGCCGGGGTGCTCGGCGGTCTCGCCGCCGACCAGCGCCGCCCCGGCCAGGCGGCACCCCTCGGCCACGCCGCCGACGATCTCGGCGACGCGCTCGGGAACGACCTTGCCCACGGCGATGTAGTCGGTCATGAACAGCGGCTCGGCCCCGCAGACCACCAGGTCGTCGAGGACCATGCCGACCAGGTCGATGCCGATCGTGTCGTGCTTGCCGTAGCGCTGGGCGATCATGACCTTCGTGCCCACGCCGTCGGTGGAGGAGGCCAGCAGCGGACGCCGGTAACGCAGCAGCGCCGAGGCGTCGAAGAGCCCGGCGAAGCCGCTGGCGTCGTCGACCACTTCAGGCCGGCGGGCCCGCGCCACCTTGTCCTTCATCAGGGTGACGGCGCGCTCGCCCGCCTCGATGTCGACGCCGGCGGCCTCGTATGTGCTCACGCTTTGCTCTCCAACACGAACTTGCCCACGTTGTCCTGGTCGATCGGGATCGGGTACGAGCCGTCGAAGCAGGCTCGGCACAGGCGCTCGGCGGGGATGGTGGTGGCCTTGGTCAGGCCCTCCAGGGAGATGTACCCCAGCGAGTCGGCGCCCAGCGAGGCCCGGATCTCCTCGACCGACAGCGAACCGGCGATCAGCTCGGCCCTGGTCGCGAAGTCGATGCCGTAGAAGCAGGGCCAGCTCACGGGCGGCGAGGAGATGCGTACGTGCACCTCGCGCGCCCCCGCCTCGCGCAACATCTTCACGATCGCGCGCTGGGTGTTGCCGCGCACGATCGAGTCGTCGACGACCACCAGGCGCTTGCCCTCGACGACCTCGCGCAGCGGGTTGAGCTTGAGCCGGATGCCCAGCTGGCGGATGGTCTGCGAGGGCTGGATGAACGTGCGGCCCACGTAGGAGTTCTTCACCAGGCCCTGGCCGTACGGGATGCCGCTCTCCTCGGCGTAGCCGACGGCGGCCGGGGTGCCGGACTCGGGCGTGGGGATGACCAGGTCGGCCTCGACCGGGTGCTCGCGGGCCAGCACGCGGCCGACCTCGACCCGGGTGACCTGCACGCCGCGGCCCGCGATGGTGGTGTCGGGGCGGGCGAGGTAGACGTACTCGAACAGGCAGCCCTTGGGCTCGGCCAGCGCGAAGCGGCGCGACCTGACGCCGTCCTCGTCGATGGTGAGCAGCTCGCCGGGCTCGATCTCGCGGACGAACGTGGCGCCCACGATGTCGAGCGCCGCCGTCTCCGAGGCCACCACCCAGCCGCGCTCCAGGCGGCCCAGCACCAGCGGGCGGATGCCCTGCGGGTCGCGGGCCGCGTAGAGGGTCGTCTCGTCCATGAAGACCAGCGAGTAGGCGCCCTTGACCTGCGGCAGCAGCTCGGCGGCCGACTCCTCGATGGACCGCGTGCGGTCCTGGGCCAGCAGCGAGGTGAGGACCTCGGTGTCGGTGGTCGCCCTGGTGGAGCCGGGGGCCAGGCGCTCGGCCAGCTCCGGCGTGTTGATCAGGTTGCCGTTGTGCGCGAGCGCGAGCCCGCCGACCTCGGTGGAGCTGAGGGTCGGCTGGGCGTTCTCCCACACGCTGGAACCGGTGGTGGAGTAACGGCAGTGGCCGATGGCCAGGTGGCCGCGGAGGGTGCCGAGCACCGACTCGTCGAAGACCTGGGCCACCAGGCCCATGTCCTTGTAGACGAGGATGCGGCTGCCCTCGCTGACCGCGATGCCCGCGGACTCCTGGCCGCGGTGCTGCAACGCGTACAGCCCGTAGTAGGTGAGTTTGGAAACTTCCTCGCCTGGAGCCCAGACGCCGAAGACGCCACAGGCGTCTTTGGGTGCGCGGTCGTGGGGGTCCAGGTCATGGCCGAGCCGGCCGTCGCCCTTCAGCACATGCCTCAGTTTAGGTTGAGAGCTTCCGTGCTTGCACACCCGGGTGCGACATCTGCTGATGTGAGGGCATCTGCCTGGTGTTGGACGCGGGTCAGCGGGGCATCGCGCGGACGAGGCGGGCGAGCAGGTCGCGTTCGGTGTCGTTCAGGCCACGCTGGAGTTGTTCGTCCGTTCTCGTCCAGATCTCCTCGACCGGCTCGCGCAGCGCCTTTCCGGCCTCGGTCAGGTGCACGCGGGCCACGCGGGGGCGTTCGGGGTCGGGGGAGCGGTAGACGAGGCCGGAACGTTCTAGGCGCTGGAGGGTCTTGGTGACGGTGGGCGGCTCGACGCCCAGCCGGGAGATCAGCTCGCCCTGGGTGAGGCCGTCCTGCCGCCAGAGCTGGTTGAGCAGCAACTCCTGGCCCACGTGCAGGCCCAGCGGCACCAGGGCGGCGGCCATTCGGTTGCGGTGGGCCTTCACGACCTTGATCAGGGCGTACGTCAGGGTCTCGTCCAGCATGCACTCATCTTGCCCAGCGCCTGCCGCTTTGGCGCATGGTGACCCAAGGATGGCGGCCGTCTTACCGTGTCGTGCGCTTTTGCCGATGGCCTCCGCGAAAAGGTGAAGTATCCGGCATGCATACCCGTCGGGAGACGCAGACGTGACCACACCTGGGGACCCCAACGAGCCCCGCGAGGGGCAGGACCCGTACCGCGAAGGCCAGGACCGAGAGGGCCGGCCCGAGCAGACGCCGCCGCAGCACACGCCCGAATGGTGGCGGGAGGGCGCGGCCGAGGAGGATCGGCCGGCGACCGGCGCGGAGCCTCCGGAGGGCGGGCCGCACGAAGCTGGGCCGCACGAGGGCAGGCCGTACGAAGCTGGACCGTACGAGGGCGGACCGTACGAGGGCGGGCCCACGAGCGGTGAGTGGAGTCCGGAGCAGTGGGCCGTCGGTGGCCCGCCCGGCGCGGGGCCCACCGGCGGAGGGGAGACCCCGGAGGAGTGGACCACGCCCGACCACGAGCCCGGCCATGAGAGCGGCCATGAGAGCGCGCCTGGGCGCGAGAGCGCGCCGCACGGCAGCCACGCCCGCCCGCCGGAGCCCGGAGGCGCTCAGCCTGGCGCTCAGGCCGGTGCTCGGCATGCTGAGGGGGGCGGGGAGCGTCCGTCTGGGCGGGCTGAGGGTGAGGGGGCTCCCGGGGCCGCCGGGGGTGGGCGGGACGAGAATGAGTGGATCTTCGAGGAGCCTGGGGGTGGCGAGCGGGAGGGCGAGGAGCCGATCGCGCCCGCGCCGCCCGTGGTGCCGCCGGCCGACGTGCCGCCGACGCACGAGCCCAGGCCGGCGGGCCAGCCTGACCACCCCGACCTGCCCACCTCCCCCGAGACGCCGAGTCCGACCGAGGGTGACGCGGGGACGCGGAGGCCGTTCGGGGGGGATGCCGAGGCGACGCAGGTCTATCCGCGGCCTGGGGCGACCCCGGCCTACCCGGGCTGGGGTACGCAGCCCGACGAGGAGCCGGGGCGGCCCGCGCCGTCCCGTTACGAGTACGGCGACGTACCCACCTTCGAGCCCCCGGTCACCGGCCCCCACGCCGCCGCCGCGGGGCCGCAGGAGCCGGGCGCCGGGCCGGGAGGGACACCGTCGGAGACGCCCCACGGGGAGGCGGCCGGATCAGGCGTGCCGGGCCCGGGAGGCGCGCCCGGTGCAGGTGCTCCCGGTGGAGGTGCGGGTGGGCCTGGGGCGCCGTACGGGGGAGAGGCGTCGTACGGGGGGACGGGCGCGGCCGGCGGGCATTACGAGGGCCCGGCGGGATCGTACGAGGGAGGCCGCGAGCCGTCCGCCCCCAGCGCCACCCCGTCAGTGCCCGGCACCACCCCGTCCAGCCCCTACGGCGGCCCGCCCGGCTACGGCCCCCCGGGAGGCCCCCCATACGGCCAGTACGGCCCCTACGGCACCCAGCCGCCCACACCCCCGGGCAGCGGCCTGGCCACCGCCTCGCTGGTGCTGGGCGTGGCCAGCCCGTTCCTGGTGTTCGTCTGCTTCACCGGCGTGCTCACAGCCATCCTGTCGATCGTCTTCGGCTGCGTGGCCCTGGCCAAGCGGGTGGGCAAGGGCCGCGCCATCGCCGGGATCGTGATCAGCGTGCTCTCGCTGGTGTTGTTCGCGATCGTCGCGATCTGGTTCTGGAAGGTGGTCAAGGAGTGTGGCGAGCTTCCTGGTCAGCTCGCCGACCAGTGCTTCGAGAGCAAGTTCCCCTGGATGAGCAGGGGTCACTAGAGCGGCAGGTGGGCTGACAGGTCGGCGCGGGACCCGCTCGCCGCGACCGAGCCCCTGGCCATGGCCTCGTCCCAGGTCAGCCGGCCGAGCGCCAGCTCCATCCAGGTACGGGCGTCGGTCTCCACCACGTTCGGCGGCGTGCCGCGGGTGTGGCGGGGGCCGGGTATGGCCTGGACGGCCGCGTACGGCGGCACGCGCACCTCGACCGTGCGGCCGGGCGCCGCGGCGGCCAGTTTCTCCAGCAGGTGGCGCACCGCCTGCCTGGCCGCGTCGCGCTCGGGGACGAGCCCGCGGTCGTAGGCGGTCAGCACCGCCGCGACCAGGGCGTCGGGCAGGGCCGAGGCCGGGCCGTCGTAGGGCGGCTCGTCGAGGGCGACGAGCTGGCCGTCGACGGCCGCGCGCAACTTCTCCGGGTCCATCTTGCGTGGTGGCACGGGCCCATTGTCTCGCGGGAAGCGTTCACCGGGACGGAGGTCGTCGTTCACCTCGGGTTTCGCCGGTGACCGTAACGTCCCCGCCGTACAACTGCGCATAAATCTGGAGGACCTGTGGCGAACCCTGAGGCGGGACGGCTGCTGCCGCTGCTTTCCACCCCGCACAAAGGCGGCCGATCCGCGCTGACCTGTCAGTTCCGCTGCGGGAACGCGTGCGCGCACGACGTGGCCAACACGACGGGCAACGCCTATTTCGGCGACGTGGTGAAGGAGGCGCTGTCGCGCCGCGGCGTGCTGCGCGCGGGCGCGCTCGGCGCGCTGGCGGCGGGCGTGGGCGTGGCGGGCGCGGTGCCGGCCTTCGCCGACGAGCCCCTGGCCCAGGCCGCGGCGGCCGCCGCGCCGCTCGACGAGGGTTTCCACGGCCGCGGCGGGATCGCCTTCACCCCCGTGCCGCCCAACAAGGACGACGCGCTGCGCATCCCCGACGGCTACGCCTCCTCCGTGGTCGTGCGCTGGGGTGACCCGGTGCTGCCCGACGCGCCGGCCTTCGACTTCGACAACCAGACGGCCGACGCCCAGAACAAGCAGTTCGGCTACAACTGCGACTACGTGACGTTCTTCCCGATGGGCAACAACCGCGGCCTGCTCTGGGTGAACCACGAGTACACCGACGAGAACCTGATGTTCCGCGGGTACACCGGCGGCGCGGCCGCGACCGAGGAGCAGATCAGGATCGCGCTGGCCGCGTACGGCGGCTCCGTCGTGGAGATCGAGCGGGTGCGCGGCACCGGCGAGTGGAAGCTGACCACCAAGGGCCGCCGCCGCTACAACCGGCGCGTCACCGCCCAGACGCCGATGCGTTTCAGCGGCCCGGCCGCCGGTCACGCCCTGCTCAGGACGGCCGCCGACCCCAAGGGCCTGGTGCCGGTCGGCATGCTGAACAACTGCTCGGGCGGCTTCACCCCGTGGGGCACGGTCCTGACCGCCGAGGAGAACTTCGACCAGTACTTCGTCAACGGCGACAAGGTGCCCGAGGCGCAGCGGCCGTACATCTCCCGGTACACGATCACGGCCGGCACCCCGGCGAGCAGCCGCCGGTTCGACCGGATCGAGGAGCGTTTCGACCTGGCCAAGCACCCGAACGAGGCCAACAGGTTCGGGTGGATCGTGGAGATCGACCCGTTCGACCCCGACTCGACGCCGATCAAGCGCACCGCGCTCGGCAGGTTCAAGCACGAGGCCGCCAACACCACCCTGGCCAGGGACGGCCGCCTGGTCGTCTACATGGGTGACGACTCGCGCTTCGAGTACATCTACAAGTTCGTCTCCAAGAACCGGTACATCCCTGGCTTCGACCGGCACAACCGCGCGTTGCTGGACGAGGGCACCCTGTACGTCGCCAAGTTCACCGGCGACAGCCCGGCCGCCGAGATCGACGGGTCGGGCAGGCTGCCCGCCGACGGGCAGTTCGACGGCTCGGGCCAGTGGATCCCGCTGGTGTCGGGCGACAGGTCGTACGTGGACGGCATGACCGCCGCCGAGGTGCTGGTCTACACCCGTACCGCGGCCGACAAGGTCGGCGCCACCAAGATGGACCGTCCCGAGGACATGGAGCGCAACCCGGTCACCGGCGGCGTCTACGTGGCTCTGACCAACAACTCCAACCGCACCGCCGCCCAGGTGGACGAGGCTAACCCGCGCCCGTCCAACAAGCACGGCCACATCCTGGAGGTGACCGAGCGGCGCGACGACGCCGGCGAGACCACCTTCGCCTGGTCGCTCCCGCTCGTCTGCGGCGACCCGAACGACCCCACGACCTACTTCGCGGGCTTCGACAAGAGCAAGGTCTCGCCGATCTCGTGCCCGGACAACGTGACGTTCGACGCCGACGGCAACCTGTGGATCTCCACCGACGGCAACCAGCTCGGCAGCAACGACGGCCTGTTCGTCATGCCGGTACGCGGCTCCGACCGCGGCCACCTGCGGCAGTTCCTCACGGTCCCGCTCGGCGCGGAGACCTGCGGCCCGCTGGTCACCGCGGACCAGAAGAGCGTGTTCGTGGCCGTGCAGCACCCCGGTGAGATCGACGGCGCGACCCCGGACAGCCCGGCCAGCCGGTGGCCCGACGGCGACCAGCCGCGCCCGTCGGTGGCGGTGGTCTGGCACGGCAGGGGCAGGAAGATCGGCAGTTGACCTCAAGTTAACTTGAGGAAATAGTCTCCATGCCATGAGCATGGAAGTGACCGCCTGGCATCAGCTTTATTCGATGAACAACCGTCCCGAGCGTCGCCCGCTGAACCGGGCGACGCTCCGGCGTATCGGCGCGTTCGCCCGCCCGCACCGCCGCAGGATCACGCTGTTCCTGCTGCTCAGCGTGGTGCTGGCGGGCTTGGCCGTGGTGTCGCCGCTGCTCGCGGGGCGGGTGGTCGACGCGATCTTCAACAGTGAGCCGTTCGGCGTGGTGGCCTGGGTCGCGCTGCTGATCGCCGGCCTGGCCCTCGCCGAGGTCGGGCTCGGCCTGGTGAACCGCTGGCAGTCGGCCACCATCGGCGAAGGACTGATCCTCGACCTGCGTACGGCCGTCTTCGACCATGTGCAGCGGATGCCGGTCGCGTTCTTCATGCGGACGCGTACCGGGGCGCTGGTGAGCCGGTTGAACAACGACGTGATCGGGGCGCAGCGGGCCTTCACCGACACCCTGTCCAGCGTGGCGGGCAACCTGGTGCAGCTCGTGCTGACGCTCACCGTGATGATCGGCATCTCGTGGCAGATCACGCTGCTCGCGCTACTGCTCCTGCCAGTCTTCGTCCTGCCCGCGCGCCGGATGGGCGTCCGGATCGCGCGGCTGCGGCGCGAGGCCGCCGACCACAACGCCGCCATGGGCACCCAGATGACCGAGCGGTTCTCCGCGCCGGGCGCGACGCTGGTGAAGCTGTTCGGCCGGCCGGCCCGCGAGTCGGCCGAGTTCTCCGCGCGGGCGCGGCGGGTGCGCGACATCGGCGTGCGTTCGGCCATGAACCAGTCGGTGTTCGTCACGGCCCTGACCCTGGTCTCGGCGCTCGCCCTGGCCCTGGTCTACGGCCTCGGCGGCTTCTACGCCCTGCGCGACCAGCTCGAACCCGGCGCGGTCGTGTCGCTGGCCCTCCTGCTGACCCGCCTGTACGCGCCCCTGACGGCCCTCGCCAGCGCCCGCGTGGACGTGATGAGCGCCCTGGTCAGCTTCGAGCGCGTCTTCGAGGTGCTCGACCTCAAGCCGCTCATCCAGGAACGCCCTGACGCCCGCGAGGTGCCCGAGGGCCCGATCGCGGTCGAGTTCGACGACGTGCGCTTCGCCTACCCCTCGGCCGACAAGGTGTCGCTGGCCTCGCTGGAGGAGGTCGCCACGCTGGACTCGCGGGGCGGCGAGGAGGTGCTGCACGGCGTCTCGTTCACGGCCCTGCCGGGCCAGATGGTGGCGCTGGTGGGCTCGTCGGGCGCGGGCAAGTCCACGATCGCCCAGCTCCTGCCCAGACTGTACGACGTCGACTCCGGCGCGGTCCGCCTCGGCGGCGTTGACGTACGGGACCTGAGCTTCGACGCGATCCGCGACACCCTCGGCATGGTCACCCAGGACGGCCACCTCTTCCACGACACGATCAGGGAGAACCTGCTGCTGGCCAGGCCGGAGGCGAGCGAGGAGGAGATCTGGGACGCCCTGACCAGGGCCAGGCTGCGGACGCTGGTCGAGTCGCTGGCCGACGGGCTGGACACGGTGGTCGGCGAGCGCGGCTACCGGCTGTCCGGCGGCGAGCGCCAGCGCCTGACGATCGCCCGGCTCCTGCTGGCCAGGCCGCGCGTGGTGATCCTGGACGAGGCCACCGCCGCGCTCGACTCCACCTCGGAGGCGGCCGTGCAGGCGGCGCTGGGGGAGGCGCTGGAGGGCAGGACCGCCGTGGTGATCGCGCACCGGCTGTCCACCGTCCGGGCGGCCGACCAGATCCTGGTGATCGAGGACGGCCGCGTGGCCGAGCGGGGCACGCACGCCGAGCTGCTGGCCCTGGGCGGGCGCTACGAGGAGCTGTACCGCACTCAGTTCGACGAGCCCACGGTGGAGGCGGTGGAGGCGGTGGCCTGAGGGTCGTCCTGCTCGGGCAGGCTCCGGGCGGGGCGCAGGGCGTACAGGCTGAGCGGGATGGCTGCCAGCACGATCACCGCGGCGATCACCAGCGTGAACTGGTAGGCGTCGAGGAAGGCGACCAGCGGGGGCTGGTCGCTCCCGCTCTGGCTGGAGCTCAGGATCGCGCCGAGCACGGTGATGCCGAGCAGGCCGAACACCTCGCGCGAGACGTTCAGCACGCCTGAGGCCACGCCGGTCCGCTCCTTGGGCAGGCCGCCGAGGATCGCCGAGGTCAGCGGCACCAGCATGCCGCCGCCGAGGCCGTAGAGCAGGAACCAGGGCGCGACGTCGGCGTAGTCGCCGTCGGCCCCGACGCCGGAGATCAGGTAGATCGCCGCGCCCATGAGCGCCATGCCGAGCGCCACCGTCGGGCCGGTGCCGAGCCGCGCGGAGATCCGCTGCGACAGGATGGCGACGACCGCCATGACCAGGGCCATCGGCACGAACGCCAGGCCGGCCTGGGTGGGGGAGAAGCCGAGCACGTTCTGCAGCCACAGGGCGCTGAAGAAGTAGATGCCGAACACGCCGAACGACCAGATGCCCATGGTGAGCGCGCCGCCGCTGAACACGCGGGAGCGGAAGAGCGACAGGTCGATCATCGGGCGCTCGGCCCGCGTCTCGACCAGCGCGAACCCGAGTGCGGCCGCCGCCGCGAGGCCGAACGCGGCCAGGATCTCGGCCGACGCCCAACCGGCGCGGTCGCCCTCGATGAGCGCGTACGTGAGGGAGACCAGTGCGAGCGCCGAGGTGGCCAGGCCGGGCAGGTCGAGCCGGTGCCGCAGGCGGGTGAACGCGGGCCGGACCGCCCAGAGCGCCAGGCCGAAGGTGGCGATCCCGATCGGCACGTTGATCAGGTAGATCCAGCCCCAGTGCAGGTTCTCGCTGATGAAACCGCCGGTCGCCGGGCCGAGCGCCATGGACAACGCGCCGGACGCGCTCCAGATGCCCACGGCCCTGCCGCGCTCGCCGGGGTCGGGGAAGAGCTGGCTGATCAGGGTGAGCGACGTGGGCGTGAGCAGCGCGGCCCCCACGCCCTGGACGGCCCGCGCCGCGATCAGCATGCCGCCCGAGGTGGCCAGTCCGGCGGCCAGCGAGGCCACGGTGAAGACGGCGAGCCCGGCCAGGAACACCCGGCGGGCCCCGAACAAGTCCGCGAGCCGGCCGCCGACCAGCATGAGCCCGGCGAAGACCAGGATGTACGAGCTCACGATCCACTCCAGCCCGGAGATCGTCAGCCCGAGCTCCCGCTGGATCGTCGGCAGTGCGACATTGCCCACGTTGTTGTCGAGATACGTCATGAAAGTGCCCAGTGTCACGGCACCCAGCGCCCACCATCGCATGCCACAGCCTCCTATACGCCGTACTTGTACGTCGTACAGTTCAACTGTACGACGTATAGTTGTCAACCGTGATGGGAAAACTGACCGCGCAGGCCATCGCCGTGCGGGCTCTGGAGATCGGCGACGGCGAAGGGCTCGACGCCGTGACGATCCGGCGGCTCGCGACCGACCTGGGCGTGACGCCGATGGCCCTCTACTGGCACTTCAAGAACAAGGACCAGCTCCTGGTAGGCATGGCCGACCACCTGATCGGCGGCTTCGTGCCCGAGCCGGCCGACGAGCGGCCCTGGCAGGAGCAGTTGCGCGACCTGACCCAGGGCCTCATCAGGACCCTGCGCACCCATCCCTGCGCCAAGAACGTGATCGAGCAGATCGACCCCATCTCCGTCCCGAACTTCCTGGTCGTCTGGGACAAGGCGCTGGGCCTGACCCGTACGGCCGGGTTCGACGTCGAGGAGAGCTGCCTGATCACCAAGTACCTGCTCCAGAGCGCCCTGGCCATCGCCGACGCGCCCGTCCACCACCTGGCCGGCCATACCGGCGAGGAGATCGCGGAGATCGTCAGGGTCAAGCGGGTCGGTCTCCAGTCGCTGTCCGCCGAGAAGTACCCGTACCTGGTGGAGATGGCCTCGCCGCTGGTCGCGGGGGCCGACCCGGCCTTCTACGACTCCTTCGGCGTCGATCTCGTGCTGCGCGGCATCGAGGCGCTGGCCGCCTCCCGTTAAAGTCTGGATCATGCCCTTCGAGCTGGTATGTGAGATCGAACCTCCCACCAAGCCCGACCTCAAGCGCGTACGCCACCAGATCGGCACGCTCAGCCAGGTCGCCCATTCCTTCCTCATCCCCGACAACCACATCGGCCGGGCCACCGTGTCGAGCGTGGCCGTGGCGCACGAGGTCGAGGCGATGGGCGGGCGCAGCATCGCCTGTCTCAACTCGCGCGACCGCAACCTGCTCGGCTTCCATCGCGACCTGCTGACGGCGGCGGCCTACGGCGTCGGCCGGTTCCTGTTCGTCTACGGCGACAAGCCCGCTAGCGGCAACCGTACGGGCGATCTGACGGTCCGTACGATGATCGAGGAGGCCAGGGGGTTCTCGGCGGACTTCCGCGTCGGCGCGGCGGCCGGGCTGCGCCCGCTGCCCGCCTGGAAGCGCGCGGCCGACTTCCTGTTCTCGCAGGTCAGCTTCTCGGTCGAGGCGCAGGTGCGCTGGCGTGAGGCCAACCCGGTCGACGTGCCGGTCTACGCCGGCGTCATGGTGCTGGCCAGCGAGCGCCACGCCCGTACGCTGGCCGCCGCCATCCCCGACATCGCGCTGCCCGCCGACCTGGTCGAGCGGGTGGCCGCCGACCGCATGGCGGGGGTCGAGGCCGCCTGCGAGCAGGTGTTCGCGCTGCGCGACTCGGGCGCGTTCGACGGCGTGCACCTCATCCCGGTCACCCGCTACCGCGACGTGGAGTCGAGGCTCGCCGGAGCCCTCTGAGACCTCGCGAGCGCGGCCAGCACCGCGCCGGCCAGCGCCACGGCGAACAACACCGCGTACGCCCGCTGGAAGCCGTCCATGAGCTGCCCGACGGCGACCGGGGAGAGCGTGGACAGCGTGCCCGCGTACACCTGGGCGCGCAGCGCCGGGCCCACGGAGCTGGTCACGACGCTGAGCGACAGGCCCACGCTGATCACGATGCCGACGTTCATGATCATGACCCGGAAGCCGTTGACCACGCCCAGGCTGCCGCTCGGCAGCGCGGCCATGACCTGGGTGGTGTTGCCGGTCAGAAACGTCCCGCTGCCGCATCCGGCCACGAACAGGGCGATCCCGGTCACCCAGTACGGCGTCGCCGGATCGGCCGTCAGCATCAGCGTGCCCAGCCCGAGCGCGCTCATCGCCGCGCCGCCGATCGACAACCCGTACGGCGAGACCCGGGGCCCGAGCAGGCCCGCGATCGGCGAGGCCAGCCCGATGCCCACGGGCACGGGCAGCACGCTCAGCCCGGCCGAGAACGCGTCCAGCCCGCGCGCCGCCTGGAAGTAGAGCGCGACCACCAGGATCAGCGCGGAACGGGCCAGCGCGTTGCAGAAGGAGGCCAGATTCGCGTAGGCCAGCAGCAGGCCGCCGAACAGCCGCAGGTCCAGCACCGGGTTCGGCGCCCGCCGCTCGGCCAGCACGATCAGCGGCACCAGCAGCACGAAGAGCGCCGCCCCGGCCAGGACGACCGGGCTGGTCAGCCCGCCGGACCCGGCCTCGTTGACGGCCAGCAACACGGCCGACAGCGCGGCGAACACCAGCACGTTGCCGAGCGCGTCCACCGGCTCCTTCGGGCGCTTCGGCATCTTCCGTAAGATCACCGCGCCCCAGCCGAGCGCGATCAGCCCGGCGGGCACGTTCACCCAGAAGATCCACTGCCAGCCCGCGGTCTCGGCGATCAGGCCGCCGAGCGTCGGACCGGCGAGCTGGGCCACCGACAGCGTGCCGATGTAGACGCCCATGCCCTGGCTGAGCCGTTCGGGCGGGAACGCGTCGGTGATGATCACGGTGCCGTTGGCCAGGATCATCGCCGAGCCGATCGCCTGCACGACGCGCATCCCGACCAGGAACCAGACGTTCGGCGACAAGCCGGCCAGCAGCGAGGCCACGGTGAACAGGGCGAAGCCCGCCAGATACACCTCGCGCCTGCCGAGCAGGTCGGCGATCCGGCCGAAGAACACCAGGCTCGCCGTGTTGACCAGCAGGAACGCCAGCAGGATCCATCCCGACTGGGTCGCGTCGGCGTGGAAGTGCCGCACCACGGTCGGCAGGGCGACGTTGAGCGTGCTGCCCGCGATGCCGATGAGGACGAGGCCCAGGCTGGTGACCGAGCACACGCGCCAGGCGTACCGCATGGAGGTGCCGGTTTCGGGGGTGACCGCGACCATGACTCCCACTATGACGTACGTCGTACGTCCGTTTTGCGCCAAGGGTCACCTGGCTCGCTTGCGTAACCCTTCCACGTCGTGGATGACCACCCGCCGCCGCCCGGTCTCGATGAGCCCGCGGTCACGCAGGGTGCGCAGGGCCTTGCTGACCGCCTCGCGCGAGGAGCCGGTCCAGCCGGCCAGCTCGTCCTGGCTGAGCGGCAGGGCCACGCGCACGCCGGTGGTGGTCGGCTCGCCGTACCGGTCGGCCAGTTCGAGCAGCCGGGTCGCCACCCGGCCGGTCGTGTCGAACGCGCCGTACTCGACGCGCTTGCGGTCCGCGTCGCGCAGCCGGCCGACGACGAGCTGCATGAGCAGGACGGCGATGCGGCCGTGCGCGGCCAGGAAACTGCTGAAGTCGCGGACCACGAAACCCTGGACGGGCTCCAGCGCGGTCACCGTGGCCGAACGCGGCGAGCCGTCCACGGCCGACATGTCGCCCAGCAGCGCCCCGGGGCCGCGTACCGCGAGGACGACCTCGGTGCCGCTGCTCGTGTGCGAGGACACCTTGACCCTGCCGTGCGTCAGCACGAGCACCCAGTCGGCCGTGTCGCCCTCGGTGATCACCGTCGTGCCGCGGTCCCAGCGCCGCGGGCGTCCGGCGGCTCGCAGCGCCTCGATCTCCTCGGCGGTGAGCATGGAAAGGAACTCGCCGGGCTCAGGATCCATGCGCCGATTATGTACGTACGGGCACGGCCCTTCTATGGCATTCCGGCCTTCTATGGCATCCCGGTCAGAACGTACGCGGCCACGGGCTCTTCCTTGCCCTTCAGGCTGAGCCGTCCAAGGGCGTTCACCGAGGCCCCGCCGCCCAGTTGCCTGAGCGTCGTCTCGCCGATCACCACGGTCCCCGGCTCGGCCAGCGCCTGGAGCCTGGCGGCCACGTTCACGCAGTCGCCCATCGCGTTGAAGCCGCGCAACTCGGGGCTGCCGATGTTGCCGACCAGGGCCGGGCCGGTGTTGACGCCCACCCGGAAGGTCGGCCACTCCACGTCGTCCACGCGCTTCCAGGCCATCTCCTCGGCCACCTCGGCGGCGGCCCGCTGCATCTCCAGCGCGGCCCGGCAGGCCGCCCTGGCGTGGCCCGCCTGCGTGGCCGGCGCGTTGAACAGGGCCAGCATCGCGTCCCCGACGAACTGCACGATCGTGCCGCCGTTGTTCAGCACACAGGGGACCGCGGCCGTGTGGTAGCGGTTCAGCATCTCGACGATCTCGCCGGGCGTGACCTTCTCGGAGAACGAGGTGAAGCCCTTGAGGTCGGCGAAGAGCGCGGTCAGCTCCTTCAGCTCGCCCCCCAGTTCCGCCCGCGCGGGGTCGGCGAGCAGTGCGTTGGCCACGTCGGGCGACATGTACTGCCGGAAGAGCGTGTCCAGCTCCTGGTAGAGGCGGGCGTTCTCCAGCGAGATGGACAACTGGCCGGCGAGGGTGGCGGCCAGCGCCTCGTCGTGGCCGGTGCGGCCCACCGGCACCTCCAGCACGCCGGCCAGATGGCCTCTGACGGTGAGCGGGTAGGCGAGCAGGTGGTCGCGGCGGATCGGCGTGCCGCCGTCGAACTCGTACGCGCGGGAGCCGATCTGGGTCCTGCCCTCCGACACCAGCGCGATCTTGACGTCTCCGTACGCCTGCCGTACCCGGTCGAGCGCGGTGGCGAGCAGTTCGCCCTCCGGCAGGCCCACCCGCGTCTGCGCGCTCACCGCCACCAGGGCGGCCAGCCGTTCCGACAGCTCCCGCTCGTGGGCCAGCGCCTCGCCGGCGCGGTCGAGGACGGCGACCTGGCTCTCGTTCAGCCGGAACTTGCCCGACAGCCGGGTCGCGGCCAGCGGCTCGCCCCTTCGTACGTGCTCGACCAGCTCCTCCAGCGCCTGGTCGTAGTCCTGCTGGATGCGCGCGACGGTCGCCGCCAGCGTCACCGAGTCGAACAGCCCGGCGCTCGACCCTTCCCGCCTGAACTGCAGGTAGGCGCTGTAGGCCACGAACACGAAGGCGAGGGTGAGCAGCACGTGCCACTCCCACCACGACAGGTGCCAGTTGAGCTGCGACATCCCGGCGATCATCGCCTCGGCCAGCAGCGCGTACGCGGTGATCAGGCTGACCAGCATGGCCGAGGGGCGGCGGCGGTGGAGCAGGAACATCATCACGCCGGCCGCGCCGTACAGCAGGACGCCGGGGATCGAGGCCGGGCCCAGCCAGCCCATCGGCGCGACCGGCGGCGGCTCGCTGAGCGCGGTCAGCTCGGGCACCAGCGAGACCAGCCCCCACAGCAGCATGAAGCCGAGCAACATCGCCCGGACGAAGTGCTGGGAGTCCAGGACGCCCTTGGCGGCCCGCTCGCCCAGCGGCAGGGCCGAGGCGAACGCGAACATCGAGGCGATCGTGAGACCCACCTGCTGCCCCAGGTCGAACCCCAGCGAGCCGGTCGGCAGGATGATCCCCGGTGTGGCCAGGCCGTGCAGGAGGAAGAAGCCCGCGCTGCTCAGGAACACCATCGACACCAGGAACAGCCGGGCGTCCCGACGACGGCGGGCGGCCTCGGTGATCATCGCGCCGAGCGCCACGTTGATCCCGGCCACCGTGAGGATCATCCAGAAGTGGCTCGCGTTGTGCTGCCAGACGACGTTGAGGTGCTGCTGCCCGAGCAGCAACCAGAGCCCCAGCAGGGGGAGGGCGAGGTGGATGCCCCAGACCACGCCTCGGACAGGCTGCGTGGCCGGCGGCAGGTAGGGGCTGGACACAGACCGATTATGCACGCGGGACCGCCGCCGCCAATGCGTCCTTTTACCCACTGCTCCCACGACAGCCGGTCAATCTGGTCAGTAACCCTCCGCTTCGTGACAAATACGTTATGTAGTTCTTGCCAACCTTTGGAACGGTTGAAACGTGATCCTCATGCACAACATGAGCATCACTTGTCCCTGGAAGGAAAGCCGTGGGTATCAAGGTTCGCGGTGGGCGCACGCTCACCCTCGCCACTGTCGGAGCGCTCGCCGCCTCGCTCCTCGCTGTCGGTGGCGTGGCCACCGCCTCGTCGGCTGCGAGCGAGGTGTACGCCTGCGTGCACAAGAAGACGCGCTACGTCCGCATCGTCAACCCGACCACGCCGTGCCGCAAGACCGAAGAGCGCGTGGTGATCGGCGGCAGCACGACGCAGCTGAACGGTGGCACGTCCGGCCCCAAGGGTGACACGGGCGCTCCCGGCAAGCCCGGCGCTCAGGGCCCGCAGGGCCCCAAGGGCGACACCGGCGCGGTGGGCCCCCAGGGCAAGCAGGGCTTCCCTGGCAAGAACGGCCAGGACGGCAAGAACGGCCTCCCGGGCAAGGACGGCGAGCGCGGCCCGCAGGGCCCCCAGGGCCCGAAGGGCGACGACGGCAAGGACGGCCTCCCCGGCAAGAACGGCCAGGACGGTCAGGACGGCAAGCAGGGCCTCCCCGGCAAGGACGGCAAGGACGGCCTCCCGGGCAAGAACGGCCAGGACGGCGAGCGCGGCCCGCAGGGCCCGCAGGGTCCCAAGGGTGAGCCCGGCAAGGACGGCGCCGGCGCCGCCTACGCCACCTACACCAACGACGCCTCCATCAACGGGCTCGGCTCGGTGACCGCCACCTGCGACAAGGGCGGCTCGCCCACCGGCGGCGGCTTCGCCTTCGGCACCCTGAAGAACGCCGTCGTCATGGGCAGCTACCCCGGCGCCTCCGGCTGGACGGTCACCGTGGCCAAGGACGACAACGGCGGCGGCAACAACCTCACCGCCGAGACCCAGACCCACGGTGGCGGCAACAACGGCACCAGCGTCTCCGGCAAGGTCTACGTCGTCTGCATCAAGAAGGTCTGACGACGCTGAAAGGGCCGGTGCGGGGCGACCCCGCACCGGCCCTTCTCGTTGAGCCTCAGCCGAACAGCGCGGGCAGCGTCGCCGCGTGCGTCTCGCGGATCTCCTCGACCGGCACCTCGAACACGTCCTCGACCACCAGGGACTCCCCGCCGGTGACCCCGAGCCCGTAGCAGGGCACCTCGTGGCGCCCGCACAACGCCGCGAACTCCTCGAACGCCTCAGGCCGCACCACGACCAGCGCCCGCCCCGCCGACTCGCTGAACAGGTCGGTGAACGCGTCGCCGCTCAGCGCGACCGTGGCCCCGATCCCGCGCGCGAGGCACGACTCGGCCAGCGCCACGGCGAGCCCGCCGTCGGACAGGTCGTGCGAGCCCTCCAGCAGCCCCCGGGCCGCCGCCTCCACCAGCACGGTCGCCAGCGCCTGCTCGGCCTCCAGGTCCGCGTGCGGCGGCAGGCCGCCCAGGTGGCGGTGCGCCACGTGCGCCCACTCCGAGCCGCCGAACTCCTCGCCGGTGTCGCCGAGCAGCACCACCCGCAGCCCCTCGGCGGTGAACCCGGACGGCACCCGCTTGGCCACGTCGTCGATGACGCCGAGCACGCCCACGACCGGCGTGGGGTGGATGGCCGTCGAGCCCGTCTGGTTGTAGAAGGAGACGTTCCCGCCGGTCACCGGCACGCCGAGGGTGCGGCAGGCGTCGGCGAGACCGCGTACGGCCTCGGCGAACTGCCACATGACCTCGGGGTCCTCGGGCGAGCCGAAGTTGAGGCAGTTGGTGACGGCGAGCGGCTTGGCGCCGGTCACGGCCACGTTCCGGTACGCCTCGGCCAGCGCCAGCTGCGCCCCCGCGTACGGGTCGAGCTTGGCGTAACGGCCGTTGCCGTCGGTGGACAGCGCGATGCCCCTGGTCGTCGGCTCGGCCCCGGCCATGACCTCGGAGATGCGCACCATCCCGGCGTCGGCCGGCTGGGCCAGCACGGTGTTGGCACGGACGTACCGGTCGTACTGGGAGGTCACCCACTCCTTGGAGGCCAGGTTGGGCGAGGCGAGGAGCTGGAGCAGGGTGGCCCGCAGGTCGTCGGGGCGCGCCAGCCGGTCGGGGGTGTCGGCGTTGAGCGCGGCCTGACCGGACGGCTCGTGGTAGGGACGCTCGTAGACCGGGCCCTCGTCGGCGGCGGTGCCCGGCGGGATGTCCACGATGACCTCGCCGTCCCACGTCATGACGAGGCGGCCGGTGTCGGTGACCTCGCCGATGACGGTGGCCGGAACATCCCACTTGGCGCAGATCGCCATGAACGCCGGGATGTCGTCCGGCCGCACGACGGCCATCATCCGCTCCTGGGACTCGCTCATCAGGATCTCCTCAGGCCGGAGCGAGGAGTCGCGGAGCGGGACCAGGTTGAGGTCGACCTTCATGCCGCCGGTGCCCTTGGCGGCCAGCTCGGTGGTGGCGCAGGAGACGCCGGCCGCGCCGAGGTCCTGGATGCCGACGACGACGTCGGCCGCGTAGAGCTCCAGGCAGCACTCGATGAGCAGCTTCTCCATGAACGGGTCGCCCACCTGCACGGCGGGCCGCTTGGCCTGCGACTCGTCCTCGAACGTCGCCGAGGCCAGCACGGACGCGCCGCCGATGCCGTCGGGGCCCGTGGACGCGCCGAACAACACGACCTGGTTGCCCGGCCCCGGCGCGGTGGCCAGCTTGATCTGGTCCTTGCGCAGCAGGCCGACGCAGAGCGCGTTGACCAGCGGGTTGCCGATGTAGCAGGGGTCGAAGACGACCTCGCCGCCGATGTTGGGCAGGCCCAGGCAGTTGCCGTAGTGGCTGATGCCCTCGACCACGCCGGGCAGCACCCGCCGCGTGTCGACGGCGTCGGCGCCGCCGAAGCGCAGCGCGTCCATGACGGCGATCGGGCGGGCGCCCATCGACATGATGTCGCGCACGATCCCGCCGACGCCGGTGGCCGCGCCCTGGTGCGGCTCGACGTAGGACGGGTGGTTGTGCGACTCGATCTTGAACGTGGCCGCCCAGCCGTCGCCGATGTCGACGACGCCCGCGTTCTCGCCCATGCCCACGAGCAGCGCCTCGGACTTGGGCGCCTTGGTGGCGAACTGCTTCAGGTGCACCTTGGACGACTTGTACGAGCAGTGCTCGGACCACATGACGCTGTAGATGGCCAGCTCGGAGCCGGTCGGACGGCGGCCCAGGATCTCTTTGACCCGGTCGTACTCGTCCTGCTTCATCCCCAGCTCGGCGAAGGGCATCGGCTCGTCGGGGGTGTCGGCGGCCCGCTTGACGCTGTCGGTGCTCATGCGTTCACCAGATTCTTCAAAATGGACGTGAAGAAGCCGAGCCCGTCGGTGCTCGGCGCGCCGACCAGCTGCTCGACGGCGTGCTCGGGGTGCGGCATGAGGCCGACCACGTTGCCCGCCTCGTTGCGGATGCCGGCGATGTCGTTGAGCGAGCCGTTGGGGTTGCCGCCGGCGTAGCGCACGACGACGTGGCCGCCGGACTCCAGCGCCGCCAGCGTGTCCTCGGACGCGACGTAGCGGCCCTCGCCGTGCTTGACCGGCAACACGATCTCCTGGCCCCGCTCGAAGGAGTTGGTCCAGGCGGTGGCGGGCTGCTCGATCGTGACCCGCTGGTCGCGGCAGACGTAGTGGAGCGAGGCGTTGCGGGTGAGCGCGCCGGGCAGCAGGTGGGCCTCGCAGAGGATCTGGAAGCCGTTGCAGGTGCCGATGACCGGCAGACCGGCCTTGGCTGCCGGGATGAGCTCGTCCATCAGCGGGGCGAACCTAGAGATCGCGCCGCAACGCAGATAGTCGCCGTAGGAGAAGCCGCCGGGCAGGAACACGGCGTCGACTCCCTTCAGGTCGTGGTCGGCGTGCCACAGCGGGACCGCCTGCGCGCCCACGAGGCGCACGGCTCTGGCGGCGTCCTGGTCGTCGAGAGTTCCTGGAAACGTGACTACGCCCACACGGGCAGCGCTCATGACAGTCGTCCCCTCCGAGGAATGCGCACGCGCGTGCCACCGTCTCTTTGGGGGCGGACGGCGGTCTACGGCGGTGTACTCAGATTATCGGGTGCGCGGTTGTGTTCCGGGCAGCGGGTCAGACCGCGGCCAGCTCGCGGTGACGGGCGCCCTCGGCCTCGTCGTCCCAGGCGAGCATCTTGCGCAGGTGGACCGTCGTGCCACGGCCGGGTGTCGTGCCGAAGGAGATCTCGTCCACCACGGAGCGCATGATCAGCAGGCCGCGGCCGTTCTCGGTGTCGGGCGGAGGGAAGTGCAGCGGCATCGAAGGAAGACCGTCGCCGCTGTCGGCCACGCGCACGTCGCAGCGACCGTAGCCGATCGCCGCCGACACCTCGTAACGGTTGGCGGGACCGCCGTGCCGCACCGCGTTGGAGCACGCCTCGGAGACGGCGAGCAGCATGTCGGCGATGCACGTCTCGCTCACGTTGAGTGAACGCATCGCGTCGCCCAGCACTCGCCTGACCATCGGAATGCCGATAGCATCCCGAGGCAGCGCCAACGAGAACTCAATATCCACCGGACTCCTCCGGGCTCCGGAATGTCACCTGGAGTAGGTTTCCCTGTGAAATCGGGGCTAACCGCAAAATCACGTTGTTGTTATTTAGTGTTGGCACGCCCGTGGCATTGTGGCATGGCCGAACGCGACTTTAACCCACCAGGGGTAAAACCAGGCATCAAATGTGCCTTCTACCCCTCAACCCGGACGCTGTAGTCCTCGATCACAGTGTTGGCCAGGAGTGTCTCGGCCATCTTGCGCACCTCTTCGAGCGCCGCCTCGTCGGCCGGGCCCTCCAGCTCGATCTCGAACCGCTTGCCCTGACGGACAGCCGAGACGCCGGAGAAGCCGAGCCTGGGCAGCGCCCTGGCGATGGCCTGGCCCTGCGGGTCGAGGATCTCGGGCTTCAGCATGACGTCTACGATGACGCGCGCCACTGCGTTCCTCCTGGGTGGAGTGGGTGCTTGGGAAAGCAAGCCTACCGGCGTGTGTGGCAGTCAGGACAACGGGAACGGGGAGGACATGGGGCTTGCGCGGAGGGTTGTGATGTCTGCCACGATGTCCCCAAACGCGTATGAACCACCATCACATGGTTCACACGCACACACGGCTGGCCTCAGGTGGCGACCCCATCGACACCGGCCCCGATCGCACAGGAGCGGCACGTGACAGTCGACGCCTCTCGTGGTGCCGAAGCACCCCCTGAGCTCGTGCAGTTGCTCACGCCCGAGGGAGAACGGGTCGAGCATCCCGACTACGACATAGACCTGACGCCCGACGAGGTCCGCTCGCTCTACCGCGACCTGGTTCTCGTCCGGCGCATCGACCTGGAGGCCGTGGCCCTGCAGCGCCAGGGCGAACTGGGCATCTGGGCCTCGCTGCTGGGCCAGGAGGCCGCCCAGATCGGCTCCGGCCGGGCCCTCACCGACTCCGACATGGCCTTCCCGACCTACCGTGAGCACGGCGTCGCCTGGTGTCGCGACGTCGACCCGGTGAAGCTGCTCGGCCTGTTCAGGGGCGTCAACCACGGCGGCTGGGACCCCGAGGAGCACAACTTCCACCTTTACACGATCGTGATCGGCAGCCAGACCCTGCACGCGGTCGGCTACGCCATGGGCATCCAGCGCGACGACGCGACGGCCGCCACGATCGCCTACTTCGGCGACGGCGCCACCTCCCAGGGCGACGTGAACGAGTCGTTCATCTGGGCCAGCGTGTTCAACGCGCCGATCGTCTTCTTCTGCCAGAACAACCAGTGGGCCATCTCCGAGCCGCTGGAGAAGCAGAGCCGCATCCCCCTCTACCGCCGGGCCTCGGGCTTCGGCTTCCCGGGGATCAGGGTCGACGGCAACGACGTGTTCGCCTGCCTGGCGGTGACCAAGAAGGCGCTCGAAGCCGCCCGTACGGGCCAGGGGCCGACGCTGATCGAGGCGTTCACGTACCGGATGGGCGCCCACACCACGACCGACGACCCGACCCGCTACCGGGTGGCCAGCGAGCTGGAGGCGTGGAAGCTCAAGGACCCGATCGAGCGGGTCAAGTCGTACCTGTTCCGCAACGAGCTGGCCGACCAGGCCTTCTTCGACTCCGTGACCGCCGAGGCCGACCAGCTCGGCGCCGACCTGCGCAGGCGGTGCCTGGCGATGCCCGACCCCGAGCCGCTCGATATCTTCGACCACGTCTACCGCGAGCCCCACGCGCTCATCGACGGGGAACGGGCGCAGTTCGCCGCCTACTTGGAGGGCTTTGAGAAATGACGGTTTTGAGCCTGTCCAAGGCGCTCAACGAAGGCATGCGCCGAGCCATGGAGGACGACCCCAAGGTCCTCATCATGGGCGAGGACGTCGGCAAGCTCGGCGGCGTGTTCCGTGTCACCGACGGCCTGCAGAAGGACTTCGGCGAGGACCGTGTCATCGACACGCCGCTCGCCGAGTCCGGCATCATCGGCACCGCGATCGGCCTCGCGCTGCGCGGCTACCGGCCGGTGTGCGAGATCCAGTTCGACGGGTTCGTCTTCCCGGCGGCCGACCAGATCATCACCCAGCTCGCCAAGATGCCGATGCGCTCGCTCGGCGCGATCAAGCTGCCCGTCGTCGTACGCATCCCGTGCGGCGGCGGCATCGGCGCGGTCGAGCACCACAGCGAGTCGCCGGAGGCGTACTTCACGCACACGGCCGGCCTGCGCGTGGTGGCCTGCTCCAACCCGGCCGACGCCTACACCATGATCCAGCAGGCCATCCGCAGTGACGACCCGGTCATCTTCTTCGAGCCCAAGCGGCGCTACTGGGAGAAGGACGACATCGACACGGCCTCGACCGACTGGTGGACGCCGTTCGACAAGGCCAGGGTCGTACGCCCCGGGGCCGACGTCACACTGCTGGCCTACGGGCCCATGGTCAAGACCTGCCTGGAGGCCGCCGCGGCCGCCGAGGACGACGGGCGCTCGCTGGAGGTGATCGACCTGCGCTCGCTCAACCCGCTGGACGAGCCGCTGGTCATGGAGTCCGTACGCAGGACCGGCCGGGCGATCGTGGTCCACGAGGCGCCCGTCTACAGCGGCTTCGGCGCCGAACTGGCGGCCAGGATCACCGAGCGGTGCTTCTACCACCTGGAGTCGCCGGTGTTGCGGGTCTGCGGATTCTCCACCCCCTATCCGCCGTCGAAGCTCGAAGAGCACTACCTGCCCGACCTGGACCGGGTGCTCGACGCCGTCGACCGCGCCTTCGGGTTCTGAAAGGGGGACGTGTTTCCATGCGACGCGAGTTCAAGCTTCCCGACGTCGGGGAGGGCCTGACCGAGGCCGAGATCGTCCGCTGGCACGTCCGGCCGGGCGACGCGGTCAAGGTCAACCAGATCGTGGTGGAGATCGAGACGGCCAAGTCCATCGTCGAGCTGCCGATCCCGTGGGATGGCGTGGTCGCGGGGGTGCTGGTCGAGGAGGGTGTCACGGTCGACGTCGGCACGCCGATCGTCTCCGTGGACACGGGCGGCGAGGCGGGTGGTGACGCGGGCGGCGCCGACGAGGGTCTTCAGGCGCTGGCCGACGACATGGTCCCCAAGCCGCCGGCGGAGGGGGCCGTGGAGCCGGGCGCGCACGGCAGCCCGGCGCCCAAGGAGGAGCGGCAGGCGGTCCTGGTCGGCTACGGCGTCAAGACCGGCGCATCCAAGCGCCGCCCCCGCAAACAGCAGCCGCCCTCCATCGCGGCCGCCCCCGTCGCCAACCCCTCCCGCGTGGAGGTGACCGGCCGGCAGCCCGCGGCGTCCCCGCCGCAGCCCGCCCCGGCCCCCACCACGCCCGCCCCCGCCGGGGCTGCCGGGCGGGTGGCCGTGCTGGCCAAGCCGCCGGTACGCAAGCTGGCCAAGGACCTCGGCGTCGACCTCACGACCCTCACCGGCACCGGCCCGCAGGGTTCCATCACCCGCGACGACGTGCACGCCGCCGCCGAGGGCACCCAGGCGGCGCCCGCGCCGCAGGCCCAGCCGCAGCAACAGCGGCGGGAGGAACGCGTCCCGGTCAAGGGCGTACGCAAGATGACCGCGCAGGCGATGGTGGCCAGCGCCTTCACGGCCCCCCACGTCACCGAGTTCCTCCAGGTGGACGTGACGGAGACCATGGAGGCGGTCCGGCGCCTGCGCACCCTGCCCGACTTCGCCGAGGTCAAGATCTCCCCGCTGCTCCTGGTCTGCAAGGCCGTGCTGACAGCGGTCGGGCGCTACCCGATGATCAACTCCGCCTGGGACGAGGCCGCCCAGGAGATCGTGGTCAAGCACTACGTGAACCTGGGCATCGCCGCCGCCACCCCGCGCGGTCTGGTGGTGCCGAACATCAAGGACGCCCAAGCCCTCCCGCTCCCCGAGCTGGCCGGGCAGCTGGGCGCCTTGGCGGAGACGGCCAGGGCGGGCCGTACCCAGCCGGCCGAGATGGCGGGCGGCACGATCACGATCACCAACGTGGGCGTGTTCGGCATCGACGCCGGCACCCCGATCCTCAACCCGGGCGAGTCGGCCATCCTGGCCTTCGGCCAGGTCAGGGACATGCCGTGGGTGGTCGACGGCGAGCTGGCCGTACGCAAGGTGACCACGCTCGCGCTGAGCTTCGACCACCGGATCGTCGACGGCGAGCTGGGTTCGATGTTCCTGCGCGACGTCGGCGCCATGCTGGAGGACCCGCTCCGCATGCTGGCCTGGGGCTAGATCCAGACGGTGATCGCCGGGAGGACCCCTCTCCCGGCGATCACCGCAGGCTCGGCCGGGACGCCTTCTTGTCCCGCGCGCGGGGCCCGTACGACTCCAGCCACACGGGCGCGCCCACGACATGAGAGACCGCGGCGGGCCAGTCTGATACACCGTCCTCGTAGATCGGCGAGGCCCGCAGCAGCCGCGCCGTACGGTCCGGCTCGGCGAACGTGACGGGCCGGTCGTAACGCACGCACATGCGGGAGACGTCCGCGTCCAGGTGGGTGAGGGCCAGGCCGTCCACGCCGCCCGCCGCCTCGGCCGCGTACCGGTGGGCGACCGCGTCGAAGTGCCCGAGCCGGAACGCGCCCTGCCACGGCCCGGTCGTGTTGTGCGGCTCGGGCAGCTCCAGGGCGGGATCCTCGGTCACCAGGGGGCCGGGGCCGTGCCGGGTGGTGTAGGTCCGCAACACCCCGAGCCGCGCCGCCCCGGCGCCGTCCAGCAGTTCCAGCGCGTTGGCGAAGGTCGTCGTGCTCCACGTCGTGTACGGGTCGAACCCCCACCGCTCGTCCAGCAGCACCCCCTGCGCCCCCTCGAACACGACCGGCCCCTGCCTGACCAGCCCGTTCGTGTACGACGAGTCCACCAGCCGTACCCGCTCGGCGAACGCCCGGTAGACGGCCACGCAGTCCGCCACCGGCGGCCCCTCGACCCCCAGCGCCTCCCGCAGCACGGTCAGCTTGCGCGTCAGCTCGCGCGGCGCGTCCCCGGCCCGCGGCGCGAGCTCGCCGTGCTCCAGCCGGTACGCGATCGTCTCCCCGACGCCCATCCCGCACGACCCGTGCCGCGCCGCGCCGCGCGCCAGCTCCCGCCTCCGCCCGGCCTCCACGTGGTACGGCGTCGCCAGCAGGCAGTCGCGGTCCACCGTGAGCAGCCCGAAGGGGTCGGGCACGCCGAGCCGCGCCAGATGTTCCGCCTCGGCCGACAACGCCAGCGGATCGACCACCACGAACCTTGACAGATGCGTACGAACCCCCCGGAACGTCCCCGCCCCGAACTGCGCGAACGTGTGGTGCCGCCCGTCGTCCAGGACGACGTTGTGCCCGGCCTGCGCACCCCCGTTGAAGCGGACCACCGCGTGGACGGGCAGCGTGGCGCACGCCCAGTCCACGACGGTGCCCTTGCCGGCGTCGCCGTACCCGAGGTCGACGACGACGAGGTGCTCGTTCACGGCCGCAGCCCGTCCAGCGGGCCATCGGCGACCACCGTGCCGCGGTCGAGCCTGGCCAGCGCCCGCGACACCGAAGCCCCGGCCGTCGAGCCCAGCTCGGCCAGGTCCTCAAGGCCCTCGTCGAGGCCGATCGCGTCCTCGCCGAGCCCGACGGTCAGCGCGATCGTCTCGCACACGGCGTCGAGGTCGTCCAGCTCCAGCACGTTCTGGCCGAGCAGGTCGCGCCAGGAGTCCAGCACCTCGGGGTCTCCGGCGTAGCTGGCCCCCTGGGGGAGGATGAAGTAGACGTCGTACTTGCGGGTCAGCTCGGCCATGATGTCGGCCACCCCGATCGGCGCGGCCAGGCGGTCGCCGACGAGGTCCTTGACCTGGCTCCTGGACACCCGCGGGTAGGGCATCTCGTCGCCGATGACGAACAGGTAGCCGCGCCTGCCGCGCTTCTCGTGGCAGTCGATCGAGGTGTGCCTGGCCATGAAGTACAGGGCCAGCTCGTAGGACTCGCGCTTCTGGCCGCCGCCTCCGCCCTCAAGCAGGATCAGGCCGAGCTGGTCGTCCATGCGGTTGTCGGACTCGAACTGGCCGACCTGGAGCGGCGCCCGGTCGCAGGTGGCGTCGCCGATCGCGCCGAACATGATCTGCGGGTCGGTGGCGTACCCCTTTCGCAGCAGCAGCCCGAGCAGGTCGGGCAGGCGGGTCTGCAGCGCGCGGGGGACCGACCGCATCGAGCCGGTCACGTCGAAGAGCACGGCGACGGCCAGCGAGTCGGGGTGCTCGGCCGAGTCGCGGCTCTCCCGCGTCACGCCGAAGGGGTCGAGGTCGGGGTGGACCCGCCGGGCGCCGCCGTCGCTGTAGGCGAAGGCGCTGGCGCCGTTGGCCGCGCGGTAGCGCGCGGCGGAGTCGTAGACGTTCGTGGACCAGATTCCGCTGCCCATGGCAGCCTCCCTCAAAGGTGGAGCGGACGGTACGTGCGGGGCCCGTACAGGTCGTCGAGCAGCTCGTCGAGCTCGCGCAGCAACTCCCACGCGTCCGACGGCGGGCGCAGCAGGCAGCCGCGGACGAAGGCGCGCATCCGGCGCGGGCACGCGCCCATCAGGTGATCGACGCACCCGGTCAGGCCGGCGATGTCGGCGCGCTCGTCGAGCCGGTCGCCGTGGCACCAGTCGACGAGCACGAGCCCGTGGTCAAGGGGATGGACGAGGACGTGGCGGGGGAGCACGGCGCCGTGCGCGACGCCGGCCCGGTGGGCGAGCCCGGCGGCCACGAGCAGGCGCCGCCAGATCCAGGCCACGTCCCGGGGATCGAGGCCGGTGCCGACGTGTTCGAGGGTGACGAACCCGGCGGGCGCCCGGCTGATCACGTTCGCCTGCCGGACCACGCCGCCGCCGCGGTAGCGGAAGCTCGCGACGAGGCGGGGGACGTACGGCAGGAAGCGCGGGTCGCCCTCGGCCGCGATCCGGCGCAGCGCGGCGGCCTCGCGGACCAGCAGCCGGCCGCCGGCCGGATCGCGGGCCACCTTGAGCAGCGAGTCCCGCTCGGCGCCGCGCCCGGCCGGGTAGAGCACGGCCGTGCCGCCCTTGTGCAGCGGCGGTCCGACCAGGAAGTCGCCGACCCGCTGCCCCCGGCGGTAGGTCTCCCAGAGCGTGACCAGCCGCTTGAACGCCTCCTCCCCGCCCGGTGCGAGATCGGGGTGCAGGGCCCTGGCCAGCCGCCGGTAGACGCGGGCGGGTGAGTCGCCCGCGAAGAGCTCCTGGGCCGACCGCGCCCCGTCGACGATCGCCGCCGCCCGCGCCGGGTTCACCGCACCTCCTCCTCCCGCGAGGGCCGCAGCAGCGCGGGGTGGAGCAGCCGGGCGTCGCCCGCGCGGTAGAGCTTGGCGCGCGGGCCGCCCCTGGGGCCGCCGGTCTCGGTGGTCTGGCCGGTGCTCTCGACGAACCCCGGGACGGACAGGATCTTCCGGTGGAAGTTGCCCGCGTGCAGCGGGGTGCCCCACACGGTCTCGTAGATCAGCCGCAGGTCGGAGACGGTGAACTCGGCGCCGGCGAAGGCCGTGGCCAGCGGTGTGTACTCCAGCTTCGACCGGGCCCGCTGGACGGCGTCGGCCAGGATGCGGGCGTGGTCGAAGGCCAGCGGTGGCACGTCGTCGACCGGGTGCCACACGGCCGCCGCGGCGTCCGTGCCGGCCTGGGGGTCGGGCAGGTCGGGGGCGAAGGCGAGGTAGGAGATCGACACCACCCGCATCCGCGGGTCGCGCCCGGGGCCGCCGTAGCTGGCGAGCTGCTCGATGTGCGCCGGCCTGGTGGCCACGCCGGTCTCCTCGGCCAGCTCGCGCACCGCCGCCTCGGCCAGGTCCTCGTCCGGCCTGATGAAGCCGCCGGGCAGCGCCCAACGGCCCGCGTACGGCTCCACGCCCCGCTCGACGATCAGGACGTGCAGCCGCCGGTCGCGTACGGTCAGCGCCACCACGTCCACGGTGACCGCGACCGGCGCGTAGAGCCGTGGGTTGTAACCGGCCAGGAACTCTTCCATCCCGCAGTCCTTCTCAATCCGAGTAAATCTCCATTTGAGAATAACTCGGAAGACGCGGGGATGTCGATAGGGTTGCCGCATGATTCGTCACATCGTGTTGTTCACCTGGGCCGACGACGCCACCGACGAGCAGAAGGCCAGGGTCGCGGCCGAGCTGGGCAAGCTGCCGGGGGTGATCCCGGAGCTACGGGCGTACACGGTGGGGCCCGACGCGGGCATCAACCAGGGCAACCACGAGTTCGCCGTGGTCGCCGACTTCGACAACGTGGACGACTACCTCGTCTACCGCGACCACCCGCGCCACCAGGCCGTGATCGCCGAGCACATCAAGCCGATCGTGGCGGCCCGCGCCGCCGTGCAGCTCAGCCTCTAGATCTCCGGCGGGTTGTTCTCGCGGTGCATCAGCCGGTCCTCGGAGGTGCGCCCCCGCCGGGGCGCGAGCACGATGCTGAGCACGATGCCGACGCCCCCGACGATCATGAAGATGATGCCGACGATGTCCATGTGCACGCTCTGGCCGAACACGTCCGGTTCGATGGCGAACCGCAGGATGGCGCCGAGCGTGAGGAAGAAGATGCTGACCCCGACACCCATGACGACCTCCAGGCAAAGGCGAAGTACGCCCACGGTCATACCCGGGTATCGGTGATCACACCCTCACGGCGTCAGGCGAGACAGGACAATGGCCGCCCGCCGTTGTAGGCGATCATGTCCCGGATCGCCGCGGACACGTCGATCGGCGCGCCGGGCGGGCGTCCGTCCAACTCGGCGTAGGCCCGGTGCAGGTTGCCCACGACGCGTTCGCGGTCGAGCAGCCCGCCCCACTCGCCGAGGTCGGTCTCCAGAGCCGCCTCGAGCGGCGTCAGCCCCGCCGCCCGGCCGCGCCGGGCGGTCTCCTGCACGAACCGCAGGTAGCCCTCGACGTGGTCGTAGACCTCCGGGCCGCACACCTCGCCGTGCCCGGGGACGATCGTCTGCGCGCCCAGCCCCCGCAGCGTGTCCAGCGCCGCGATCGCCCCGGCCACCGACCCCATCAGCACGAACGGCGTGCCGCCGTTGAACACCAGGTCGCCCGGGAACAACACCCGCCGCTCCGGGATCCAGACGATCGAGTCGTTGGTCGTGTGCGCGGCCGGCCCGACGTGCCGCACCTCGCAGCGCAGCTCGTCGGAGTAGAGGGTGACCCCCTCGGTGTACGTCAGGAACGGCGGCGCGACCTCCGTCGTCCCCCACACCACCTCCGCCGACCACGCCCCCCGGTACGACGGGACGCCCTCGGCCAGGATCTGGGCGCGTACGCCCTCGTGCCCGACGATCGTGGCCTCCGGGAACAGCCAGTTGCCGAAGGTGTGGTCGCCGTGGTGATGGGTGTTGACCAGCGTGGTGATCGGCCGGCCGCTGACCTTGCCGACCGCCTCCCGCAGGTCACGGGTACGGCGCTCGGTCGAGCAGGCGTCCACGCAGATCACGCCGCGACGGCCGGCCAGGAACCCGGTGTTGTTGATCCACCAGCTCCCGTCGGGCTGGACGTAGGCGTAGACGCCCTCGGAGACCTCTTCGACGCGCGGCGGGGGCAGGGGGTGGTCATGAGGTGAGGAGCTCATGCCGGGAACCTAACAGGGACGCCCGCCCCCGGAGCGGGAACGGGCGTCACGGGTGAAGCGGGCTCAGAAGGCCTCTTCGGGAAGCTCCATGAGGTCCTGGCCGGTGGCGGCGAGGACACGCCGCTCGGTCGACAGCCTGGGCAGCACGGTCGTGGCGAAGAACGACGCCGCGCCCACCTTGCCCTGGTAGAACGGGTCCTCGCCCTCGGCCAGCCGGGCCCGCGCCACCTCGGCCTGGCGCAGCAGCAGCCAGCCGATCACCAGGTCGCCCAGGGAGAGCAGGAACCGGGTGCTGTTCAGCCCGACCTTGTAGACCTCCTCCGGCTTCTCCAGCGAGCCGAGCGCCCAGCCGGCCATGGTGTCGCCCATGGCCTTGACGTCGGCGGCGGCCTCGGCGAGCAGCTTGCGCTCCTCCTTGAGCCGGCCGTTGCCCGCCTCGGAGGCGGCGAACTCGTTGATCTCGGCGAGCAGCGCGCCGACCGCGGCGCCCTGGTTGCGCAGGATCTTCCTGAAGAACAGGTCGAGGCCCTGGATCGCGGTCGTGCCCTCGTACAGGGAGTCGATCTTGGCGTCGCGGATGTACTGCTCGATCGGGTAGTCCTGGAGGTAACCGGAGCCGCCGAGGGTCTGCAGCGAGCGGGCCAGCAGCTCGTACGACCGCTCGGAGCCGACGCCCTTGACGAGGGGCAGCAGCAGGTCGTTCATGGCGTGCGCGTGCCGGTCGTCCGGGTCGATGAGGATCGTGTCCTGGAACGTGGCCGTGTAGAGCACCAGGGCCCGCATGCCCTCCGCGTACGCCTTCTGGAGCATCAGCTCGCGGCGCACGTCGGGGTGGTGGGTGATGGTCACCCGGGGCGCGCCCTTGTCGGCCATCTTGGTCAGGTCCGAGCCCTGGTAGCGGGACTTGGCGTAGTCGAGGGCGTTCAGGTAGCCGGTGGAGAGCGTGGCGATGGCCTTGGTGCCGACCATCATGCGGGCGTGCTCGATCACCATGAACATCTGCTTGATGCCCTCGTGCACGTCGCCGACCAGCCAGCCGATCGCCGGGTGCTTGTCGCCGAAGGTGAGCTCGCAGGTCGTGGAGACCTTCAGGCCCATCTTCTTCTCGACGTTGGTGACGTAGACGCCGTTGCGCTCGCCCAGCTCGCCGCTCTCCAGGTCCACGTGGAACTTGGGCACCAGGAACATCGACAGGCCCTTGGTGCCGGGGCCGTGCCCCTCGGGGCGGGCCAGGACCAGGTGGAAGATGTTGTCGGACATGTCGTGCTCGGCGCTGGTGATGAAGCGCTTGACGCCCTCGATGTGCCAGGTGCCGTCGGCCTGCTGCACGGCCTTGGCCCGGCCGGCGCCGACGTCCGAGCCCGCGTCCGGCTCGGTGAGCACCATCGTGGCGCCCCAGTTGTTCTCGATCGCCAGTTCGGCGAAGCGCTTCTGCTCCGGCGTGCCGACGTTCCACAAGGTGTAGGCGAAGTTGGGGCCCGCGGCGTACATGTACAGGGCCGGGTTCGAGCCGAGCACCATCTCGGCGGTCGCCCAGGCGAGGCTGCGGGGGATGCCGGGGCCGCCCAGCTCGACGGGCAGGTCGAGGTGCGCCCAGCCGCCGTCCACCAGCGCCTTGAACGACTTCTTGAAGCCGGCCGGCACCGTCACCGTGCTCGTCTCGGGGTCGAACACCGGCGGATTGCGGTCGCCCTCCTCGAAGGAGTCGGCGAGCACGCCGGTCGCCAGCCTGTTGACCTCGTCCAGGATGCTCCGCGCGACGTCCTCGTCGACTTCGGCGAAGGGCCCGGTGCCGAGGATCTCGCGTCGACCGAACACCTCGAAGAGGTTGAATTCCAGGTCACGCACGTTGCTCTTGTAATGGCCCATGGGTGCAGATCTCCTTGAACCGAGGTCTTCATGTACTGGCGAGTAACCTTACCCGCAATGCTACCCGTGGGTAACCATGGCCATGCATGGCATGCTCGACTCCATGGACGCCGAAGAACTCGCCGCCAGGTGGCGGGAACGCCTGGAATCCTGGGCCATCCCCGAGTGGATCCTGGCCAAGGCCCCGGCTGATCCGTGGAGCCATTCGCCGGCCAGGTTCGCGGCCCGTACCGACCGGGCGCTGGCCGAGTCCGACGACGGCCCCACCATGACCCGGCTCGCCGAGGCGCTGCCCGACAAGGGCACGCTCCTCGACGTCGGCTCGGGCCCCGGCGCCGCGTCACTGCCGCTGCGCGAGCGCATCGGCCATCTGTACGCGGTCGACACCTCGGCGCCCATGCTGGAGGGCCTGACGGCCAGGGCGATGAACCTGGGCGTGCCGGTCACCGCCGTCGAGGGACGCTGGCCCGACGTGGGCGACCAGGTGCCGCAGGTCGACGTGTCCGTCGCCGCCCACGTGGTCTACAACGTGCCCGACCTGGCGGAGTTCCTGGTGGCGCTCGACCGCCACACCCGCGGCCGGGTGGTGCTCGAACTCCCGCACCGCCACCCCATGAGCTGGATGACGCCGCTCTGGCAACACTTCCACGGCGTCGACCGCCCGGTCCGGCCCATCGCCGAAGATTGCGTCGCGCTGGCCGCGGCGCTGGGCTTCCGGGTGCGCGTGGAGGAGCGGGAAGCGCCCCTGGAACGATTCAGCTCGGTCGAGGAGCTGGCCGAGAGCGCCTGCCGCCGGGTGTGCCTCGATCCGTCCAGAGTGGCGGAGGTGGCCGAGACGGCCGTCGAACTGGGCATGTGGCCGGTGCCCCGCGACCGCTGGGTCACGGTCTGGTGGGAATGATCCGGTTTCCTGGGTCGTTTTACGACATGAGCTGACCGCTCCCGGACGAGACGCGCCGTACCCGGACACGCCAAGACGACGCACGTACCTGTACGTCTCGTCCTTTGGAGTGTCGATCATGGCGTGGATCCTCATTTTGCTGGCCGGCCTGTTCGAGGTGGCCATGGCGCTGTCCCTCAAGCTCAGCAACGGCCTCAGCAACCTGTGGTGGACCCTGTCGTTCCTGACCACGGCCGCGCTGAGCTTCGGCCTGCTCGCCTACGCGCTCAAGTCCCTGGAGGTCGGCACCGCGTACGCCGTCTGGACCGGCATCGGCGCCGTCGGCACCGCGATCCTCGGCATGGTCGCCATGGGCGACGACGTGTCGCCGCTGCGCCTGACCTCGATCGCGCTCATCCTGGCCGGTGTCGTGGGGCTCAACCTCGCTGGTGGACACTAGTGCGATGATTGAGATTCACGCCCTTACCGTTGACGCCGCCGACCCCTATGAGATCGCGAGCTGGTGGAGCCGGGCCACCGGGTGGCCGCTGGGCGAGGGTGACGAGCCGGGTGCCGACGAGGTCATGCTGCGTACGCCGCAGGACCCGTTCCTGTTGTTCATCCGCGTGCCCGAGGGCAAGACCGGCAAGAACCGGGTGCACTTCGACGTCAACGGCACCGGTGGCAGGACGCGCAACGAGGAGGTCGAGCGGCTGCTCGGCCTCGGCGCGACCATCTTCCAGGACCAGCGCAAGCCCGACGGCACGGGCTGGGTGACCATGCTCGACCCCGAGGGGAACGAGTTCTGCGTGTGCAGGAGCGAGGCCGAGAGGGCCTTGCCGGAATGATGTTCTGTCGGTGAAGCTGGCCCCATGAGCGTGAGGGCCGTCGTCTGCACCGGGTACGGCAAGCCGGTCGAGGTCGTCGAGCTGCCGGATCTCGTTCCCGGGCCCGATCAGGTGGTCGTCGAGGTCGAGGCGGCCGGGGTCAACTTCGTCGACGGGCTGATGGTGCGCGGCGGCTACCAGATCAGGCCGCCATTGCCCTTCACGCCCGGCTACGAGGTGGCGGGGCGGCTGGCCGACGGCCGCAGGGTCGTGGCGATCACCGGGCTGGGCGGCTTCGCGACGCGGGTGCTGGTGCACCGGGCGCAGGCGGTACCTCTGCCCGAGGGTTTCGACATGCTCGCGGCGGCCACGTTCCCGCAGAGCTACTGCACCGCCATGTACGCGCTCAGGGAGCGCGGCCGGCTGCTTCCCGGCGAGCGGGTGCTCGTGCTCGGGGCGGGCGGCGGCGTGGGACTGGCCGTGGTCCAGGTCGCCAAGGCACTCGGCGCCGTCGTACTGGCGGCGGCGTCCACCGGCGAGAAGAGGGAGCGCGCCCGGCGGGCGGGAGCCGACGACGCGATCGGCTACGACGGGCTGAAGGAAGCGGCCAGGTCGTGGGGCGTGGACGTGGCGGTCGACGCGGTCGGCGGGGAGCTGTCCGAACAGGCCCTTCGCGGGCTGCGCGAGGGCGGGCGGCTCCTGGTCGTCGGCTTCGCCTCGGGCGGCATCGCGAGGCTGCCCGCCAACCAGGTGCTGCTGCGTGACCGGGCGGTCGTGGGCGTGGACTGGGGCGCGTGGTCGATGGGCCACGCGGCGGAGAATCGGGTCATGCTCGAAGGTCTGCTGGCGATGCCGGGCATCGTCCCGGCGGCGCCGGAGGTCAGGCCGCTGGCGGAGGCGGGCCGGGCCATGGACGACCTGCTGGAGCGACGGGTCACTGGGAAGATCGTGCTCGTCCCTTCATCGTGACGGTCAGGATCGCGGCGATCAGGTAGACCAGCGCGCCGTGCCACATCGCCTGCACGGCCGAGCCGAACACCCCCTCGCCGTCGAGCACGAGCTGCACCGGGTAGTCGAGCACCGCGGTGATGGCGGCGGGCAGGAGCGCGAACTTCCAGGGGTGCTGCAGCGACCAGAGCCTGGCCTGGCGGGTGACGCGGTCGCCCTCGTTCGGCTTGGAGACCGAGCCGATCGCGGCGATCAGGGCGAAGAGGCTGATGCCGAGCCCCAGGGCCCAGACCAGGTCGCCGGTGCCGGTGAGCGCGCCCATCCCGAAGCTGGCGGCCGACACCACGACGCCGCCGATGGCGGCGGTCTTCCAAGGGGCGCCCCGCAGGGCCGCCGCAGACAGTGAGACTTCATCGCGCCTACTGATTTCGTTCATGTCCTCATGGTGCCGCCGCGGGCCCCCTGGGGGCATCGGGGACGGACCCTGACCTGTCCCTGACATGATTCCCATATGAGGGAAATCGCCATTGTGCAGTTGGGACCGGACGAAGGGGAGCGGCTGAAGGAGGTCCGGCTGCGGGCGCTCCAGGAGTCGCCGGACGCGTTCGGCTCCTCGTACGCGCGGGAGGTCGGGTTCTCCGCCGAGGACTGGGCCGAAAGGCTGAAAAATCCGGATTCGCGGTGGTGGGTGGCCACGAGCGACGGCCTGGGTGACGTGGGCCTGGTGTGCATGCTCCTGGAGGAGACCGGCGCCCACCTGCTGTCCATGTGGGTCGCCCCCGAGGCCAGGGGCCGCGGGCTCGCCTCCCGGCTGGTCGACCGGTCCGTCGAGTGGGCCCGCTCGTCCGGCGCGGAGCAGGTGCAACTCTGGGCCGTCGACCGGAACCACGCCGCCCGCGCCCTCTACGGCGCCAAGGGTTTCACCCCCAGCGGCAAGGTCATGGCCCTGCCCTCCAACCCGGCCCTGATGGAGACCAACTACGTGTTGTCCCTGCTGTTCCGCCAGGCCCGCAAGGAGGACGTGCCGGCCATCGTGTCGATGCTGGCCGACGACCCGCTCGGCGCGACCCGCGAGGGCGCCCCCGACGACACCCGCTACCTGATGGCCTTCGACCGCATCGAGGCCAACCCGTACGACGAGCTCATCGTGGCCGAGCAGGAGGGCGAGGTGGTGGGGACGATGCAGCTCACGTACCTGGCCGGGTTGTCGCGGCTGGGCGCGGAGCGGTGCCAGATCGAGGCGGTCAGGGTGGCGGCCTCGACGCGCGGCCAGGGGCTGGGCGGGAAGATGATCCAGTGGGCCGTCGACCGGGCGCGGGCCAGGGGCTGCGCCGTCGTGCAGCTCACCTCCGACAAGTCACGCGCCGACGCCCACCGCTTCTACGCCGCGCTCGGCTTCACCGCCTCCCACGAGGGCTACAAACTCTCCCTGACCTGAGCCGCCCCCAGGAGCGTCCCCCAAGGGGCCTTCAGGGGGTTTCGCCGAGCTGGGCCAGCATCCAGCGGCACCAGTCGGCCCGGTGGCGCTCGTAGCTCAGCCCGCAGCGCAGCGTCGCGTAGCCGCCGAACCCCGGGTCGCCGAAGGCCGGCTGCCCGCCGAAGGACGCCTCCTGCCGCTCGTAGTCGGCCAGCCGCGCCTCGTGCGTGGCGAGCTGGTCGGCGAACAGCCGCCTGACCAGCTCCGGCTCGGCCACCCAAGCCGCGTACGTCTTCAGCACCAGCTCATCGCGCTCCGGCCGTTCACGCGGCGGCTCGGTGACCCATTCCCGCAGCGCCGCCAGCCCCTCGGCGGTCAGGTGGTAGACCTTCTTGTCCTGCGGCCCGGGCCCGTGCGCGCTCTCGAACCCGACCAGCCCGCCCGCCCGCAGCTTCTGCAGCTCGGCGTGGATCTGGCTGTGCCCGGCCGTCCAGAAATAGCCGACGGGCCGCCGCATGGACGCCGCGAGGTCGTATCCGGTGCGCTCGCCGCGCGCCAGCACGGCCAAAATCGCGTATCCGAGCGTTGAGGTCATGGTGGGTCCAAGGATATGGTGCTTGCGGCACTATGTCTGTTCAGACATAGTCTGAAGGAGGGCGCGGCGGCCATGCGGAAGATCGTCGGATGGATGACACTCCTCACTCTGGGGCTGACCGGCTGCGGGGGCGCGGTCCGCACCACGGCCGCCGACGTCCCCACCACAACCGGCCCGGCCTCCCCGGCCGCCACGGCCGCCGGGGTCCCGAGCCCCGATCCGACCCCCACCCCGAGCGCGCCGCCCACCGGCCCCAACGTCTCCGGCTGCTTCACCGAGCAGGACGGCAAGATCTTCACCCACGTCCGCGGCCTGCCCGGCGTGATCACGGGCAAGGGCCCGGTCGGCGTGGTGATCACCTACGAGCGCCGCGGCAGCGTGTGCACCTGGCGCCCGCTCTCGGACCGCCTGGTCGCCGCCGGCTACCGCGTCCTGCTCTACGCCAGGGACGCCGGCCTCCTGCCCGAGGACGGCGCCATCGCCATGGGCCGGCGCCTGGCCAAGGAGAAGGGCGTCGAGCGCGTGTTCCTGGTCGGCGGGTCGATCGGCGCCACCGCCTCGGTCCCGGCGGCGGAGAAGCTCGCCGGGAAATCGGCGGGGAAGCCGGGCGTGAAGGTGGCCGGCGTGGTCGCCCTGTCAGGCGAGATCGACGAGGGCGACGCCGCCGCGCTCACCGTGCCGCTGCTGCAGATCGGCTCCGAGCACGACTCCTACGGCGGCGCCCGGTCGCTGCGCGCCGCCGAGACGGCCGCGGCCAAGGCTCCCGACAACCAGGTGCTGATCATCCCCGGCGAGTCGCTGCACGCCTCGGCCCTGTTCGGCAGCCCTCACGCCGCCAAGGTGCTCGACGCCGTCGTGGCGTTCATGGACCGGCACAAGGGCTGACCTCGACCAGGTTGTCGTGGAAGGCGGGCCCCCGGCCCATGTCGCCGTCCCGCTCGGCCACGACCGCGTTCGCGTTCGCGCCGCCGGGGCTCAGCTTCGGCCAGCGGCCCTTGGGCGTCGCCACCACGCCGGGCGCGACCCGGTCGCTGATCTCCACGTCGGCCAGGAACTCGCCGCCGTCGTTGTGCACCCGTACGCGCTGCCCGCCCACCAGCCCGCGGGCCGCCGCGTCGGCCGGGTTCACCAGCACCGCGGGCTCCTTGGCCCGCCGCCGCAGCTCGGGATTGTTTCCGAAGATCGTGTTCAGGAACGTGTGCGCGGCCGGCGTGACCAGCGTCAACGGGTACGCCGCCCGCGACGCGACAGCCGTGTGCGACGGCACGTACGCCTTCCCCGAGGGCGGGAAACGCAGCCGCCCGGACGGCGTGGGGAAGCCCTCGGCGAACGGCGTGAACGGCTTGGGGTAGTTCATCCGCACCCACCCCTCCTTGCGCAGCCGGTCGAGCGTCACGCCTTCGAGCGACGGATGCCCGCTCGCCAGCAGCGACTCGGCCAGCTCCAGGTCGGAGTCGTACAGGGAGGGCTCGGTCAGGCCCATGTGGGCGGCCAGCCGGCGGAAGGTCTCGGTCGTGGACAGGCACTCGCCGGGCGGCTGCACGGCGGGCTCGTTCCACAGCAGGTACATGTGGCCGTACCCGGCGTGCAGGTCCATGTGCTCGGTCTGCATGGTCGCCGGCAGCACGATGTCGGCGTAGTCCACGGTGTCGGTCGGGAACTGCTCCATGACGACCGTGAACAGGTCCTCGCGGGCGAGCTGCCGCCTGATCGTGTTGGCGTCGGGGGTCGAGCCGAGCGGGTTGGCGGCGTACACCCACAGGCATTTGACGTCGTCGAGCTGCGAGCCGAGCTTGGTCATGACCAGCGTGCGCACCGGCTTGGCCAGCAGGTCGTCGCGCCGGTCGACGTTCACCCGTACGTGACCGCTCGTCGAGTACGCCACGCCGCCGCCCGCGCCGCGCCAGTCGCCGGTCACGCCGGGGATCGCGGCGATCGTCCGCATCGCCGTGCCGCCGCCCGCGTGCCGCTGGATGCCCATGGTGGCGCGGATCGCGGTCGGCCGCGTGTGGGCCAGGCGCATCCCCAGGCTGTGGACGTCCTCGGCGGGGATGCCGGTGATCTCCGCCACCCGCTCCACCGGGTACTCCAGGATCTCCTTGCGGAAGTCGTCCCAGCCCTCGGTGTGCTCGGCCAGGAACTCCTCGTCCTGGGCGTTCTCGGCGAGCACGACGTTCAGCAGCCCGAGCGCGAGCGCCGCGTCCGTGCCCGGCCTGATCGCCAGGTGCTGGTCGGCCTGGTCGGCGGTCCTGGTGCGGATGGGGTCGATGGCGACCACGTACGCGCCGTCCGCCCTGGCGTCCTGGATGAACTTCCACAGGTGGTGGCCGCTGGTCAGCGTGTTCGTGCCCCAGAGCAGGATCAGCCTGGCCTGGGCGAAGTTCTCCGGGTCCATGCCGCCCGCGGTGCCGTTGGCCTTCATCAGCCCGCTGCTGCCGGCCGCCGAGCAGATGTTCAGCCAGTGCTTGGATGCCCCCAGCACGTTCCAGAACCGGCGGCCCGCCACACCCTCGCAGCCCTGGAGGTAACCCAGCGACCCCGTCCCCAGGTACGGCCAGATCGCCTCGCCGCCGTGCTCGTCCACGATGCCGCGCAGCCGCGTCGAGATCTCGTCGAGCGCCTCGTCCCAGGTGATCCGCTCGAACTGCCCCGACCCCTTCGGCCCGGTACGCCGCATCGGGTACAGGATGCGGTCATCCGCCTGCGTGTGCTCCAGGTACCGGTTGACCTTCACGCACAACGCGCCGCGGGTGTAGGGATGGTCGGGATTGCCGCGCATCTTGACCGCCTGCCCGTCCCGTACGGTGACGACCCACGAGCAGGTGTCCGGGCAGTCAAGCGGACATGCCCCCAAAACCCTAATTTCGCCCGACATGCGCCCCAGCCTACGTCCCGGCCCACCCGTGACGGGCGAGCCGCCCCCGCGACACCGCCGGTCCGACCTCGTGGAAGAACGCAAAGGTGAACGGGGGGACTTCCACCGTGTAGCCTGCCTCGCGCAGCCTGGCCGCGACGCACTCGGCCGACGCGTCGTGACCGGGCCGCCCGGCCGCGCGGTTTCCCCCGTGCGCGCCGGCGACGGAATCGAAATCCCGGAAACAACCGGGCGTCGGGGGCGACGAGGGCGACGAGGGCCGGCGGCGGCATCGCGAGAGTGCACATGCCATGAACACCCCAAGGCTTCATGGTGTGCACACGCGGGCAGGTCAATGCTGGCCGGGTCCTCACCCGGTGCGCCCACCGGGACGACGAACGAGGACACTGGAGATCAGAGATCGTACGGTCCGGCCGGGAAGGTGCAGAATCACTGTCGGTGGCCGAAATCAGGGAACGAGATGATGACACGGCGGACCTCGCGGAGGGGGATCCAGCCGTGGCCGAGTCACGCGCCGACGGCGGCGTCTACGTAGTAGAGCCGCTCCTTCCCCAGCGCCTGCGGCGTCCCTCCGACCTGCTGCGGTTCTTCGCGACGCTGATGGTGCTCGGGGCGGTGATCCTGCTCGCCCTCGTCGCCAAGCAGACGCTCAACGGGCTGGAGCAGGACGTCAAGGTGGGCGCCGAGATGGTGCCGCTGCTCAGCCGGGTGGCCGCCTTCATCGGCAGCGCGGCCGTGCTCATCGTGCCCGCCGCGTTCGCCGTCGAGCGGGTCTTCCACCGCGACGGCCTGCGCGTCGCGGAAGGGCTGATCGCGGCCATCATCGGCATGGCCGGGTCGTTCCTGCTCGGGCAGTGGATCGAGGCGAGCAGCCTGACCGACCTGCGCATCCTGCTCACCGGCGACCGCGAGATCGAGCCGCTGAACACGCTGCTCACCTCGGTGATCGCCTACACCACCGCGGTCCGCATCGCCCGCCGCCCCACGTGGCGCATGCTCATGTGGACCTCGATCGCCCTCTACATCCTCACCTACTTCTCCGGCCGGCAGATCACCCTGCCCAGCGCCATCGTGACCGTCCTGGTCGGCATGGCCATCGGCTACGCCACCCTCTACGGCGTCGGCAGCCCCAACACCCGCCCGCCCGGCAGCGCCGTGGTCGCCGCGCTGCGCAAGCTGTCGTTCTCGCCGGTCTCCGCCCGCCGCATCGAGGACGACCACCAGGACAGCCGCCGCTACGCCATCGGCCTCGTCGACGGCACCAGCCTCGACGTCACCGTCCTCGACCGCGACCGCCAGGTGGCCGGGCTGCCGTACCGGCTGTGGCGGCGGATCAGGCTCCACTCCGAGACCAGGCGCAGGGCCATCCGCTCGCTGCGGGCCGAGCTGGAACGCGAGGCCCTCATGGCGTACGCCGCCCAGGCCGCCGGCGCCAGCACGCCGCGCCTGCTCGGCACCAGCGAGATCGGCACCGAGGCCGCCCTGCTCGCCTACGAGCACATCGAGACCCGCCCGCTCGACGAGGTGCCCGACGCCGAGATCGACGACGCCCTGCTCGCCCAGATCTGGGAGCAGGTCGAGCTGCTGCAGATCCAGCGGCTCGCCCACCGGCGCCTCACCGGCGACAGCATCCACCTCGACCGCGCGGGCCGGGTCGTGCTGACCGACGCCCGCAGCGGCGAGATCGCCGCCGGCGACCTGCTGCTCCGGCTCGACATCGCCCAGTTGCTCACCTACCTGGCGCTGCGCGTCGGCCCCGAGCGCTCGGTCCGGGCCGCCGCCGCCGTGATGGGCCCCGACGCGCTCGCCGCCGCCATGCCGCTGCTCCAGCGCATCGCCCTGACCAGGGAGACCCGCGCGGCCCTGTCCAAGGCCAAGAACGTGCTCACCGGCCTGCGCGACCACATCGTCGCGCTCAAACCCCAGGGCAAGGTCGAAGAGGTACGCCTGGAGCGCTTCCGGCCGCGCACCCTGATCACGATCATCGCCAGCACGGTCGCCGCCTACGTCGTGCTCTCCCAGCTCAGCAAGGTCGACCTCTACAAGGTGGCCACCACCGCCAACTGGGCCTGGTCCGGCCTGGCGCTGATCGCCTCGTTCTGCAGCTTCGTCGCCGCCGCCCTGATGTTGCGCGGCTTCGTGCCCGAACGCCTGCCGCTCTGGCGTACCGTCCTGGTGCAGTTCGCCTCGTCGTTCGTCAAGCTGGTCGCGCCCGCCGCGGTCGGCGGCGTCGCGATCAACACCCGCTACCTGCAAAAACGCGGCATCTCACCGGCACTCGCGGTGGCCAGCGTGGGCGCCTCGCAGCTCATCATGCTGGTCTTCCACATCGCCCTGCTGCTGCTGTTCGCCTACATCACCGGCTCCGCCGCCGCCACCTCCTTCACCCCCTCGCGCGGCCTGGTCGTGGCGATGCTCGCCATCGCGCTGCTGGTCGCGGTGGTGCTCGGCGTGCCGCCGCTGCGCCGCATCGTGACCGTACGGATGCGCACGCTGTTCTCGAACGTGTTGCCCCGGCTGCTCGACGTGCTGCAGTCGCCGGCCAAGATGATCGAGGCCAGCGTCGGCACGCTCATGATCACCATCGCGTTCGTGGCCTGCCTCGACGCCTGCGTCGCGGCGTTCGGCGGTCAGCTGAGCTTCACCGCCGTCGCCGTCGTCTACCTCACCGCCAACGCCATCGGCTCGGCCGCGCCCACGCCCGGCGGCCTCGGCACGGTCGAGTACGCGCTGACCCTGGGCCTCGTGGCCGCCGGCCTCGAGTGGGACCTGGCCGCCTCGGCCGTGCTGCTGTTCCGGCTGCTCACGTTCTGGCTGCCGGTGCTGCCCGGCTGGGCGGCCTTCACCTACCTCCAGCGGCACGAGGCCCTGTGACCGGCCGCTGATCAGCGAGCCGACGCGACCGGGCCGGTGATCTTGTCGATCGCCTCCAGCTCGTCCTCGGTGAACACCGGGCCGTCCACGCACGCCACGTTGTCCTCAAGCTGCCCGACGCTGCTCGCCCCGATCAGCACGCTCGTCACCCGCGGGTCCCGCAGCGTCCACGACAGAGCCATCTGGGCCAGCGTCTGACCCCGGCCCCTGGCGATCTCGTTGAGGTCGCGCGCGAGGTCCCGGTCGATCTGGTCGGCGTTCAGGAACCGGCTCGTCGCCGCCCGCGAGTCCGTGGGCACGCCCTCCAGGTAACGGTCGGTCAGCAGCCCCTGCGCCAGCGGCGAGTACACGATGCAGCCCATGCCCGCCTCCTCCAGCACGTCGCGCAGCCCGTCGTCCTCGATCCACCGGTTGATCATCGAGTACGACGGCTGGTGGATGAGCAGCGGCGTGCCCAGCTCGCGCATGATCCGCGCGGCCTGCGCGGTCTGCTCGGCCGAGTAGTTGGAGATGCCCGCGTAGAGCGCCTTGCCCGAGCGCACGGCCCGGTCCAGCGCCCCCATGGTCTCCTCCAGCGGCGTGTCCGGGTCGGGACGGTGGCTGTAGAACACGTCCACGTACTCCAGGCCCATACGGTCGAGCGACTGGTCGAGGCTGGCCAGCAGGTACTTGCGCGACCCCCACTCCCCGTACGGCCCCGGCCACATGTCGTACCCGGCCTTGGTGGAGATGACCAGCTCGTCCCGGTACGCCGCGAAGTCCTCCCGGAAGATCCGCCCGAAGTTCCGCTCCGCCGACCCGTACGGCACCCCGTAGTTGTTGGCCAGGTCGAAATGCGTCACCCCGAGGTCGAACGCCCGCCGCAACACCCCCCGCGAGTTCCCGACCGGCCGGTCGTCGCCGAAGTTGTGCCACAACCCCAGCGACACCGCGGGCAACCTCAGCCCGCTGCGCCCGCTCCGGTTGTACGGCTGGCGCCCGTAACGCCCCTCGTCGGCCAGGAAGGTCATGCCGTGCCCCTCTCGATGATCCAGGACAGCGCGAACGCCTCCTCACGCCAGGCGTCGTACCGCCCGCTGCGCCCGCCGTGCCCCGCGCCCATCTCCGTCTTGAGCAGGAACGGCCCGCCGGACGCGAGCGCGCGCAGCCGCGCGATCCACTTGGCCGGCTCGTGGTACAGAACGCGCGTGTCGTTCAGGCTGGTGATCGCCAGAATCGGCGGGTACACCCTGCCGTCCACGTTCTCGTACGGCGAATAGCTCTTCATGTAGGCGTAGATGTCCGCGTTGTGCAGCGGGTCGCCCCACTCGTCCCATTCGATCACCGTCAGCGGCAACGACGGGTCGAGGATCGTGTTGAGCGCGTCCACGAACGGCACCTCGGCCACCACGCCCGCGAACTCCTCGGGCGCCAGGTTCGTCACCGCGCCCATCAGCAGCCCGCCCGCCGACCCGCCGCGCGCGACGACCCGCTCGCTCCAGCCGCTCGCCTTCAGGTGCCTGGCCACGTCCACGAAGTCGGTGAACGTGTTCCGCTTCGTGGTCGTCTTGCCGTTCTCGTACCAGTGGCGGCCCATCTCGCCGCCGCCCCTGACGTGCGCGATGGCGAAGACGAACCCGCGATCCAGCAACGACAGCCGGGGAACCGAGAAACCCGGGTCGATGGAGGTCTCGTAGCTGCCGTAGCCGTACAGCAGGGTCGGCGCCGGCGTCGAGGTGTCCTTGCGCTTGACGATCGAGATCGGCACGCGGGTGCCGTCCTCGGCCGTCGCCCACTCGCGGAACTGCTCGTAGTCGCCCGGGTCGTAGCCGCCGAGCACCGGACGCTGCTTGAGCAGGATCAGCTCGTGCGAGTCCAGCTCGTAGTCGTACACGCTGGGCGGCGTCACCATGCTCGTGTACGCCAGCCTGAGCCGCCTCGTGGTGAACTCCGGGTTGCCCGCCGGGCCGACGTCGTACAGGGGCTCGGGGAAGTCGATCTCGTACGCGTTCCGCTCGGCCGCCTCGACACGCTCACGCCAGTCCGCGCCGGCCGCCGGGTAGGGCAGCACCCGCAGCCCGGTCAGCCCGTCGCGGCGGAAGTGCACGACGACGTGGTCGGAGAACGCGTCGATCTCCAGGAGCCTGGTGTCCTCGCGGTGCTCGATCAGCGGGGTCCACGCGCCGGGATCGTCGAGGGGGGCCGTGGCCAGCTCGAAGTTCTCGGCGTTCTCGTTGTGCAGGACATAGAAGAAGTCGCCCGCGTGCTCGACGCCGTACTCCACGCCGGTCGTCCTCGGCCTGACGAGCCGGAACTCGCCGGTGGGGTCGGCCGCGTCGAGGATGCGCACCTCGCTCGTGATCTTGCTGCCCACACCCAGCACGAGGTACCGCTCGCTGCGGGTCAGCCCGATGCCCACCCAGAAGCGCTCGTCGGTCTCCTCGTAGACCAGCACGTCCTCTTCGGTACCGAGGGTGTGCCGGTAGACCTGGTAGGGCCGCCAGGCGTCGTCCACGCGCGTGTAGAAGAACGCCGAGCCGTCCGCCGACCAGGCGCCGCCGTAGAAGATGTCCTTGATCTCGTCGGCCAGCACCTCACCCGTCTCAAGGTTCCTGAACCTCAGCGTGAAGCGCTCGTCGCCCTTGAAGTCGGTCGAATAGGCCAGCATCGTGCCGTCGGGCGTGACGGCGCTGGTGCCCACGGAGAAGAACGCGCTGTCGCCCGCGAGCTCGTTGCCGTCCAGGACGACCTGCTCGCGCTCAAGGCGCTCGCCCGGGGTGATCTGCGGCGGTGCGTCGCTGTCCGCCGGCACCCGGCAGGACACCGCGTACTGCTTCCCCTCTTCGGTACGCGTGAAGTACCACCAAGCGCCCTTACGGCTGGGCACCGACAGGTCGGTCTCCTGCGTGCGTCCCTTGATCTCCTGGAAGACCTGCTCCTGGAGCTCGGCGAGATGCGCGGTGTGCTCCTTGAGAAAGTCGTTCTCGGCCTCCAGGTACGCCGTTGTGTCCGGGTCGTCCTTGTTGCTGAGCCAGGCGTACTCGTCGATGACCGTGTCGCCGTGATGCGTGCGCTCAGTCGGGACCTTCTTCGCCTCTGGCGGCGGAATGCTGCTCACGGGGGGAGTCTATGTTCGGCCGTGATCGTTCTGTTGCCCGGCGACCTGGCGAACGCGTCTCGAGCGGTCGGGAGCGCTGCTAATCTTTAGGAGCCGACGAGGTGCGGCGCAACCCACTCCCTTCACTCCGGTGATATTGGTGTGTTGCGGACGCAGGCGTCGACAATCCCTTCTGGCTCGCAGGTCTGAAGATCGGTTCGCTAACCGAGCGACAGGCTGGTAAGTTAGAGGGGTTGTCCCGGAAGCGGGACGCGGCTTAATTCCAGCAGGTCGAGCAAGTCCGGTCAATTTGACAGAGACTTGAACGGCTGAAAGAATTAAGACACAACGAAAGAACGCAAGACGAAATGAACGCCTCTGAACGAGGATCCGGGAACGGGTTCTGGTGAGGAAGTACGCGTCCGTTTCTTGAGAACTCAACAGTGTGTTTAAAAGCCAGTGCATGAAAACCATGCATAACCCCGTCACATCTTCGG
>NZ_QHHZ01000022.1:0-223879 GCF_003947315.1 Nonomuraea sp. WAC 01424
CTGATCACCGCCGTCCGCCAAGGCCTACGCCGACTCCAGTACCGCCACGACGTTCTCGACGGCTGCCTGGCCGGCACCGGACTCGTCCCCCACCCGCCCTGACGACTTCACGCTTTCAACCTCGATAGGCACGGCCACCTCCTCTCAGAGAATCCCCCACCTGCGAGAGATGCGGCCTGATCGCAAGGAGAGCAAGGGGAGCAACGAGAGCAAGGGCAGTCACCATTCCGGCTGTGCCGGGTGCGGGCCGTGGGTTCGCAGGATGCCCCGGAACCAGGCCTCGTCCTGGAAGACCTCGAATTCCACACCCGCGTGCCCGCATACGCGAACTGGATCAGCGAGACGATCCGCACGTACGGGCGAGCGCGGCGGACACGAACGAGGCGACCAGTGGCCGGCGGTCCTGCTCGTTCCAGGCGAGTACGAGGCGGCTGGGAGGCGCGTCGGCAACCGGGATGCGCACCAGTCCGGGCGGAGCCGGTTCGACCAGAGAGCGGGGCAGCACCCCGATCATCCGGCTCACCGTGATCATGTGAAGCAGCTGGACGACGTCGGCGACCTCGGGACCGGTGCCCTCGCCGCCCGGCACACCCTTCCAGCGTGGCAGTGTCTCACCGTGCAGATCGGACATGCGCACCGAAGCGTGCCCGGCCAGCCGGTGCCCGGCCGGGACGACGGCGACGCGGTCCTCGGTGTGCAGCGTCTCGTGGGCCAATCCGTCGAGGTCGTCGAACGGTACGTAGAGCAGGCCGACGTCGGCTCGTCCGTCGCGCAGGAAGTCGGAGCGGTCGGCGGGGCCGCTGAACAGGATGTCCACCTGGCGGGCGGCGGGCTGCCGGGCGTACTCGGCCAGAATCCCGGACAGCAGGCCGGCGTCGCCGCCGGGCTTGAGCACGAGCCGCAGGCGCGCCTGGACGTCGGCGGCTCGCCGGGCGCGCTGGACGGCGACACTCACCGCGTTGAGCGCGTGCCGCCCGTGTTCCCGCAACGCCTCCCCGGCCGGGGTGAGCTCGACGTGCCGGCTGGAACGGATGAACAGCACGACGCCGAGCCGGATCTCGATGCGTCGGATCGCCTTCGACAGCGCCGGCTGGGCGATCGAGAGCCGGACGGCGGCTCGGCCGAAGTGCAGCTCGTCGGCGACGGCGATGAAGTACTCGAGCTCGCGGGTCTCCAGCTCAACCATGCCTCCAGGTTATCGCCGATGAATGAACCGGCCTTGGACGTCGGCGACCCGTGGCCTTGAGAATCGACACATGATTGAGCACACGATGATCGTTTCCTTCGATCAGCCCATACCTGACACCGAGCTCGACCGATACCTCTCGGACATCGAACAGGTCATGCTTGACACCGGTCTCGTGCAGACGTTCGCGGCCCGGCGCCATGTTCCCGTCCCCGGAGAGGAGGCCGTCGCCGCGCTGGTCGCGACCGCGATCGTACGGATCGCCCTGCCCGGCACCGATGCGCTGACGAAGGCGTTCAGCGCGCCCGGCCTGCATGAGGTCATCGAGTACTGGCGGTCGCGGCACCCGTACAGGGTCGTGTGGGCGAACCACGAACCGCTGACATGAGCGACATGTCCGGATCGCTCAGCCCACTCGCACCTGTACAGCCAGAGAACGGATCATCATGCGCATGGCAGTACTCGGCGCGTCCGGGCGCGTCGGCCGCCTCCTCGTCGACCAGGCACTTGAGCGGGGACACCAGGTCGTGGCCCTCGTCCGCGCCCCGGAGCGGATCACCGTCCCCGCGTCGCGGCGGCTCGACGTACGGCAGGCGGATGTCTTCTCGCCTCAGACCTTCCCCGCCCTGGACGACGTCGATGTGGCCGTCTCGGCCATCGGCATCGGCAAGGGCGGTCCGGGCGCGCTGGTCGCCGGGGCCAGGTTGCTCGCGGCGGCACGCGTCCGCACCGTGTGGCTCGGCGCCCTGGGCTCGGGTCGGTCGGAACGCGCGGGCGGGCTGATCTACCAGGCGGTGATGCGGATGGCAGTCGGCGCGGAACTGGCCGAGAAGGCCGAGGCCGACCAGATCGCCCTGGACGCCGGCGCCACGGTGTTCCATGCTCCGGATCTCAAGGACGGCCCCCTCAGCCCCGGACGCCGCCTCGTACCGCTCGCCGGCCTGCGGCGCCCGCTGCTGCCGCCCAGGATGTCCCGCGCCACCGTGGCCGCGCTCATGCTGGACGAGGCCGAGTCGGGTGACCACGGGGGCGAGATCGTCGTGCCGATCAACTGATCAACGGCCGCTCCCGGACCGGGCGCTGTCGTCCTGGTTCGTCAGCCGCTGGGGAAGCCAGGCGCCGAGACGCTGCCGCCCCACGGTGGCAGCCGGTAGGTGCCGAGCTTCCGGATCTTGCCGGTGGTCACGTCGATGGCGTAGGCCGTGTCGCCCAGATCCGGTGACCGGCCGGAGTTCGGATCGCGTTCGACCCCGCCCAAGGCCAGGACCTCACGCTCGTTGAGCCAGTACCCGAGCCGGTAGGGACGAAGCTGCCCCGGCGGGTCGAGCCTGGCCTCGGACCTGACCTGGCCGCTCGTCCGGTCCACGGTGACGATCTTGTCGTACGGTTCACCGTTCGTCATCTTCTCCTCCCGCGCCGTCGGGCCGGTCAGCATGGCCACGGTCGTGCCGTCCGGGCCGACGGCTCCCGTCAGCGTCCAGGTCTTCGGCTCGGCGAAGACCGTCACCTTGCCGTCCGAGAGCACGCCGAGCCGGCCGCGCTCGTGCTCCACGACCGTGGGTACGCCCTCGTCGGCGGGAGAGAGGAAGAACCAGCCCTTGGGCACCTCCTCGACGACCCGCCCGCTCTCCACGTCCACGACGACCCGTGGGACGCCGACCACGTTCAGGCCGAGCCGGCGCCCGTCCGGCGAGAAGGTGATCAGCCCGCCGCCCTCGACCATGGCCTTGCGCCTGACGACCTGCGGGATCTCCCAGACCTGGCCGGTGTCGAGCTCGCGGACGGTGAAGCGCTCGCGCTCGGGGACGTAGTAGGCGATGCGGCGTCCGTCGCGGGAGATCGCCAGCGGGGCGGCGGTGTTCATGTAGTTCTTCTTGGTCTGGTCGGTGTAGACGCTCAGCGCATCGGCGGCCCGGTACCGGGTTCCGTCCTGCAGGACCACCTTCCACTGCAGGCATGTCTCGTCGGCCACCGGCGCGTTGTCCTCGCCGGGCTTCCACGCGTCCTGGCAGAAGTCGTAGTAGGCGTAGCGCACCGGCCCCACCCCGGACGCGGGCAGGACCGCGCGGACGGGGACCAGGTCCTCCGGCGACGGCGTGGGCCGCTCGGGGATGCCGCTGAAGGCCGGCCCGGACGAGGGCGTACCGCTCGTGACGGTGGCGACGTCGGCGTGCCCGCCGGGATCGATGACAAGAGTGACGGCCAGCGTCAGCGCGGCGACGGCCGCGACCGCGGAGCCGCCGATCAGAGCCGTTCGCGTACGCCGCGCGCCCCGCAGCGCGACCTCGGCGAGATCGACGTCGGGTGCTTGTCGGGCGATCGAGTCGAGTTCGTCACGGAACCTCGTCATCACGGCACCTCCACCGGATCGACTTCGGACAACAGATCGGCCAGTTCGGGCGCGAGGACACGTAAGCGGCCCAGGGCGTAGTGGGTCTGGCTCTTGACCGTGCCGGGTGAGCAGCCCAGCGCTTCGGCGGTCTCCTCGACGCTGAGGTCCTCGTAGAAACGCAACACGAGGACGGCGCGCTGCCGCGGAGTCAGCCGGAGGAGCGCCTCCTGGAGGACCATCCGGTGCAGCCCGGCGGACTCCGGATCGTAGGAGGGTTCCGGCGGACTGCTGGTCAGGATGTCCGTACGCCTGCGCCGCAGCCAGGACACGTGCTCATTGATCAGGGCCCGCCGGGCGTATGCCTCCGGATTGCCGTCCCTGGCCAGCTTGGGCCAGTGTCTGGCGATCCGGGTCAGCACGGTCTGCAGGAGGTCCTCAGCCCGGTGCGCGTCTCCCGTGAGCAGGTACGCGGTGCGCATCAAAGTCTGCTGACGGGCGCTGACGAACTCCCGGAATCCCTCATATCTGTCCATGCGACTCCTTCCGCCCTAATGAACGCCGGACGCCGGAAGCCGGTTGGAGGCCATCCACACCCGATGTGCGCACCGCGCCCGGGCCCGATGGAAGAACCAGGGCCGGGGAGGGGCGCCGAGATCGCCGGCCGTGGGACCAGATCGGCGCTGCTGCGGAGGGCGACCATGATCTCGCGCGTCGGACTGGTGCCTGCTATTTCGCGAGGTATTCGACAAATGTGATGGGTTCTCTGCGGGGCTCTCGGTGGGATATAAGCCCCTCTTGCGTTTTTATCCCATGGGACGGATCATTTCGATCATCGGCTGGGCCGCTCACGAAGCCAAGGGACCTTTGTGCTGCTTCGCGCTTTCCACTGCACCACCGCGTACTAGTCAGACGGCTCCTTCTCCGAATGGGACGTGCGCACCGTACACAAGGGCTGGTCCGAAACTCCCCGCAGCTGATTCCCCCCGTTTCCCTGCGAATCAGGAAGGACGATCCATGATCCGTCGCGTACTGGCCGTCGCGGTCCTGGCCACCGCCACGCTCGCCGTCATCCCGGCCGCCGCGCAGGCCCTCCCTGCGTGCCCGGTCGGCTACCTGTGCAACACCCAGTACTTCTCCGACTCCGCGCGCACCAACCTGGTGGGCGTCAGGACGGAGTTCTGCGATCGTTCAGTCTCGACCTGGGGCAGGCTCAGCGGCTACGTCACCTGGTCCTCAAGCCCCTGCAACTGATGGAAGGCATCCGGTAGGGCCCGAGCCGGCGGCCCTGCCGGAATCGCCGGAACGCAGATCCGGGACTCGTTGTCGACCCGCCGGGTGTGGCCCTGGGCGTCGAGGTACTCCAGGAGCGGTACGGCGACGCGGCGGCTCGTTCCCAGGGCCGTGCGGGCCTGGCTGACGGTGAAAGGCGCGGGCAGCGTGCTCAGGACGGCCACCGCCAGCTCCGGCGCGTCCGGCAGGAGGACGACGTTCCTCCCGATGGGCAGCAACGCCGCCGCCCGTACGGCCGCCGTGAGGGCGGCGCCGGTCAGCTTGAGCTCGGCCAGGCGTTCGGCGGTGGGGGCGTCGAAGGGACGGCCGTCGAGGTCGGTACGCAGCCGGGCGACGGCCTGCTCGACCTGCGACGGCATCGGCGCCCGCGCCCGGTCGCCATCGACGATCACCCCTGCTCGGATCGTCAGGGGCTCGGTGACGAGCGCCCGTGCCAGCCGCCGGTCGGGCAGGCCGAGCAGCCGGGCGGCGGCCTCCACGGTGATCCCCTGGTCGCGCTGCGATACCTGTTCCGTCAGGCTGCGGCCGAGCTCGGACCAGTGATCGGGGTCGGCGAACCAGTCACCCGCGAGCGGCGACCCATCTGGGGCAGCGCCCATCGCGGTCAGCTCGGCCCGGCTCAGCAGTCCGTGCCAGCGCAGCAGGTCCGCCGCGGTGGGCACGGTCACGCCGGCGAGCGCGGCTCCCCTGACCGTCGCGGCTCCCCGTCGCCGCAGGGGTGCCGGCCGTACGTCGAGGACGCGTACCCCCGCCGCGATCGTCCGGCGGCCGGGATCGCGGAGCAGGCCGTGGTCACCGGCCCTGAGCGGCATGGGCCGGGCCAGGGTGAGGCGGGCCGTGTCCGCGCCCAGAGGGCGCAGCCGAACCGGAACGGCGGCGGAGCCCAGGTGGAAGACGAGTTCCCGGCCGACGTCCGCGCCCGACACCAGCCGCACGTCCGCGGACCGGGTGGTGATCCAGGCGTCCGGGGTCAGCAGCGGGGTGCCCCGGGACAGCGTGTCGCGATCGGCGCCCCTGATGTTGACGGCGACGCGAGCTGTCGCCGACACCGCCTCCCGCCGCTGGTTGAGCGTCTGGAGGCCGCGGACCTGGAGCCGGTCGGACCCGGCGAGCAGTTCGTCGCCCACCCGCAGGGTGCCGTGCGTGAGCGTGCCGGTGACGACGGTTCCGGCCCCGGTGACGGTGAACGTCCGGTCGATCCACAACCGCACCGGACCGTCCCGGCGCGGTTCCGGGAGCCCGGCCGCGAGCCGGTCGAGCGCGGCGGACAGCTCGGGCAGGCCCTGCCCGGTACGGGCGCTGACGGGGACGGCGTCGATCCCCGACAGGCTCGTCCCCTCCAGGTGGAGGCGGGCCTCCTCCAGTGCCGGTCCGGGGTCGGCGAGGTCGGTGCGGGTGACCACCAGCAGGCCGTGCCGTACGTCCAGGGCGTGCAGGGCGGCCAGGTGCTCGGCGGACTGGGCCCGCCACCCCTCGTCGGCCGCCACCACGAACATGACCGCGGGGCACGGGCCGACGCCGGCGAGCATGTTGGTGACGAACCGTTCGTGCCCGGGAACGTCGACGAACGCCAGCTGCCGTCCCGAGCCGAGCGTGGTCCAGGCGAAGCCGAGGTCGATGGTCATACCCCGGCGGCGTTCCTCGGCCCAGCGGTCAGGTTCCATCCCGGTGAGCGCGCGTACCAGGGCCGACTTGCCGTGATCCACGTGCCCGGCGGTGGCGATCACCCACATGCGCGCTCGGCGGCCGTTCTCCTCGTGTCCGTGCCGGGTTCGCCCGGACCGCGCGGCCGGGTGAGGGCGGTGGGGCGGCTCACCCGCAGCCCGGCCGCGGTCCATGCCTGGAAGCCGCCGATCACGTCGGTGGCGTTCGCCAGCCCGATCTGCCTGAGGGACGAGGCGGCGAGGCTGGAGGAGTATCCCTCGTCGCACAGGACGATCCAGCGGATGTGCGCCGAGGTGGCCTCGGGGATCCGCGCGTCGCATCGGGGATCGAGCCGCCACTCCAGCTGGTTGCGTTCGATGACGATGGCGCCGGGCACCTCGCCGCCGTCGCGCCGCTGGGATTCCGGCCGGGTGTCCACGATGAAGGCCTCTCCACGGCTCGCCGCGTCGAATGCTTCGGCCGGTGGCAGGCGGCGCAGCCCGGCACGTGCCCGGGCCAGTAACGCGTCGATGCTCAAGGGACTCCAGGGGTGAGGTCTGGCGGAGGCGGACGGGAATCGAACCCGCCGCGCCGAGTTGCTCGGCGCCATCGGTTTTGAAGACCGAGAGGGCCACCAGGCACCCGGACGCCTCCGTTGATGATCTTAGCCTTCTCCGGCGCTCCAATTGAAGATCCTTCTTACGCCGAACCGCTCACTCGCAGACGGTGCCCGGGGCGGTCGCCGAGTACGGGCGCGCGGGAAGAGGCGCCGCGGACCGGTCATGACGGCCGGACTTACACCATGATCAACATATCGGTACATTATGATCATGCAGCGATTGACGCACTACGCGCAGGGCGGCGGTTGTGCCTGCAAGATCCCGGCGGGCGAACTGGAGAGCGTGCTGGCCGGCTTCGGCTCGGAGCCGCCCGGCGATCCGCTGGGCGAACTGCTGGTCGGCACCGAGACCGGTGACGACGCGGCGGTCGTCCGGATCGAGGGCGGCACCGCGATCGTGAGCACCGCGGACTTCTTCACGCCGGTCGTCGACGACCCCTACGACTGGGGGCGGATCGCCGCCGCCAACGCGCTCTCGGACGTCTACGCCATGGGCGGCCGGCCGCTCGTCGCCCTCAACGTACTGTGCTGGCCCCGGGACGGCCTGCCGTACGAGATCGCCAGGGAGGTGCTGCGGGGCGGCGCGGACGTCGCGCGGCAGGCCGGGTGCCACGTGGCGGGCGGGCACAGCGTGAACGGGCCGGAGCCCATGTACGGCATGGCGGTCACCGGGCTGGCCGACCCCGCGCGGTTGATGCGCAACGACGCGGGCCGCCCCGGAGTGCCGCTCTCGCTGACCAAGCCCATCGGCTCCGGCGCGCTGAACAACCGGCACAAGGCCACGGGCGAGGTGTTCCCGCAGGCGATCGAGGTCATGACCCGGCTCAACGCCGACGCCGGCGAGGCCGCGCTGGAAGCCGGCATCCGCTGCGTCACCGACGTCACCGGCTTCGGCCTGCTGGGCCACCTGTACAAGCTCGCCCGGGCCTCCGGCGTCACCGCGGTGATCGACGCGGCGGCCGTTCCGCTCATCGAGGGTGCCCGTGAGGCCGTACGCGACGGCTACGTGCCGGGCGGCTCGCGCCGCAACCTGGACTGGGTGGCCCCGCACACCGACACCGGGACGGTGGCCGAGGAGACGCTCCTGCTGCTCGCCGACGCGCAGACCTCCGGCGGACTGCTGGTCGCCGGGGAGGTCCCGGGGGCCCCGGTGATCGGTGAGCTGATCCCCCGCGGAGACCACGCCGTGGTGATCCACTGACGTCTGGCCACCTCCGGGGACGGGGTGTACAACTGGATAATGATCTTCAAAGGTGTACGCAGGGGATCGATCTGGGCGGCGCTGGTGGCGCTGCTGCCGTCCTTGACCGCTTGTGCCGCCGGGGAGGCCGACGCGCGAACGGCGGCGCAGACCTCCGGACGTCCGGGAAGCCTGGAGAATCCGCGGGTGCTGAACTGCGCGAACCGCAACGGGGAGTTCGCGGGAGAGAAGACGGCGAGCCGCGCCGCCGCGCCGGACGACCTCGTGGTGGGGCCGTTGCTCATCCCCGGGCTGCTCGCGTGGGGCGAGGCCCGGGCCGAGCAGTACGGGAGCGATCACAAGTTCAAGGTCGGCGCGCTGGTCAGGAAGGGCAAGACGGTCACGGTGTCTATCCCGGCGAAGTTCCACGACAGCGCGGGCCTGCTCTACTCCGAGCCGTCCAGGAACGCCCGTACCCCGGCCGAGGCCGATCACTCGGTGTCCTTCACCGCGTGCTCCGACCATGACACGATTTTCGTCGGCGGCTTCTATGTGAAGGAGCCCAGGTGCGTCCCGCTGGAGTTCCGGGTGCCGGGCGAGCCTGTCGTTCGGCGTGAGGTCTCCTTCTTCAACGGCGCCTGCTGACCTGTGACGCGCCGCCCGCGCGAGTGGCGGGCGGCGCGTCAGCCCAGGAACGCCGAGGCGACGACGCCGACGAACGTGACCGTGAGCAGGCCCAGCGCCAGCCGTCTGACCAGCTTCTCCTTCTCCATGAGCCAGTCGATCAGCCACATCGGCTCAGGGATCTCCACCAGGTCCTTCGACGGTGGCACGACCGCGACCACTACGAAACCCGGCCAGGTGAAGCCGATCGCGTACGCCAGTCCCGCCCACCACGGCACCAGCCCGAACAGGGTGACGCCGAGCGCCGCCCAGGTGAGCGAGGTGACCCTGAACGTGGTCAGGACCAGACCGGTGTCCAGCCCCCACAGGAGCGCTCCCCTGGCCGCGCCGAACCGGTAGAAATGCTGCTGCGGAGTCTGACGCCGCCACATGGGCGTACGCAGCCCGAACAGGCCGGAGTCGATGACCAGGCAGGCGAGCATCACCGTCGCCGCGGCGAGCTTGGCACCCGTCCCCGAAACTCCGCCGAACAGACCGAAGCCGAGCAGGCCGGAGCCGAGCAGGTGCACCAACCCGTACGCGGTCAGCGCGGAGATGCTGAAACCGAGCATGAGCATGAGGATCGGCCGGTACATGGGCTTCTCCCCGGGAACTCTCCCCTGAACCAGGGGGCGGAGGTATCCGACGAAGGAAAGGCCTCAAAAGCTGAACAACTGCGCGAAGCCCGCGCTCGCGATGAGCAGGACCAGCGCGAAGGTCAGCCAGGTGTCAAAGGACACGACATCCTCCATCCGGAGTGGCCGGCCGAGGCCATCACGCCCGGCCGGCCACCCGGTCGCTGTCAGCAGCCGTTGGCGTTCACGGTCCAGCCGGCCGAGCAGATGAACGGGCCGGAGCTGCAGTCCCCGCCCTTGGTGCACTCACCACAGGCGTACTTGCGCTGGTACGGCGCCGAGCCGCTGCAGCACTGCCACACCTTCATGCTGTAACCGGAGGGGCAGACGTACTGCCCGCTGCTGTTGGTGCTGCAGAAATTGTTGGGGAGGGCGAGGTTGCAGCAACGCCAGTTCGCCGCCGCCGCCGGCTTGGTCATCACGGTCACGCCCGCGACCGCGCCGATCGCCGCGACACCGACCCTGCCCATCCAGCCGAGGAATCCTCGCCGGTTCCCATCCGGTCCGTCCGACATCTTGTGGAGGTGATCCATGGTTGGCCTCTCTGGCCGTGGGGTGAAATCGGATCAGTGCCGTACGGAGGGCTTGCCGGCCAGGTTGTGCTTGTAGGGAACAGGGGCGGCCGCGTACATCTGCCTGACCGTCGGCACCGTGTGGGCCCGTGTCAACTTCCCTTCGGTGACGTGGAGTGCGGCGGGTGTGATGTCGAGCCCGATGCTGCCGACGATGCTCTCGTCCTCGTCGAGGATGACGCGCTCGCTGTACAGCCCGAACTCGGCGATGAACTCGTTGCCATCCCCGGACACCGGGACGACCACGACCCACATCGAAGGCGGCACCGCTCCCCCACGCAGCGCTGACGCCAGGTTGTGGCAGGTCTCGCACTTGTTGGAGAGGAACAGCACCATGGCCCGCTCGGCCTCGTCGAGGGCCGCCGGCAGGCCGAAGCGGCTCGGCGGGGCACCCTCCAGGGTTCCCAGCTCCACCGGGGTGGGCTTGTCCTCCATGTCGAGGTAGGCCCGGATCTGTTTGACCTGCTGGAAGAGCTCCACCTGCGCGCCGATCTGGACGAACAGCACCACGGCCAGCAGGCAGATCACGATGAGCAGCACCGTCGTCATGCGGCGTGCACCTCCGCTTCGGGTTGGGTGGGGTCGGGAAGCACCATCCGGTCCTCCCGCAGCGGGCGCAACAGGCTCAGTTCGGCCCTCAGTTTCCAGGCGACCATGGCGAGCAGCGCCACGGCCAGGCCGAGCAGGCCCTCCTGTCCGGTCCAGGTCGGCGGGTTCGCCTCGGCCAGCACGGCAAGCGCCAACCACAGCGGGAGGTACAACACCTGGCGCCAGCCGAGCACCGCGCCGCCGTTCCCGAAACAACCGCACTTGATCTTCTCGCCGCGGCTCAGCGCGCGGATCCCGGCCCCGGCGAACGCCAGCGCCAGCAGCACGATGAGCACTCGGGGCCACAAGGCGGACGGCGCCACCGCCAGGCCGATCACAGCCAGCGTCTCGACGGAGATCACCGCGATCGCGGCATGCCTTCCCAGAGCCTCCGGACCGAGTTGTGAAATGGTCCGGCCGAGTTCGCGGTGGGTTATGGTCTTTGACAGTGTCGCTATCAGGAAAACCACGATAAGTACGACCTGAGCAGCGGCTCCGGTCGCAACAGCCGCATTCAGATTCATCCGTCGCTCCCGTCAGGGTCGGATGAACGAAAAGTATGGTACTGGCCTTAAATGATCAACTCTTGACAAGATCGATTTCGCGGGATACCCGGAAACGGCGTGCGGCCATGACGAGCGGCGGCACCAGGACGGTCAGGACGCCCCCGATCCACAACACGCTCACCGGGCCGGGGGCGTCGACCGCCAGGCCGCCGGCGAAGGCGCCGAGGGCGATGGACAGGTTGAACGCCGAGACGTACAGGGAGGACGCGGCCTCGGTGGCGGTGGGGGCGGCGTCGAGTATCCAGGTCTGGAAGGTGACCGGCACGGCGCCGTACGCCAGCCCCCAGACGACCAGGACCACGGCCGCGGACCGGACGTCGTGACCGCCGATCGCGACGGCGGCCATGGCGGCCGAAAGCGGGGAGACGGCGGGCTTACTCGGTGCCGGGGGCCCTGCGCGTGGTCACGTTCATGCGGTTCCAGGCGTTGACCGTGAGGATCAGCGCGATGAGCTGGGCCAGTTCCTTGTCGTCGAACTCCCTCGCGGCCTCGGCGTACACCTCGTCCTCGACTCCTTGGGGCAGCAGGGTCACCGCCTCCGTCAGCGCCAGGGCGGCGCGCTCCTTCGCGGTGTAGAGGCCGGCCTCCTGCCAGGCGCTGAGCTGGTAGATCCGTGCCTCGCTCTCACCCGCCCGGCGGGCGTCGCCGGTGCGACACGCGAGAGGTTCATCCGTTCGGCAATGGCAACGTTCGTCATGGCCATCACGCTAGGGGCGGGATCGACCCACGATATGGTGCATTTCCATGACCTTTTCCTGGGCCAATTCGTGAGCGGCAGCGACCTGCATCTGGAGCTCACCGGCAGCGGCGGCGCGCGCGTACGGCTGATGCGGGCCCTGCGCGAGGCCATCGGCTCGGGACGGCTGCTCCCCGGCACCCGGCTGCCGCCCTATCGCGCCCTCGCCCTGGACCTGGGCATCGCCCGCAACACAGTGGCCGCCGCGTACGCCGAGCTCGTCGAGGAAGGCTGGCTCACCGCACGTCAGGGCTCGGGCACCGAGGTCGCGCACCGCGCCGCGCCTGCGGAGCCGGACCCGCGGCGGGCTCCCGCGCGTCCGTCCCGCCCGCGGATCGTCCACGACCTGATGCCCAGTTCCCCCGACGCCGCCGCCTTCCCCCGTTCGGCCTGGTCCGCCTCGGCCCGCCGGGCGCTGACCGCCGCGCCCAGCGACGCCTTCGGCGTCGGTGACCCCCGCGGCCGGCCCGAATTGCGGCAGGCGCTGGTGGACTATCTGGCGCGCACCAGAGGTGTACGCACCACGGCGGAGCACATCGTGATCTGCTCGGGCTACGCGCACGGGTTGCGGCTGGTGTGCCAGGTGCTGCGCGGCCCGGTCGCCGTCGAGGCCTACGGGCTCGCCTTCCACCGCTCTCTGCTGACCGAAGCCGGGCTGGAGACCGTCCCGCTCACCGTGGACGCCCACGGCGCCCGGATCGAGCACCTTCCCGCCACGGACGCGCGAGCGGTCCTGCTGACACCGGCGCACCAGTACCCGACCGGAGGCGCCCTGCACCCGCGGCGGCGGGCCGCGGTCATCGACTGGGCCCGCGCCACGGGCGGCCTGGTGCTGGAGGACGACTACGACGGCGAGTTCCGCTACGACCGCGAACCGGTCGGCGCCGTGCAGGGCCTCGACCCCGACCGGGTCGTCTACTTCGGCTCGACCAGCAAGAGCCTGTCCCCCTCGCTGCGGCTCGGCTGGATGGCGCTGCCCACCCGGCTGGTGGACGACGTACTCGCCGCCAAGGGCGCGCGCGAGTTCTGGTCGGGCGTCACTGACCAGCTCACCCTGGCCGACTTCATCACGTGCGGCGCCTACGACCGCCAGCTGCGCCGTATGCGCGCGATCTACCGGCGCCGCCGGAGCCTGCTCACGGCCACGCTCGCCGGGCGCGCCCCGCACATCACCGTCAGCGGCATCGCCGCGGGGCTGCACGCCGTGCTCGATCTTCCCCCCGGCACGGAGGAGGCCACCCTGCGCGCCGCCCGCCGCCTCGACCTCGCCCTCGCCGGCCTGGGCCCCTACCGGCATCCGGACAGCGTCATGCCGGCCCGCGACGGCCTGGTCATCGGGTACGGCACACCGGCCGAGCACGCGTTCGCCGCCGCACTGGACGCCCTGTGCCTGGCCCTGCCCGGCCTGGGGTGGGCGGCGGTGGGAAGATCGGGTGGGAGCCACGTTTTCGACCTGCTCGGCGAACGAGGAGAGTCATGACCAGCGACAAGGACGTGCCACGCACCACCGTCGCACCGTGGAGGACCGTCACCGATTCCCCGGGGCGACGGGCGTGGACGATCGGGCAGCTCAGGGCAGCTCAGGGCAGCCATCGCGGACCTGCCGGACCGACCTCGTCGTGAGGGCAGCGGCCGGCGGTCACGCGGCCAGTTTCGAGGTCACCTGACACTCCTGGTCAATCGACGACCGGCCCGAGTGCGCGTGCGTCGTCGAAATGTCGGACCAAGGGCAGAAGAGCCGCCGCGAGGACCATTGCCACCAAACAGGTAATGACCGTCCAGAAAGTCCAGGCGTTGAACCAGCGGAACGCCGGCGCCAATATCGACGACACCTCACCGACGATGAACACCGCGCCCCCTCGCCCGACACAAGGGATTATGGGACGAAAGCCCCCGCGCCTCTTGAGTGCGGCGCACCCGTCTCACATTTCGCTCACCATCTTCATGCACCGAAGTAGCTTTCACTATCGGCGGCAAAGGCGGTGGGGCATCCAGATCGCGGCAATTCGTTGGTGCACCTCTCAAGATTGATGAATGACCTCGGACAACGTCTCCGTCTGCCGGCTGGATGGAGAGAGTGTCAGGAGGGATGTCAATGCGTATGATCGGCCGTGCCGCCGGGCCTCCTCGGTGCGCCGGGCTCGTTTCGAGGTCTGGGCGGGAATCCAGCCCGGCTGCCATACGCCGCCGCCCTCGAACCCGCATCCGGGGAGCGTTTCGACCGTAGCCGTGATTTGTGTTCTGGTTCGTCGTGTCCGACCGTTGGGACATGAAAGTCTTGGCCGCCTTTGTCGCCGTCCTGTTGTCGGCCGTCCTGAACGGCTGCGGTGTGGTGCGGACGCAGGGAGCAGGGCCGTCGCCGTCGGCCCTGTTGCCCTGCCCAGAAGCCGCTGAGCTGCCGACGCCCAGCCCTTGCGTGACGATGCCGTCCTGGGAGCAGAAGCACGCGGACAACAAGTCGTACCGTCAGCGCGCCACGCTTTCTCCGGAGGTGGCCGCGGAGGCCGAGCCGGTGGCCAAGGCGTTGCGAGGCAAGTTCGCCGACCTGCGCGAACGGGAACTGCGCGGCGAGGCCCACATCGCGAAGGCGGTCCGGGCGGTCGCCCCACAGGGGACGAACGTCATCATCAGGGCGGGAGGCGCCGGCTCCGCCGTGGTGTTCGCGATCGAGCTGCGGGGTGGATGTGTGACCGGGTTCTACAACGAGCGTGAGTCGAAGGTGGAGGTGGGGGGCTACATCAAGGACGGCGGTTGCCTGACGGCTCCCGGTCACTGACCCTGGCCGACGGCCGCGTCGGGTGCGGCGGCCGTGAGGATCGTCCCCAACACGCCTGGAAAGCGGGCCTCCAGGTCGTCACGACGCAGCGTCATATAGCGGGCCTTGCCCTCGGCACGCGTCGAGGTGATGCCCGCCTCACGCAGGATGCGCCAGTGATTGGAGAGCGTGGAACGCGGGACGTTCAGGTGTGGCGGGCTGCAGGACACCTCGCCGTCCGCGGCCATCAGGCGTACCAGGCCCAGGCGGACGGGATCGCCGAGCGCGTGCAACACAGCGACCAGATCCAGGTCTGCCGCCTTGGGCTCGGCCGGCGATCGCATCCCGCTCTCCTGACGTCGGTCTCAGTTGACATGTCCAGATGCGACCAGCATAGGATCATTTCCGTATTTCGAGAAAATGGAAATGATCAAGGAGTGTTCGCGCATGGCGACCCGTACCACCTATGCCCGTATCTATGTCGACGACCTGGACACCGCCCTGCCCACCTTCGAGGCCCTCACCGCCGCCCGGCCGGGGCTACGCTTCCCCTACCGGGACCTCGAACTGGCGAGCATCGGCGACTACCTACTCGTCGCAGGCACCCCTGAGGCGCTGGCGCCCTACCGCGACGTGCAGGCCACCGTCATCGTCGACAACCTCGATGACGTCTTCGCCATCGTCGAACGCGAGGGAGGCGACACCCTTGACGGCCCGAACGAAGTCCCCACCGGACGCAACCTGACGATCCGCCACCCCGGCGGCGCGGTCATCGAGTACGTCGAGTTCGACTCCGCCAAGGTTCAGGCGCAATCGGCGCAGTAGAACGTCCACGGGTGCGGCCCTTGTCCGGTCGGCTCACCGAACGGGTCAGGGTGCGGGGGCGAAGAAGGTCTGGAGGTGGCGGTTGACCGCGTCCGGGCAATCGAGCCGGGGCGCGTGGCCGCAGCCGTCCAGGACGTACGTCTGACCCTAGGGCAGTCCATGAAGGAGCCGATGGCGGTGGTCATGGCGTCGAGGTCGTAGCCGAAGTCCGGGTCCTTGACCTGGATGTAACCCTGGCCGGGCAGGTCGACCGCGTAGACGGTGTGCTCGCGGGCCAGTACGTCGGCCTGCTCCTTCCAGCCGATCACAGTGCTGCCACCGGGCGAGATCAGGATCAGCGGAGCGCCGGATCCCGCCTTGATGTAGTGGAAGCGGGCCATCGGGGTGTCGGCGTACCGGGACCCCGTCGCGGCCAGGTACGGCGAACGGAACTCAGCCTGGGCGGGCTGCCAGCCGTACGCACCGAACAACAGCGCGCCCAGCCGCCACAACCGCGAGAAGACCCCGCCGGACATGCCGGACGGGGTCGTTGACGCGCGGGACGGCGACTTGGCGTGCGTCCGGTCGCCGGAGGTGCGTGGCGTCGTGTGGGGTCAGTCGCCGCTGAACACGCTGGTGTTCTGACAGGCGGTCAGGCGCCACTGCCCGTCCTCCTTCGCCATGACGAACAGGGGCGTACCCACCTCTTCCGTCCCGTCGGGGTTCCGGTAGGTCTGGACCACCTTCACGGCCGCGACGTCGGAACGGATGAACAGGACGTGTTCGACCTCGAACGTCACCGTCGCGCCCTGCGTGCCTCCGGGAAGCACCTGGTGCGTGAACGTCGAGATCGCATCACGGCCGAAGAGGCGCCTGCCATGGCCGGTCGTCCAGATCGCGTCGGCGCGGAACAGAGCGACGAACTCGTCGGGGAGTTCGTTGTTCTGCGAGTGCTCAACCGCGGCCACGACCTGCTTGATCGCTTCAACGTCGGTCCGGCTCGTCTGGTCGGCGATGTTCGTTGTGCTCATGACGATGAACGATAGAACCTCAAGTGCACTTGAGGTCAAGCACGCCGATCGTACGGAGAGCAAGCCGCGGATTGTCAGTGCGGTGGGTCATGCTCCGCCGAGCGAGGGTGATCATCAACGAGGCGGCCAGGGGCCTGTGCGCGGAGGCCACCTGGGAGGAGGCGGATTCGACGTGGGGGCGCTGCCGGGTGCTTACGACACGGGCAGCGAGGGGGTGAATGTGCGAACTGTCACATTGATCACGACTCGCGCGTGGCGGCCGTGAGCCGGTGATATTCATGATCACAGTACTGGGCATTCGAAATGATATTCGTGCGCACACGTAAGCTGGCGACTCTCCTGGCCGGTGCGGCCCTTGCCACCTCCACCACGCTGGTGGCGGGTGCCGCTCCCGCCGGCGCGGCCGGGCCTTGCGGCAGCGGCTACTCCCGGGTCGGTGTCTACGACATCGGCGTTCAGAAGTATGGCTACCGTACGGGCATTCTGGAGGTGTACTACAGCTCCAGCACCGGCAAGAACTGTGCCCTGACCTAGGGTGACGGCCCCTACGCCAACACCACGAGATGGAAGGGTGTCGTGATCTCCAGGGGCGACGGCAGCGGGAAGGACAGCGACGCCGGAGACTACGCGTACTACGCCGGCCCGGTGTACGTCTCGGCGGCCGGCCAGTGCATCGACGTCGAGGGCATCTCGCCGTCGTGGACGAGCGTCAAGCTCGACAACGTGCACTGCGGCTGAACCGCCGGTGAGGGCGCGGGGATGATCAGGGCCCGTCGCGCGCCACTGGGGACGTGGTCACGCTGCTCACGGTCGGCGTCCCGCGGGTTCAGGTGCGGGCGCCGGCCGATCCTGACCGGACCGCCTCGCTCACCTGGGCCGGTGAGGTACGCCAGGGTGCGCCGTGGCCGGGGAGCACCCAGGATGCAGACAGTCCGGCGATCCGGTCGAGGGAGGACAGCGCTTCGGCCGGGTCGTCGGTGAACGGCGCCGGCTGTGGGCCTCCGCGGCCGGTGAGGACGTGTCGCGTGGTCAGGGCGTCCCCGACGAAGACGGCGTCGGCGAGCGGGACGTGCACCGCCACGCTCCCCGGCGAGTGCCCCGGCATGCCCACGATCACCGGGCTGCCAGGCAGGTCCAGGACGTCACCGTCGCCGACCTCGGTCACCTCGCGGACGTGGCGGGTGCGCAGGCCGTTCTTGCGGATGGAGTAACCGAAGAACCCGAGCGTCGGGCCGAGACGCATCGGGCCGACCGCGACCTTGGGCTTATCCCCCGTGCGGGTGCGCACGGCGTCGGCGGCATGCACGAACACCGGTACGCCGTGGGCGCTTCGCAGGCGTTCGGCGAAACCGAGGTGGTCGGCGTCGCCGTGGGTCAGTACCAGGCCGCGGATGTCGTCGACGGACTTGCCCAGTGAGCGGAGTTCGCGCTGCAGGTCCCGCCAGTGGCCGGGTAGTCCCGCGTCGATGAGCGCGATGCCCTCGGCGGTGTCGACGAGGTAGCACGCCACCAGGTCGTTTCCGAGGCGGTGCAGGTGGGGTGCGAGTTTCATGGGACTTCCTTCGGAGGCATGGACGCAGAGAGGGCTCCGCGGGCAAGGGTTACGTCTGCGGTCGCCGCGGGTCACCCAGGGCGCCGATTCTCATCTCAAATCGTTCAGGGCTTGAATGATACGAGGACGATAGCATGCCGCCCGCGAACAGCGCCAAGTCGCCATAGCCGCCGACCGATCGATCGGTAGGATCCGGTTCATGGACATCATCGCGGCCACCCGGCACGGCAAGGTGCGCGGCCGAATCCAGAACGGGATCCACGTCTTCCGCGGCATTCCCTACGCGGCGCCCCCGTTCGGCGCCCACCGCTTCCGCGCCCCCGCGCCCGTACAGCCCTGGGAAGGTGTACGTGACGCGGCGGAGTTCGGGCCGACCGCCCCCAAGCGGCCCTATCGGCCGCCGCTCGACCGGCTCATCCCCGAGGAGCAGATCCCCGGCGACGAGTGCCTCAACCTGAACGTCTGGACCTCGGCCACGGACGACGGCGCGCGTCCCGTGATGGTGTGGATCCACGGCGGCTCCCTGCGCAACGGCTCGTCGAGCATGGCCCTGTACGACGGATCCGCCTTCGCCAGGGACGGCGTCGTCCTGGTCTCGATCAACTACCGGCTCGGCGTCGAGGGCTTCGGCGTCTTCCCCGACGCGCCCGACAACCGCGGCCTGCTCGACCAGATCGCCGCCCTGGAGTGGGTACGCGACAATATCGCGGCCTTCGGCGGCGACCCCGGCAACGTCACCGTCTTCGGCGAGTCGGCGGGCGCGATCAGCATCGGCGCGCTGCTCACCAGCCCACGCGCCAAGGGCCTGTTCCGCCGCGCGATCATGCAGAGCGGTCCGCCGCACACGGTGACGCGCGAGGAGGCCGCCAGGACGGTGAAGCTGATGGCGTCCCGGCTGGGGGTGCCGGCCACGGCCGGGGCGTTCGCCGCGGTCGACCGGGAGCGCCTGCTCGACGCCCAGGTCGAGGTGATCGGCAAGGCCGACCCGATCACCGGCGGGCCCGGCTTCCACATCGTGACGGAGCCGGACGCCGGTCCGGTCGAGGCCGACCTCCTCATCGGCGCGAACCGGGAGGAGTACCGCCTCTGGTTCGTCCCCAGCGGAGCGGTGGACCGGGTCAGCCGGCTCACGCTGCGCCTGGCCCTGCTGAAGCTGCGCATCCCGGGGCGGACCGTCCGCCTCTACCGGTCCGCCCGCCCCGGCGCCACACCCGGGGAACTGCTCGGCGAGATGGCCACCGACCTGCTCCTGCGTGCCCCGGTCAACCGCCTGGCCGACAGCGTGGACCGTGCCCATGTCTACGAGTTCGTCTGGCGGACGAAGATCATGGACCTCCGCGCCTGCCACAGCCTGGAGATCGGCTTCGTCTTCGACAACCTGCGTCACTGCCGCGAGATGGCCGGTGACGAGGCCCCGCAGGAGCTGGCCGACATCATGCACCGGGCCTGGATCGCCTTCGCGGCGACCGGTGATCCGGGCTGGGAGCCGTGGGACTCCTCCCGGCCCGTCATGGTCTTCGACTCCCCCGGCTCCGGCGTCGTGCACGCGCCGCGGGACGAGGAGCTCAGGGTCTGGCTAGATCGCGCGCGGTGACCGCCCCCGCCAGCAGCCGCGCCTGCTCGGGAGCCGCGAGGTCCAGCCCGGTCAGCAGGCTCACCCGCTGCAGCCGGTAGTCCAGCGTGTTGCGGTGGATGTGCAGGTCGAGCGCGGTCTGGCGACGGTTGTGCCCGCGGTGGACGAAGGCCCGCAACGTCTCCAGCAGGTGCGGGTGGCCGTCGAGCGGGGCGAGCTTGGCGGCCAGTCGTACCAGCCCCGCGCCGGGACGGGCGAGCTGGTGTTCGAGCAGCACGTCGTCCAGGCGGTAGAGGCCGGGCGGCCGGGCGAGCCTGCGTACCAGCGCCAGCACCTCGCGGGCCTCCGCCGCCGCCTCCGGGATCGCCGCGGGCGCGGCGGCGGAGGCCGCGGCGGCCAGTACGGGCCGTCCCACCGCCTTGGCGAGTCTGCCCGCGAGCGAGTCCAGAGCGCAGCCGCCGGGCAGCAGCGCGACTCCGTCGACGTGGTCCATCAGCACCAGCGTGCTGGTGTGCGCGTCCAGCGCGGACTGCACGAGCCGGACCGGCGGCGCGGGCTGTCCCAGGTCGAGGAGCAGCACCTCGTGCGCCTGGCCCACCTCGACCCCCGCCGCCTCGGCCAGGCTCTCGTACGGGTGACCGCTCAGCAACGCGCTGATCAGCGCGCGTCGTACCCGTTTGTCCTCGCTCCTGATGTCCTCCTGCGCCTGCTGGTGCGCCAGGGCGACGGCGGGCATCGCCGTACGCAGGCAGTCGAGCATGCCTCTGCCCGCGGCGGCCAGTTCGTCCGGCGCGGCCACCTCGGTCAGCGCCTGCCACCAGACCTCCGCGCCGATGAGGTAGGCGGTCACCGCCGCCTCCAGCGGCAGCCGGTCCTCGGCCCGGCGCGCCGACCACTCGATGATGCGGGTCAGGTCGGCCTGGCCCATGGCGCCGGGACGGCCGAGCGTCCGCAGCAGGATCGTGAGGACCGCCGAGACCGACTGGGTCACCTCGCCGTGCAGGGTCTCGGGCGGCAACTCCCGGTAGAACGGCACTTCGGCGGCGCACCGGGCGATCACCGCGGCGGTGAGCTCCCGCACCCTCGGCTGCATCCGGCTGTGCAGGTCGGACATCCCGCGATCGTCACATTGCCCAAACCGGCGCGTCAATTCTTGCCCCGAGTGCGGAGAGACGGCGGCCTCCGGCGTGTTCAGGATTCGTTCAAACCCCCAGTCAGGAGGCCGCCTTGTTCCGACGCCTGCTCATCCCCCTGCTTCTCGTGTTCGTCCTGGGCACGACCCCCGCCCGGGCCGCAAGCACAGACTGGGGCGCACCCGGCCCCTACGCGACCGCCGTGGAGATCGGCGCGGTCAACACCCTCTACTACCCGCGCGACATCGCCCAGAGCGGCCGCCGCCACCCGGTGATCGTCTGGGGGAACGGCACGGGCGGCGCCCCGCTCGTCTACCGCGACCTGCTCCTGCAGTGGGCCAGCCACGGCTTCATCGTCTCCGCCGCCAACACCCCGATGTCGAACCTCGGCATCTCCATGCGTGCCGGGATCGACGCCCTCGCCCGCCGCGACGCCGACCCGTCGAGCATCTTCCACGGCAAGGTCGATCTGACGCGGATCGGCGCCTCCGGGCATTCCCAGGGCGGCGCGGCGGCCATCGGCGTCGGCGCCGACGCCCGGATCGACAGCATCCTGCCGATCCAGCCCGGCCCGCTGGCCGACATCGACGCCGTCCGCGTCCCCGCCTTCCTCATGGCCGGTCAGTACGACTCCATCGTCTGGCCGTGGCTGGTCAAGGCCTTCTACGACGACGCGGACCACATCCCGGCGATCTACGGCGAGGTGCGCGGCGCCGACCACTTCACCGTCGTCGGCGACCCCGGGCCGTTCGCCGCGCCCACCACCGCCTGGTGGCGCTTCCAGCTCATGGACGACCCCGAGGCGCGTGCCATGTTCTACGGCCCGAACTGCGGCATCTGCGTGGACCGGGGCACGTGGTCGGACGTACGCCGCAACGGGCTCGTACCGCAGTAGAACGGAGTCTTCCTGCCGATCGATCGGTCGGCTACTCTCGGCCTACCGATCGATCGCTCGGAAAGGAACCCCCCATGACCGTCGAGAGCCGGCCCGGACCCGCCCTCCTGCGGGTGACCATCGGCAGCTTCGCGGGCACCGTCATCGAGCAGTACGACTTCCTCCTCTACGGCTTCATGACGGCCCTGGTCTTCAACACCCTCTTCTTCCCCAGCTCCGACCCGACCGTCAGCACCCTGGTCGCGTTCGCCGGCTTCGCCATCGGCTTCGTCGCCCGCCCCGTCGGCGCGATCGTCGCAGGCCACTACGGCGACCGCATCGGCCGCAAGTCCATGCTCGTCATGACCCTGCTGGTCGCGGGCCTGGCCACCACCGCCATGGGCCTGCTGCCCACCTACGACTCGATCGGCATCTGGGCGCCGGTCCTGCTCATCACCCTGCGGATCGTCCAGGGCTTCTCCTACGGCGGCGAGGTCACCGGCGCGGTGCTCATGACCACCGAGTTCGCGCCCCGCCACCGCCGCGGCTACGTCGGCAGCTTCGTCCCCACCGCCGGACCCGCCGGACTGCTCCTGGCGACGGTCGCCATCATGGCCGTCGCCGGCATGGACAGGGCCGACTTCCTCTCCTACGGCTGGCGCATCCCGTTCCTGCTCTCGGCCGTGCTCGTGCTCGTCGGGCTGGCCGTCCGCGCCACCGCCCCGGAGAGCCCGGCGTTCGTCGGGGCCAGGACCCGGCACTCGGCGCCCGTCCTGGAGGTGTTCCGCCGCCACACGCGTACCGTCCTGCTCGGCGTGGGCACCGGCTTCGGCTTCTACGTCATCTTCTACGTGCTGCTCGTCTTCGCCGGCTCGTACCTGACCGTCCAGCTCAAGCTGCCCGCCCAGGTGCCGCTGATCGCGGTCGCCATCGGCTCGGTCGTGGTGATCGTGCTCGGACCGCTGTGCGGACGCCTGTCCGACCGTTTCGGCCGCCGTCCGCTGATCGTCACCGGCTCGGCGGTGTCCGCCCTGTTCTCGTTCGGGTTCTTCGCCCTGCTCGGCACCGGCAGCACCGCCCTGATCCACCTGGGCTACGCGCTGGCCTTCGGCTTCATGACCATCATGTACTCGCCGCTGATCACCTTCATCGCCGAGCAGTTCCCCACCGCCGTACGCTTCAGCGGGGCCTCGGTCGCCGGCCAGATCGCCGCGGTCCTCGGCGGCGGCCTGGCCCCGCTGATCGCCACCGCCCTGCTCACCGCCGTCGGCATCCAGGCCGTGGCCGCCTACGTCTGCGCGTCCCTGCTGGTCTCCCTCGCCTGTGCCCTGGCGCTCAAGGAGACCAACCGGACCGACATCTTGGCAGAATGAGCGTGTGACGAACGATCGATCGGCAGCTCTGGCGACCCAGCGCAGGATCGCCGCCTCCGACATCCGGCTGCCCGAGCACATCCTGCTCGAAGGCACCTCCGGCCGGATCCTGCGCGAGGCGCTGCAGCTCTTCGCCGAGCGGGGCTTCTACGGGACCTCCATCCGCGACCTCGCGGTGGCCTGCGAGATCCGCTCGGCGACCCTCTACTCCCACTACCCGACCAAGGAGAACGTCCTGGCCGAGCTGGTGCGGATCGGTCACGAGGAGCACCACCGGCGGCTGACCGAGGCGGCCGCCGCCGGCCCGGCGGATCCCGCGTCGCGCCTGCGGCGGGTGGTCCGCGCGCACGTCCTGGCGCACGCGGAGTTCCCCATGCTCGCCGTCGTGGCCAACAACGAACTGCACGCCCTCTCCCCCGAGCTGGCCGGCCCCGCGCTCATGCTGCGCGCGGCCGGTCGGCAATTGCTCATCGACACCATCAACGAGGGCATCGCCGCGGGCGTCTTCGACGTGCCCGACGCCTTTCTCGCGGTGACCGCGATCAGCGGGATGGGGATGCGCGTGGCGAACTGGTACGACTCCGCCCTGCCGTACGAACCGAACGAAGTGGCGGACACCTACGCGGACTTCGCCTTGCGCATCACCAGGAGGAACTCCTAGCGGCACCCCATCGTCACCGGCCCTTGAAGAACTCCCGCAGGGCTTCGGCCACGACCAGCGGGGCTCCGTCGTCCTCCGGTCCTGAATGCCCGATTCCGGGCAGGTCGACGCTTCGCGCGCGGGGAAGCACCTCGGACAGTTTCCGGAGGGCCAGACGCAGGTAGTCCGCGCTCTTCGTACCGCCGAGGAGCAGCACCCGCGCGTCGAGCGCCGCGTAGTCCATGACCGTGTCGGCCATCTCCCTGACCACCTGCATGTCGAAGTGCTGCGTCGGGATGAGCGCTTTGACCGGCACCTCGTCTGCGGGCCCGGCGCCCTGCAACCGCGCGCCGATCGCCAGGAGCGGCACGAGGGCGAAGCGGGGGATCCTGCTGAACAGCGACGGTTCGGCGTCCAGCCCCTTCAGTGCGGTGACCAGCGCTGATGCGCTCTTTCCCATGGCCACCTCGTGGTCGTAGCGCGGCACCCAGTCCATCGGCGCCGAGCCGTCGATCGACAGTGGGGGCTCGTACAGGGCGATCCGGTCAAGGGCGGGCGTGCTCAGGGCCGTACGCAGGACGACGAGCGCACCGGTGCTCAGACCGAAGATCTGCGACGCGCCGGTCGCCGTGACGAGCGCCTGTATGTCTTCGACCTCCCGCATGACGCCGAAGTCGGCGCCGTGAGGGCCGCTCAGCCCGCGTCCGCGCCGGTCGGGCACATAGACGGTGAAGTCTGTCGACAGGGCGGCGGCGAGCTTCGCGAAGTGCTGCGACGCCTGCATCCCGCCGTGGACGAGGATCAGCCCGGGTCCGCGGCCACGGCGGCGGTAGCCGATCGTGGTTCCGTCGGCGGAGAGAACCTGTTCGTGTGGGGTGCGCGGCTCATTCCTCATCGTGCCTCGCCCCCGGCCGGGACGAACCTGGGCACCGCCCGCTTGCCGGCCTCCACTGCCGCGTTCCCGCGTTCCAGCAGGTCGTGCTGGTATTCGGCCAGAGCCGGGAGCAGGTCCCGCCGGCCCTGATCGACCTCGGCCAGCCGCGCGCTCAGCTGTACCGCGTCCCGCATCGCGGTGGTGGCGCCGTTGCCGCCGCTGGCCGGTGTCAGGTGCGCGGCGTCACCGAGCAGCGTGATACGGCCCACCGGCCACGGCGGCATCGGCCGCTCGAAGACCTTGGAGCGGCCCATGGCGCTCATGTCGGCGCCGCGCACCAGGTCGCGCAGGTCGGGATGCCAGCCGTCGATGAGCTCCAGCACCGGTTCGCGGGCGTCCTCCCGGCCCGGCGTGGTGGCCGCCGGATGCTCCGGCGGGAGGAGCAGCACCCACCGCACGTAGCTTTCCCTGCGGGGCATGGGCAGGCCGGGTACGAGTTCGGCGGCGGCTTCCGAGGGCTCCCTGTCGAACTGCATGCGTCCCAGCATCAGCGTGATCCCCGGTCCCTTGACCATCGTGCCGCGACCTGGCACGAGCGCCAGGAAACGGTCGGTGGCGGGGGTGCGGCCCATCGCCCCGCACAGGCCGGCGTCGACGAGCTCGACCTCGGGCACCAGCCGGCGCCGTACCGCCGAGTTCCCGCCGTCGGCTCCGACCAGCACGTCGCCCGTGGCCTGCGTGCCGTCGGAGAAGAACGCGGTGACGGTCCCGTCCGCGGCTTCCGTGCAGCTCGTCAGCCGTTTGCCGAAGGCGACCCGGCCGTCCAGGTCGCCGAGCAGGATCTGCCGCAGCACCTGCCGGTCGAACGCCCTGGCCTCCTCCGGTCCCGGCAGGTCGCTGCTGAGCAGCGTGAGCCGCTCGTCGAACAGCAGCCCCGGCCCGGTCAGGCTGCCGCTGGTGGCTTTGGCCAGTTCGTAGAGCCGAGGCGGCAGGCCGGTCCGTAAGGCTTCCAGTGCCGGTGGCGCGAGTCCGATCCGGTAGCCCTGGGCCCGCTCGCCGGTGCCGTCGTCGGCCTCGTACACGGCGACGTCGAGGCCGGCTCGTACGAGGGCGTGCGCGAGGGTCAGCCCGCCGAGCCCCGCCCCGATCACCAGGACACGTGTCATCATGATCCTCCGTTCGCAGGTGAACAACGTTCACGTGTACATTGTTCACGTAGCTCGGGCAGGGCTGTCAAGCCGGATTCCAGGAGGACACGATGGGGCAGCGGCGTACCGAGGTGCTGCGGGCGGCGATCGAACTGCTCGACGAGGTGGGCCTCGACGCGCTCACCATGCGGCTGCTGGCGAGCCGGCTCGGGGTGCGGGCGAGTGCGCTGTACCGGCACTACCCCAGCAAGCAGGCCCTGCTGGACGCCATGGTCGCGCACCTGGTCGGCCCGGCGGACGACGTCGTACCGCCAGCCGAGGTCCCTTGGGACGAGTTGTTGCGCGGTGTGGCGTCCGGCATGCGCGAGACCATGCTGGCCCACCGCGACGGCGCCCGCCTGATCTCAGGCTTTCAGCACCCGGGCGAGGAGGCCGTCCGCACGTTCGAGCGGCTCATCGTCGCCCTGGTCGCCGCGGGGATCCCCGCCGAGCTCGCCACCGTCGCCGTGGACACCGCCCTGGCCTACGTCAACGGCTACACGATCGAGGAACAGAACCGTAAGACCGGAACCGGCGGCTGGCCCAGGGAAGACCGGGACCGTGCCTTCCACGCCGGGCTCGATCTGATCATCTTGGGCGTCGGAGGAACCCTTGCGCCGTGACGGGCCGTCGATCGGTCCGGGAGGTGAACAAGATCAACTCGGTTCCGGTTCCGGTTCCGGCGGAGGCTGGTGCTGGTTCTGCCGGCTGGCGTCGATCGCCCGCTGGTAGCGTTTCGTCAGGTTGTGCAGCGCGTCGACCAGTTCGGGCGAGTCCACGATCGTGAAGTCCGCGTCCAGCAGCCCCAGGTAGAGGGCGAGCATCTCGGGATGGTCCGAGCCCGGCTCGAACGCGCACCGGTCTTCCCCCAGCGACTCCACCTCCATGGCGATCGGCAACCGGCCCCGCACGTACGCGGCGGGCGCGTGCACGATCACCCGGGCCCGGTACCGCCAGGTCGCCTCGCCGACTCCGCGTTCCACCTGCGCCGCGATCTCCGGGTCGGGCGGCAGCGCACGGGGTGTGAAACGCGGCCCCGTCGGCGTCCGCGGCTCGATCCGGTCGACCCGGAAGGTACGCCAGGCGTCCCGGTCCAGGTCCCAGGCCACCAGGTACCAGCGCCGCCGGTCGTTGACCAGCCGGTACGGCTCGACCGAACGCCGGCTGTCCGCGCCGGAAAACGCCCGATAGTCGAACCGGAGCCGTTCGTGGTCCCGGCACGCGCTCGCGATCACGGTCAGCACGTCCGGATCCACCTGCGGGCCACGCGACGGCATCGGCAGCGCGTACGACTGGAGGGCGCTGACCTGGCGGCGCAGCCGCGAGGGAAGCACCTGCTGCAACTTCGCCAGCGCGCGCACCGAGGTCTCCTCGATGCCCGCGACCGAGCCGTTCGCCGCGGTACGCAGACCAACCGCGACCGCCTCCTCGTCGTCCAGCAGCAGCGGCGGTAGGGCACCGCCCGTGCCGAGCCGGTAGCCGCCGGCCACGCCGGGCCGCGCGTCGACCGGATAGCCCAGCGGCGACCATGCCGGACACGCCGGCGCCGACGTCGCCGCCGTGCACGCCGTACCGCTCGTAGCCGAGCCGGCGCATCAGCTCGGCCCAGGCGCGTGCGGTGCGGCCCATCGCCCAGCCCGTCCCGCCCAGCGGGGTCGAGAAGGCGTACCCGGGCAGGGACGGGGCGAGGTTTCGACGGCGAGCATGTCATCGGCATGCACGTGGTGACCGATCCGCTGACCGCCGCGAACGTCGCCACCTTCATGCCCGGAACCGCCGACCGGCTGAACGAGGACGACCCGGTCGACAAGCTGATCCTGGACCGGATGGACGCGTTCACCAGGGAAGGTTCCGGGTACCTGGCGATCCAGAACAGCCGCCCGCAGACCATCGGCTACGGTCTGACCGACTCACCGCTGCTGCAGCTCGCCTGGATCGCCGAGAAGTTCCACGACTGGACCGACCTGCCGATCGACCGCGACCAGCTGCTCACCACGGTCAGCCTGTACTGGTTCACCGGCTCCGGCGCCTTCCTCGCCCCCGGACGACGCACGGTGAACCGTTCCTCCCTCGTGCGCTACTAGAGCACCTTCGCCGTTCGCACCTCGTGCAGGTGGACCAGCACGTCGAAGGCGCGGGACAGGGCGGTGTCGAGCAGCGGGTAGGGGTACTGCGTGCCGATGTTGCGGGTCGGGCGAGCCACCGCGAGCCAGTCGCGCGCCGCGGCGGGCGCGGTACGCATGTCGAGGTAGAAGTCGTCGTAGCGGACCCGGTCCAGGGTGTGCTCGTTGCTGCCGGGCTCGGCGGGACCGGCGGTGAACTGCTTCCAGTCGCCGCCGAGCGCGGCGTCCTTCGACAGGAACGATCCGCGGTCGAAGGTGAAACCGACGGCGACGTACTTCTTGCCCAGGATGTCGCGCAGGTAGGCACCCTGCGTCTTCGGGTAGAGCGCCGGGTCTCCGGCGACGTAGCCGGCGTGGGTGTTCTGCGCGGACATGAGGATCTTGCCGCCGTGGTGCCGCAGCCACCAGACGGTGTTGTCGGCCATGACCTGGTCGCGGTAGCGCTGCACGACGCTCAGCCAGGACTTCCCGGCCAGGTCGTAGCCGGCGAACTTGGCGGTCTGGGCGATGAACCGGGCGTCCTGGACGGCGCTGTCGTACGCGGCGGACGCCCGCGGTCCTCCCAGGCTGACGAGCAGGTCGAGCGCCTGCTGGGCCTTGCCGGCGAGCTGCCGGCGTTCGTCGAGCGGCCGGTTGAGGTAGGCGAAGACGTCGTCGAGCGGGCGCAACCCCTCGTACAGCGCGGCCAAGGGGGCGGTGGAGTCGGGGTGGGCGCCGCGTACGAACTGCGCGACGCGGGCGAAGACCTCCTCACCGACCTTCGGCGCGCCGATGTCGTCGCCCATGACGTGCAGCGGGCGGCCGGGGTCGCGGCGGTTGTGCTCGCGCATCCACTCCAGCATCCCGACGAGTTCCTCACGCTCCCACGGCGAAGCCCGGAGCACCTCCTTGGCGATGGCTCGCAGGTCGCCCTTGCCCGTCCGCAGGTACTCGTCGAGCCGCACCCCTCCCGACCAGCTGGCCTCCAGGGCGAACGTGGTGAAACCCTTCTTCTCCACGAGATGGCGGAAGACCCGCTCCTTCACCGTGAAGAACTCATGCGACCCGTGGGTCGCCTCCCCCATGCCGACCACCTGGGCATCGCCGACCATCCGGCCGAAGGCCGTCAGGTCGCCGTCCTTCGCGCCCGGCTCGGTCGAGCGCAGTTCGTACGCCGCCGCCTCCAATGCGCGCACGGGGGCGGCGGGCTCGGCGGGCTCGGCCGCGAAGGCCGCCTGGGCCAGGACGGGCACGATGGTCAGGCCCACCGCGAGGGCGGCAAGCTTCCGGCCAACGGTCATGTCACGTGCTCCTCGGTGTCGCTCCTGCTTGACGCCAAGAACCGTACGACGGGCCCATAGCCCCACACGATGCCGCTGACCTGCGTATTCATAGGCGTGCGTACTGACCGGAACAGGTGGGGCCAGCCCTACCACGACCCGCCTCGGCGAGCGACAGCTTACGGCTCCCCCTCGAACTGATGATCGTCGACGACCAGAACGAGAGCGGCAACGACGAGGTCGCGATCACACTCATCGGCCCGGTGGGCAAGGAGGGACGCGTCTGGCCGGACGACCGCGACTGGATGAACGTCAACGCCCGCGACTGCTGGTACATCAACCTCGTACGCGGCTGCCCCAACGGTTACAACAACAAGTCGGTGGGCCGGCAGGGGACGCTCCCCATCATCTTCGTGCCCGGCGACACCTGGACCATCAAGATCGTGGAGGATGACATCACCTCCCCCGACGACATCATCCTCAGCGAGACCTTCACCGTCGGCACGGACCCGTACCAGGAGCTGACCTTCCGCGGCACCTACTCCGGCGCGGACTACACCATCTACGCCCACCTGTCGTAACCGATCCCCCCGGCCCCCTCGCGGTTCAAGGTGGGCCGGACCGGTGTTCCGCCGGATCAGCGGCGGATGCGGGCTACCCGTTGCACGGCGCCGTCCAGGCGTTGACCCAGTCGATCTTGATGACGGTCACGTAGACGCGTCCGTCGGGCCACTCGTGCCCCGACGCGAGGTTGCCGTTCTCGGCGAAGTGAACACACGTCGAACGCCTGGAGCCGGTGTCCCCCCGGATGTAGGTGACCACCACGTGGTCCTCGTTCTGGGGCGTGCCGTTGTTGAAGAAGGATCGCACGTTGTAGTACGGGCTGGTGGTCTCGCTGGACTCCCCCGTCGCCGGCCAGTCTTCGCCGCGGCCGATGCTGATCTTCGTTCCGGCGGAGATCACCTCTGTCGTGTACATGCAGAAGTCTCCGCTCGCGCAGCCGTACGCGGTGGAGGAGGAAAGGCTGTCCGCGCTTGCAGGCGACGTGAACGCCAGCCCTGCCAGAGAGAGTGCGGCGACGGCAGCCGGGATGAACCTTCTCAGCATGGGATCTCTCCTCATTCGTTGCCCGGGCAGGCCCAGGTCGTCAAAGGTCGGCCCGCCGGGCAGGTGCCGGCGGGCAGGTGCCCCAGTCTTGGTGGCTGATGGATTGTCCGGAACCCGGATTCGCCACACCAGACAATCTTGATCGTGGTACTTCTGGCGGTCGGAGCCAGTTCATCCCGCCGGGCCCATGATCGTCATCCAGTTCCGTCCTGAGCGGGGACACGCAGGTCAAGGGCCGTCACTGGTCTCCGATCCGCTGTGATCCCGGTCCCGGGCGGCGGATGGTCACGGCGTCCCGGCCCTCGGGCTCGGCCGCGTCGTCCTTGGCGCGGGGCGCGGCGGCCAGGGCGGCGGCCAGGCAGATCGCGGCGGCCGAGCTGCCGGGCGAAGGTGAGCGCGCCCATGGTGGAGCCGATCAGGTCGGGCCGGGCGCGTCCCTGGGCGATGACGGAGAACGTGGTGGTGGCCGCCGGCTGGCCGGTGGTCAGCGCCAGCAGAAGCAGCCCCGTTTCGTCGCTGCCGGCGCCGGTCCCCTCCTGGATGGCCAGCGGGATGAAGGCGAACGTACCGAAGAGCGCGACGCCGGTCAGGGCCGTCGAGGCGATGCTGCGGGAGACCGCGCGATCGCGGAACAGGGCGGGTGGAATCAGCGGCTCGGCCGCGCGACGTTCGGCCCTGACGAAGAGCAGCGCGCAGACGGCCACGACGGCGAGCACGACCGCGGTGCCCCACGGGTTGCGGGCCAGCGACTGAACGGAACCGAGCGCGACCACACTGCCACCGATGACGGTGACGAGGACGGCGCCCCGCGTGTCGAACGAGCCGGGGCCACGGTCCTGTGCCCGGCCGGGCAGCCCCCGCAGCGACAGGGCGCGGCCGCGGCGCACAGCGGCAGGTTGACCAGGAAGATCCAGCGCCAGCCGGGTCCGGCGGCCAGCAGGCCGCCCAGCCGCGGCCTGGCCGGCGAGGAGAGCGCGAAGACACCGGTGAGGTGACCCTGGCGTCTCACCAGTTCCTCGCGGGTGAACATCTGCGCCAGGGCGCTGATCGCGGTGACCACCAGTCCGCCCCCGCCGACGCCCTGGACGGCCCTCGCGGCGATCAGGACGGGCATGGACGGCGCCAGCGCGCAGGCCAGTGAACCTGCGGCGAAGGCGAGGAGGGTGCCGCTTCTGCGGCTGGTCGGGCGGCGCGCGGTCAGAAGGACGGATGCGTGTGCACCCGTCGTCCCTCCACGTAGGTGGCGAGGACGGTGATACCGCCCAGGTCACCGGGAGGGACGGCGAACGGGTCCGCGTCGGTGACGATGAAGTCGGCGAGCTTGCCGGGCTCGATGGTCCCCGTCCGGGTGTCGAGGTGGTTGATCCGGGCGGTGCCGATCGTGTACGCCGACAGGGCCGCCGCCACCGGGAGGCGCTGCGCGGGCAGGAACGGCCGCCCCGATCCGTCGGGGAGCATCCGGTTGACGGCGACGTGGATGCCGAGGAACGGATCCGGGCTGCTCACCGGCCAGTCGCTGCCCGCGGCGAGGGCGGCGACCGCGCGCAGGAGGTCGCCGAAGGGGTACTGCCAGGCGGCGCGCCGGTCGCCGAGGAAGGGAATGGTCAGCTCGTCCATCTGCGGCTCGTGCGCCGCCCACAACGGCTGGATGTTGGCGGTGACCTCCAGGGCCGCGAACCGCGGCACGTCGTCGGGATGGACGACCTGGAGGTGGGCGATGTGATGCCGGTTGCCCTTGCGCCCGTTGACCTTGAGCGCCGCCTCGAACGCGTCCAGCGCCTCCTGGGCGGCCCTGTCGCCGACCGCGTGCACGTGGACCTGGACCCCGACGGCGTCCAGCCGGGTGATGTGGGCGCGCAGGTCCGCGGGACCGATGAAGCTGATGCCGCTGTTGCCGGTCCGGCATCCACAGCCGTCCAGGTAGGGGGAGGTCATGGCGGCGGTGTAGTTCTCCGCCACACCGTCCTGCATGATCTTCACGCTGGCGGCCCTGAACCGTCCGGTGGTGGTACGGCGGGCGAGCAGGTCGGGGATCTGCTCCTCGCCCCGGTCCCGGTCCCACCACAGGGCCCCGACCACGCGACCGGTGAGTATCGAGGCGTCGGCGGCGGCTTCGTAGGCGCGCTGGACCTCCGGGCTGACCATCGCGTCCTGCCATGCCGTCACTCCGGCCTGGTGCAGGCGTCGCTGGCCCGCCTGGAGGCCGCGGAGCAGGTCCTCGTCCGTGGGTTCTGGCACGTGCCTGCCCACGAGCGAGGCGGCGCCCTCGTGCAGGGTTCCTTGGGGGGTTCCGTCCGGCTCGCGCTCGATGCGCCCGTCGGCCGGGTCGGGGGTGCCGTCGTCGACGCCGCACAGCCGCAGGGCCTCGGTGTTGACCCATGCGCCGTGCCCGTCCCTGTTGATCAGGTAGACCGGCCGGTCAGGGACGACCTCGTCGAGGGCGGCCCGGCTCGGCGTGCCGCCGGGGAACCATTCCATGGACCATCCACCGCCGGAGATCCAGCGCGTCTCGGGATTGGCCGCGGCGTACGCGCGGACAACGGCGAGGGCGTCGGCGGCGTCCCGCGCCTCGTGCAGGTCGCACCGGGTCATGGAGAGCCCGGCCAGCACCGGGTGCACGTGGGCGTCCTGGAATCCGGGAAGCAGGGTCCGGCCGGCCAGGTCGACGACCTCGGTCCGCGGGCCCGCGAGGTCGCGCATCTTCTCGTCGTCGCCGAGCGCGAGGATCCGCCCCTCGCCTACGGCCACCGCACGGCTCGGAGCGCCGGCCATGGGGCGTACTCGGCCGTTGACGAACAGGATGTCGGCAGAAGTCATGAAACTCTCCTCAGAGCTGCGGGCGGGTGGGCCACGGCAGGACGCGTTCGACGGCGGCGCCGATGCGGAAGACGGTCGCGTCGTCGTAGCTGCGGCCGACGATCTGCACCCCGGTCGGCACGCCGTACGACGACAGGCCCGACGGGACGTTGAGCACGGGGCAGCGGCTGGCGATGTTGAACACGGGCGTCAGCGAATACTCCAGGTAGTGGTCGAGCCGGACGCCGTTGACCGTCAGCTTGGTGTCCACGTAGTCCTCGCCCGCGGGCAGCGCGGCGGCGCCGGCGGTGGGGCAGATCAGCGCGTCGTACCGGTCGAGCAGGTCACCGATCACGGCGTAGATGCGGCCCTCCAGCTCCAGCCCGGCCAGGAAGCCGTCGCGCGCCAGCGCGGCGCGAGAGTCCTCGGCGAAGGCGAGGGCGTAGGGCGTGAGCTCGTCGCGGTGCGCGTCCGCCACGCCGGCGACCATGGGGCCGAAGATGGCGCCGAAGTGGATGAAGGCCGCGCGCATGACGTCGGCGCGCCGCAACGGCACCTCCACCTGCTCCACGACGGCCCCGGCCGTGGCCAGCGCGTCGGCGACCGCGCGGGTGTTGGCCGCGACGTCCGGCTCGATCTCCCAGTTCCCCAGGTCGGGGGAATAGGCGATGCGCAACCCCGCGACGTCGCCGAGGCGTTCGGGGACGTGTACGGCGGGGCGGATGGAGACGACGTCGGCCGGGTGCGGCCCGACGATGACGTTCTGCAGGAGCGCGCAGTCGGCGACGGTGCGGGCCATCGGCCCGTCATGGCAGTAGTGGTCCAGGTTGTACGGCGACATCGCGGGCACCCGCCCGTAAGGCGGCTTGTATCCGACCGTGCCGGTGGCCGCGGCGGGCAGGCGGATCGAGCCGCCGATGTCGGACCCCGTGGCGAGCGTCGCCGTCCCCGACGCCAGGGCCGCGCCCGCGCCGCCGGAGGAACCGCCGGGCGAGTAGTCCAGGTTCCAGGGGTTACGGGTGAGGCCCCACAGCCGGGAGTGCGTGTAGGCGGCGCAGCAGAACTCCGGCGTGGTGGTGCGGGCGTGGACGATCCCGCCGGCGGCGATGACGCGCTCCACGACCGGGTGGGTGACGTCGGCGACGTGGCCGGCGTAGGCCAGGGAGCCGTCGCTGGCCCGCCTTCCCGCGATCGGCTGCTCGTCCTTGGTGGCGACCGGGAGCCCTTCGAGCGGTCGCGGCGACCCGTGGACGTAGGCGTGCTCGGCCTTCCTGGCCTGGTCGAGCGCCTGCTCGAACATCGTCTCGCTGAGCGCGTTGACCCGGGGCTCGACGGCCTCGGCCCGCTCGACGACCGCGGTCATGAGCTCGACGGGCGACAGGGCCCGGGTCCTGAACAGCTTCAGGGCTTGCGTGGCGGGCAGATGCGCGAGGTCACTCACATGATCTCCTGAAGGGCGCGCCGGTCGGCGGCGATCTGTACGGGGTCCCAGCCAGGCCGCGGCACGGAATGCAGCAGCAGGCGGGTGTAGGGGTGCTGGGGGGCGGCCAGGACCTGCTCGGTCGGCCCGGCCTCGACGACCTTGCCGCGGTACAGCACGACGATGTCGTCGGCCGCGTGCCGGACCAGGGCCAGATCGTGGGTGATGAACAGGTAGGCGATGTCGAGGGTGCGGCGGATCCGCGCCAGCAGGTCGAGGATCTGCGCCTGGATGGACACGTCGAGCGCCGAGGTGGCCTCGTCCAGGATGAGCACCTTCGGTTCGGTGGCGAGCGCGCGGGCGATGGCGACCCGCTGGCGCTGCCCGCCGGACAGCCGCCTGGGCAGCGCGGCGGCCTCGCGTTCGCCGAGCCCGACGCGTTCCAGCAGCTCATCGCGCCGGGCCCGCCGGGCCTGCCGGTCCATGGCGAAATGCAGCCGCAGCGACTCCTCCACGCATTCGCTCACGCTGATGCGCGGATCCAGGGAGAGGTAGGGGTCCTGGAAGACCATCTGGATCTCCCGTGCCCGCGCGAGCCTGGCCCGGCGGCCGCGCGGGACGCGCGAGCGGTCGCGGCCCTCGACGCCGATCCGTCCCGCGTCCGGGATCTCCAGGCCGACGAGCATGCGCGCGGTCGTCGTCTTGCCCGATCCCGACTCGCCCACCACGGCGAGCGAGCCGCCCGCCCGCAGCGAGAAGGAGACGCCGTCCACGGCGGTCTTGCCGCTGAACGCCTTGCGCAGCCCCTCGACCTCCAGCACGTTCTCAGTCATGGACAGGCTCTCCCGCTCTCAGGCACGCCACCTGGGCGTGCTCCAGGGTCTCCAGCGCGGGCCGCTGCTCCCGGCACCTCTCGACGGCCAGGTGGCAGCGGGCCGCGAACGCGCAGCCGTCCGGCGACTCCGCGAGCGACAGGGGCCTGCCCGGCACGCCGTGCGGGGGCTCGTGCGACTCCAGCCGGGGCGTGGCCGCCAGCAGCCCGGCCGTGTACGGGTGGCGGGGCCGGGCGAAGAGCTCGCCGGTGGCCTGCTCCTCGACGATCCGGCCCGCGTACATCACGTAGATGCGATCGCAGATGGCCGCGGCCAGTTCCAGGTCGTGGGTGACGAACAACATTCCCATCCCGCGCGCGGTTCTCAAGTGTGACAGGATCGCGATGACCTCGGCCTGTGTGGTGACGTCCAGCGCGGTCGTCGGCTCGTCGGCGAGCAGCAGGTCGGGCTCGGCGGCGAGCGCCCCGGCGATCATCACCCGTTGCAGCATCCCGCCGGAGAACTCGTGCGGGTGGCGGCGCAGCGCGGCTCGCGGGTCCTCGATGCCCACCGCCTCCAGCAGCCCCTCCGCACGATCGAGGGCCTGCCGGTACGGCAGGCCGCCCGCCCGCAGCCCCTCGGTGACGAAGTCGCCGATCCGCCGGACGGGATTGATCGACGCCCGCGGATCCTGGAAGATCATCGCCACTCGGCGGCGGCGCAGGTCACGCAGTCCCGCGGCGGTCTGCGACAACACGTCCTGGCCGTCGACCAGGACGCGCCCGCTCACGGCGGTCTGCCGGGGCAGCAGGCCGAGCACGGCCCGGCAGGTGACGGACTTGCCCGACCCGGACTCGCCGACGAGCCCGACGGCCTCGCCCTGGGCGACGCGCAGCGACACCGCGTCCAGGATGGGCCGTGCGGCCTGGCCGGGCGCCAGCCGTACGGTCAGGTCGTCGATCTGGAGCATCAACGCTCCCTCCCGGAGACGCGGTCGGCGATGCCCTCGCCGACGATGCTGAAGGCCACCACCGTGACCACGACGGCGGCGCCGGGGGCCCGCGCGGGCAGCATGGCGCCCTGGAGCAGCGCGGACGCGCCCTCGTTGATCATGGCGCCCCAGTCCGGGACGGGCGGCTGCGTGCCGAACCCGAGGAAGGAGAGCGCCGCGAGGTCCATGAGCGCGTAGCCGAAGTTGATCGCCGACTGCGCGAGGATCAGCGGCACGACGTTCGGGACCAGGTGTCTCAGGCAGATGACCCAGCCGGACCAGCCCTGCACCCGGTAGGCGTGGATGTAGGGACGGGACATCTCCCGCAGGGCGACGCCGCGCGCCAGCCGTCCGACGTAGGGGGTGTACGCGATGCTCATCGCCACGACGGGCGCGGTCAGACCGGGCCCGAACATGGCCACCAGGCTGATCGCCAGCAGCAGCGCGGGGAAGGCGAAGACGAAGTCCATCGCGCGCGACAGGACCGCGTCGGCGACCCCGCCGGTCCAGGCGGCGAGGACGCCGAGCAGGGTGCCCGCCACCGTCGACAGGGTCACCACCAGGAGAGGGCCGAGCAGTCCCGCCCGCGCGCCGAAGATCAGGCGGGACAGGACGTCGCGGCCGGACTGGTCGGCCCCGAGCAGGTGATCGGCGCTCGGGCCGCTCAGCGCGGCCGAGAAGTCGATGGCGAGCGGGTCGTGCGGCGCAACGACCGGGGCGAGGATCGCCACCGCCACCAGGACGGCCAGGACGGCGACGCCGGCGACGGTCGTCCTGTCGGCCGGGAGCCGGTATCGGCGGTGGAGAGTCACGGCTGTCAAGGGGACTCCTTCGCTACGCCCTGCGCAGGCGCGGATCAATGGCCGGTTGGACCAGGTCGACCAGCAGGTTGGCGCCCACGAAGACGACGACGATCAAGGTGGTGACGGCCTGCACGACCGGGAAGTCCTTGACGGTGACCGAGCTGACCAGCAGCTGCCCGATCCCGGACAGGCCGAAGGCGGTCTCCACGATCGAGGTGGCGACGAGCAGCCCGGCGATCACCGTGCCGGTGACCGTGCTGATCGGGCCGAGCGAGTTGCGCAGGACGTGGCGCCGGATCACCGCGTTCTCCTGGACGCCGCGCGAGCGTGCCACCTCGACGTGCTCGCGGGCCAGCTCCTCCAGCATGGACGCGCGGGTGACCCGGGCCAGCAGCCCGGCGAACGTCAGGGCGAGCGCGGCCGCGGGCAGGGTCAGATGCCAGAGCCGGTCGACCAGCCCCTCACCGTTGCCGAAGGCGGGGAACCAGCCGAGCTGGACGGAGAACAGCGAGATCAGGCCGATCGCCGCGACGAACGAGGGGGTCGCGGTGGCCACCCCGGTGCCGATGAGGACCACCCGGTCGAGCGGGCCCGGCCGCAGCGCGGCCAGGGCGCCGAGGATCAGCCCCGCGGCCACGATGAGCAGCCCGGCGTAGCCGACCAGGAAGAGCGTCGTGGGCAACCTGGCCAGGAGCAGGCCGGTCACGTCCTGCCGGAACTGCACCGACCGGCCGAAGTCCCCGGTCACCGCGCCGCCGACCCATTTGAGGTACTGCGTGAGGAACGGATCGTCCAGGTGGTACTGCGCCCTGATCGCCGCGATCGCCTCCGGGGACGCCGAACGCCCTTGGGTGAGGAACGAGGCCGGGTCGCCGGGAGCCAGGTACACGGCGGAGAACACCGCGAACGAGGCCCCCAGCAGGGTCGCGACCAGCCCGGCGAGCCTGCGGGCCAGGAAGGCGCCCATCAGTCGGCCGACCCGAGCACCGCGGCCCAGGGATAGACGAGCTGGGTGATGCCGGTGGGTGCGCCGGTGAGCCGCTTGTTGAGGAACATGCTGTGCGGCACCTCGTACAGCGGGATCCACACCATGTCCCGGACGGCGATCTCCTGCAGCTCGGCGACCACGGCGGCGCGGGCCGCGGGGTCGGCCCCGGCGCTCGCCCGGTCGACGAGCTTGTCGTAGTCGGGGTTGGAGTAGCCGCCGTAGTTGGCGAAGTTGCCGGTCTGCAGGATCCCGTAGAACTCCAGCGGGTCGGGGGTCGAGTCGTACCAGATGGTCATGACCAGGTCGATGCCCTCGCGGGCCTTGGGGTCGGAGAACAGCGCGGAGTAGGCGTCGGGGGCCACCGCCTTCTGCTCGACCTGGAGTCCGATGGCCTGGCCCGCGGCCTGGACGGCGTTCGCGATGACGCCGATGTCGGGAGCCATCGTGCTCGTGGCGATCACGATCTTCCTGCCCGTGCCGCCGGCCTCCTTGACCAGCTTCTTGGCCGCTTCGAGGTCGGTGTTCAGCTCGGGGAGCTTGGCGTAGTACTGCTTGGCGGCCTCGGGGGCGATGCCCCACGCGCCGATCGCCGCAGGCGCCTTGGCCGGTGTGGCGACCCCGGCCACGCTGGCCTTGAGGATGTCCTTGCGGTCGAGCGCCATGGACAGCGCCTTGCGCAGCCTCAGGTCGCCGAGCGTGCCCTTGAGGTCGAGCGGGATGAGGCTGACGGCGGCGGTGTTGGGGCCGAAGTACAACTTGCCGCTGGAGGCGGCGCCCAGGCGGGTGAAGCCGGTGGTGGGGACCAGGTAGCTGCCGTCCGCCTCGCCCGAGAGCAGGGCGTTGACGCGGGCCGCCGGGTCGGAGATGAAGACGTTCCGCACGGTCGCGGCCCTGGCCTTGAGCGCGGCGTCCCAGTAGCCGTCGAAGCGCTTCAGGTTGATCGCCTGGCCTTTGTCCCACTTGTCGAGGGAGTACGGCCCGGTGCAGTTCACGCCCTTGTCCGGGGTGCCGTACCCGGTGCCCTCGCGGGCCAGGAACGCGGCGCTCTCGATGGTCCCGGCCGACGTGCCCATCTGCTCGTTGAACAGCTGGTCGGGCTTCTTCATGTGGACGGTGACCTCCATGGGGCCCGTCTTCTCCACCGATTTGACGTTCTGGTAGGACGAGACCCAGTACGACCCCACCTTCGGATCCATGTGACGGCGCATGCTGGCGACCACGTCGTCGGCGGTGAGCGGCGAGCCGTCGTGGAAGCGCACGCCCTCGCGGATCGTGTACACCCAGCGCCCGGGGTCGGGGGATTCGGCCTTGCTCGCGAGCCCCGGCTCGACCCGGAAGTCGGGCGTGATCCGCATGAGCTGCTCGCACACGTTGGCCAGCACGGTGTTGGGCGGGTAATCGAAGGCGTAGGCGTAGTCGAGCGACTGCGGCTCCGCGTAGAGCGCCCAGGTCACGGCGTCCACCGGGCCCTTGGCCGGCGGGAGGTCCGCCGTGACGGTGAAGGCGCCGGCTCCGGACGCCTTCGGAGCGGCCGTGCCGCCTCCGCAGGCAGCGGCCGCCAGTACGGTCAGCGCCGCGGCGGCGAGACGAGCGGTACGCATCGGACCACCTCTTCCTCGTGCGGGAAAGTGCCACGAGTATTGGTGAAGGAACGTTCCTGCACAAGACGCTGAAGGAACGATTCAGCAACGGTCAGCGAGGTGGCGAATTGCCTGACATCCTGCAAAGATCGGACCCATGGAAGAGCCAGAGCGTAAGGTCGGCGCGCGCGTGCGCCTGGTCGACGTCGCCCGCGCGGCGGGGGTGTCCAAGACCACCGTCTCGGACGCGCTCAACGGCGCGGGCCGCCTCCCCGACGCCACCCGCGAGCACGTCCGGCAGGTGGCGCGCCGGCTCGGATACCGGCCGAACGCCACGGCGCGGCGGCTGCGCGCCGGGCGCTCACGCCTGCTCGGCCTCGCCGCTCGCGAGTTCGTCGAGCATCCGTGGTTCTACACCGAGCTCGCCTACTTCGCCCGGCTGACCGCCGCCACGACCCGCGCGGGCATGACTCACGGATACGGCGTGGTGCTGCTGCCCACCACCGGCCCCGACGACTACTGGACGGACCTGCCTCTCGACGGCGTGTTCGTGGTGGATCCGGTCGAGGGAGACCCCCTGGTCGGAGACTTTCTCGCCGCGGGAGTGGCCGTGGTCTCCGACCGCAGAGCCGTGGCGGGGACACCGTGGCCATGGGTCGACTTCGACTACGGCGCGGCCCTGCGCGGTGTGCTCGACCACCTGGCCGCGGCGGGCGCCCGGCGGATCGCCGCGGTCGGCGCCCCGACCACGGCCTGCTACCACCGGGATTCCGTCCAGGCCTACCTCGACTGGAGTGCGGAGAGGGGCCGCGTCCCGTTGCTGGCCCAGCTCGGCGGGCCCGGGTTCGAGCCGACGCTGGCCGCGGTGGAGAGGTTGCTGAGCGATCCCGAGCCGCCGGACGCGCTGGTCGTGCTCGTCGAGGTCAGCCCGTCCCTGCTCCTGGAAAGGATCCGCAAGCTCGGCAGGTCGGTGCCCGGCGACCTGCTGCTGGTCTGCGCGACGGAGGACCCCACGGCGCCGTTCACGGATCCGCCCGTCAGCACGCTCAGCTTCCTGCCGGTCGAGACGGCCGACATCGCGGTCGGGATGCTCGTCGACCTCATCGAGGGCCGCGGTGTCGCGGGCGGCCGGCTGCTCCAGGCGAGGTTCGACATCCGCACCTCTTCCGATCCCCGCTCCGTGCCGGGAGGCTGATCCTCCGAACATCCCTGATCGCCCTGACCCGACCACCGCGGCGATCCGGAGTGGGACGGGCTCGACGACAGCGACCGCGCCGAATGCGAGGACATGACGATCGAGGAGCTGTCCGACGGCCTGCCCCGTCGGCTGAGGCTGCCCGAGGTCACCCGGAGCAGACGGCCGCCCCCTTCTTTGAGGAGTTGTACGTGACGATCGCCGGGACACGGATCCCGGGCACGGTCAGCCGACTGCGTAGGCGCGGGGGCGTCGTCCCAGCGCCGCCTGCGCCGTTCGACCAGGGGGCGGGCCGGCCTGCGCGGCCCCCGCGCGAACCAGCAGCGCACGACCGGCCCCGCCACGGTCAGGAAGGTGGCGTTCAGGCCGGAGGCGTACGCGGCGGCCTCGGAGACGGTGTGGTCCAGGGCGTCTTGCAGCTTCGCGCGGAAGACGGTGCCGAGGACGGCGACGCTGACCGCGAACCCGAGCTGGCGGAAGGTGCTGACCGCCCCGGCCGCCATGCCGACGCGTTCCGGCGGCACCGAGGCCATCGTCGCGGCCGTCACGTTCGGTACGGCCACCCCGACCCCGACCCCGACGACGGCGGCTCCGGGGACGAGGGCGGCCCAGCCCGAGTCCCCGGTCAGCACCGCCTGGCCTGCCACGCCGGCGCCGACGAGCAGCATCCCGAGGCCGATCGTCCAGCGCGGCGAGACGGCGTGCAGGAAGCGGCCGGACAGCACAGAGACCACCAACGACACCGCGGGGATCGGCAGGATCACCAGCCCGGCCTGGAGCGCGCCGAGTCCCTGGACGGACTGCAGCCACATTGAGGCGTACATCAGGTACGCGAACGCCGCCCCCGACATCGCCAGGGAGGCGATCATGATTCCGGTGAAGGACGGGCTGCGGAACAGGCGAAGGTCCAGGATGGGGGACGGGCTGCGGGAGCCGACCGCGACGAAGGCGGCCAGCGCGATCGCCGCGGCGGCGAACGTCCCGACGATGACGGGCGATCCCCAGCCGTCCTCGCCGGCCCGGGTCAGCGCGTAGACCAACGCGCCCGCCGCGGTGGCGAACAGCGCGATGCCCGGCAGGTCGATCCGCCGCGCGTCCGGGTTGCGGGACTCGTCCACCACGCGCAGGGTCAGCGCCACGGCGGCCACGCTGACGGGCAGGTTGACCAGGAACGTCGATCTCCAGCCCAGCTGCTCGGTCAGCAGCCCGCCCAGGATCGGCCCGATCCCGGACGCGGCGCCGTTGACCGCGCCCCATACGCCGAACGCCACGCCCCGGTCACGTCCCGCATAGGAGGCACCGATGAGCGCCACCGTCGTGGCGAACATCATCGCGGCGCCCGCGCCCTGGATGGCCCGTGCAGCGATGAGGGAGCCCACGTCCGGGGCCAGTCCGCTCGCCAGCGACGCCGCGGCGAAGGTGACCAGGCCCATCACGTACACACGGCGGCGACCGAGCAGGTCGGCCAGCCCACCCGCGCCCAGCAGCAGAGCCGCGAGCGCCAGCGCATAGATGTCCATCACCCATTGGAGAGACGAGAACGACGCCTTCAGCGACGCCGCCATGTCCGGCATCGCCACCGTCACGATGTTGACGTCCACCAGCAGCATGAACGTTCCCAGGCTGACGGCGGTCAACGGCCCCCACTTGCCCATGATGATCCTTCCGATCGTTATGCGAAGACGCCTCAACGATCAGAGCAAATATGCGGGAAAGCCACTTGGAAGCCGTTATCTTCCTTAATTTCGACACTGGATAGGATCACATGGTGAAATCCGACGTTGCCGACGAACTTGACCGCCGCCTGATCCAGGCACTCCAGATGGACGGCCGCGCCCCGTTCAGCCGCATCGCTGAGGTCCTCGGCGTCTCCGACCAGACCATCGCCCGCCGGTACCGTCGGCTGCGTTCACGCGACATCCTGCGCGTCGTGGGCGTCCCGCCTGTCAGCTACGTCGCGGAGGGTCGGTGGATCCTGCGCCTGCGGTGCGTTCCGGGCGCCGCCCGGAACGTCGCCGCCGCGCTGGCGCGCCGTCCCGACACCACCTGGGTGCAGCTCGTCTCGGGCGGTACGGAGATCCTCTGCGTCGTCCGCGCCCGGAGCGAGGCCGACAGCGAGCAGCTCCTGCTGGACCGGTTTCCGCGCGGCGCCCGAGTCGTCTCGATCGCCGCGCATGCGGTCCTGCACACCTACTACGGCTCACCGCATGTGATCCGCGGCCTCGACGCGCTGTCCCCGGACGAAGTCGAACGGCTGCGCCCCGCGCCCGCGCCGGACACCGGCGAGATCGACTCCCTCGACCCTGGCGACCAGCGTCGGATGGACGTCCTGGCACGCGACGGGAGAGCGGGCCTGGCCGAGCTCGCGGCCGCCACCCGCTGGTCGCAGTCCACCGTCGCTCGGCGTCTGGAGCACCTGCGCGCGACCGGCGTCCTGCACTACTACGCCGAGTTCGACATCGCCTACGTCGGCCTGCGCAGCGTCGCCCGGCTGTGGATCACTGTGCCGCCGGCCGAACTGGTGGCCACCGGGCAGGCCCTGGCCGAGCACCGCGAGGTGGTATTCGCCGCCGCGACCACCGGCCCGACCAACCTGGCGGTCCAAGTCGCCTGCCGCAGCTCCCGCGATCTCTACCGCTACCTCACCGAACGCGTCGCCGCCCTGCCCGCGATCACCCACGTCGAGACTGCTCCGATCGTCCAGAACGTCAAGCGCGTCGGCACTCACCTCGACATCGGCCTTGGGATCGGTCCAGCCGTCGGCGCCGACAACGATCATGGTCGTTCAGGCCCTCCATTCGGGAAGCCGCGATTCGCCCCAAGCAGCCCCGGGTAGTTGTCACTACGGCCTGTAATGCCGTTCGACGTGGAATGTGGCGTGGTATTCCATGGTCGGGTGCCTGTGTCCGATCCCGGTCAGCTTGTGGGCCTGGCCGAGGTCCTCCAGCGGGTAGACCTCCTCGACGATCGACGTGCTGCGCCGCGCATGGTACGAGCCGGCGCGACGCCGGTCACCCGGTTCTCACTGGCCGGCGAGCACCCCGGCCGTCACGACGCCGCCCGCATACGCCTCGACGCCGAGACCGCCGTGGCCGGCGCGGGGCACCTCCCGCTGTTGCGGGTCAGCATGATGCCGGGCAGTGGTCGATGGCGGCGGCCTTCCGGGTGGTGCTGAGCAGCCGCCGGTCGCTCTCCCCCTGCCCTGGTCGAGAACATCCGGTGACGAGCGCCCGGCTCGCCGAGCATCGGCGAACGGCCGAAGGGCGCGGCAAAGCCGCCTCGACCTCCCTGCTCGGGCGCTTCGCCAGAAGCAGGATCGTCGCTCGGATACACGATCATCTCCGATGCGGCGCCGAACAGCATCAGCAGTCGCAGGAGCCTCGGCTGCGCCGGTGCGGGCCGCAGATGTTCCGGTGCACCCGCCACCGCCATCACCCCGCCCTGCGCCCGCACCATCTCGCGAGATGGACCAGCGTCTCGATCGCGAAGTCGTCCACGAAGGTCAGCCGGCTCACCTCCAGGATCAGCCAAGGAGCGTGGCAGCGCCCCCGGCGCGATCACGACCGCACCCGCGCGGTTCAGTACCTCGCGGAGGACTTGGCCGCCATCAGGCGGTCATCGACAACCGGCTCAACCGAGTACCGCAAGTCGGCCTACGGTGTCAGATCGCCTACCTGTCAGGTAATCGCCCCGCCTATGAAGGGCGTGTCAGGATCGGCAGCGCACCGAACACGACTACACCAGGAGGACACCATGACGGCTTACGTCATCGCCCACCTGCAGAAGGCAGCCCCGCACCCGGAGATCGCCGAGTACATCGAACGGCTCCCCGCCACCTTCGAACCGTACGGCGGACGTTACCTCGTCCACGCCACCCAGCACGAGGTGAAGGAGGGCAGCTGGCCCGGACATGTCGTGATGCTCGGATTCCCAGGGATCGCCGAGGCGCAGGCGTGGTGGGATTCTCCCGCGTACCGGGAGATCGCACCGCTGCGCTCACGGCACATCGAGACCGACCTCATCCTGGTCGACGGCGTGCCCGAGAACTACGTCCCAACGGCGGCCGTCACCGCCCTACGGCAGGCGACGACCTCGCCCGCGTAGGTCGTCGGCGGCTGCTTGAGGAATACCGGTTCACATGTCCGCGGGTGCCATCACTTTGATCCGGTCCGCCGCTTTGTCCGATGTCGCCCAGTACGCTCACGCAGCCATGACGATCGGGGACCACGCGGGCCGGGCGGCCAAAGCCATCGAGAACATGAAGGCGGCTCTCACTCCCTCTGGCGCATCATCACAGGACGTCATCAGCACAAGGGTTCTCGTCGCATCCATCCGACCGCACCCCGTGACGGCTCCCCGGCGGCTCATGGCGCCCGCCTGACCGACCTCATCCGAGGGTGACTGGAGCAGAACGCTGAGCTGTCCAAGCAGGTGCGGGAGCCGCCGGGGACTCCTGATGGCGGATCGACTGAGGATGAACGGGCGAGGAAGTGGGTCAGGCGGCGTACCGGGCGGTGTACCGGGCGGCGAGCGCTCTTCCGGCTTCGCCCGCGGCCTCCTCGGCGGTCTTGTGCATGATCGCCGCCATCTCGGTGAACTCGTCGAGGGCCGGGTTCACGCCGACGAGCGTGAACTCGCGCTCGACCACCGTGAGGTCGGCTCCCCAGATGTCGACGAGGATCCGGCGCAGGTAGTCGATGTTGTGGTCCCAGCCCTCGCGCGGGGTCCCGGGGCCGTAGGCGCCGCCGCGAGTTGTGACCAGGACGGTCGGCGTGCCTTCGAGCAGGCGGACACCCTGCGGCGCGCCGGCGATCGCAAGGTCGATCCAGGTCTTCGCGTGCTGCGAGATGCCGAAGTTGTAGAGCGGCATCGCGAGCACGGCGCTCGTCGCCTGCCGTAGCTCGGTGGCGACCCGCTCGGCTGTGGCGAGCGCCTCGCGCTGCGCGGCGGTGCGGCCTTCCTCCGGAATGTGGCGGCTGGAGATCGCGGTCTCCCAGACGTGCGCGGGCAGTGGGTTCTGGCCGAGGTGACGCCGTACCACCGGCACCCCGGGGCGGACAGTCCCGAACTCGTCGATGACGAGGTCGGCGAGCGCGCTGCTGGCGGAGCGGTCGCCCTGGATGGTGGCGTCGACACGGAGCACGGACATGGGGGTCTCCCTGACATTGAGTGCTACTTGAATGTTCAAGTTGAGAGTATGCCGCACCACTTGAATGTTCAAATTGACTGGTAGAGTTGGTATGTGAGCAACGACACCCCCCGCGGAACCACCCCCGAGCACGACGTGCCGTGGCTGTCGCCCGGCCAGCAGCGCGACTGGCGAGCGCTGATCGCCCTGATCATGACTCTGCCGCCCGCGCTGGACGCACAGCTCAAGCGCGATGGCGGCCTGAACGGTTTCGAGTACCACGTGCTCGCGGCCCTCTCCGAGGCGCCCCACCGCACCCTGGTGCTCAGCAACCTGGCCACATTGGCGCAGGGGTCGCTCTCGCGGGTCTCTCACGCGATCACCCGGCTGGAGCGGGCCGGCTGGGTCGAGCGGCGTAGCCTGCCCAACCGCGGTGGCCGCCACACGGAGGCACGACTCACCGACGCCGGCTTCGCCAAGCTTGAGGAGATCGTCCCTGGTCACGTCCGAGAAGCACGTCGTCTCGTGGTCGACGCGCTGACGCCCGAACAACTCGCCGCACTCGGCGACGCCGCCCGGACGATCACCGCCGTCACCATGGCGGAGCAGCCCGAGATGTGCCGGGAGAGCGGCGATTGCTGATCCGGCGGACGCAGCGGGCCTGCCGCAGCACCAAGATCCCGTCAAGGTCAGGCCGGGTACGCGGAGCCGGAGCCGCCAGGTGAGCGAGAACACGGCCCGCCGTGCCACTACGTGAGTGGGCAGGCCCTGCACCGGCGCAAGTCCCTGAAGGGCTACTGAGCGGCGGGATCTGCATCGCGTGGGTGGCTGCTCGCGAACAGCGCTGCCTGGGATGAGCTCGAACAGTGCCTCGGCCCTCGCCTTGAGATGGGCGTAGATGTCGTTCCGGAACCGGGACAACTCCTTGCGAGGGCTCAACGCACGTAGCAGCGTTCAGCATGATGCTGGTGCCGGCGGACCTGGATGGTGAGCTCATCACCGATGCCGGGATGCATCGCCGTCGCGCGCTGCTGTCGCTGACCGTGTGCGAGGGCCTGTCCCCACGCCTGCTGCTTGCCGAGGTGACTCCCGCCGACTTGCGTCACAAGGGTCGGCCGCTGCCCGATCCGCTTCCCGACCGGTGGCTGCGCTGGGACCTGGCCTCGCACTCCGTGGCGAGCGCAGCGCGGGTCGGCACCCTCGAGGCCGCCCGCCTGCTGGCGCTACCCGCCCACCGATGCTCTGTCGGGCCTTGGCAGAAGGGGCAGGTGACCGAATGATCCACCGACATCGGCGCCGGGACCGTGTCCGAGCGGCTCACGCCCGCCGCTCGTACGTGGGCGCCACACCGCGCGACTCGCGCGCGGCGAAATCAGCATGGATCGCAGCGGACTTCTCCCATACTCAGCCCGGCACGGTCCGGCACGAATTTGTTCTGCCAGCACACCGAGCCACCAGCAGTGTTCTAAAGGCCGCTACGAGCATGGTCGTCCTGGGCGTGCGGGAGCCGGCGCACGGTGGCGGAGGCCAGCGGGAGGACGGCCGCCGCGGCGTAGACGATGCCGGCGGTCGCGGCCACCTGGTAGCCGTCGAACCTGTCGGCGAGCAGTCCCACGCCCAGCTGGCCGATGGGGATCGCGATGTAGGACAGCAGGTCGTCGTAGGACGAGACGCGCGAGAGCACGTGTGCGGGGACGTGCTCCTGCAGTGAGGTCTCCCAGCTGACGGCCGCGAGCGAGGAGCCCAGTCCGGCGACGAAGGCGATCGCGATCAGCCAGAGGGCGTCCAGGTGCGCGCCGAGTGCGAGCAGGGGGATCGCGCCGAGCGCGCTCATCAGCTGGCCCAGCCGCAGCAGGTGCCTGACCACCAGCCGGTAGATCAGCGCGCTCATGACCAGCATGCCGACGCCGCGGGCGCTGAGCACGAACCCCCACGTCTCCTCGCCGCTGAGCTGCCTGGTCAGTACGGGCCCCAGGATCTGCCAGGTGCCGACCTGAACCAGGTTGACCACGCAGAAGCACACGGACACCGTCCACACCCAGCGGATGCGGCGGAACTCGGTCCAGCCGTCACGGATGTCGGCCAGCATCCCGGAGGCGGGCCGCGGCGAGGTCGGCGCCGCGGTGAGGGACAGGCGGGCAAGGCATCCCGCGGCGAGGAGGTAGGTCAGTGCGTCGAAGGCGATGGCGGGGCCGCCGCCGACGACGGCGACCGCGATCCCGGACAGGCTCGGTCCGAGGATCTTCGTGGCGTTTCGCACCGATCCCAGCAGGGCGTTCGCCTGCCGTATCCGGTCCCTGGGGACAAGCTGGGGCACGATGCCGCGCAGGGCCGGCGTGATGAACGCGGCGAGAGCGCCGTTGAGGAACCCCAGCGCGGCCGCCGGCAGCAGCGCGTACCTCCCGGTGAGCAGCAGGGCGGCGACGCCGCCCTGGGTGAGGGCTGAGCCCAGGTGGGCTGCCACCAGAACCGTCCGGCGCGGGAGGCGATCGGCCACGGCCCCGCCCACCAGGAGAAAGGCGAGCAGCGGCACCATGTAGGCGGTCAGGACGACGCCGAGGTCGCCGGTGTTGCCCGAGGCGTCCAGAACCCCGAACGCCAGCGCCACCGGCGCCATCGAACTGCCCAGCAGCGACACGGCCTGCGCGGAGAGGAACCAGCGGAAATCTGTCTGTCGCAGGAGGGCTGAGAGCATGGGCAGGAGTCTGCAGACGTACCGGATCGGACACTATCGTTTCGGCAGGAGGCGAAAGATGACACTGCTGCGGTTGAGCACTCTGGCTCTCTCGCGGTCCCGGTTCGCGCTGTCCCCGCTCGCCGAGACGCTGGGATCGCTGATGGTGCTCGACAAGCCCTGCACCGATCCGTGGCTGGCCTCCTGGCATCGCCTCCAGGGCGGCGCGTTCCGCGCCGCCCTGGAGGCGGATCCCTTCGCCAAGGGCCTGGTCAGATTGCTGAGCTCGACCAAGTGGCTGCCGAGCCACGTGGTGATCCCGCCCGCAGGTGGCATGCGCACCACTCTGGAGAGCGAACTCGCGTCGGTCGCGCAGGTGTCCGACGAAGAGGTGCGAGCCGAGCTGGAGGAGTCGGTGGCGCACAGCTGGAAGCAGCACGATCTGGCCTGGCTGACCGGACGCGGCTGGGCGGCCCGTACCGCCGACCTGCTCACGTACGTGTGGGAGGCTCATGTCGCCCCCGACTGGCCGCGCCGGCGGGCGCTGCTGGAACGCGACGTCACCTACCGGGCAGGGCTGCTGGCCGCCTACGGGTGGCCGCGCGCGTTGCAGCACATGAGCCGCCGCAGCGCCTGGGTCGGCGATGACGCCATCCGCTTCAGCGACCAGGCCTCCCCTGACCGGGTCGTCGGCGACGAGGGAATGCTGTTCGTCCCGGTCAGTGTGCTGAGCAGCGGCACGTGGCTGTGCGAGGCGCCGCCGACGTCGTACGCATTGGTCTATCCGGCCCGCGGATCCGCCGACGGTGCGACGCGTTCCCCGCGCGCCCGGTCGCTGGAGCGGCTCATCGGCGTCGGTCGAGCGGCCATCCTGCACGAACTCGAACACCCTGCGACCAGCAGCGAACTCGCCGCGCACCTTGGCCTGTCACTTGGCACCGTCGGCGGCCACCTGGCCGTCATGCGTGATGCGGACCTCGTCGTCGGCACGCGGGCCGGCCGGCGCGTGGTCTATCGACGCACCGAGGCCGGTCACTTGCTCGCCGGCCTTGGACAGGGCTGAGCAGAACGACGTACCGCCCGAAGAACCTTTGTGCTGCTTCGCGCTCAGGAGGGAGAGCCGAGATGCTCACGTCGCGGCGGGAAGCCTGCCGTACCAGATGCTCAGCCGGTCTGTGGCCTCAACGCCGATTTCCAGCTGGACCGGCCGGAGGATCTCTGCACCTGCTCTCCCCGGGATGGCGCAGACGCGGCGTTGGGCGTCATTATGCAGGTGTTCAGCCCCTGGACGGACTCCTGTGTAATCAGTCAGGAACATGTGGCGCGGTGCGCAGGCTCGAGCTCATCGTGAGGCTCGACGTCAGGGGCTTCGTCCAGCTCAGAACTTCTACGCCCGGGCCCGGCACTCGGCCTCGGAAGGACATCTCTCCGGGCATAGTCTCCTTGCAGCGCACCAGGCATGGGCTCATGCCCTGCTTGCCTGGACGCAGGCGTCCATCGAGTGTGAGATCGAGCTCAGGAACGAACGGCCATGTAAGGAACCGCCTCTCCCCACGACGTCTACTGCTGCACTCACCGCGTCAAGGCTGACCGGGGCTTGGCCATGTAGGGAGCAACTCGTCAACGACGAGCCCTGGACCAGCGCTGCGCCGCAGTCGTCACCGGCAGACCTGACACAGCACTACTGTCGCAGGCCCTTTTCGATGAGGTCGATCAGGTCGTGCACGGCTGGATCGGCGAGTTCGTCGGGGAGTCCGCGCAGGGGGCCGTCGATGAGCAGGACCGCCAGGCCGTGGACGCATGACCAGACCAGGAACTCGGCTCCTGGGCGGCGTTCGGGGGACATCAGGCCGCAGGAGACCAGGTCGTCCAGGGCGGCGCCGAGCAGTTGGAACGGGGTCAGGCCGCCTTGTCCGGCGGAGGCGGCGACCTGGGCCTGGGTCATGTCGTCGGGGACGTAGAAGGTGACGCGGAACAGGCCGGGTTCGGTGCGGGCGAAGCGCAGGTAGCCGGTGCCGACGGCGCGGAAGCGGGCCAGGGCGGTCCGGGCCGGATCGTCGGTCGGATCGAGGGCGGCGAGGTCCTCCTCCATGGCGTGGGCGAGTTCGGCCATGGCATGGAGTGAGACCGCCTGCACCAGGGCGTCGCGGTTGGGGAAGTGCCGGTAGGCGGCGTTGGGGGCGACCCCGGCCTGCCGGGTGACCTCGCGCAGGGTGATCGCGTCCGGGCCTCCGGCGCGGGCCAGTTCGGTGCCCACCTCCAGGAGCGCCTGATGCAGGTTGCCGTGGCGATAGGTGTCGCGGGTGGGTTTGCCGGGGCGCTCGGGCATGACCGGAACCTCTCATGTGGACGGCGTCCACAAAAGTATGGCATACTCCTCTCGCATCTAGATGTGGATGCCGTCCACATATTGTTTTGCCTGGTCAGGAGTTCGTGAAATGAGCCGGAAGATCGTAGCTGGGCTGTTCGTCTCCCTGGACGGCGTGGTGGAGGCACCGGAACGGTGGCACTTCCCGTACCTGAGCGAGGAGATGGGCGCGGCGGTGGGCGGCATGTACGCCGAGGCCGACACGCTGCTGATGGGCCGGGTCACCTACGAGGCGTTCGCCGCGGTGTGGCCACACCAGAACGGGGAGCTGGCCGAGGCGATCAACGGCATCGCCAAGGTCGTGGCCTCCACCACCCTGACCCAGGTCACCTGGAACAACTCCACGCTGATCGAGGGGGACCCGGTCGCGTCGGTCAAGGAACTCAAGGGCCGGCCCGGCGGCACGATCACGCTTTCGGGCAGCATCAGCCTGGTCCGCACCCTGCTGGCAGCCGCTCTGCTGGACGAACTGCGGCTCCTGGTCCACCCACTGGTCGTCGGCACCGGCATGCGCCTGTTCCCTGAGGGCACCCCGCCGGTCCCGCTGGAACTGACCCGGTCGGCCACCTTCACCAACGGCGTCCTCGACCTGACCTACCGGCCCGCCTGATCCCCTTCTGATCCACCCTCACCGACCGAGAACGGAACCCCATGAACGACGACCAGATCAAGGCCGAGACCAAGACGCTCCAGGTACCCGGTGCGCGTCTGCACTACGAGGTGCGGGGGTCCGGACCGCTCCTGCTGATGATCCCCGGGGCCCCCGCCGACGCCGGGACGCTCACCGCACTGGCAACCATGCTGGCCGACCGCTACACCGTGGTCACCTACGACCAGCGTGGCCTGTCCCGCAGCCCCCTGACCGGGCCACCCTCCGACACCGACGTCACGGTCTTCGCCGCCGACGCCTCCCGGCTGCTGGCCGCCCTGACCGACGAACCCGCCTACGTACTGGGCAACAGCGGCGGCGCGCTCACCGCCCTGGAACTGGCGGCCCGCCACCCCGAGCAGGTACGCGCCCTCGTCGTGCACGAGCCGCCGCTCCCGGAACTGCTGCCCGACCGCGACCAGTGGCGGGCGGCGTTCCAGGACGTTCACGACACCTACCGCGACCACGGCGCCGGCGCGGCGATGGGCAAGTTCATCGCCACCGTCGACGGACCGGACGCCCCGCCGCCCGCGATGCCCGATCCTTCCCAGATGCCGCCCGAAGCGCTGGAGATGATGGGCCGTATCCAGGGCAACCTCGACTACTTCCTGGGCCACGTCCTGCTGCCCGTGCTGCGCTACGAGCCGGACGTCACCGCGCTGCGCTCCGGTTCCGTTCCGATCTCCGTCGGCGTCGGGGCCGCCTCCGGCGACGGCGTCCCCGCCCTGTCGGCCGAGGCGGTGGCCGAGCTGCTCGGCACTGTGCCGCTGGCGTTCCCCGGAGACCATCAGGGCCTGGCGATGGACCCTTTCACCAGCGCCGACATCATCCACACCCAACTCATCCGCACGACACTGGCCTGACCCTCATCAGCAGAAACGGAGCTTCAAAACATGACCGCACCCGCCAAGGGCAACCCCGCCAGCTACTTCCCCTCGATCGAGACCCGGTACGGGCGTCCCGTCCAGGACTGGATCGACCTCATCAACACCTCGCCCCTGACCAAGCACATGGAACTGGTCGCCTGGCTCAAGACCGAGCACGGTCTGGGCCACGGCCACGCCAACGCCCTGGTCGCCCACACCCTCGCCAGCCGCACGTAGGCAGGCGGTCAGCTCGGCGCCCATGAACGCTTTGAGGTGTAGTCGAACGCCGACTACGTTGATCCGACATGGGTCGAAGCCGTCCTCCCCGCCGTCTGGTCGTCGGATCGCTCACCTACCACTGGAGAGCAGGTCACCATCACGAGCACGACCCGGTCGAGGCAGATCTCCCACGACACGACGACTGCCGGGAGGTCCTGACTCTCCGGCAGGTGGGGGCTCCGGGCCAGTTGGTCGTCATCTTCCATGGAGGGCCCGGCCGTCTGGTCAACGACGGCATGTTCCTCCACAACGGCGGAGCGCTACGAACCAGCGACCCCGCGCCTACCTCAACCTGCACCGCCCAGGGGTCGCCCGTGCGTTGCTGGACGAAGCCCTGGAGCGCGTCCACGACTTCGCGACTGCCCAAACAATCGAAATCGACGGGTGGGAACTCATCGATGGCGCGCTGGGACGCCTGAGCCCACCCGGTCAGCCTGCAACACAGGAGAATCGAAACGTTCTCGTGGACAAAGGGCCGGGGATGGACGCCGCGTTCTTCGGGTGCTGATGGCCATCCAGGGAGCCGGGAGCGTCCTGGGCGGTCTGACCGCCACCCACTTCGACGGCCCGCCGCCCATCCGTCATGCGCCTCCGAGCGAGCCAAGAGCACCGATACCCAACCGGGCGCTCAGATCGCGCCGTAAGGGCGGATGTGCAGCTGGGACCTGGACGCCTACGGCCGGCGACCGGCGGCAGGCGGGATCGACGGCACCTGGCCGAGGTGGATGGCGGCGTGCCAGTACGCCGGATTCCCGGGCACGGTCCACACCCTCTGCGTCACCGCTCCGAGCCCGGGTGAATCCCAGGACTCCTCGCCGAACCGGCTCAGGTCCGCCACGATCGCGTCGTGCACCGACGCGGACCGGTGCAGGAGCAGCGAGGCCGGAAGGTGCCGGCCCGCTTCGACGCCGCCGATGTTCAGCGCCCGCCCGACGGCGGGGTCCTCCCAGCGGGGGTCGAGGCTCCAGTGTTGCCGGCCGGCGGCGGCTTCCGTCAGCACCGCCAGGTTGATCTCATCCCACATCAGGACATGGGCGATGAGGTCATGCAGGGAGCGGCAGAAGTCGCCGAGCGGGCCCGAATCCACCAGGTAGTCGGCGTCGAGCTGCTCCTCGGTCAGGCCGGTGACGCGGGCGAGGAGGATGTCCCGATCGGCACGCAGACGGCCGATCGCATTCCCCGGAGACAAGATCGTCACAGTGGTTCTCCCTCATTGAGTGGTTGGAGGGACTTCAGCACCATTGCGACCGTCCGGCCAGCGGACTGACGAATCCGATCAATCGTGCTCAGCGCAGCAGCAGCGACAACACATCCTTGCCGAGCTCCTCCAGGACGTCGGCGGCGAGCTGGTATCGCACGAACCGTCCCTGTCGGGTCGTGGTGGCAAGTCCCGCCGCGGCCAGGGCGCGTAGATGCCGGTTCACCTGGGTCGGGTCCACGTTCCACAACATCGCGATCTCGCCGGCCGTCCGCGGTTCGGTCGCGATCGCCCGGGCGACCTCCAGGCGGCCCTGGTGAGCGAGGACCTCGAGCCGTCGCCGTACGGTGGCGGCGGAGGGCACGGGGAGGCCGGGGTCGACGGGGTGGAGGAGAAGGAGCGGCCGGCCGGGCACGGCGCCCACGTACAGGTGGGGGCGGATGAATGTGCTGGGCGCCACGACGAGCCCGCGCCGGGACACGTCATGACGGGCGGCCTGGACCTTCGCGATGCGTACGGCGACCCCGCCCGGGGCCATCTCCATCGAGGGGTCGAGAGCGGCGAGCGCCGGACCGGGCCCTTGCAGGGACACCATGTCGGCGAAGCGTCGCGCCCGCGCGGCCAGCACCGGCCGGATCCGCGTCCACTCGGCCTCGAACCACTCCTGCCGGCTGCGACGTAAGAACGAGAGAAAGTCCCCGGCCGCGTCCTGCGGACGCCTGACGAGTGCTTCGACGCGGGCCGCCACCGCCGGATCTCGCGCGCGCGACCATCGGAGCGCGACCTGCGTGTCGCCCGAGGGGGCGATCGGCCGCAGCAGCTGCCCGGCCAGCTCTTGGACGGACATGGCACGCAGTTGTTCGAGCCGGTCGTCGAAGCTCTCCGACGGGGGTGCGGGGGTGACGAACGGCGTCGCCCTGATGGCCTGCGCCGTCCACCACCACGATCGTGTCCATGCCGCCAGGCGGGGGCTCATCGCCGTGAGGATCTTCGCCGCCCAGTCCTCCAGGCCGTGATGACCGGGGTCACGCAGGACGTGCAACGCCGAGCCGAATTCGGTCATCGCCGACACCGCCGGCAGCAGTACCCCTGCCTGCGCGCATCGGTCGAGTCCGGTGATCACTGTGGGCATGGACCCGATCCCATCACCCCGCACCGTACGGCGGGCCGCGGACAGGTGGATCTCGGTGGTGACGCCGCCACGCGAGCGGCCCGGGCGTTCGCCGCTCCGGCCACCGCGCGACGGCTCAGCAGCGGCACACCTGACCGCGCCGGCGGGCTACTTCCTCAGCCAGAGCATGTAGAACGGGCTGTCCCAGCGGCAGTCGTACTCCTTGTAGCCCTTCGTGACGAGCAGGGTGGTCCCCGCCGAGACGCAGTTCTGAAGGGTGCGGTACGCCTGGTACGGGGCCCAGCCCGTAGCCGTGGCGCCGGCCGGAGCCGCGGTGGCGAGGGTGCCGGCGGCGAGGGTGGCGGCCATGGCCAGTGTCACGCCGAACCGTGCGGACTTCTGTCGCATATGTGGTCCTTCCTCGTGGACGGCGGCGCACGCGCCGCCGTAATGATCATTCCACCGTAGCGCTTGTTGATCTATAAGGGGGCGTTTTTGTAGATCTTGTTCCCTTCCTCCCGTGTGCGAAGAAAGGGGGCAATGCGCTGTCGCTCCAGGTCAATGACCGGATTCAGGCCGGCAGACAGCGGGGCCGGTGACCGAGCTGTGCAGGAACCCCGCGTACAGAGGCCACTGGTCAGCTCCACCAGTCCCGTTCGGGAAGCCTGAGCCACATGTCAGGTTGCTCCGTGAGCGATCGGGCGTCGGCCGGTCGCAGGCCCGCGCCGGCGAAGCAGTACGCCACTGCCCGGCGGTGATAGAGGTAGGCGGCGAGGATGTCCTGCGCGGAGTCGTCGGCGGAGACGGAGCCCCCGCCGGGATGGGTGTCCCAATCCTCGATGGCGCCGTCCCGGGCGACCGCTCCCTGGTTGCCGCTCTTGGGATTGGCGAACAGGCCGTAGCAGACAGAACCGACCGACAGGCGCTCCATGACGCCGGGCGTGGACGCGTTGTATCCGAACGGCTGGAAGACGACGCACCCGCCGGGTACGTCCGTGACGCCGATGACGGCCAGGCTGTTGTCGAAGTCCGCGAACGGATCTTCCAGCAGTTCTTCGACGTCGTCGTCGTCAACCGGTACGGCCTCCAGTCGCCGGGCCGCCTCGGCGGCGGTGATGCCCGCCGCACAGCCGAGGCTGAATCCGTCGTCCTCCGGGCGGCCCAACACGTTGATCAGTTGCTTGGCGGTGGCCCCGGCGGCGGTCTCGGCGGCCGACAGGCCGGTCTGTCCGACAGGAAGAGTGAACAGATCAGGGGTCGGGGTGGCCAGGCTGAGCCGTCCTGGGGACCAGCCGTTCATCATCGGCCGCCACGGGTCGGCTCCGGCGGCGACCAGGCTGCGGGCGTTGCCGGGACGGTTGTTGAAGACGGCCTCCCAGAGGGCGGTACGGCCCTCGTGTTCGGCATCGACGTCATCGACGCGCCGGGACAGCTCGGTGATCACCTCGGGTGAACCACGTTCGGCGGCGGCGTGCAGCGGTCGTCCATGGATGAACACGCCCGTGTTGGGGTCGGCGCCCGCGTCGAGCCGGGAGCGGATCACACTGAGGTTCGTCCAGCTTTCCCAGTCGATGCCGGACCATCCGGTTTCGTCGTCGGCGACCATGACACTCCTTGAGGGACGTACGGGGTGGACGAATGCCGATCATGGCGTAGCGCTCCGACAAATTCGGCCCCGGTACGGGATCTTCCAAGGAGGAGAGCCGGTGGCGTCAGGAACGTGCCCAGGCCGCGGCTTTCTCGACGGGTGAGACGTCGTACTCGGCCTCGACCGCTGCCGCGATCAGGTGGCAGAACAGGTAGCGCTGCAGCGGCGCGAGCCCGAGTCTGGCCAGGTGGCCGTAGAGCATGTTGATGGCCAGCCGGTGTCCGAGGAACCAGTCGGAGCCGAGCACCTCGCTCTTGTACCGTCCGGTGGCCAGCAGGACCTCGTGGAAGTCGATGGGGTGGAGCTGGCGCATCTCGGGTTCGGGTGCCGCGGCGTCCAGGTCGATCTTCTTGTCGCGGATGAGGGGCGCGGCGATCGCCTTCCTGTGCTGGATGTAGTCGAGCCATTCGCGTACGTGCGGCGGGGTGCGGCCCTCGTCCACCTCGGCCACCCGGCGGCGTACCAGGGCGCGGAGCTGCCGCTCGTGCTCGCGGTACTTCGCCTCGAAGCCGGCGCGTACGCCGTCGCGGTCCACGCAGTAGGAGGCGAAGGCGTCGGCGTGGGAGCGGAAGGACATGTACCCGCGCGAGATCGGCGGCACGCTGGTGTGCGCGAAGGCGATCATCAGGTCGAGGCTGAGCTGGAAGAGTGGCAGCTCGCCCCGGCGGATGGCGGCCAGCGTCCCGAACGCCATCCGGGTGCTCTCGGCGTGGTAGGAGTCGAGCAGGTCCCGCAGGGTACGGCTGCCGAGCACGTGCAGGCGGTCCTCGTACGGTTCGGTCTGGAGGGTGTTGTCCGGATACCACGGCCGCAGCGGGCCGTGATCGCTCTCCCGGACGGCGAGCGCCCGGTGGGCCTGCTCCAGCGCGGCCTCGTCCGGGACCGTCCGGGAGGGGTGGTCGCGCAGGTAGCGGCCGAGCCGGTCGGTGGCCAGCGGCAGGATCTCCTCGCGCCAGGCGTCGTCGGGGGCGCGGAGGTTGAGGCGCAGGTGCGGCCCGCGCCGCCAATGACGTACGAAGTACGGTTGCCGCACCCGCTCCCCCAGCTCCTCCAGCAGCGGTCGCACGGCGTCGAGGATCAGGCCGTCCTGGTCGGTCTGGTAGTAGCGGATTTGGAGGCTGTGCCAGGGGGTCGTGAGGTCGTTCACCGGTGCTCCAGTTCGCGGTAGGTGGTGCCGACGAGGTGACGCAGGTGCGACTCGTGCGCGGGCGGCAGGCCGAGCCGGTTGCACAGCAGGTGGACGCAGCGCAGGAGGAGGATCAGCAGGTCGCCGCGCGGCCGGGTGACGCCGGGGGGCACGAAGGCGGACTGTGCGGGTTCGGGATTGAATCGGCCGGTGGCCTGGAGGTCCAGGACGCGGTGGCGCAGGGTGTCGATCGAGCACCACCAGGCGCCGAGCGGATCGCGGGCGCCGGGGCGTTCCTCGCCGGTGGCGATGCGGTGACTGCGCAGAAGCTGGACCATGAGCGCGTCTCGTGGGGCGGACGGACGGTTTCGGGCGGTGGGGAGCGTACGGGCGAGGCGGGAGGGGTCCGGTTCCCAGGCGGCCAGGGCGAGCATCAGAGCGGCGGCGGCGAACCCTGCCCGGCGTCCGGGGCCGAGCTGGCCCGCCAGCAGGGCGAGCGCGATGCGGCTGGAGTCGTGGAAGTGCCGCTCGGCGGCCTCGACCGCTTCCGGCCCTCCGTACGTGCCGTACTCGGGGCGGTAGGCGATGGCCTCCACGCCGTCGCGGACGCGTACCCGCCGGTCGTAGTGGAGGAGGTGCTCGGCTCTGGCGTACCGTTCGGCCGTGGCGGCGTACTGGCCGGGGTCCCAGGAGGCCGGCGAGGGGTGGGCGGCGAGATGCCGTTCCAGCGCCGCCGTGGCGCGCTCGGCCACCTCCAGCGGGTGGGCGGAGGGCAGGAGCCGCAGCCGCAGGTGCGGCCCGCCTTCCCAGTAGCGCAGGAAGAAGTAGCCCCTCAGCAGGCTGTCGGCGGCGAGCGAAGATACGAGTCCGCCGACCGCCTGCGTGATCAGCCGGTCGGTGCCGCCCCGGTGGAAGGCGTGCAGCGAGATCCACGGCTCAGCCATCGCCCACCTCCACCACGTACTCGGTGACGTGGCCGTCGCCCAGCTCGGGCAGCACCTCCTGGAACGCCGTGCAGGCGCCGCTGTCGCCGAGCTGCCGGTCGAAGGCGGCGACCAGGGAGGGGTCGGCCAGGTCCAGGAAGGTCGGTTTGGCCAGTCGCGCCGTACGCATGGGGTCCTGTCCCCATGTGCCCGGGTCCAGGGAGAAGACGAAGCAGCAGGGCGGGATGCCGTACGCGGCGAACCAGCGGGCCAGTGTCAGCAGGTGTTCGGCCTCGGGGTCGCCCGGCCGGCGGCGCGGGACGGCGGGTGTGGCCGCGTACCAGGTGGCGCGGGCCACGACGACCCGGCCCAGCCACACCCTGGGCCTGCTGACGACCTGTTCGGGCGTGAGCGGCGGCGGCTCGGCGAACAGCGCCCAGGTCGGCACCGCGACGCTGGGCTGGTCGCCGAACAGGTGCAGCAGCAGCCGGGCCGTACGCGGCAGGAACGGCGTGGCGATCAGGCCCGTGTGGCGTGGCAGGACGCGGCGGCCGTCGGCGGCGCGTACCAGCTCAAGCTCCCCGGCGGCGGGATCGTGGCGGACGGCCAGCTCGGCCGGCGTGAGGCGCGCGCCGGGCGGCCGGTCGGAGACCGCGCCCGGATAGCTCAGCTCGTGGGCGGTCGTGGCCGAGCGCAGGTTGACGTTGTGACCGAACAATCCCGTCAGCTCGACCGCGAGGCCGTCGCCGTCGGGTTCGGGGGGATTCGGCTCGTGCGACAACCCCGCGACCGCCAGGAGCCGGTGCACCCGGCTGCGCGCGGCGCCGTGACCGGCGGCCACGCTGTTGAGCACCAGCCGCACGGGCCCGTCCCCCGGCAACACCTGCACGTAGCACGCCAGCGAGCGCACCGGCCGGGCGCTGCCCGGCCGCGCGGACAACCAGCGGGCCAACGCCTCCGGCTCCTCGCGCAGCACGGTCAGGGTACGGTCCCGGTATCGCCGCAGCTCGACCGCCTCGGGCACGGCGCTCAGGTGCTCGGCCGTCACACCACCGCCGCGATAGAGCAGGGCGTGCAGCGCCTGGCCCTCGGGGGTGGCGAGCTGCGCGGCCAGCGTACGGTGGAACCGGACGAACGGGACCTGCGCCCCGGCGCCGGACGCCCGCACGAAGAGGTCGGCGGCCAGCAGCCGGATCTCGTTGTCGCGCTGGAAGACCCCCAGCAGCTCACGGAGCAGGTGAAGGTCGTCCAGCGCCGCCCGCCAGGCCCCCTCTCCCAGGCGCACGGCGGGCGAGGCGAAGACGGCGTTGTCGCGGAAGAGGTTCTTGTCCGGGAGGCGCGTGCCGGGCGGGGTCAGGTGGCGCAGCGCGGTGCGGGCCTCGTCCTGGAGGGCCAGTTGCCCGGACAGCCCCGCCGCGCCGGGAGCGCGGGCCACCACCCGGGCGAACGCGGTGAGCGCGTCGGCGGCGGGATGTGGCGCGAGCCTGCGGGCCAGGTCGGCGAGGTGGGCGGCGGACTGGTCGGCGACCGGCGCGAACGTCTCCAGCACCTCCAGCTCGATCAGCCGGGCGAGCGTGTCCGGCGGGACGAACCGCCGTGCCTCGCCGAGTGTGGTCCCGTCGGTCAGCGAGTTCAGGAGCGTACGCAGCGGCGGCGTGGCGCGGACGCTCCGGTAGGCGTCCTCGGTACGGCTGAGGTACCACAGGCGGTCACCCTCCCTGGTCAGGCCGGCGTTGGGCCTGACCAGGAAGCGGGCCTCGAGGTCGTCGTCGGTCGCGGCCAGGTCGCCGAGCAGCCTGCGCAGCAACCACAGGTCGGGCTCGGCCGCGACGCGCCAGTTCCCCTCGCCGGTCGCGGTGACCGGTTCCGGCCCGGGGTCCCAGCGCCCGAGCCCCATCATGGTGAACGTCGAGTACGGGCTCGTCTTGGCCGCCACCCGCGCGAGGTACCGGCTCAGCCGCAGGTCCAGCCGCCGGGACGGCGCGGCGACGGGAGCGTCGAGCCAGCGTCGTAACACCTCGGCCAGCGACGGGCTGGCCTGGACCAGGCCGTGGGTGAAGACGTCGGCCGAGGCCCATTTACGAAGGTTGCGGTGCCTGTCCCGGCGTTCCTCGTCCAGGAGGGCGGGCAGCGCGGCGCGCAGCCGCTCGTTCTCTCCCGACGTCTCCAGCCACCGCTGGACCCGCCGGTCCAGCTCGGCCGGAAGCTCGGCCGAGCCGGCGAACGCCGCAGGACGGCGTCCGTTGTACAGCGCCCGGCGGAGCGCGACCAGGCGGGACCTGACCTGCCCGGAGGGGACGTCCGCGATGCACGGCTCCAGGGCGAGCGCGAGCGCCCGCCCTTCCGCGGCCAGCGCGTCCTGCCCTTTGAGGATCTCCTGGACGGTCTGCCAGGTATGGCCGCACCGCAGGTCGTCCAGTACGGCCGCGGGCAGGGCGGCGACCCTGACCACCACGATGTCCGAACGCCGACGCCGGATCGCCATGCGGATCGCGCCGCTCTGCTAGATGAGCCAGCTCTTACCCGAGGTGCATCCCGAAGCGCCGATCTCGGTGTTGCCCAGTCCCATGGCCACGGCCTCGACGAGCACCTCGGAGCCGGGGAGTTCCACGGTGGCGACGTCCAGCGCGTCCAGGTCAAGGGCTTCTTCGTGCAGGTCCATGCTGCCTCCGTTTCCGAACGGGCGCCGTTCGCGCCGCGACACTCTGCCAAGAGATCACGCAAAACGGCATGCGTCCACATTTCATGACATATCGGACCGGGCGGAAAGTCGGTTAAATGCCGATAAAGTCGGCTCCCCCAGACTGCGGCCGCAGGTGAGAAGATCGATCATGAACAAGCCTCTGACCGAGATGAGCGAGCGCGAGTACTTCGCCACTGTCAGGCGCCTGCGGGGGATGTTCGTTGCCGGCGGTCGGCTGGAGGGCCTGGTGGCGTTCCTTGAGGGCTACGACCAGCACGCCAGACGCCACGGTGGACCCGGCCTGCAGGGATGGACGGAATGGCTCGTCGCCCGTCGCGGCGCGGCGAGCAGCCTTCACTGGCGAGCACAGGTGCGCCACATCGCTCTGACCACCTTGGACGGCCCGGACCTGCCCGCCGAGCAGGAAGAACTCGTCATCGACACCCTGTTCGACCTTCTCGACGAATACCTCGCCGAACGCGAGACGGCTTCCACTCCCTGATGGCTCACATCGAGTAGGCGCCGGTGGCGAGGGCGATGATGCCGACCACGCTCATCAGCAGCGTCGTGCCGGGATGCATGGCGATCGAGATGCGGATGTCCTGCTTCTTCCAGGCGAGCCAGACACCCGGGAAGAGGAAGACGAGCTTCGACAGGACCGTCCAAGGGGCCCAGAAGTGGTACACCGCGAAGAAGAAGACACTGAAGAACGGGGCCCACTTGCCGAGCTGCGGAAGTCGGGGCAGCAGGAAGCCGCGGAAGTAGTACTCCTCGATCAGGGGCAGGGTGAAGCCGGTGAACGGCGCGCAGATGAGCAGCGTGGTGAGCACGAGTTGCGGTGAGTAGCCCTGGAGGTAGGTGGTGCCGTCGGGGCCGGCGCCCTGGTAGTCCACCCAGGTGAAGAACCAGTCGTAGACAAGGTTGTCCAACGAGGTCAGCGCGAGCGAGACCACGGTCATCCACACCAGGCACGCGGCGCCGAGCCAGAAGACCTTGCCCCGCGAGACCGGCTTGTCGCGATATCGGACGACGCCCTTCATCGTGAACCGGCCGGTCTTCTTCTTGCCCAGCCACAGCAGTAACAGCTGGAGCGGGAAGAGCACGATCGCGAGGGCGATGGCCCAGGCCATGAAGATCGGGTATTCGATCGCCCGGACCAGGGGCGCGGCGACGAACGTGTACGCGGCGACGATGAGCGCGCCGGGCACCAGGTGCAGCGCGATGGAGAACGGGACGGAGTGACGGTCGGCGAGGAGTTTCCCGGCGAAGCCTCTCGGCTGGGCGCCTTGGGCGTCGGCCGGGGGTTGCATTGCTGTGTCCATGCCGAGAATCGTGGCCCCGAGACCCGACACGGACCTGACATCACCCTGACACGGCTTCCGGTGCCGTGAAAGGCGCAGGTCACGGCGGGCCGAGTCGCGTCCCCTCGTACGACCTGGTGGGTAGTACCGGCAGGGTCAGCTATGCCCTTGGGTATCGGCTGGGCCAAGAGCAGACTTAGGGCATGGGCAATAACGACTTGGGCGACTTTCTGCGGGCCCGCCGTGCCGGGATCACTCCGGACGAGATCGGTCTGCCGGTCGAGTTCGGCGCCGGTCGCCGGGTCGCCGGTCTGCGGCGCGGTGAGGTCGCGCAGCTGGCCGGGGTGAGCACCGAGTACTACACCCGGCTGGAACAGGGCCGCGCCCGGCAGCCGTCCGAACAGGTCCTGCATGCCCTCTGCGACGCGCTGCGGTTCGACGACATCGAGCGGCGGCATCTGTTCGCCCTCGCGGGCACCACAGCCGGGCACAAGAACCGGGCCGAGCACGCCTCACAACTACGACCGGCGCTGCGGCAGGTGCTGGAGTCGATGGAGCTGGCCGCCGCTTTCGTCAGTGATCGGAACCTTACCGTCGTCGGCGGGAACAGGTTGTGGGCGTTGCTGTTCCCCGAGGTGGCCGCGCTGCCGCGCCGGGAACGCAGCATGGCACGCTGGACGCTGCTGGATCCGCGTGCTCGCCTGGTGTGGCGCGACTGGGAACGTGTCGCCCGCGACTACGTGCACGGGTTGCGGCTGGCCGCCGCCGCCCAGCCGCGAAATCAGCACATCGCCAACCTGATCGGCGAGCTGATGATGCGCTCACCCGAGTTCCCGGCGTGGTGGTCGGAACATCGCGTCCAGGAACGCAGCACCGGCCTCAAACGCCTCCACCACCCCGTCGTCGGTGACCTGGAACTGCAGTACGAGATCTTCACCTCGGTCGCCGACCCGGGCCAGTCGCTCGTCGTCTACTGCGCGCCGTCCGGCTCGCCGTCCGAGGAGCGCCTGCGGCTGCTGGCCAGCTGGGGCAGCGAACCGGCCACCGCGACCGCCCAGGGCACCGCCGCCGAGTCCTGACCACCGTCCGAACCGGGCGATCCAGCACCAAATCCACCCGCACACGACCCCGCCATACCCGCAGGGTCGATGCCGCCGTGCCCACGCACCCGCGGCCTGACATGCATCTACGAAAGGACATCCGTAATGAGCAAGACATTCCTGATCACCGGCGTCAGCACCGGCCTCGGACTGGCCATCGCCCGACGGGCCCTGGCGGCCGGGCACCGGGTCGCGGGCACCGTACGCACCGAGCGGCACGCGGCCGCCTTCCAGGCACTGGACCCCGACCACGCGCGGGCCTTCATCCTCGACCTGTCCGACGCGGACCGGATCGACCCCACGGTGCGGGCCGCCGAAGCGGAACTGGGCCCGATCGACGTGCTCGTGGCCAACGCCGGGTACGGGCTCGAAGGCACCTTCGAAGAGTCGTCGATGGCCGATCTGCGCCGCCAGTTCGAGGTCAACGTGTTCGGCACGGTGGCGACCGTGAAAGCGGTCCTGCCCGGTATGCGGGAACGGCGCGACGGCCACATCTTCGTCATCACCTCGATGGGCGGGCACACCACCTTCCCCGGACTGGCGTTCTACGAAGGCAGCAAACACGCCCTGGAAGGCATCACCGACACCCTCGCCCAAGAGGTCACCCAGTTCGGCGTACGGGTCACCGCCGTGGCTCCCGGCGCGTTCAAGACCGACTGGGCAGGCAGGTCGCTGGTCCGCGCGCCACGCAGCATCGCCGACTACGACGCGCTGTTCGACCCGATCCGGACCCGCCGCCAGGCCCTCGCGGGTCAGGGCATCGGTGACCCCGACCGTGCGGGCGAGGCCATCCTCACCCTCCTGGACGTGGAGAAGCCGCCCGTGCACCTCCTGCTCGGCTCGGACGCGCTACGGCTGATCGCCGCCGGGCGCCGACGCGTCCAGGACGACTTCGACGCCTGGGAGGAGCTCAGCCGCTCCACCGACTCCACCGAAGGCGGAGTGACAGTCGCCTGACACCGGACACTTCACCGACACGCGATGCCGCCGTCCGCCCGGAGCTGCGCCAGGCGGTCGGTGGCCTCGTGCGGGGTCAGGTCGGCGCCGCGCCGGTAGGCGGTGGCGTAGCCCGTACGGCCGAGCAGGTCCGCGAGCACGTCCGCGAGGCGGCGCAGTTCGGTGTCGCCGTGGTCGAAGGCGCCGCGGATGGCCTGGCTCAGGCCGAGCGCGGTGGTGGCGCCCACCGGATCGTCCTCCAGGAACAGCAGCCTGGCCAGGAGCTGAGCGGCCGCCGGGGCGTCCATGATCGCCTGTGCCGCCGAGACGGCTCGGGGCAGCAGTTCGCGGGCCCGTACGGCGTCGCCGGCGGTGAGAAGGTTGGCCATCCGCGCCGGAAACAGCCGATTGTCGACGGCCTGCGGCGACAGGGGCAGCTTGCGCAGGAGCGTCTCCATCCGGTCGAGCTCCTGATCGGCGCGTACGACCTCTCCCGACCGGCGGTGCCACTCGGCCAGGACGCCGAGCACCTCGATCTCCAGCACCGGCTGGCCACGCTGCCCGGCCGTTCGTCCGGCGGTGTCGATGTCGTGCCGGGCGCCGGTCAGGTCGCCGGCGCGCATACGTTCGGTGGCGAGCCCGAGCCGGGTCGAGACCTCGTCCTGCGAGCCGAGGTCGGTGGCGATGGCGAGGCTGTCCTCGTAGGCGGCGATCGCCTGGTCGTGGTCACCGGCGATGGCGTCGATATGGGCCAGGCCGTACAGCGCCTTCGCCGCCCACCACCGATCGCCCACCTCCTCGAACAGGCGCAGTGCCGTGGTCAGCGCGGTCGCGGAACGCGTCCGGTCGCCTCGTTCGCGGTGACGGATGGCCTCGATCATGAAGGTGCAGGCGGTCGCCCAGCGGTCCGAGCCGCCGCATACCCGGCGGATCTCCTGGTCGAGCAGGTCGTCCAGCCCTGAGACCGCCGCCATCACCACCACGATCGTCAGCAACATCGGATGGCGGCGCAGCGCGCCCGTACGCGCGCAGTCGTCGATGAGCGCGCGCAGCCGCCCGGGGTCGTCGATCGGCCCGCCCGCGACGCCCACCGCGTGGATCGCGGTGAACGCGGCCCGGTCGTCCGCGGGCAGCGCCGCGCCGAACTCGGCGACCTTGGCGACATATGCCTCGGCGCGGGCGTCGTAGCGGTGCATGACCCAGTACCAGTAGAGCGGCGCGAGAATCCGGGCGGCGGCCGGGGCGTCGCCGCCGTCGATCGCCGTTCGCAGGGCGAACGTCAGGTTGTCGTACTCGGCCTGGAACAACCGCAACGACCGCGCCTGCCCGCCCGAGCGCAGCAGCGGTTCGTGTTCCGCGGCGAGGCCGGCGAAGTACCGCGTGAGCCCGCGCAGGACCGCGTCACCCTCCCCTGAGAGCCGGAGCTTCCCCGCCGCGTGGGCCCGGATGGTCTCCAACATCCGGTACGTGTCGCCGTCCCGCTCCACGATGGACTTGTCCACCAGGGAGTCCAGGAGGTAGACGACCTCGTCCGGGGGCAGCGTCCCATCCGGATCCGCGCAGACGGCCTCGATCACGGCGATGCCCGTACGCGCCGGAAATATCGACATCCGGGCGGCCAAAGTGCGCTCGTGCGCGGTGAGGAGGTCCCAGCTCCATTCGATCACCGCGTGGAGGGTCTGCTGGCGGGGCTGGGCGGTCCGGTTGCCGGTGCTGAGCAGCCGGAACCGGTCGTCCAGCCGCCGGGCGATCCGCTCGGCGCTCATGGTCCGCAGTCGTGCCGCGGCCAGTTCGAGGGCCAGCGGCAGCCCGTCCAGCCGGCGCACGATGTCCACGACCGGCGCCACGGTCGTCCCGTCCAGGACGAAGCCGGGTTGTACGGCTGCCGCCCGATCGAGGAACAGCCGTACCGCGGCCGACGCGGAGGCGCGTTCGGGACCGGCGTGGGCCGGTGGGAGGTCGAGCGGCCCCAGGCGGCACAACGTCTCCCCCATGACCTCCAGCGGCTCCCGGCTCGTGGCCAGGACGGTCAGGTCCGGCCGGCGCTCCAGCAGCTGCCCGGCGAACTCCGCGACGGCCGCGGAGATCTGTTCGCAGTTGTCCAGAAGCAGCAGGCCCTCGCCACCGGCGAGCAGGTTGACCACCCGCTCCAGCGGCGTGCCGGCCGGCTGGGCCCCCGCGACGTTGAGCACGCCCAGCACCGCCTCCACCAGCCCGTCGGCCGTGCCCACCGCGGTCAGGGACGCGAGCCAGACCCGGCCGCGCCGATGGGCCCGGTGCCGGCTAGCCGCCTGCACGGCGAGCCGGGTCTTGCCCACTCCGCCGGGTCCCACGACGGTGACCAGCCGGGACGCCTCCAGCGACCCGGCCAGCAACCTCAACTCCGCCTCGCGGCCGACGAAGCTGGTGAGCTGGGCCGGCAGCCGGCCGCGCACCGCCTGCGGCCGGATCCGTCCCGTCTCGGGCACGTCCAGTTCGCCGCGCAGCACGGCGAGGTGCGTCTCGCGCAACTCCTCGGACGGGTCGACGCCGAGCTCCTCGGCGAGCGTGTCGCGGACCTGGTCGTACACGGCCAGCGCGTCGGACCGGCGGCCGGCCGCGTGCAGGGCCCGCATGCGCAGCCCGGCCAGCCGTTCCCGCAGCGGATGGGACGCCGCCGCCGCCTCCAGATCGGCCAGGATCCGGCCGTGGCGCCCGAGCCGCAACTCCGCCTCGAAGCGGTCTTCGGTGGCTCCGACACGCAGTTCGTCCAGGCGTGTGCCGGCCGTGCCGGCGAAGGGGATGTCGCGTACGTCGGCCAGCGCGTCCCCGCGCCACAACGCCAGCGCGTCGTCCAGCAGCGAGGCCGCCTGCCCCGCGTCACCGGCGGCCAGTTCGCGCCCGCCGCGCCCGGCCAGCTCCTCGAACCGGGCCGCGTCGACGTCCTCGGCGCGCAGCCGCAGGCGGTAACCGCCGGCCACCGTCTCCACGGTTCCGGCCTCGGCCAGGGCCTTGCGCAGCCGGTGGACCAGCGCGTGCAAGGCGTTGACGGTGCCCCCGGACGAGTCGTCCCCCCACAGGCCCCCGAGCAGCGAATCGACCGACACCACTTCGTTCCCGGCCAGCGCCAGCCTGGCCAGCAGCGCGCGCACCCTGGTGCCGCCCAGGTCGATCGGCGCGCCGTCGTCGGCGTACGCCAGAACCGGGCCCAGCACCTCAATCCGCATGCACGCCAGGCTACCGATCAAGCACGCTCTTACAGCCCGCCGATGTTGCTTGGAAGCGGGATATAAGCCGCCTGTCAGAGCCGCCGGACATCGTTCAGGACATCGAACGAACCACCCGGAAGGCAGTGCGATGACAACGTACGAGAACGTGCAGCAGGTGCTCGACCAGACCGTGGCCGAGACCGACATCCCCGGCATCGTCGCCGAGGTCAGGGACGGTGACCGTACCTGGTCCGGCACCGCCGGCGTGGCCGACCTCCGGACCGGCTCCCCGCGCCGGCCGGGCGAGTACTTCCACACCGGCAGCAGCGGCAAGGCCTTCACCGCCGCCGTACTGCTGACCCTGGAGGCCGAGGGCCGTCTCGGCCTGGACGACACGGTCAACGCCCATCTGCCCGGCGTCCTGGACGTCAACGGCTACGACGGCGACAAGATCACCATCAGGCACCTGCTCAGCAACACCGGCGGCCTGTTCCCCACCGGCCTGGCCCCGGAGGTCAGCCACCGCTACGCCACCCGCTCCGGGTTCGACCGGCATCGCTTCGACACCTTCAGCACCGAGGAACTGCTGCGGATCGCGGTGTCCCAGCCACCTGTCGGCGCGCCCGGCGAACGCTTCGAGTACGCCAACGGCGGCTTCCACATCGCCGGCGCGATCATCGAGCAGGTCACCGGCAACAGCTACGCCGACGAGGTCGAACGCAGAGTCACCCGGCCGCTCGGCCTGACCGGCACCCGGGTACGCCCCACCGCCGAGACCGGTTACCCCGACCCGCACCCGCGCGGCTACTCCCACCAGTTCCTCAAGGACGGCGCCGACCCCGCCGCGCTCACCCCGGAGAACTGGCAGTCGCTGATGGAGGAGCCCGGCCTGCCACCCCTGGACGTCACCGAGTTCAACTCCTCGGCGGGCTACGCGGCCGGCAACGTCGTCTCCACCACGTCCGACATGATCCGCTTCTTCGAGGCGATGACCACCGGAAGCCTGCTGCCGCCCGCCCAGCACCGCCAGATGTGGACCACCGTCTCCACCGAGGGCGGCTACTGGATGCCGCACACCCGCTACGGCCTGGGCCTGTTCGAGTTCGACCAGGGGGCGACCGGCGGCCGGGCGCTGCGTGGCATCGGCGGCAGCCTGTGGGGCTCCTACTTCTTCGCGGTCGGCGCTCCCGACGGCCGGCACACCGTCGCCGTCCACACCAACACCGAATGGAAGTCCTGGGACCTCATGTTCAAGGTCATCGAAGCGGAGTTCGGCATCTCCTTCGGCGCGTGACCCCCGTGGCCGACATCCGTATCAGCGCGACCCGGCGCACCGACACCACCGTCCACGTACAGCCGGTCGATCCGGCCGCCTGTGCGCCTCCCTTGGAAAGCAGGGCGATCGACTCATGACCAGGATCTTCCGTACCGCCGCCTGCCTGCTCGCCGCCGCCGTCGTGACCGTGAACGCGTCGCCGGCGGTGGCCGACGACCACGCCGACGACCACGCCGGGGTTCAGCGGGTGCTCGACCAGGCCGTCGCCCGCGACGGCCTGCCCGGCATCCTCGCCGACGTCCGTGACAGCCGCGGAACGTGGTTCGGCACGGCGGGCGTGGCCGACACCGCGACAGGACGCGAACGCCGGCAGCAGGACCGGTTCCGCGTCGGCAGCATCACCAAGACGTTCACCTCGACCGTGGTGCTGAAGCTCGCGGCCGAGGGCCGGTTGAGTCTGGACGACACCGTGGACAAGTGGCTTCCCGGCGTCGTACGCGGCAACGGCCACGACGGCAGCAGGATCACCGTCAGGCGGCTGCTCAACGGGACCAGCGGGATCTTCGCCTACACCCTGGACCAGACGATCATCACCAACTACGCCACGCCCGCCTTCATGGATCACCGTTTCGACGTCGTCCGTCCCGAGAAACTGGTGAAGATCGCCATGACCCACCCGCCGTCCTTCGCCCCCGGCACGGCCTGGGGCTACTCCAACACCAACTACGTGCTCGCCGGAATGATCATCGAGAAGGTCACCGGCAGGTCGTACGCGGAGGAGGTCGCACGGCGGATCACCCGCCCGCTCGGCATGACCGCGACCTACGTGCCGGGCGACGAGGCGAAGCTGCGCGGACCGCACGCACGGCACTACTCGAAACTCCAGGTGACCGGGCCCGACGCCAAGGTCCACGACACCACCGACATGAACGCCTCCTGGGCCTGGGCGGCGGGCGACATGGTCTCCACCACCGGCGACCTGCACACCTTCTACCGGGCCCTGCTGCGCGGCCGGTTGTTGCCGCCCGCGCAGCAGAAGGAGATGTTCACCACCGTCTCCACCGAGGGCGTGCCCTGGATCGACAACACCGCCTACGGCCTCGGCGTCTTCTCCCAGAAGTTGTCCTGCGGGGTGACGGCCTGGGGCAACGGGGGTTTCATCCACGGCTCCTGGACGTACGCGATGGGCACCCGGGACGGCAAGCGCATGCTCGTCTCCAACGTCAACGGCGACTGGGCCGACCCGATCAGCATCTTCGCCAAGGAACTGGAGGCGGAGCTGTGCCCGCCCGGCTCCCGGTGAACGCTTCATGACCTGACGGCCTCGCCCGCCATCCGATGGCCGAGGTAGAAGAACTTCTACCTGTGATCGGTAAGCAGCCCCATCGTCAGCCCGCAGGGCAACTAAGATCATCGAAGCCATGGATGCATCACTGGAAATCGTGAAGGTCAAGCGGCAACTTCGGCGGATGCGAGTAGGCCTGATCGCCGCTGCGGTCCTCACGGGGGCCGTCCTGGCCGGCAACGGGGAAGCCGTCGCACAGGGCGGTGGCAAGGCCACGTTCGACGAGATCGAGGTCCAGCGGATCAACGTGGTGGAGCCGGACGGCAAACCACGCATGGTCCTGAGCAACAAGGACAGGTCGCCCGGCGCCGTCGTGAACGGCGTCGACCTGGGCAACGCCGGCACGCGGCCGGGCATGACCTTCTACAACGGCGAAGGGGACGAGGCCGGCGGCCTGGGCACCGACAACGGCGTCAACGGCGGCAAGCCTTGGGCGGTCGGCCAGCTCTCCTTCGACCAGTACAAGCAGGACCAGACCCTCGTTCTCCGGTACATGGAACAAGAAGGCGTACGAGGCGTCGGCCTGGCCGTCGACGACCGGCCCGAGACGCCCCTGCCGGAGTCCTTCGAGGAGTACAGGAAGATCGAGCAGATGCCCCCTGGCCCGGAGCGGGATCAGGCGATGGCGGCGTACCGGAAGAAGTACCCGAGCCCGCAGCGGGTCTTCATCGGCAAAAACCCGGACAAGTCATCGGCCGTGACGCTCGCCGACGGCAAGGGGGCGCCGCGCATCGTGATGCGCGTTGATCAGGACGGGAATCCCCGGATCCAGTTCCTGAACGCCGCGGGCAAGGTCACCCGGACGATCAAGGGCTGATGAAGAACGGCACCACCCTGTGGCAGGCGATCACGGGGAACCCGCTCCGGTTCCTCGGGTCGTCGTGGCCATGGCGGACGCTCGCCTACCTGGCGACCAGCCTGCCCGGCGGCGGCGCGGCGGTCGCGGTGACCGTGTTCGGGCGGCAGACCGCACTGGTGGTGGCGATGATCACGTTGCTGGTCGTCGTCGCCGTGCTGAGCGGTCCGATCGCCTCCTTGGAACGGTGGCGGTTGAGGCTGATCGATCCGGTGGCGCTCCCCGCGCCGAAGCCGAGAACGCCGATCTCCTTCGCGAGCCCGGCCGCCCGGCGTGAGATCGGCTACGCGCTGCTGTGGGCGACGATCCTGCCGGTGGTCAACGGCCTGGTCATCGCGCTGGCGGCGTTGACGGTCAACTCCTACGCCTCGTCCCTCCCGTCCGGTGTGTCTCCGGCCATCGTGGTGGCGCCGGCCGCGGCGGCTGGTTGCGCGTACCTGTTCGCGGTGGTGGCTGCGGCGGAAGGGGCGCTGGCACGAAGTCTGCTCGCCGCGCCCCTCGCCGAGCGGATGATCGAGCTGACCCGGTCACGGGCCCGGCTGGTGGACGCCTTCGAGGCCGAGCGGCGGCGTATCGAACGGGATCTGCACGACGGCACCCAGCACCAGCTCACCGCCGTGCTCATGCAACTCGGCCTGGCCCAGCTGGACGTACGGGAAGACCCGGAACGTACGGCGAAGGCCATCGGCCTCGCCTACGGCCACACGCAGGCCGCGCTGGACGAGCTGCGCCGCGTCATCAGGGGCATCCACCCCGCCGTGCTCACCGACCGGGGGCTCGCGCTCGCCGTCACCGACCTGGCCCGCCACTGCCCCATCCCGGTGACCCTGGATCTCGATCTTCCCCGCCGGCCGCCCGCCGGAGTGGAGGCGGCGGCCTACTTCTGCATCTCGGAAAGCCTGACCAACGGGATCAAACACAGCAAGGCGCAGAACATCATGATCACAGCGAGACTGTCGGACCGGCTTCTCGTCCTGGAGGTGCGCGACGACGGCATCGGCGGAGCCGACGCCACGAAGGGAAGCGGGATCAACGGGCTGGCCGACCGGATCGGCGTGCTGGAGGGAACCCTCACGCTGAGCAGCCCGCTGGGAGGCCCCACGGCGATCCGGGTGGAGCTGCCGTGCGGTTGATGATCGCGGAGGATTCGGTGCTCCTGAGGGAGGGGCTGACCGGCATCTTCACCCGGTTCGGCGGCGAGGTGCTCGCCGCCGTCGGCAGCGCCGACGAGCTGCTGCACGCCGTCGCCCGCGACCTGCCCGATGTCGTCGTGGTGGACGTACGCATGCCGCCGGGCTTCCACGACGAAGGGCTGCGGGCCGCCATCCGGCTGCGGGGCGAACATCCCCGGCTCGGCATCCTCGTCCTGTCGCAGGTCGTCGAGCCGGCCGCGGCCGGGGAACTGCTGGAGGCCGGCACACGCGGCATCGGCTACCTGCTGAAGGACCGGATCGGCGCGATCAGCCAGTTCGTGGCGGCGGTACGCGAGGTCGCCGCCGGAGGCACGGTCATCGACCCCGACGTCGTCCACCACCTGATGGTCCACCATCGCGCGCACGACCCCCTGGACGCGCTCTCGCCCCGCGAACGCGAGGTCCTCGCACTGGTCGCCGAAGGCCGGTCGAACAGCGCGATCGCCCAACGCCTGTACGTGTCGGAGGCCGCCGTGGCCAAGCACGTCACCAGCGTCTATACCAAGCTGAACCTCGGCCCGGACGCCGACGACCATCGCAGGGTGCTCGCCGCACTGACGTTCCTCCGCTCACGCTGACCTCGGATCCGGACATGCCCGACACCGTCCGACCTCGCGCGAGCGCCGTGGGCGGTGGTGTTCACGATCCCGTTCACGACGCAGCCTGAGTCTCCTCGCACTGCTCGCCGTCCGGGGCCGGAAAGTCCCCCGCGTACGCGTACGTGCGGTTGTCGGGAAGCCCCCGTCCTGCGGTTTCCTGGGCACGGAGAGCCCCCGGGCCCTTCGTGGTTCAAGAAGGGCCCGGGGGCGGTGCTGGGTGCCCGTTCAGGCGGACGGGGTCGGCCTTACGTAGCTGACCTCGACGTTCAGGTAGGTCCCGACGCCGTAGTCATGGCCGCGGATGGCCAGGAGGTTGCAGCTTTCCAGGCCCCTGACGGGAATGACGACGTTGATCGCGCCCGCGACGCAGCCGCCGCTCTTGACGGCCTGAACGAGGCGGCCGTTGAAGTAGACCCTCGCGTCGTTGTCGATCGTTCCCTGAATGCGGATTTGTCGTGCGCCGCGCGGGATGTGCACCCAGTGGCGTACCAGGATGTCGGTGTTCACCGCCCAGGGCGTCTTGACGTTGGCGGCTTTGTTCCAGGAGCAGATGCCGTTGGTGGTGCCGAAGCCCTCCTGCCCGCTCGACCAGCCGCTGTCGTCGAAGTTCCGTGCGTAGAAGAGCGGGGCGTCGGACGCCGGCGGCACCTGGAGGTATTTCCAGTCGGTGCTGTTGTAGCCGAGTACGGTGACGACGCTCTGACGTGTCCCGGTCGGGGAGGTTGAGGCCGATGCCGGAGCGTACAGGGCCGCGGTGGCCAGCAGCGAGCCCGCCGCCAGGCCGATGAGAAGGAAACGCAACATTTTTTTGAACATGGCGATCTTCCTCCGTCGATTGTGCGAAACGTCGATCCCATGGACACCGAAACGGACATGTCCATTCATGTCGCGATTCAGTCGCCAAACATCCCGGCCGGAATGCGGTAAATGCCAATCAGGATGTTATCGCGCACAATGAGATTAGGCGATGGCAAAGAATGACGAGAGGAGAGGCTGAGTGCTTTTATAGCAAAGGGGAATTTTCCGGATATTCTGATCGCAAATGTAGCGGGGCCGTCGCCGAGCGACCCCCTGGGGGCGGCAGACCATGCCAGCGATGGACGCCCAGCGGATGATCGCTTCGGAGACAGCGGGATCGCGTTCGTAGTCACAAGCCAATCGGCGGCAGGCAATCAGCCGGGCGAGGCGATCCTGCCGGCCGGCGGCCGGCACGGCGACGGTGATGAGCGGGCCGGTGGTGTCGGCGATGAAGCGCTTGCGGTTGTTGGCCTTCTTGCCCGCGTCGTAGCCCCGACTGTCACACTCGACAGCGTCGGCACCCTTGACGCACAGCTCGGCCGACGGCGTCTCGGTGACTCCGACCTGTTCCCCCTACCGGAAGCACCAGTACGGTCCGCCAGGGCGGGCACTTCTCCGGAAGCCCGCCGGTGTTCCGCTCGAGAAACAAGGACTCGATCAGCTCCCACTGCGCGTCGATCAGGTTCGAGGGGTAGCGATCTAGGGGCGTCCGGCCGCCCTGGCGGCATCCGCGCGAGTCGTCATGCCGCCAGGGCGAACATGAACGATCTTCTCAAACACGCACTCAGAGGCGTCGAAGGTGCAGTGCCCGGGCATTCAGAGTCGTTCAGGATGAGGCGCGTGACCTCTGGCCCACATCGAATGATGCGAAATGCTTAGCTGCATGCGTCATCCGCTGATCCTGTTTCCAGTCCAGAACTTCAGCGAAGGTGACCTCAGAACCATGCGGAGATGATGGGTACTCTTTCGATCGCAGTTTTGCCCCGTACAGCGTAGTCGGCCGTCCAAGGCTGCGTGTCTGAGGACACGGCCACGATCATCGCGTCCTTGTCACAGTACATGAAGGCTATGCGTCCACCTGCTTCCAGGTTTGTTCCCCCACTCCCTCGCACACAGCGAACTTTTCCCTTTGCCAACTCAATCGCCCAAACTTCCTTTGACGAATAAGAAGGCGATTTGCGCTCATCGTTTTCGCTTGCGCCGAGCGCCCGGTCCCCGCGAATCCGCACGAAGACCGGCTCTTTCCATGGCGACTCCGTGCAGGCCAGCACCAAATCTCCTGCAATCCACCTGTAAAAACATGGATCGTAGATGATGTGTTCGATGAAACATCGCCTGCCGCCTGGCCATGGTCGTGCCATCGAAGTTGCCTGACAGAAGGCGTCTTTCTTTGTGGGTGCGCTCTCGGCCTTCTTCTGAGCATCCACTGTCAACCAGGGATCGAATCCGGCTAGTTTGGTCTGAGAGGGGCTGGGTGGATCAAAGACATTCCACACTGCTTGCCACGCCGAACCCAACACGCCCGAGATTGTCAGTCCTAAGATTGTCGCGATCGCGGACACCAAGGCCAGACGTTCTGTCCACATCTTGAGCTTGCCCGGAGTCCGAGCCGGAAGAGCCACATTGTCACAGTAACAACGGAACGTTCCGCGTCAAGCAGCATCTTTACGCTTGGCCGCGTGGGGGTTTGGCTGTCCTGGCAGGCTTCACGTGCCTTGAGGTCGTGGGTTGAATCCCACCTCCGCCACTACCTTGAGCCCATTCATCCCGAGTAACGGCCGTTTTCGAGCGTTTGCAGAACGAGGCTGACCTGGACGAGCGACGTGGTGCAGTGTGGGCAGCAGCGGCATGGCCTCATTGCCTGATGGAGTGGTACGGCCGCTAGTCAGCGAACCGATCGAGGATTGCGTACGCCGTCCGGCGCGCGTGCCAGGACGTGCCACTCCTCCCGATGCAGACTTCACCGACGTACGCAATCAGATCAGAACGCCTCAAGCTTCCAGAACTGCAGCTTGAAGAGATCCACCTGGTAAATGTCGCGTGGATAGTCCGGCTCTTGGTCGTTCTCCAGGCGCCTGTGCTGGATCCGTACAGCCCAGGTGGCGTCTCGCTGTCCCACGTCGAAGACGTCCCCTCTCGACCATGCCTCGTGGAGGTCGTGGATCTGGAGTTGCCCCGACCGAAGGTAGATGTCGCCGTCCCACATGTGATCCCACATCGGTGGTGTCGGGGAAGGTTCGTCAGTCCACAGTTCGAGCCGGATGCAGGCGTCGATGTCCATGTTCTTGTCGAAGACGACCGCGTTGTGTCCTGCTCGCGCCCAGTCGTCGAGCCCGGACGGCGACCACTCCTCATCCCAGGGAGCGTGGTCCTCTCCGGCGAGGGCGGCGGAGTCGACCACCATCGGGCTGTTCCAAGCGCTTTTGATCTCCACCACCATGTGCTTGATGGGCTCCGCCACGGCGACTGTCCCTTCATCCAGGGCGATCACAGGATTCAAGCAGGCAGCGGTGACACGGTCAGATGTCTCGACCGACGTGGGCCGGGCCGGCGTACGGGATCGGGTGGTCGTGTTGTCGTGGATCTTGGCCCTTCATTTGTGAGCAATGCTCATGTATGGTCGCCGACACTATGAGGAACCGCTGGTTGTCGCCGATCGCCGTCGTGGTGCTGGCCGCCGTCATCGTGCTGGGCGCGGTGTTCGACCCGTCGGGGCTGGCGGCGCCGTACACATGGACCGGTGCCGATCTGCTGCCCGTCGCCGGGCTCTGGCAGGTGGCCGCGCCGGCCGTGTACGTGCCGCTGCTCCTGACGGGCGTCGGAGTGCTGACGTGGGCGGTCGCGCGCGGACGTGCCCCGCTGCGTACGGCGCTGCTGGTGTGGGGCGCGGTCGTCTGGTCGGCGATGGCGGCGAAGCTGGTGATGTCGCTGGCGATGACCTTCGGTGACGTGGTCTACCTGGCGTGGTCGACCGGCTTCACCGGTGTCAAGGCGGCGATCTTCGGCCTGCCGGTGCCGGCCGCCACCTGGCTCGCCCAAGTCCTGCGCCGCCGCCTCGCCCCGCCTCCTCCGGCCACGGCCGACCCGTCCTCTCCAGAGCCGGATGCCGGACCCGCCGCGGACTCGGGGCCGGGGTGGGCGGCGGCGGGAGCGGCCGTGGTCCTGGCCGCGTCGGTCGGCGGGGTGTGGTGGGGCGGCTCGCCCATCGGGTACGCCATCGGCGACTCCCCGCTGGCCCCGGCGCCCGAGGCGGGACCGCTGGGCTGCCTGGCCGCGGTCACCCTGCTGGGCGTACTGACGTGGGCACTGAACCGCCGCCTCGGTGGCGCCACGTCGCCGCGGGCCGTCGTGGCCGGGCTCTCCGCGCTGGGAGCGGCCGCGACGCTCGGCCTGGTGGAGGTGGCCATCGGGATCCCGGGCGACCTGGCGGGCGGCGACCTGTTCTGGGCACCGGCGATCATGCTTCGGCTCGCCCCCGCGCTCTCCTTCGGCGCCCTCCTCGCCCTGGCGACCGCAGTGCTCGTCGCCCTTCTGCCCGCCACCCAGCCGGTACGGGGCACCGCCCTCACCCTGCCGCGTACCCGGATGGCGGTCGTCCTGGCCGCGGCGGTGCTCGTCCTGCCGCTCCTGCAACCCGGCACCACGACCGCGCAGCCATCGCGTACCAAGGGGCTGACACTGTCGGCCGACCGCAGGATCGTCGACGCCGACGGCAACGAGGTGCTGTTGCGCGGCGTGAACGTCAACCAGCTCGAAGACTACTTCCAGAAGCGTCCGGACAAGGCGGTGACGAGACCGCTCACCGAGGCCGACTTCGCCGGCATGGAACGGATGGGCTTCAACGTCGTCCGCCTCGCCCTTTCCTGGTCAGCGCTGGAACCCCGGCCCGGCCAGTACGACCCGGCCTACCTCGCCAGGATCTCCTGGGCCGTCGAGGCCGCGGCCCGGCACGGCCTGCGTACGGTCATCGACATGCACCAGGACGCCTGGGGGAAGGGCGTCGACGCCGCCCCCGGAACCACCTGCCGCAACGGTTCCCCGATGCACGGCTGGGACGGCGCCCCCACCTGGGCCGACCGCTTCGACGGCGCCCCCAAATGCGAGTTCACCGGACGCGACATCTCCCCGGCCGTCGCCCGCGCCTTCACCAACCTCTACCAGGACAGGGACGGCATCCAGACCCGCCTGGTCGCCGCCTGGGGCATGCTGGCCGAGCGGTTCGCGAACGAGCCGATGGTCGCCGGGTACGACCTGCTGAACGAACCGGGCTTCGGCGAGGCCCCGCCGGTCACCTCCGGCGTCCTGCTCGGCCGCTACTACGACCGGGCGATCAAGGCCATCAGGGCGGGCGAGAGGCGCGGCTTCCCGCACCTGGTCTTCTTCGAGCCGTCCGTGCTCTGGTCGGGTCTCGGTTTCGAGGTCCCGGTGCCCAAGGACTTCACCGACGACCGGCTGCTCGTCTTCGCTCCCCACCTCTACAACGAGTCGATCACCATCGACCAGGGCACCGGCTTCACCGTCACGAGCATCGAGCGCGGCTTCGAGCTGGCGAGCAGGGCGGCGGAGTACTACGGCGCCGGGCTCTGGTCGGGAGAGTGGGGGTGGTTCGGCGACCCCGCCTCGGCCCCGATCACGAGGTACACCGACCAGGAGGATCGGCACCGCATCGGTGGGGCGTTCTGGGTCTGGAAGCAGTCGTGCGGCGACGCCCACGCCGGAGCCGAGGCCGAGACCGGCGGCAACCTCATGATCGAGGAGTGTGCCACCGGGAAGGACCTGCCCCCGCCCGCCGAGTACGTCGCCGAGCTCTCGCGCCCCTACCCCCGCTCCGCCCCCGGCCGGCTGACCGGCCTGACGTCGGACCGGGCGAGCCTCACGGCCCGGGGCGAAGGCAGCGGGTGCGGCCTCGACGTCTGGTTCCCCGGCGACGCGCAACCGGTCGTCCGTGGCACCGGACTCAGGGACGTCGCCGCCCGGCGGGCGCCGGGCGGCTGGCGCGTCACCGCCTGCGCCTCGGGCCCCTACAGCCTGACCGCCCACGCATGATCAAGAACGCCCCACGCTCGATCAGATACGTGGGACGCGGAGCCCCGCCGTGAGGATGGTGAATTCACTGACACGAAGAAGCCGGGCGATCAGTACGTAAAGACAGGCGCCGACGGCGGTCGCGGCGCAGACGACGGCGAACGAACCGCCCAGCCCCGCGCCCACGGCCAGGTCGAGCGCGTACGCGAGGGCCGTGGGGGCGGCGCTGATCGTCACGATGACGACCGCCGACAGCCCGTAGAACACCAGGGACAACAACCGCTGGGTGAACAGGTCCTCGTCGACGCCGTCGTCCGCGGTGACCCGGACCAGCAGCGGGACCAGCACACTCGCCGCCGCGCCGCCCATCACCAGCTCGTAGATGCTGTTGGGGAGGACATTGGCGGCGGTGTACGCGTCGAGCAGCCGCGTGCCCAGGCCGAGAGCGGCGACCAGCGCCAGCGTACGGACAAACCCAGTGATCCGTGACACAAGTGTGGCGATCACCATCGTCCGGCCGGTCCGTGCGGAGCTCGGCTGGTCCGTCATGCCTCTCCTTCTTCGATGATCAACAGGGTAGCTGTGAGGCGGGAGGTCGCGGTCATATCGCCCCGGGAGCGCCGGGCATGGCGATGCCGAAGATGTCATGCGCCCTGTACGTGGTGAGTTTCCTGGCCTCGCCGGTCCTGATGTTCAGCGTGTAAGCCGTGAAGGTCTCGTAAGGCGGCGCGACCGCGCCGTCCGGCGCCGCCGAGGACGGTCTGCAGCGGACGGACGTCGTCAGGGCCGTGACCTCGTCGGCGCTGCGCCACGTACGCAGGTAGATCTGGCTGACGCCGGGCGACAGGCCACGGATGGGGACGGTCTTCCGCTTCTTGCCGGTCAGCGGGTCCAGCAGGACGAAGGCCCCCGTCTTGCAGGGTTTCTCCATGGTGCTGAGATCCTCGACAGCCGCCACGGTCCTGCCGTCGGGGGCCAGCGGGCTGAAGATGTAGTGCTGCGGCAGGATGACCGCCGTGGAGTCGCCCTGCGAGGTGGGCGGCCACAGGTTGGAGATCGTTCGCAGCTGGGAGTTGGGCGAGTACTCCGCGAGGGTGATGGTGGCTCCGTCAGGTGACAGGCCGATGGGGACATAGCGGGCCGGAAGTTCGCGGACGACCCTGTCCTTCATGTCGAAGAGCAGCGCGGGCTGTTTGAACTCGGGGACCTTGCTGAAGGCCAGGTACCGCCCGTCGTCCGACAACATCAGCCGCGTGATGCTGTACAACCAGGTCTTCGGGGGCAGCTTCATCGACGCCGTGGTCTTCGTGCCCGAGTCCAGGTCGCGGACCTGGAAGGTGCCTTCCTTCGCGGCGTAGTACGCGATCCTGCGGCCGTCCCGGCTGATCGCCAGCGGGCTGTCCTGCATGGTGCGGCTCGGCAGCGCCTCCGGCACGCGGTAGGTTCTGCCGCCGCGGGTGACCACGCGCCACTCCCCCTCCTGGCAGCGTGACGAACCCTTCTCACCGCCCGGCCCGCAGTAGGTCTTGTAGGCGTGGCTCAGCGGCCCGACCCCGCGCGCAGGCAGGTCGTCCTTGCCCGAGGTGGCCGGAGCGGGCGCCTGGGGCATCAGCCGTACGGCGAGCGTTCCGCCGAGCGCGGTGACCACGACCATGGCGGCCGCGAGGAGCGAGACCGCGGTACGCCGCCGGTGCTCGCGCGTGGCGATCGTACGTTCGGCGAGATCCACCTGTGGTGACTCGGCGGCCAGATCGACGAGGACGTCTCGCAACCAGGTCATCGGTACGTCTCCTCGGTCTCCGAGACCGTGAGCCTCGGCGCGAGGCCGGGAGCCAGCTCGCGCAGCCGGGCCAGAGCGTAATGGGTCTGGCTCTTCACTGTTCCGATCGAGCAGTTCATCAGTTCGGCGGTCTCCCGTTCTGTCCGGTCCTCGTAGTAACGCAGCACGATCACCGCCCGCTGCCGAGGCGGCAGCCCCATGAGGGCGCGGCGCATGACGAGCCGTACGAGGGTGGAGTCCTCGCTCGAGTACGGCCGGTCGGGCGGTTCGGCTGTCGGGAACTCCGCCCTGACCCGGCGCCGCCGCCACGAGATGTGCTGGTTCACCAGCGCCCTGCGCGCGTACGCGTCGGGGCGTTCGACGTCCGACAACCGGGACCAGCGCCGCAGCACCTTCAGCAGGACGCTCTGCAGCAGGTCCTCGGCCTGGTGGGCGTCTCCCGTGAGCAGGTACGCGGTGCGCATCAGCGATTGCTGGTGCGCGGCGACGAACTCACGGAAGCTGTCATTGCGATCCAAGACAACTCCTCTCGCCGCTACCGACTCCGTGGAGGCGCGGAAGGTTCGATCACTCAGGAAAGTCGCCGCAGAGTCGAACCGCGGCTGGTTCGTTTTTCGGCTGTGCCGTTATCGACTTTTCGCCCGTTGAGCCACTTAACGCCCATGGGGGGACAAGGTAATTTGCTCCAATGCCTCAATCACGTGGTAGACGCCGGCCGGTCGTCGCACGATGGCTGGCCGTCCTCCTCATCGCCGCCGTCATCCCGGCGGGACCGGGCTCATCAACCGCGTACGCGAACTCACAACCCCCCGAGAACGCCGTCGTCGTCTGGGACCGCAACGCCCAGACCGCCATCTGGGACGTCGCCGGCCAGCAACCGCAGGTCCAGGCCCGCAGCTTCGCCATGGTGCACGGAGCCGTCTACGACGCGGTGAACGCGATCGCCGGCACCCCCTATCAGCCGTACCTGGTCGCGCCCCGGGCCCGTGGCGGGGAATCGACGGAGGCCGCCGTCGCCACCGCCGCCTTCCGCGTGCTGAATGAACTCTTTCCGGCCCAGCAGACCCGATTGACGACCCAGTACGACGAATACCTGGCCACCATCGCCGACGGCGCCGCGAAACGACGCGGCATCGCCGTGGGCGAGCAGGCGGCGGCCGCGATGATCACTGCCAGGGAGAACGACGGGGCGTTCGGCGACCAGACCTGGCCCGTCGGCACCCAGCCCGGCCAGTGGCGGCCGACGCCGCCCACGTCCGCCTCGGACGGGGCCTGGGTCGGCGACCTCAAGCCGTTCCTCATCCCGAGCGCGTCCATGTTCCGCACCTCGGGCCCGCCCGCGCTCGCCAGCTCCCGCTACACCAAGGACTTCGACGAGCTCAAGCGGATCGGCGCGGCGAACAGCACGGTCAGGACGCAGGACCAGACGCAGGCCGCGATCTGGTGGCACGACCGGCACCTGGCCGAATGGGAGATCAAACGCCAGCTCGCCACGACGCGGCACCTGAACACCCTTCAGGCGGCCCGGATGTTCGCCATGGTCGACCTGGCCGAGGCCGACGCCACGACCGCCTGTTACAACGAGAAGGCGGCGTGGACCTTCTGGCGGCCGATCACCGCGATCCGCCTGGCAGACACCGACGGCAACCCCGCCACCGTGGCCGACCCGGACTGGACGCCGCTGCTCGTCACCCCGCCGCACCCCGACTACACCTCCGGGCACACGTGCTTCACGGCGGCCAGCATGTCGGCGCTGACCCACTTCTTCGGCAGGGACGACATCCCCTTCAGCGGCTACAGCGCCGATTCGGGCACCACCAGGACCTTCCGCGGCTTCTCCCAGGCCCTGGCAGAGGTCATCGAGGCCCGCGTATGGGGCGGCATCCACACCCGCACGGCGGACGTGCAAGGCGCCAAGATCGGCGCCCAGGTCACCGCGTACATGGTCAGGCACTACTTCCGGCCGAAGCGGTAAGCCGGACCTTCAGGCGACTGACGCGTCCCGCTTCCGGCTGATTCCTCATCAGCCTCACGAGTGACGAGACCGAGCGAAGCACCGGCCACGATGGAGCGGATCTCGCGTACCTCTCTTCACGAGGAGACTGCCTATGGGGAACGGCGCAGAGGGCTCGGACGGGAAGACCGCGGGCGGCTGTGGAGAGGGGGTCCGGTTCCGGGTTCTCGGTCCGTTCGAGATCGTCGGCGCGCGCGGTCCCGTCACGCTCGGGGGGCCGCGGCAGCGTGCCCTCCTCGCCCGGCTGGTGGCCGCGGCCGGGACGGTCGTCTCCACCGACACCCTGATCGAGGACCTGTACCAGGGCAGACCGCCGATGACCGCGGTGGGCTCGATCCACGTCTATGTGTCGAACCTGCGCCGGGTGCTGGAGCCCTCACGCGCGCCGCGTACGCCGCCCCGGCTGCTGACGGCACGCAGGCCCGGCTATCTCCTCGCCACCACCGACGTCGACGCGCTGCGCTTCGGCGACCTGATCACGGAGGCGGAGCTGCGTCCGCCCGCGGAGGCCCTTCCCCTGCTGGAGGAGGCGCTGCGGCTGTGGCGCGGCGTCCCCTACGGCGAGTTCGCCGACGAGCTGTGGGCCGCCGCCGAGGTCAACCGCCTGGGCGAGCTGCGCCTGAACGCGATCGAGTCCCGCGCCCAGGCGTTGCTGGACGTCGGCCGCCCGCAGCCGGTGATCCACGACCTGGAGTCCGAGACGGCGGAGCACCCGCTGCGGGAGCGCCTGTGGTGGTTGCTCACCCTGGCCCTCTACCGGTCGGGGCGGCAGGCCGACGCGCTGACCACGTTACGCAGGGCGCGGCAGGTCATCGCCGACCAGCTCGGCCTCGATCCCGGGCCCGAGCTGCGGGAACTGGAGAAGGACATCCTCCGGCAGGCACAGTCGATCACGCCTGCGCCCGCGTCCGGCCCGGTGCGGCTGTCCCTTCACGCCCGGCGCGGGGTGCGGGGGCGGCTGATCGGCCGCGAGCGGGGGCTGGCGGAGTTGAAGGCGCTGCCCGGCTCGATGAACCACAACGGCGTCGTGGTCGCCGCGGTCAGTGGCGAGCCCGGCATCGGCAAGACCCGGTTGTTGCAGGCGTTCCGCGACGACTGCGTGGATCTGGGACATCTGGTGTTGTGGGGCCGCTGCCACGAGGGGGAAGGGGTGCCGCCGCTGTGGCCGTGGCTTCAGGTGTTGCGCGCGCTGGCCGGGACCGTGCCGCCCGCCGAGCGCCAGGCGCTGAGCGGGCTGCTGGACGACGACTGGCCGACCGGCCCGCCCCCGGCGAAGTCGCCCCATCGGAACCAGGCCGTCGCCCGGTGGCTCGTCGAGGCCGCGCGGACCCGTCCCCTGGTGATCGTCCTGGACGACCTGCACTGGGCGGACTCCGCCACGCTCGAACTGCTCAGGGGCGTCGCCGTGTTGTCCGAGGCGTACGCCGGCGACGCCCCGCTGCTGCTGGTCACCGCCTTCCGCGACGCGGCGCACGACGACAGGACGGTCACCCCCGGCGCCTCCCCCGGCGACGCCTTCAAGCTCTCGGTGGACGAGGTGCTGTACCAGCTCGCCCGTTACGACCTCGTACGCATCCGGCTGAACGGCCTCGACGCCGCGCAGGTCGGTACGCTCGCCCGGGAGATGGGCGTCCCGGTGGACGGCTCCACGGCCGAGCTGCTGACCCGGCGTACCGGCGGCAACCCGTTCTTCGTGCGGGAGAGCGTCCGGCTGATGGCGCAGGGGCAGGGCCTGGAGGTCGTGCCCGACGCGGTGTCCGATCTGATCCGCTGGCGGCTGGCCATGCTCGGGCCGCGGGCGACGGAGATACTCCAGCTGGCCGCCCTGATCGGCCGGAGCTTCGATCCCGGCCTGGTCGTCGAGGTGTTCCGGGCCTGCTCGTCGTGGCCGGCGCAGACCTACGAGCTGCTCGACTGGGCCGCCCAGGCCGGGCTGATCACCAGCGGGGACGGGGTCATGACTTTCGTCCACGACCTGGTCAGGGAGACGCTGATCGCCGGTGTCCCGCCGCTGCGCAGGGGCGTGCTCCACCGGGAGGTGATGAGGGCCCTGTCGGCCAGGCCGAGCACCGACGTCACCGTCATCGCCCACCACGCCGTGGAGGCGGGGCCGCTGGCATACCGGGAGACGGCGCACTGGGCCCGCGCGGCGGCCGGGCAGGCGAGCCTGCGCATGGCGCACGAGGAGGCGGCCGCCTGGTGGGGACGGGCCGTCACCGCCCACGGCGCCTGCGACGGCGACCCCGCGCAGCACGTGGAACTCCTGCTGCACCAGGTACGCGCCCTGCTGGACGCCGGTGACGCGATGGGCGCGCGCGGGCTGCGCGCCCAGGCCCTTCGTGTCGCCCAGCGCGCCGAAGCGGACCCCGCCCTGATCACCCGTGCGCTCACCGCGCTGGACGCGCCCGCCATCTGGACGCTGCGCAACCCGTACGAACCGGTGGAACTGCGGCTGGTCGAGCAGTTCGAGGCCACGCTGCGCGCGCTGCCCGAGACCGACAGCGTCGAGCGCACGCTGCTGCTCGGCGGCCTGGCGCAGGAGCTGTACAACGGCAGCGACGACGACCTCCGCTGTCTGTCCCTGTCGGCCGAGGCCGTCGCGATGGCCCGCAGGATCGCCGACCCGCACCTGCTCATGCGGGCGCTGAACGCGCGCGCGTTGTCCGTGCCGCAGGCGACCCACATCGCCGAGCTCATGGAGATCGCCGAGGAGTTGCACGGCCTCGCCGCGCGGACCCGGACGCCGGGCTTCGAACTGCTCACCCACATGATGGACACCCACTACCGGCTGGAGATGCACGACCTGGCGGGCGCCGACCGGGCGGCCGCCCGCTGCGAGGCGCTGCTCGACGACCTGCAACTGCCGTGGCCGCGCTTCCAGCACACCATGTGGCGGGCCAACCGGCTCACCCTGGCCGGCCGGTTCGCCGAGGCCGACACGCTGTACGGCGAAGCCGAACGGCAGGCCAAGCGGATCGGCATGTGGTACGCGGGCGCCGTCGCCGTGAACGGCCGTCTCATGCTGTACTACCAGCGCGGCGCCATGGCCGAGGCCGGCCCGCTCATCGACCTGATCACCGGCATCCACCCCACCGTCGAACACGACGCCCGGGTGCTGGAGCTGTGCGCCCAAGGGCGCGGGAGCCAGGCCGTGGCTCTGGCCGGGCAGGGGTGGCCCGCTCCACCGATGGACTGGTCGTGGCTGACCATGACCTGCCTCCAGGGCGCGGCCCAGGCCGCCGCCGGCGACGTGGCGGCCTGCTGGACGACGTACGAGAAGCTCCTGCCGTACGCCGGGCGGATCTCCGGGGGGTCGGCGGTGGCCTGCATAGGACCGGTCGATCACTTCCTGGCCGTGCTGGAGTCGGCGCTCGACGCCGCCGGGGCGGGGGCGGGGGCCTGACGGGCCGGGGCCCGTCGGCGTGTCCTGTCGGCGTGTTCCGTCAGTGTGTTCCGTCGGCGTGCCAGCGGCCGACCAGGTCGGCGTACAGGGGGGACCGGTCGATCAGCTCATGGTGGGTGCCGGTCAGCACCGTTGTTCCGTCCATCAGGAGGACCTGGCGCGCTCTGGCGGCCGAGCTGATGCGGTGCGCGATCACGACCAGGGTGCCGGGCCGGGCCGCCAACGCCGGCTCCGCGCGTCGCTCGGCGGCCGGATCGAGGTGGCAGCCCGCCTCGTCCAGGATCAGCACGTCGGCTCGCCGGACTCTCGCCGTCCCAGAGACGCAGGACGCGGGAGCGGGGACGCGCGCCGGTCAGGTCCCACAACTCCGGCGCCAGGGGGCGGCGGCCCTCGGCGGTGAGACACACGGCGTACCGTCCCAGGCCGGAGAACCGGAAGCTCAGCCGGAGCATCGTCCCGGCCGCCGTGCCCGTCACCGCGCTCATGACGCCGCCGGTGCGGGCATGCGCGCCGGAACGTCGGCCGTCCAGGTTCGGGGGCCGCCGTGACGCAGCCGCAGCAGGAAGTCCAGTACGCCCGCCAGACCGGTGTTCCAGCCGAAGCTCACCGTGTCGCCACCTCGACCAGCCTCCGCACCCGGGCGTCCCACGAGCGGCTCGCGGGCGTTTCGTCGGAGCCGAGCAGCGGCCGGCACTCCGTGGCCAGGTGGAGCACCGTCGCCCCCAGGGCGTACAGGTCCGCCTCGGTCCCCGCGGCCGGCCCGTACATCGGGCCGCGTACCTGCTCGGGCGGCGCGTAACCGGCGGTGTACGCCTTGGTGACCGGGGTGCCGGGAACGGCGGCCATCTCCAGGTCGACCAGCCGGCAGGAGCCGTCCGGCCCGACGATGACGTTGTTCGGCGTCAGGTCCCGCAACACGAAGCCCCGCTCGTGCACGGCGCCGACCAGGCCGGCCAGCGCGCGCACCGCGGTCAGCGCCGCGTCCTGCCACCCGTCCGGGGCGGCGGCCTTCGCCTCCCCCGCCCAGTCGGTCAGTACGGTGCCCTCAAGGTGCTCCTGCGCCAGGAACAGGTTGTCCCCCTGCGTGAACAGGCTAACCTTGCGACTCGTGACACCGACCGGCCCGAGCAGATCCAGCATGTACGCCTCGTGGCGGAGCCGGTCACGTTCGTCCTGGCCCTGGAGGGTGGCGCTGATGTGCGGACGCGCCTGCTTGATCACGACCTGGGCGCCCGACAGCCGGTCCTCCGCCAGGAACACCCCGCCCTTGGCGCCGTGCCGGATCGCCTGCCGCACCACGAACCGGCCATCCAGCACGACGGCCTCCGGCGCGCTGGTCCGTACCGGGGCCTGACCCGACTCGAACGGGCAGACGGCCCATTCCGGCGGTGAGTACCAGGCGTTGCGCCGGTCCATCACACTGCTGCCGTCGGGGGCGGTCAGCGGCGAACTGTAGAGCCCGTCGTTGTCGAGCATGCGTACGGCCTGCCGGGCCCGCCCGTCCTGTCCGACCGGGCCTACCGGCCGGGCAGCCTGGTGCACTACCGCTACGGCGTGTGGCCCGGTGCAGGTCCTCGGCGATCGCCGTCGCCGCCTCGTCGTCCGGGGGATAGACGATGAACTTCCCGACCGACCCCCGCTGGACGTTCCTGGACAACAGACCGGTCAGCTCGTCGAACGTGGCCGCGAACTTGAACGGGCACCGACGCCGCACCAGCACCTCCGCCACCCGCGCCAGCACGACGGGAGCCGACAGCAGCGTCGCCGAGACGTGCAGCTTCCACCCCTGGTCCCGCGTCCCGGTGTCCTGCGGAGCCACGTAGGTCCACGGTGCGCGGTGGCGAACGTCCCACCCGTCCCCGGCGAACAGGAGCGCACTCATGGCTCACTGATGGCCTCTTAAGGCGCTCGGCCGAGGGCTACCTGCCGGCTGGAAGGCGGATCATGCGCGGCTCCGTCCCGCGGACGTACCGAGGGACGGAGCCGTCCGTGCGTCAGTAGAAAAGACTGAGGGCGAAGCGCGAGCCGGACAGCTCGCACTTGAAGTCCTGGACGATGCCACCACTGGTCAAGGCGGTGAAACCGGCCCGGGTGCACTGATCGCGGTATTGGTAGTACCCCGCCACGTGCCACGACCCTGCTGCCTGCTGCGCGGACGCGGGCACGGCAGAGCCGGCAACGGCGCCAAGAGCGAGCCCACCGGCGACGAGGGCCGCCGTGGTCAGACGTCGAAGTCTCATGTTTCCTCTTCTCCTCAAGGAATGGCGATCGCGCGCCAGGCACGCGACAACGTTCAGCCGCCAAGATGTGCCACAAGACTTGGGAACCACTTAGGAGCCGCCCTTAAGACGCCGCAACCTCCTTAATCCCACCCTTCAGAACGCACCCAACCGACACGAACCACCCCAAGCGCGCAGGCCGACTTGAGGAACGCTTCACGGATGTCGCCCCGGCCCTCCCAGCGAACACACAAGCGCCGGAACGCACTCGACCACATATTGGCGTTTGCCCAGGCCGAAGCCACGTTCGACGCCTCAGCGGCCGATCCGCAGCAGACAGGTCACCACACCGCTCATCAGGCCTCCCGAGTCTGCAGTGCCTTAGGGAGCCCAGCGACGAAGACCCCCAGCCCCACACCAAAGGGGCGTCGTCGAGCCGTCGTGGAAGACAGGCAGTTGTGCCGCGATTGCGACGGCGCGCCCACAGCCCTATCCTCACGGCCCATGAAACGCTTATCGATCATCCTGCTCGCCTGCACCGCCGTCCTGCCCCTGGGCGGTACGGCCAACGCGGCGGCATATCCGGTCAAAAGCGCCAAGCTGACCGCCAACCCGCTCTACGACACGGGCACACTCCCCACCGTCGACTGCGCCGAGCCCCCGGTCAAGCGCGGCGACCGCAAACTGGCCCGCGCCTACCTCGACTCGGTGATCGGCTGCCTGGAATCCGCCTGGCAGTGGCACCTCGACAAGGCGAGCCTGCCCTACAGCAAGATCAAGGTCCGGCACCTGGCCAAGATCCCCAAGAACTACTGCGGCCTCGACATCCCCAAGGACGACTCCCAGGCCCAGTACTGCCCCAAGACCCGCACGCTCGTCTTCCAGATCGGCAAGAACTGGCTGGACGACCCCACCGATCTGTGGCTGTTCGACACCGCCGCCGCCATGTACGCCATGCACGTCCAGAAGCTCACCGGCATCTACGACGCCTACCTGGCGGCCCCCCACCGCAGCGCGGCCGAACAGAACGAGCAGGAACGACGGCAGAGCCTCCAAGCCGAGTGCCTGGGCGGCGCCTTCGTCAAGAGCGCCTGGCCGATGACGGACCGCACCGACAAGGACTGGACCTACTTCCTGAGCCTCGTCCAGGGCGACGGCCCCCACGACAGGCGCACCATCGGCAGCACCGCGTCACTCAAGAAGTGGATCAGCCGCGGCTTCGCCACCGGCGACCCGGCCTCCTGCAACACCTGGACAGCCCCTTCCTCCGCAGTCGCCTGACCCATCCCCCAGGCCCGGGGAACGCCGCCAACCACCGCGCTTCCCCGGACCGGCCCCGTCGTGACCACGCCATTCCGGAACAGGCGATCGCCGCTGCCGGTGGATCAGGTCGATGCCCAGCCGGGTGGCGACGATCTCGCACCCGTACTGGCCACCGACACCGAATGCCGGCGGGCCCGCGAAGTGAACAGCCCCGCCACTGCGCACGGCGTTGTCAGGCCTTCTAGCATGTGAGCGGATGAGGACAACTGCCGGGGAGTGGCCATGCAGATAGCGGTCGTCACCTTTGACGGGTTCAACGAGCTGGACAGCTTCATCGCATCCGGCCTGATCAATCGTGCTCGCATGCAAGGTCAGGACGTCACCGCGTACATCACCTCGCCGACACCCACGGTGACCTCGATGAACGGTGTCGAGGTGACCAGCCAGCGACCGTTGGAGTTCGTCTCCGAAGCCGACGTGGTCCTCCTCGGGAGCGGCATCAAGACACGTGATGTCGTGGCCGACGACACGCTGCTGGAGCGTCTGCCGCTCGACCCATCGCGGCAGCTGATCGGCTCGCAGTGCTCCGGTGCTCTGGTGCTCGCGCGCCTCGGCCTGCTCGCCAGACGGCCGGCCTGCACCGACACGATCACGCGGCCTTGGCTTGAGGAGCGCGGGGTGACGGTGCTGGATGCGCCGTTCCACGCGGAGGGCGCGATCGCGACCGCGGGTGGCTGCCTGGCATCGGTTTACCTGGCGGCGTGGGCGCTGCTGCACACGGTCGGAGAGAGGGCCGCTTGGGCCGCGATCGAGTATGCGGCGCCCGTGGGTGAGAAAGAGGAGGTCGTACGGCGGGTCATGTCCACCGTAGGCGTGCGGACGGCAGCACTGCGCTGACGTGAGCTGCCCGCCGACGCCGGGCTTGCTCGGCCGTACCCATTGGCGGGTCAGTACGCGAGCACGTCCGGGAAGCCGAACGCCGCGACCAGCGCGGGATCGTGGAACTTGACCACGCGGACGACGCCTCCGGCGGTGGGGGCCAGCACCACGACGCCGTCGGCTCGCAGCGTGCCGTCCGCATCCTTGCGGTACACCACGGCGGCGGGCTGGCCGTTGGCGGTGGTCGCGATCATCCGCCAGTCGCCCGGTGCGCCCAGCACGTACGCGTCGAGTACGTGCATGCACATCGCCCCGCCCGCCTGCCAGTCGCGGAACGGCGTCGCCTCCAGCGTGGCGTCCGCGCGCAGCACCTGTTCCAGCAGGCCGGCATCGGAGCGCTCGAAGGCCGCGACATAGCCGTCGAGCAGCGCGCGGGCTCGTTGGTCGGTCGGTTCGAGCAGTTCCTCCTGTTCCGGCGTCAATTCGTCGAGGCGGGCACGGGCACGCTGCAGACCACTCTTGACCGCCGCCGTGGTGGTGCCGAGGATCTCCGCGGTCTCGGCCGCCGAGAAGGCCAGCACCTCGCGCAGGATGAGGATCGCGCGCTGGCGGGCGGGCAGGTACTGCAGGTCGGCGATGAGCGCCAGCCGCAGCGACTCGCGTTCGATCACGACTGCGGCCGGATCGTCGGCGGGCGGGGCGATCCATGCGTCGGGCAGCGGCTCCAGCCACGAGACCTCGCCCGGCGCAACGGGGCTCGGCGGACGATCGGACCCGTCGTACGGACCCGTCAAACCCGAGGGCAGCACCCGGCGGAACCGCTCGGTATCGGCGGTGAACCGGTCTTGATCCGGTGCCGCCCGCAGATGCGCTGTCACGCCGCGAGCCTGGGCCCGCGAGTGACGTTCGACGGGGTGTCGTACGTCACGATGAACCGCGCCATTCGCTCAGCGGCCGGGTCCGCGGTTGCGGGCATCTGTCCGACTCCTGTCATCGGGACCTCCGGTGTGCGTCGTACGAGGCGGCCTGCTCAGGGCAGCAGGGCCAGCTTGCCGACGGTGGCCCTGGCTTCCAGTTCCGTCAGCGCCTTCGGGCCGTCGGCCAGTTCGTACGTGGTGGGCCGGCCGGGGCCGGCCACGGCGGCCGCGATGAGCGCGGACAGCTCACCCATGACCTCGCCGAAGATCTGCGGCGCGGCCTGGATCAGCACGCCGATGTTGAGTCCGATGACGTGGACCTGGTGCTTGTACACCAGCTCCCAGTTGGTGATCGGGGCCTCGCCGCCCGCCAGGCCATAGACGACGACCCGGCCGGTGACTCGCTTGGCCGCGGCCAGACTGGCGGTGAACGTGGCACCGCCGGCCGACTCCAGGACCACATCGACGCCGGACCCGCCGGTCAGCTCCACCATCGCGGCGGCGAGGTCGCCGCCGCGGGAGTCCAGGACGTGGTCGGCTCCCAGCGCCAGTACGGCCTCGTGCTTGTCCGGCGAGGCGGTGGCGATGACCGTCGCGCCGTAGTGCTTGGCCATTCTCACCGCAGCCTGGCCGGTCCCGCCCGCCGCGGCGTGGATCAGCACGACGTGCCCGGCAGCGATGCCGCCCAGAGGCTTGAGAGCGGCCTGCGCGGTGGGCCAGTTCACGACCAGGCCCAGCGCCTGCTGTTCCGTCCAGCCCGAAGGCACCGGTATTGCCGCAGCCGCGGGCAGGACCACGTACTCGGCGAAGGCGCCGTCGGCGACGCCGACGACGCGGGCCCCCGGTTGGGGGCCGGTCACCACCTCGCCCACCGCGACGACCTCACCCGCGGCCTCGATACCCGCCAGGTACGGTGGCCGCGGACCGCCTGCGAACGTACCGCGGGCCTTCGAGATGTCGGCGAAGTTGACCCCGGCGGCGGTGACGCGGATCAGGACCTCGCCCTGGCCGGGGCTCGGCACCGGCGCGTCGCTGATCAGGCGCATGTCCTGCGGGCCGTTGAGGGAAGTCTGCCGCAGCGCGCGCATGGTCGCCGGGATGCTCATCGGCGGTCCTTTCTCTTTGGCGTACGTGAGAGAGACCGACCGGCTCGTCGCGCGAACCGCGCCTCCCACCATGTAGACCACGGCCACCGCCCAAAGGAATCGCCCACTCCCGAACCGCACGGGCCAGGGCCGGCGCGCAGGTTCCACTGCCCGGACAGCCACCACTGCACGCCGCCCCTACCATGAACTTCTTGGCCGGCCGTCCCTTGAGATACGCGGGCGGACCCCCGCGATCGACGGTTGTCGGCTATCGCCCGGTGTGCCGGAGAATCGCGGCGGAGATAGGAGGAATCACCGGCGGCGGGAACCCGTGCCCCATTCCCTCGATGGGCAGGAACTCACTGCCGGGAATCGCGGCCGCCAGGGCCTCGCCATGGGCGAAGGGCGCCATGGGATCGTCCGACCCGTGAATCACCAGAGTCGGAGCGGTGATCGAGCGGACAAGCCCGGAACGGTCGCGGGAGGCGAAGGCCGCGAGGATGTGGTTCTTCGAGGCGTGGCCCGCATCGGTGGCGTTCTCGATCTCCCGCTCGATGATCGCGCGCGTGGCCGCCTCGTCGAACGCCGTCAACTGTCCGGCGAGAATGCGAGCCAGCTTGAGATGCGACTCGACGTGCTCCTCTCGGGTACTGGGCGGATTGGCGATCTGTTCGGCGTCCCAGGCGGCCAGCCGTGGATCGCGTACCGTGCCCCGGAAGGTGTTGGTCGCGGGGTCGAGGGGCTCGGCGCTCGACATGATGACCGTCAGGCTGCGCAGCCGGTCAGCGTGTTCGAGCGCGATCTCCTGGGCGATCATGCCGCCCATCGACGCGCCGACCACGTCCGCCGTGGCGATGCCCAATCCGTCGAGCAGGCCGACCGCGTCCTGGGCGAGCTCGATCATGGTGTACGGGTTGGCCTCGTAATCAACACAGCCGGACTGCCCGGTGTCCCGGTTGTCGTAGCGGATGACGTACCGGCCTGCCTCCTGGAGAAGCCGGCAGAGCTCATCGGGCCAGGTGGCGCCTCGGGCGCCGAGCCCCATCACGAGCAGCAGCGCGGGATCGGCCGGATCACCGAACGTCTCGCACCACAGACGGATCCCGTTGGCCTCGACTATGCGTTCCATCATGTCCTCCCACAAGACTCTCCTACGGCAAAAAGTATATACACGTTAACTTTTCACTTGATCCAGAGCCGTCACGATCCAGCCGGCACATGCAGGACGGCGAGCATCTGGGCCCGCAGGTGCACGCTCAGCGCTCGGATGTCATCGCTCAGCCGGGCGGCGAGCACCGCCGTCACCATCCCCATGACGGAGGTGACGGCGATCCGCGCCGCGAGGTCCGACAGCTCCGGCCGTACCTCGATCAGCAGCCCGACCCACTCCTCACGTACCTGCCGCATCTGGCGATTGAGCCGCCGCCGATCCTGCTCGGGCAACCAGAGCAGCTCAGCCTGCATGATCAGAGTCAGACTCCGGTTCTCGACGGAAGACCGGGAGAACCAGTCCACCAGAGCGATCAGCGCCTCCTGCGGGTCCTGGTCCCGGTCGGCCAGCGCGGCTTGCGTCCCCTCCTGAAGGCGTTCCAGCGACAACTCGATCAGGGCGAGGAGGATGGCCTGCTTGCCGGGGAAGTGCCGGTAGACCGCGGGCCCGGAGATGCCCACCGCGGCCCCGATGTCGTCGATCCCGGTGTCGGCGTAACCTCGCTCCACGAAGAGCCGGGCAGCCTGCAGCAGGATGACACGCTTGCGCACCCCATGTTTGCGCCCCTGCGAGATGAGGGATTCCAGCTCATCGGACTCGGCCACGTACACACCTCTCTGAGAAACGGGAACTACGGTTAACATATTGGATTAGGGTCGGCCAGGCACACCACGGAGGGCACCCCGTCAGCGCCGCCAACGGATGCGTCAATGCACCTACGACGAGCGGTTCGACGACGCCGGCATGTGGGCCCCGAAGCAGCGCGGGACGGTGCCGACCGCGGTCGCGGTGTTCCCCATGGACTTCCCGGTCCGCCCGTCGGCCGACCGGGCGCACAACCTGACGCGCTGGCCGGAGCTCGGCCGGGGCGCCCACTTCGCGGCCCTGGAGACCCCCGACCTGCTGATCGCCGACCTCCGGGCGTTCTTCCGAAGCCTGGACTGACCGGCACTACGTGTGGGGCGGGCTGGTGGCCCTCTCCTCCAGATTCACGCGAGGCCCTGGGGGTGATGGAAGAGGTCGTGCGGGTCGTAGTGGGCCTTGACCGCGCGAAGCCGGTGCAGGTGTTCGCCGTAGTAGGCGCGCGCCCAGTCCGGCCGACGCGGGGAGATGTTGTTCTGGTACGACTGCCCGGATGCCCAAGGTCGCAGTTCCTGCCACAAGGAGACGATCCGGTTCCTGGCCTCGATGACGCGGCCGACGCCTGCCGTGGGTGAGACCTCGTTCCAGAACCACATCGCGAAGGGGCAACCGCGGTGAGCCCACGCCGTGGTGGGGTCCTTGCCCAGAGCGCCGCCTTGACGTTCGAGGATCAGGATGGTGTCGGCGCGGCCGGTGAGCCGCCGCGCGAGGAGTGACACGCCGTCCGGCGGCAGCGGCGCCGTGAGCAGATGGTCTTCCTGGAAGGTGTAGACCGGCGCCCGCGAGGCGTCACCGTCAGCCCGCAGCACCTCCCAGAGATACGTGATCGCCTCCGGATAGCCGGACGTGTACGAATCACCGGCAACAGGCTCACCGAGCGCGGCCACGAGCCGGGCGACGAGCGGGTCGCCCGCCCGAGGTGATCCACACCACCAGGCGATGACCAAGGTCTCGGGTAGGCCGCCACGCACGCAGAGCTGGGTGCTCATCGCGTCGGGCAGGGTCAGGGACCAGCGCTGCCAGGCGGCGACGGTCTCGGCCACGCGGTCACCGGGCCAGTTGAGCACGAACGTCCGCAGCTCGACGGCGGGGTGGGCGTCGAAGGTCAGGGACGTGACGACGCCGAAGGCCCCCGCGCCCGCGCCACGCAGCGCGAAGTACAGGTCAGGATGGGCGCAGGGCCCGCAGGTGACGGCACTGCCGTCGGCCAGGACGACGTCGGCCTCCCGCAGATTGTCCATGGTCAGGCCGTACGCGCGGCCGACCATCCCGATGCCGCCGCCCAGCGTCAGTCCGGCGATGCCGACCTCAGGACATACGCCGACCGGCAGGAGCCTGCCGTGTTCGGCGAGGACCCGGGCGACCTGCCCGCTCCTGCTGCCCGCGCCGATCCGCGCCGTGGCGCCGTCGAGGGTGATCGTGTTCAGCGGTGAGACGTCGATGACCAGGCCGGGACCGGTGGAGTAACCGGCGAAGCTGTGGCCACCCGAGCGGGGATGGGGGGTGAGACGGTGGTGGCGGGCGAAGTCGACCGCGAGACGAACGTCGTCGGCCGTCGAGCAGCGCGCGACGGCACGTGGTCGCACCTGGTCGAAACGAGGGTCGGCGATCCCCCGGGCCGTCGCGTAGCCAGGATCGCCAGGCAGGACGACCTCGCCGCGCATCCGCCGGCGCAGGGCCGCCCTGTCCGCCGCGGCCACAGCGAGCCTCATCGCAACTCCTCGGGACGCACTTCTTGCACCCAAAGTAACTAGATGATAACTCTAAGTAAAGTACACGGATAAACTGCCCCCGTTCATGTTCTCCGGCGATATCGGTTCGCCGGTCGCGACCGGCGACATCGTCATTCCGATGAATGAACCACGATTCCCTCACCCGGCCGAGCGCCCCGGTTGGAAGCGGCGCGGACGGCGACCGGGCGTCACGATCTAGCCGAAGGATGTGGAGCCCATGTCCACCGAATCCCCCACCGTCGGTCGCGCCGCGGACGATCCCGGCGCCGGTACGGCGGCCGTGCTCACGGGAGCCGACATCTTGGCCCGGGTTCGCGGTGCGTCGGCCCGCGTCAGGCAGTTCGCCGAGCAGGCCGAACAGCAGCGGCACCTGCCGCGGGACCTGGTGGAGGAGCTTCGGGCGTGCGGGGTGTTCCGGGCGACGATGCCGGCCGACCGGGGCGGCCCCGAGATGACCTCGATGGAGCAGGTCGCCCTTGTCGAGGAGGTGTCGGGCGCCGACGCCTCGACCGGCTGGTGCGTCATGATCGGCATGGACTCCGGGATCTACGCCGGTCATCTATCGCCCGACGTGGCCCGCCGGATGTATCCCGAGCTCGACATGATCACCGCAGGTCAGGTGGCCTCCGTCGGGCGCGCGCACGAGGTCGACGGCGGATTCCGGATCGAGGGGCGCTGGGCGTTCGGCAGCGGTTGCACCCACGCCGACCGCATCACCGGCGGATGCGTCGTCCATCGCGACGGCCATCCGGTGCTCGACGAACGGGGACGGCCGCGGACCATCATGTTCCTCACCGAGGCCGACGACGTCACCTTCGAGGACACCTGGCACTCCACCGGCCTGGCCGGCACCGGCAGCCGCCACTACACGGCCGAGAACCTGTTCGTCCCGTACGAGCACACCTTCCGGCTCGGCGCCCCGCATCGCCGTGGCCCGCTGTACCACCCGGACGCGCTGCTGCGGAAGATGTCCGGAGTCCCGCTCGGCATCGCCCGCGCGGCCCTCGACCACGTCTACGGCCTTGGCCAGGAGCAGTCCTCCCGCCGCGGTTCCGCCTGGCGGCGATCCTCGCGCATCCGAAGCACCGTCGCCGACTGCGAGATGCGCCTGGCAGCCGCACGTGCCGGTGTGTACGTCTCGCTGGAGCGCCAATGGGAGCAACTGGCGGCCGAGGTGCCGCTGACCCCGCGTGATCAGGCGCTTCCCGCACTGGCCCGGCACCACGCCTTCCACACCGCCCGCCAGGTCGTCCAGACGCTCTACGACCTGGTCGGCGGGGAGGCGGTCTATCGCGGCAGAACGCCGCTGGAACGGCAACTGCGCGATGTGATCACCGCCTGCCAGCACATCGCCGCCCAGCACCGCGTCCTGGAGAAGGCCGGAGGCATCCTGTTCGGCGACCCCGTGGAGGACGTCCTCGTCTGACCTGCCCTGCCAGATCCGGCCCGCACACCGACGTACCCGAGGAGCCGTCCGTGCCCGAGCAGCCGAGCGCCCTCCACGAACTGCTGGAGATGGCCGACCTGACCAGGCCGCTGGCCATACGCACCGCCGCCACCCTGCGACTGGCCGACCATGTGGCGGCCGGCGCCGACGGAGCGGCCTCGCTGGCCCGAGCCGCCGACGCGGACGCCGACGCGCTGCGCCGGTTGATGAACTACCTGGTCGCCGTCGGCGTCTTCGCCGAGGAGCCGGACGGCCGCTACCGTCTCACCGAACTGAGTGACCGGCTGCGAGACACACATCCCGACCAGACCCGCAGCGCCCTGGACATGGACGGCGGACACGGCCGCGCCGACCTCTGCTTCGTGGACCTCGCGCGGGCCGTACGCACAGGCAAGGCCACCTACGCCGTGCGCTACGGCCGTCCCCTGTGGCAGGATCTGTCCGCCAACCCGGCCTGGTCGGAATCCTTCGACGCCAGTATGGCGCTCAAGACCGCCCACGCCGCCCCCGCCATCGCCGCGGCCTACGACTGGTCCCTCCTGCGCCATCTCGTCGACGTCGGCGGCGGCAACGGCGAACTCCTGATCGCCCTGCTGAAGGCCCACCCCACGCTCACCGGAACGTTGTTCGAGCAGCCCCTCCCCGCCGGAGCGGCCGCTGTACGCCTCGCCCGCGCAGGGCTGGGCGGCCGGGCCGAGGTGATCGCGGGCAGCTTCTTCGACCCGCTCCCCATTGGCGACGGCTACCTGCTGTACGACATCCTGCACGACTGGAACGACGAAGACGCCACCCGCATCCTGCACCGCTGCGCTGAAGCCGCGGGAGAAACCGGGCCGATCCTGGTGATCGAACCCACCGACCTGACCGACCCCTTCATCGCCATGGTGGACCTGCGAATGCTCGTCTTCTTCGGCGGACGCCAGCGCGACATCCACCAGATCGCCGACCTGGCGGCCCCCACCGGCCTGATGATCACGTCGGTCCGCCAGGCGGGCCGGCTGTCCGTCATCGAATTTCACCGGGCCGGCGGCCATGCCTGAGGGAGGGGCACGACATGGATGAGGTGGAAACCTGGTTGCGCCAGTGGGAGCGCAGGCTCGGGACGGGCATGGCGGACCCGGTCGTCCAGGCCAACGTGGGCATGTTCCGGCCCCGGCGGGTGGTGGGCACTCTGTGCCCGGACGACGTGGAGCAGGTCCGGGCGATCGTCGGCTCGGCCGTGAAGGGGGTGACCCTGTATCCGCTGAGCACCGGGCACAACTGGGGGCTCGGCTCGCGCGAGCCCGTCCGTGACGGCGCGGTGGTGCTCGACCTGCGGCGACTGGACCGGGTACGCCTGCTGGACCTGGATCTCGGAGTCGCCGTGGTGGAGCCCGGGGTGACCCAGGGCCGGCTGGCGGGCCTGCTGAGCGACAGCTCGTACATGCTGAACGTCACCGCTTCCTCCGCGCACACCAGCATCGTGGGCAACGCGCTGGAGCGGGGTGTCGGCCTTCGCCGTCAGCGATGCGAGGACGTGGCCGGGATGGAGGTGGTGCTGGCCGACGGCCGGCTGATCCGGCTGGGCAACTGGCCGGACGAGGAAGGGCGGGTCGTGCCGTACGGACATGAGGTGGGACCCGCGCTGATGCCGCTCTTCGCGCAGTCGAACCTCGGCGTCGTGACGGCGGCGGTGATCCGGTTGCTGCCCCGCCCGCGCGCGCTGCACCTGGTCCGGCTCACCTTCGACGCCTCCCGGCTGGCCACGGTGGTCGACGAGTTGCGCGACTGCCACGGGCAGCGGCTGATCAGCGGCATACTGAAGATCTACCAGCCGCCGGAGAGCGAGGAGTGCGTCGCGTACTGCTGCGTCGACGGCGATCCCGAGCTGGCCGCCCTGTCGTGCGCGCTGCTGATGCGGCGGGTGGAGCGCACCAGGCTGTTCGACGACGTGCACGACTACGTCGGCGACGAGCAACTGCCCGGGCAACTGCGTCGTTGCCTGAGCGGCGATCCGAGTTGGAACGAGCTGGTCCTGGAGAACTGGTTCGGCACGTCGTCGCGCGGCATCGACGCCAATCCCGGCAACGGCTACCTGTTCTTCCTGCCGCTGCTGCCCTTCCAGGGTGCGGCGGTGGCACGCGCACGTGCGCTGGTACGCGAGGTGTGCGCCGAGACCGGCACGCAGTGGCGGGCCACGGTCAACGCCATCTCCTACGACGTGATCGACCTCGTCGTGTCCTGCCTGTTCCCCAAGGCCATGGCCGCTCAGGCGCATCGGGCGCTGGACCTGTTGCACCGCCGTTTCGCCGACTGCGGGTGGCGGCCGTACCGGCTGGACGTGGACCACATGTCGGCAGGAGGCCCGCCGGACGTGCTCAGGCGGCTGAAGGAGGTGTTCGACCCGCGGAACGTGCTGGCCCCGGGCCGCTACGAACCGCCGTGATGCAGGCGCAGGAAGCCATCGCGAACGACCGGATCGTGGTCGAAGGCGCCTTTCAGGTGAAGTGTCGTCATCCTGGCGCCGGCCGCCTTGACCCCGCGCAGCGTCATGCAGAAGTGCTCGGCCGTGATGTGGCAGGCAGCGCCCAGGCAGTCGGCCCGCGTCGAGAGGCTTGCCACGATCTGCTCGCCCAGGCGTTCCTGCACCTGGGGCCGGGCGGCGAACCCCTGCGCCATGCGGGCCAGTTTGGACAGGCCGACGATCGGTGCGCCGGGCGCCGGCAGGTAGGCGACGGTCATGCTGCCGACGAAGGGCAGCAGGTGATGCTCGCACAACGAGATGAACGGCATGTTGGTGACCGCGATGATGCCGGACTTCGCGGCTTCCGGCGGGAAGGTGACCTCCAGATGCCGTCCCGGATCTTCGCTCATTCCGGCGGTCAGCTCGCGCAGCGCCGCCACGAGCCGGGCCGGGGTGTCCGCGAGCCCCGGCGTGTCCAGCGGGAGGCCCAGCGCGGCCATCATCCGCCGCGCGTGCACGCAGGCCTGGTCGGCGACGACAGAAGAGACCGCCCCTTCGGGCAGGTCCTCGACGGTCACGGCGTCACCCCGGAGGCCGGTGAGGCGCCGCTCAGCGCCTGCTCCTCGCCTGACCGGCCGGACCGGGGCACGAACTCGGCCGCGTTGACGTGCGTCTCGGTCACCTCTACCCGGCTGACCGTCGCGCCGGCGGCGCGCTCCTGGTCGTCCAGGACGACCTGGGCGACCCTGGCGAGCAGCACCGCCACCGCCTCGACCGTCGGGTAGGGCAGATCGCGGGCGTACGGCGGCTCGCCGAAGAGGTAGACCTTGCTGCCGTGCGCGGCGCGCAGCGGGGCGAGCGGATCGTCGGCGCCCAGCATCGCGCCATGGTCGAGATGCTCGTCGATGAACGCCCGCAACGCCTTCTTGAACGCTCCGAACTCGACGACGGTGTGGTCCTCGCTCAGGCGGCCCGCCTGCACGGTGACCTCGGCCCACCATGAGTGGCCGTGCAGATTGACGCATTTGCCGGCCAGGTGCGGCAGGCGGTGCGCGGTCTCGAAGTTATGCCGGACGCGGATCTGATGGGTCATCGATGGCCTCGCTGTCGTAGACGGTCGGATCGGACGCCACGCTGAGGGAGAAGGCGGCTCTGCGGGTCAGACAGGCCAGGCAGATGCCGCAGTGGACCGGGCCGTCGAGGTAGCAGGTCCAGCTCTTGTCCATCGGCGCGTTCAGTCGCGTGCCGTAGCTGACGATCTCTTCCTTCTGCATGCCGACGAACGGGAGCTCCACTCGGGGCGTGTGGAACCCGCGGGAGGCCAGGCGCACCATCTCCTGGTAGGCCGCGAAGAAGTCGGGACGGCCGTCCGGCATCGGATATCCCTCCCGCGTGTGGTGCACTCCCAGCGCCACCACTTCGGCGCGGCGCGCCATCGCGACGGCCACCGCCATGTCGGTGATGAAGGCGTTGCGGTTGGGGATGGTGATCGACCTCAGCGCGTCCTCGGAAGGCACCAGGCTCGGTACGGACTGGCTGCGGTCGGTCAGCGAGCACCCCGTGAGGAGAGGGCCCAGGCCGTTCACCGTCACCGTGTGGTGCTCGGCGGCCAGGTGGGCGGCCACCTCCCGCCCGGCCGCCAGTTCGCGTGGCCCGTGCCGCTGGCCGTAGTCGAAGGAGAGCAGCAGCAGCCGGTGGGTCCTGCGGTAGTGAGCGGCCAGCACCGTGGAGTCGAGCCCTCCCGAGAAGAGCACCACCGCCAGAGGGGTGGCCGCGCCGCCGCCCGTCATCCGGACGGCGCAGGAATCGGGCCAGCCTCGACGAGACCGGCCGGGCCATGGGTGAGAGCCGCGAGGACGGCGTCGAGCACATGGCCGAGGCCGCCTCCCACGTCGACCGCCGTGTCACAGTCACGGTGGTCGAAGGCCGCCACGACAGGCGCGGTCACCTGTGAGGACCGGTCGAGCAAGCCTCGGTCGAACAACTGGGCCACTTCGCTCGGAGTCTCCGACATCACGTCGGCGACCCCCAACTCGGCGAGCGCGCTCACCGCGGCCGACTGCCGGCTGCTCGTGACTCGTTCGTAGGTCCGAGCGGCTGAGCTCGAGAGTGAAACCGGCATGACCTCCCCTTCCATGGGCGATCTACCAGCAAGCGCCCGCAAGCATGGGCTCCTACCTGGCCACACTACAATAGGTAATGAATCGAATGCAATGTGTAATGTCTGAAGAACATTACGGATACCGGCAATTGCGGATAATTGGACACGCTCCCCCTCAAGGGTATTTAGCGCCACATTTCGAAAATGCCCCTACCGGGATGGCGGTGACGGGGTGGGGATTTCTTGAAACCCTCCCGATCGGAGCATTGACAAGAATTAGTGATCTTGCCAAGCTGGCAATCACTTGGCGCTAACCATATCGGTGCCGATTCCGCAAAAAAGCCGTTCCGCGTCGGCGGGAAAGTCGGATGCGGCTCAGTTGACATCGCTTGCTCTTGCCGGTCCGTACGGTCGTCCACATTTGGCGATGAACATCGAGGATGCCCCCAAGTGGCAGGAGAGGGTATGAGTGCCGTACCGGATCTCGTTGTTCTCAGCGGGTCGCTGGCGAGCGACTCCAAGTGCGATCGTGTGGCCGAATGGTGCGCGGCCCAGTGTGCCGGCAAAGGCGCACGGGTGAGAGTTTTCCGAGGCGTGGAGTTGCAATTCCCGTTCTTTCGATCGGCCGTTGACGTTCCCTCGTGCGTACGCGAGTACCTGGACGTCATGGAACGCGCCGACGGCGTGGTGCTCGTGTCCCCCGCCTACCATGGCGCGGTGTCCGGCCTGCTCAAGAACGCTCTCGACTACGTCAACGAGCTCGACGACCCCGACCACCCCCTTCTCGACGGCCGCCCGATCGGCTGCGTGGCGCTGGCCCAGGGAGAGCAGGGGGCCACCACCACCCTGGCCACGCTCAGGACGATCGGGCACGCGTTGCGCGGTTGGCCCACGCCGTTGGGGGTCACGCTGTCGGGCGACCATGCGCTGTTCGACGAGACCGGTTCACCGGCGCGGGAACCGGTCCGCGCCCGGCTCCACGTGATGCTCAGCCAGGTGATCTCCCTGTCCGAGACGCACGCTCGTCGCCGCGCGGCGCGGCTGCGTGCCTGATCCGGGCAAGGCGAGGAGCGGCCTTCCCGTCACAGGTCCGCCGGCAGGCCGATCCGCCTGAGCTGGTGGTCCAGGACCGATGCCGCCTGCGCGACGTCCAGTTCTCCGATCAGCACCCCGTCGGCCAGGCCGCGCGCGAGGCCGAGGAGCACGTGAGCCTCGGCGCCGGCCTCGACGCCTGGTTCCGAGGCCGTGGCGGCCACGAGCGCGGCGATCTCGCGGTGGACCGTGTCGCCGCCCGCCCGGTACAGCTCGCGTACGTCGGGGTCGGCGACGGCGGTGGCCAGGAACGCGTGTCCGGCGAGCAGGAGCACGGGAGCGCGCGCGCCCAGCTCGACGACGGCGAGCAGGGTGCGCCGCAGTGTGTCGGCCGGGCCGGCGGCGTCCAGCAGCGCCGCGCGGACATGGCGTTCGATCTCCTGCCTGAGCAGGTACGCGCTCGCGCGCAGCAGGTCGGCCTTCGCCGGGAAGTAGTGTTGTACGAGCCCCTTGGAGACGCCGGCCTCCTGGGCGACCCGCCCGATGCTCACACCGGCCAAGCCCTCCCGGGCGCCCAGCCTGAGGGCGGCGTGGGCGATCTCGGCCCGCCGCGCCGCGTGGTCCACCTGCTTCGGCACGCCCCGGACTCCCCTCTTTGCGATACGAGTGTATCGTGACATTGATGCGATACGATCGTATCGCTAAAGCCGAGCGGAGGATCCCGTACGTGAACGACCTTGTGGAACCCAACATCGGAGCCGCGTTCCGCGGGCCGCGGCTCGGCCACTTCCGCGACGCGCCCGCCTTCGCGCGCTTCCGGAACACCTACGACCAGGCCATGGCCGACCTTCCCGAACCCGATCAGAGCTGGGACGTGGAGACTGATTTCGGGACCGTCCGGGTCTACCGCTTCGGCACCGGCGACGGCGTGCCGCTGCTGCTGCTGCCGGGGCGCACCGCGTCCACCCCGATGTGGGAGTCGAACCTGGCCGGCCTGATCACCCAGCGGCCGGTTTACACGGTCGACCTGCTCGGCGAGCCCGGCCTCTCGGTGCAGACCCGGGCGTTCGCGAGCTCGGCCGACCAGGCGAGCTGGCTGGCGGAGCTGCTGGACGGGCTCGGTCTCGACCGGGTGCATCTCGTCGGGGTGTCCATCGGGGGATGGAGCGCTTTTCACCTGGCCCTGCGCGTTCCGGAGAAGATCGCCTCGGTGAGCCTGCTCGATCCCGCCAGCCTTTTCGGCCGGATCACCTGGAAGGTCGTCGTCGTCTCGCTGGGCTCGGTGGTGCCGTTCTTCCCCGAGTCGTGGCGGCGGTGGTTGCTGAGCTGGATCTCCGCCGGGGCCGACGCCTCGGACGACGAACCCGTCGCCAACCTGATCTCGGCCGGGATGCGGGACTTCACCGCCTTCCTGCCGCCTCCGACGTACCCCACGGACGAGCAGGTGGCCGGGGTCGGCGTGCCGGTGCTCGCGCTGATCGCCGGACGCAGCATCATCCACAATCCGCGCAAGGCTGCCGAGCGTGCTCGCCGCCTGCTCCCCCGGGGTGTCGTCGAGCTGTGGCCGGACGCCTCCCACGCGATCAACGGGGAGTTCCCCGAGCGCGTCAACAGCCGGATCCTCGCCTTTGCCGACGAGATCGACAGCGCCGACCGCCCCGACGGCACCGGCCGCGCCGGCGACGCGCAGTGACGGGTGCGGCGCCTCAGCCGGACTGCTCGCGCAGTTCCTTGGTGGCCGAGCGGTAGGCCCGGGCGACGCCCGTGAGGATGCCCAGCATCATCGGCACCTGGTCCGGCGTGTAGTCCCCGCGGATCTCTCCCAGGTGCCGTTCGGACAGGATGCGGGTGGCGTGGTACTCGGCCATGCCACCTTCCATCAGCTCCACGGTGACCATGCGCCGGTCGCGCTCGCCGCGTACCCGCCGTACATATCCGGCCTTCTCCAGGCGGTCGATGAGCCGGGTCGCGGAGGCGGACGGGAGTCCCAGTTCCTCGGAGATGGCACCTACGGAGAGCGGGCCGCGCATCTCCAGCAGGATGAGGGCGGCCACGTCGACGTGGTGCACGCCGAGCCGGTCGGCGATCGCCTCGATGTGCAGCATGACCGCGATCAGGAACTCGCGGAAGACGTCCTCTTCTGGGTGCTTGTCGGTCACTCGCCCCAATGTACTTCACAGCGATGTATCTTTGAATCGAAGTAACTTCGTTTTGGAGATAAAATGAACGTTGTCGTCATCGGCGCGGGTGTGGGCGGCCTGGCCGTCGCGCGGAGCCTGCTGGCCGCCGGTCACCAGGTGCGGATCTTTGAGCAGGCGCCGGCCCTGCGAACGGGCGGCGCGGGGCTGAGCATCTTCAGCAACGGCGCCGCGGTGCTGCATGATCTCGGGGTCAGCCTTGACGGCGTCGGCGGCCGGTTCGACCGGATCGACGCACTGACGGCGGACGGCCGCCTGCGGCTCAGGTCCGACATGGCCCACGCGGCCGAGCTCTACGGTTTCCCGAACAAGTCGGTCTCCCGCCGTCTGCTGCTGGAACGGCTGTCCGAGGGGTTGCCCGACGACCTGATCAGCTACGGCACGGGCTGCCGGACAGTGACCCAGGACGACGACGGGGTCACGGTGACCTTCGACGACGGCTCGACGGTCACAGGGGACCTGCTCATCGGGGCCGACGGCCACCACTCGGTCGTCCGGCGCGAGTTGTGGGGCGACGTCCCCATCCGCACGGCCACCTTCGGCACCTGGCAGGCCCTGAGCCGGATCGACATCGAGCTCACCCGTACCCACCTCCACCTCATGATCACGGGGAGGGAGGGTGCGTGCGGGATCATCCCCGCCGGGGACGGCAAGCTCCAGTGGTGGTTCGACGTGCGGTGGTCCCCCGGCGAACCGCGGCCCGCCGCACCGCTGGCCGAGCTGAGGCGCCGCTTCGGCCACTGGGCGTCGCCCGTCCCCGAGTTGCTCGCCCAGGCGTCCGAGGACGATCTCGACTTCTTCGGTCACCACTGGCAGAAGGTGCGCCGGGAGTGGGGCAAGGGCCGCGTCACCCTGCTCGGCGACGCCGCCCACCTCATGCCGCCCACCCTCGGACAGGGCGCCAACCAGACCCTGGAGGACGTGTGGGTGCTCGGGCGCGAGCTGGCCAAGGGCGGTGACCTGGCGCAACGGCTACGGGACTACGAGCGGGCCCGCTATCCGCACGTCAACCTGGTGTCCCGGCTGGCCAGGCGCAGCCCCGCCAACTGGCGGATTCCCCCGTTCATCGGCCGGATGTTCCCCGAGACGTCCCAGAGCGGGATGCTCGCCCGCTTCAGCAACCGCCTCACCGCCCTCGCCCACTGAGAGCGGGGGCTTCAGGGTCTGCCGAAGGTGAAGCGGAGCATGCCCTTGTCCATGCGGGCCATGCCGGGGATCACCCGCATGATCCGGCAGCGCATCCGTTCGCCAGGCGGCATCTTCGCCACCTCGGGAGAGCTGATGAACCGTTGTCGCTCGACGAGCCGCAGGTCGGAGTTCCAGCGCTCCACGTCGTGCGGGTCGTCGAACCCCTCGTTGACCGCAGCTCCGATCGCCTTGATGGCCGGCACGACCTTGCGCATCATCCGGCTGGAGAGTTTGGAGAAGCCCAGCAGGAGGATCTCGCCGCGGTCGAAGTGGGCGGTGATCCGGCGCAGCAACCTGATGAACGTGGGCCTGGTCATCCACGGGTAGAGCCCGTCCATGACCACCACCACCGGCCGACTCGCCGGCAGTGCCTCCAGCCAGCCGTCCTCGTCGAGTGACAGGGCCAGCGGGTGGATGCGGTCGGTCCCGGCGTAGAGCTGCGCGCGTATGGCCATGATGGCGGGCAGGTCCACGTCGTACCAGTCCACGCCGGGTGGCGGGGCGATCCGGTGGCCGCGGCTGTCCAGGCCGCAGCCGAGGTCGAGCACGACCGCGTCCGGGTGGCGGTCGATGAACCGGCGCACCCATCGGTCGAAGTGGACGGCTCTGATGCTGACGTTGAGCCGTTCCTTCTCCTCCAGCCGGGGAGTCGGCTGGAGGCGCTGCCAGTCGTAGTCGAGGGCCTGGGCGGCCTTCTCGGCGTACGGGTCGTCCAGGATCGGGTGGTCCGACCTGGCGTCGAGTGCTCGTGCGTGCAAGGTGATGAGGGAGGTCTCTTCGATGCCGGAGAGTCCGGCCGTACTGATGCCTGGCATGGCAACCCCTTTACCGACGTTAGCTTAAATATGACATCTGGCCGCACTTCGCGCCATCAGGTTGAGATTTTGAGGGATTACGTGATTCTTGGTTAAGGTGATCAAGTGGATCCGGTACGGTCGATGCGTCGCTGATGGGAGGGAGGGTGCGGATGCCGGGGACCGAGGAGACGCAGGCGCGCCCGCGGCGCGGCAGGCCGCCGAGCAACCGGCGCGCGCTGATCCTGCGCGAGGCCGCCCGCCTGTTCCACGAGCACGGATTCCACGGGACGAGCATCATCCAGATCGGCGCCGCGGCCGGGGTTAAGGGGCCGACGGTGTACCGGCACTTCCCCGACAAGAACGCCGTACTGGTCGCCCTGATCGAGCAGAGCGCGGAGCGCTCCGAGGCGGAGATCGCCCGGATCGATCGCGAGGGCGGGGGGCCGCGCGAGGTTCTGGAGCGGCTGGTCCACGCCCAGGTCCGCCAGGCCATCGACGACGGCCCGCTGTCCGCGGTCGCCGCCCGCGAAGTGCGCAGCCTGTCCCCCGAGACGAGCGAGCCGCTGCTGCGCCGCGGACGGGCCAACTTCCAGGAGTGGGTGGACCGAATCGTCGGAGCGCGACCCGAGCTGACCGCGGACGAGGCGCGGGCACTGACGGCCGGCGCGAAATGGCTGATCTTCACCGTCGCCACCGGTCACGCGGGGCTCGACGATCAGCTGTTGTACCGGCTCATCGTCCGTATGACACTCGGCCTGCTCCTGCCGAACGGCCCGTCCCGGGCCCCGGCGACCGCGGTGACGCGCCCGCCCCTGGCGGGCGGCGACCGGCGCGAACTGATCATCCAGGAGGCCGCGCGGCTGTTCGTCGAGAAGGGTTACCACGCGACCGGCATGGACGAGATCGGTGAGGCGGTCGGCGTCACCGGGCCGGCGCTCTACCACCACGTCAACGGCAAGGACGAGTTGTTGCTGGCGATACTGCGGGCCGAGGCCGACCGGGCCGAGGCCGAGGTTGCGGAGACGTACCACGTGGACGGTCCGGCGGGACGGCTGCTGGAGGCGCTGGTACGCGCGCGGGTGCGCAGGGCGCTCACAGACGCCCACCTCATGGCGGTCGTCGACCGGGAGTCGCACACCCTGCCGCCGTCGCGGCGGCAGGGTGTGCTTCGCAGTCAGCGGATCAACCGTGAGGAATGGGTGCATCTCATTGCCGAGTCGCGTCCGGACCTGCGCGATGCCGAGGTCCGCGCGATGGTCGACGGAGTCAGGGCCCTCATCTTCGGTCTCGTCACGTCCGGCACGTCACTCGTCGGCGACCGGCTGGAGGCCGTGGCGCTCGACGCGGCGCTCGCCGTGTTGTTCCCGATGGAGGACGCGGCCGGTTAGAGGGGGTCAGCCACTCCCCGCGCCGGCCGGCGGGAGCCCCCGCGTGCGCGGTTATTGACGCTTGCAGAGGTCGGCGGGTGGCTTGCCGAGGGCCACCAGGAGGGCGTTCTCGATGAACCGGCTGGTCTCCTTCTTGGCCCCGAGCTGGGACTGCGTCACGGTGCCGGTCACCGCGACCCCCTTCTTGGGCACGTAGACCTGGAACGCGCCGAAGAAGCCGTTGTGCCCGTACGCGGTCTCGCCCGCCACGGTCAGCCGGGCGATGCCCAGCCCGTACGGCGCGCCGGCCTTGACGCTCTGCGGGGTGCTGCGCAACATCGTCCGGAGTGTCGCCGGACGCTTGAAGACCTTGCCCTCGAACAGGCCGCGCATGAACCGGTTGAGATCGGCTCCCGTGGAGACCAGGCCGCCGCCGCCGAACGTGTCGAACGTCGGGTTGAAGTCGTAGGTGTCGCGTTCGCCGATGTAGCTGTGGGCGCGCGGGCCGCGGTGCGGCTCCCACCATTCGAGGTAGGTGCGGTCCATCTTCAGCGGCTGCAGCAACAACGACCGGTACAACCGGTGCAACGGCTTCTTGGCGGCCTTCTCGATGACGAGCCCGGCCAGGACGTAGCCTGTGTCGGAGTAGTGGTACCCCTTGGCGGGGGCGAAGTAGGGCTTGCCCGAACGCAGCGCCCAGTCCACCAGTTCCCGGGGCTTTCAGGTCTTGTCCGGGTGATCGAGCACGTACTGGAACCATTTCTCGTTCTCCACGTAGTCGTACAGACCGGCGGTGTGGTCGAGGAGTTGCCGGACGGTGATCCGGGATCCGTACGGGATGCGCGCGACCAGCTTCCGGTCCAGGTATCTGCCGATGGGGGCGTCCAGGCGCAGGTCGCCGCGTTCGGCGAGCTGGAGGGCGACGGCCGCGGTCATCGTCTTGGTGACGCTGGCCGTCCGGAAGGCATCGGAGGCGCGCAGGGCGCGTCCGTCCAGCTCGTACACGCCGGCCGCGCCGTCGAAGCGCCGGCCGGGCCCGGTCACGGTGAGGATCGCGCCGGGTACGGGCGGCGTGACGACGCCGTCCAGCAGACAGCGGAGCTGCGCGTTCGTGGTGTCCTGTCCCGCGGCGGGTACGCGTGCCGTCCGGGCGAGGGCCGGTGCGGCGAGGCCGCCGCTGAGCACCACGCCGGCCAGGACGGCGCCGAGCACCCGGGACTTCTGGACACGATGGCTGATTTTTGACCGCATGGCCAGGATTTAATCCAGCTGGTATGAGTGAGACAAGAGGTTCGCGCGGATTCTGCGGTTTCCCACACACCGAGGAGGTGCCGCCATGCCCGACTCCGACTGGGACGATTCCCTGCTCCCCCGAGAGCGCGAGGTGCTGGCCCTGATGGCCGACGGCTGGTCCAACACCGGCATCGCCGACCAGTTATATGTGTCGCTGAGCGCGGTCGAGAAGCACGTCACCGCGGTGTTCGCCAAGCTCGGGCTGCCCGCGTCGGCGGCCGGCAACCGCCGGGTCCTGGCGGTGCTGCACTACCTCGCGGCGACCGGCCGGGCCGGCGCGCGCGCCGGCGAACGACGGCCCTGACCGGGGGTGGGGGAAACCGTACAGTCGCCGGCCGGAGCTTGCCGTACGACGGCCCAGCGGCTTGAATCCTGGCCATGCGGTCAAAAATCGATCAGGTCGGCCAGAACAAGGCCTCGTTCATCGAGGAGGCCCGGCGACGGCAGATCGTGGAGGGCGCCATCTCCACCATCGCCAGCGCCGGACTGCCACAGGCGTCGCTGGCCCGGATCGCCCAGGACGTCGGCGTCAGCAGAGGCGTGATCTCCTACCATTTCGCCGGCAAGGACGAACTGATCCAGCAGGTCGTCAATGCCCTGTTCGCCGAGACCAACCGGTTCATCAAGGCCCGGGTGGACCGGGCACCGGACGCCCCGCACCGGCTGCGTGCCTTCATCGAGGCCAGCTTCGAGTTCATGGCGGCCAACCGCGCCAACTTCGTCGCGCTGGTGGACATCTGGGGCAGTTTCGGGTCGCCGGAGGCCAAACGCCGTTTCAACGCCGACATGTACGACCCGTGCCGCCGCCACCTGGAGGGCATCCTTCGGCGCGGCCAGGAGAACGGCGACTTCCGCGACTTCTCGCCACGTACGCTGGCCGCCACCGTCCAGGGGGCGATCGACGGTGTGATGCTCCAGTGGGTCTTCGACGAGGCGGCCGTCGACCTGGCCGACTGCGCCGCCGAGCTCGTGATGATGTTCGACATGGCCACCCGGCGGCGGGCGTGACCACCGCGCCGCCGTCCGGCGGGAGGACGGCCGGGGACATCGCGGGTGGCCTCGGCGGATTACTCCGGGACCGGGCCGCCGCCCACGGCGACCGGGTGTTGTTCCGCTTCGCCGGCGTCGAGACCACCGTCGCGCAGGTGGAGGAGCGGACTGACCGGCTGGCGAACGTACTGGCCGCGCGCGGCGTACGCCGGGGTGACCGGGTCGCGGTGATGCTGGGCAATGGCGTCGGCTTCCCGGTCGCCTGGCTGGCGATCGCCAAGCTCGGCGCGGTGATCGTCCCGCTGAACCCCGGCTACCGCAGCGCCGACCTGGCCCACGTCGTCAAGGACTCAGGCCCGGTGCTGGCCCTGGCCGGCTCGGCCGCCGCCGCCGAGGCGCTGCTGGCGCTGGACTTCGGCGAGGTCGGGCTGCTCGACCCCGCCGACGCCGGGCCCGCGCCCGAACCCGTCCGGGCCTCCGGCGCCTTCGACGCCGGTGCCGCGCTGGCCGCCGCGTCCGGCGTAGGCGACCTGCCCGACGTCGGCTGGGACGACCTCGTCAACCTCCAGTACACCTCGGGGACGACCGGGTTCCCCAAGGGCTGCATGCTCACCCACCGCTACTGGCTGCACCTGGCCGAGCTCGCGGCCGACGTCGCCGCCGTCACACCGGCCGACGTGGACCTCACCGCGCAGCCCTTCTACTACATGGATCCGCAGTGGAACACGGTGTTGTGCCTGCTGACCGGTATCCCGCTGGTGATCCTGCCGCGCTTCTCGGCCTCGGGCTTCTGGCCGTCGGTACGAGACCAGGGTGTCACCTTCTTCTACGTCCTCGGCACGATGCCGCTGCTGCTGCTCAAGCAGCCGCCGGACGCCGAACTGGACCGGGCCCACCGCGTACGGCTCGTCCTGTGCTCGGGCATCACGCCCGCCCTGCACGCCACGATCGAGGAACGTTGGGGCGCGCCCTGGCGGGAGGCGTACGGCAGCACCGAGGCGGGGGTCGTGCTGGCCGTCCGGCCCGAGGACACCGCGTGCGTCGGCACCGGCGCGATGGGACGGCCCGTCCCCGGCAAGGAGGCCAGGGTCGTCCAGGAGGACGGATCCGACGCCCCGGACGGCGAGGTCGGCGAGATCGTGGTACGCGGCGAGCCGATGCTGACCGGCTACTGGAACCGGGACGAGCCGCTGCTGCGCGACGGCTGGTACCCCATGGGCGACCTCGGCTACCGGGACGCGCGCGGCCACTACCACCTGGTCGGGCGGCTCAAGGAGATGATCCGGCGCGGCAGCGAGAACATCGCCGCCGCCGAGGTGGAGGCGGTTCTGGCCGATCACCCGGCCGTGCGCGCCGCCGCCGTGGTCCCGGTGCCCGACGAGCTGTTCGGCGAGGAGGTCAAGGCGTTCGTCCAGGTCGCCGAGCCCGTCGAGCCGCGCGAGCTGGTGGCCTACGTCCGGGCGCGGCTGGCCGACTTCAAGACGCCGAGGTTCGTGGAGTTCGTCGAGTCGTTCCCGATGACACCGTCCGAACGCATCGCCAAGCACCTGCTGCCCGCCGGACGGGGGGCGCCTACGACTCCCGGGAGGACCTCCGATGAGCACCGATCTGCGGGTACGCCGCGCCGGCTCGGCCCTGGTGGTCGCCTTCGACCGGCCCGAGGTGCTCAACGCCTTCCGGCAGCGCACGTACGGCGAGCTGGTCGCCGTACTGGAGGAGGCCGCCCGCGACGACACGGTGGGCGCGGTGGTGCTCACCGGCACCGGCCGCGCCTTCTCGGCCGGCACCGACCTGAAGGAGGCCGGCGCGCAGTTGGCCGCGGGGTCCGACGCCGACCTGGTCGAACGGACCGCCGCGCTCCAGGACCTCACCCGCCGCTTCACCGCCCACCCCAAGGTGATCATCTCGGCGGTGAACGGGATCGCGGTCGGTGTCGGCGTGGAGCTGGCCATCGCCAGCGACCTGCGACTGGCCGGCCACGCCGCCTCGTTCGCGTTCAAGGAGGTGCACCGCGGGCTGTTCCCGAGCAACGGCGTCCTGTATGCGCTGCCCCGCCTGATCGGCCACGGCCGCGCGGTGGACCTGCTGCTGTCGGGCGAGACCGTCGGCGCCGCCGAGGCGTACCGCGCCGGGCTGGTGAGCCGGCTCGTCCCCGACGCCGACCTGCTCGACACGGCACTGGAGCTGGCCGAACGCATCGCCGCCGCGGCGCCCACCCCGGTACGCCTGATCAAGGAAGCCATGCACCGGGTCTGGGAGCTGGACCTGGAAGAGGTGCTCGACCTGGAGACCGAGGGGCTGCTGGCCTGCCTGCGCGGCCGTGACGTGCTCGAAGGCGTCCGGTCCTTCGTCGAACGGCGCCCCGCCGTCTACCGCGGCAACTGACCGCCACGCGGTGGGACGCCGACCGCGCCCACCGCCCGTACCGCCCCCGCGATCACCCGAGACCCCGGCCCGCCCATGGGCCGGGGGTCCGATCTCCCCTATCCCAGAACAGCAGGGAGCCGAACGCCATGACCGGGCACGACAGCGGAGGATCGCTCCGCCGCGGACTCAAAAGACGACACATGACCATGATCGGGCTCGGCGGCGTCATCAGCGCCGGCCTGTTCGTCAGCAGCGGCAGGGTGATCGCCGACACCGGCCCGGCGGCGCTGGTCGCCTACGCCCTGGGCGGACTGATCGTCATCCTGGTGATGCGGATGCTCGGTGAGATGGCCGCCGCCCGGCCCTCGGCGGGTTCGTTCGCGGACTACGCCCGCACCGCCCTGGGCCCGCGCGCCGGGTTCCTGGTGGGCTGGTGCTACTGGCTGTTCGCGATCGTCGCGGTCGCGTTCGAGGGCGTGGCGGGGGCCAAGCTGCTGCACTCCCTGTCCGGTGCCGTCCCGGTGTTGCCGACGGCCGTCGCGCTGCTGGCGGCGCTCACCGCCGCCAACCTGGTCTCGGTACGGCTGTTCGGCGAGACCGAGTTCTGGCTGGCCTCGGCCAAGGTCGTGGTGATCGTGGCGTTCCTCGGCGCCGGGGCGCTGTACGTCCTGGGACTGTGGCCGTCCGACGGCGCCGGCGCCGGCCTCGCCACGCTGACCGGGCACGGCGGGTTCGCCCCCAAGGGCTGGGGCGCGGTCCTCACCGCCCTCGTCACGGTGTTGTTCTCCTATTTCGGCGCGGAGATCGTCACCATCGCGGCGGCCGAGTCGGCCGAACCCGCCAAGGAGGTCGCGCGGGCCACCCTGCGGGTGGTGTGGCGGGTGCTGATCTTCTACGTCGGCTCGGTGCTGGTCATCCTGCTGATCGTGCCGTGGGACCGCGTACCGGCCAACGGCACCGACAGCCCGTTCGCCACCGCCATCGCCAGGCTCGGCGTCCCCGGCGCGGCGACCCTGATGACCTGGGTCATCCTGGTCGCGGTCGTGTCGGTGATGAACGCCGCGCTGTACGCCGCCTCGCGCGTCCTCTGCGCGATGGCCGCCCGCGGCGACGCCCCGGCCCCGCCGACCCCGGCGCGCGCGTCCGGGGTCCCCGGGCCCGCGCTGCTCGGCGGTTCCGTGCTCGCGCTGGCCCTGATGGCCGCCGCGTTCGCGGCCGGCGACGACGCCTTCGACCTGCTGATCAACACCGCCGGGCTGCTGGTGTTGTTGCTCTACGTCTTCGTGGCGCTCAGCCAGTTGCGGTTGCGCCGCCGTATGGAGGCCGAGTCGCCCGAGTTGCTCCGGCTGCGGATGTGGGGTTTCCCCTGGTTGAGCCGGGTCGTGGTGGCGCTGCTGGTCCTGGCGTTCGCCGCTGTGGCCTCGTCCGCCGGGGCGCTCCCGGTCGTCGGCGCGGTCGCGGCGGCCGTCGGCGGCACCCTGGTCGCGTACGAGTTCAGGTCCCGCCGCAAGGAGGCCGCCGAGGCCGTCCACGTGAACGGGCTCTGAGAACGGACCGGGCTTCAGCCAGGACGTACGGCGGTGGCGGTGACCCATGCCTGGGCGAACATCGCGTCCGGCTGGGTGGCCCAGGCGCGGAGCCGGCCGGCATGGGTGGGCTGTGCTGCCAGGTCGAGTTGGGTCGCGAGGTAGCCGGCGATGCGGGACGGGTCGGCATAACGCTCGTAGTGCGCGTCCAGGAAGATGTCGGCGAATCCCGCGTCGCGCAGATATCGGCCGAATTTGCGGCCGACGTAGGGGTCGCCGCCGTTGGCCTGCTGCAGGCGGGTGTAGGCGGCGACGGCGTCGTCCAGAGGAGGGCTCAGCAGGAAGCCGCCCCAGTCGGGGCTGCAGAGGCCGACCATACCGCCGGGCCGCAGGACCCTGTGGATCTCGGCCAGCGCGCGGGCCGGGTGGGCCAGGTGTTCCAGCAGGGCGTGGGAGAAGACGCGGTCCACCGATCGGTCGTCCAGCGGGATCTCGTAGCAGGATCCCTCCTGGAACTCGACGTTCGTGAGGCCCCGCTGCCCGGCCCGCGTACGTGCGCCCGCGAGCTGGGCCGCCTGCTGGTCGAGGCCCAGCACGTGGCCTGGCGCGACGGCGGCGGCGAGGTCGGTGGTGATGGTCCCGGGCCCGCACCCGAGGTCCAGCAGCGACATCCCCGGCGCGAGATGGGGCAGGAAGAAGCCCGCGTGCGTCGCGGCGCGCCTGGCGGCCATGAAATCGACGGCGCAGGTGTCGTGACCGGGTGTGTAGCGTTCGAGGTCGGGAGTCATCGCAAAACCGTCTCCTTGGCGCGTGCGTCGATCGCTCCCGAACAGACGGCGAGGGCGAGCCCGGCGGCGGCCAGCACGGCGCCGACGGCGTTGGGGCTGGTGTAGCCGAACCCGGCGCTGATCACCAGCCCGCCGAGGAAGGCGCCGAGCGCGTTGGCGACGTTGAACGCCGACAGGTTCAGCGCGGAGGCGAGGGTGGGGGCGCCGGTGGCCTTGTCCAGGATGCGCATCTGCAGAGCGGGGACGGTCGCGAAGCCGAACAATCCCAGCAGGAACAGGGTGCAGACAGCGAGAATCCGGCTGTGCGCCGTCACCGTGAACAGGCTCAGCACGACGGTGAGTCCGGCGAGGAACACGTACAGGCTGGGCATGAGCCTGCGTCCGGCGAAGTGGCCCGACAGCAGGTTGCCCGCGGCCATGCCCAGCCCGAAGACGACCAGCAGCGCCGTCATGCTGGAGCCGCTGAAGCCCGCGACCTCGGTCATCATCGGAGCGACGTACGTGAACGAGGCGAAGACGCCGCCGAAACCGGCCGTCGTCACTGCCATCGCGAGCCAGACCTGCGGCCGGCGCAGGGTCGACAGCTCCGAACGCAGCCCGGCCTCGCCCTCGGGACGCAGCCGGCCGGGCACCAACGCCGCGATGCTCACGAGGGACAGCGCACCGAGCGCGGCGATGGCCCAGAACGTGGCCCGCCAGCCGGCGGCCTGCCCCAGCCAGGTCACCAGCGGCACCCCGGCCACGTTCGCCATGGTGAACCCGCCGAACATGATCGACATCGCCCATCCGCGCCGTTCCGGCGGAACGAGTTCGGCCGCCACCACCGACCCGACCCCGAACAGCGCGCCCTGCGGCATGCCCGCCAGCACCCTGGCCACCAACAGCACGCCGTAGCCGGACGCGACCGCCGACAGGACGCTGCCCGCCACCAGCAGCGCCGCGACGATCAGCAGCGTCGTGCGGCGCGACAGGCGTGCCGAGATCGCGGTCAGCAGCGGCGCCCCCACGATCACGCCGACGGCGTACCCGCTGATCAGCACGCCGGCGGCCGGGATCGACACCTCGACCCCCGCGGCGACCTGCGGAAGCAGGCCCATGATGGCGAACTCCGAGGTTCCGACACCGAAACCTGCGACGGCCAGGGCCAGCAGAGCCAGCGGCATGACATTGCGCTCCTCATCTCGCGGAAACAGCGGAAACAATCGCTTACGAGCCTGGTCGCAGGGCCTGTCGCGCGGTGAGTGGCAGAAACGCACATGTGGGATAGTTTTCCGCCATGCGCTCTGTAGGGATCCTGGTCACCGAGCACGTCCGCGTCTTCGACTACGCCGTGGCCACCGAGGTCTGGGGCCTGGACCGGACCGATCGCGGAGTCCCGGCGTTCGACCTGCGCACGTGCGGGCCGCGCGGCTCCGCGCTGGCCATGACACCGGGTGTGACCTGCGTTCCCGACCACGGCCTCGACGGTCTGGACGAGTGCGACCTGGTGGTCGTTCCCGGCGTCCAGCACCCGACCGGTCCCGTCCACCCGGACGTGATCATCGCGCTGCGCGCCGCGCACGGCCGTGGCGCGACCGTCGCGTCCCTGTGCTCGGGCGCGTTCCTGCTGGCCGCCGCGGGCCTGCTGGACGGCCGCAAGGCCACTGCTCACTGGCTCGACGTCGAGCAGCTCGCACGCCACTACCCCGAGGTGACCGTCGACCCCAACGTCCTGTTCGTCGGCGTCGGCACCGTGTGGACCTCCGCGGGCGTGGCCGCGGGCATCGACCTGTGCCTGCACCTGGTCCGCCGCGACCACGGCGCCGCCGCCGCGGCCGAGATCGCCCGTACCATGGTGACCGCACCGTTCCGGCCGGGCGGCCAGGCGCAGTTCATCACACGTCCCGTCCCCACCGGCCAGAGCCCGTCCGACAGCCTGGCTGGTCTGCGCGAACGCATCCTCAACGACCTGGCCCACCCGTGGACCGTGCCGGAACTGGCGAACCTGGCCCGCATGTCCGAGCGCAGCTTCGCCCGCCGCTTCGTCCAGAGCACCGGCGACACACCGCTGCAATGGCTACTGACGCAGCGCGTCCTGGCCGCCCAGCACCTGCTCGAGGTCAGTGATCTGCCCATCGCCGCCATCGCGCGCCGCTGCGGTTTCAGCACTCCGCTCACCATGCGCCACCACTTCACCCGCCACGTCGGCCTGCCGCCCCGCGACTACCGCCTGGCCTTCGCACCGAGTGAACCCCTGCGCGTCGCCGCCGATCCCGATATTTGCTGATACGGACGACACGGGGGTGCCGATCGGGCCCGCGCTGGAGCGTGCCAGAGCCCGGCCCGATCTCGTCATCTTCGTCCACCCCAGCGGCGGAGGGCACGTGGGGTCGTGGGATGTGAAGCCCGCCGCCTACGAGAAGGCGTCGGAGGAGTTCGTCACGCGACCTTGGACGCCGGCGCCGTCCAGGTGTTGCACGCGCCCGGAGTGCCCTTGGTGTAGCCCTGCGTGAACCAGTAGAGGTCGTTGGCGCTGATCTTGTCCTTGCTGAAGCGGTCGCGCCAGTACTTGTCCTTCGGCGTGGGCTCCTCGGCCTTCAGCGCGGCCTTCCAGTTCTTCGACTTTTCGCCCAGGGCCTTGAGCGTCACGCCGGCCAGGCACAGCTGCTGCATGCTGAAGCGACGCTCCTGCTCGTCCAGCTGCTTCTCGTCGGCGTCGTTCGGCATGGCCCAGTAGGCCGCGCCGATGCCCGTCCGGCCCATGACCACGCCGCTCCACGCCTGGGCGACCTGGGTGAGGATCGGCAGGTCGTCCTTGGCGCTGATCCAGTCGGCGCCGAGCTGGATCTGGAGCTGGGTGTAGCAGCTGATGGCGAACGAGCCGGTGATCTTTATGCCGTTGTGGCAGGGGCCCTCGTCGTGAGTGGCCTTGATATCGGTCTTGACCGGCTTGAAGTCGGGGATGAACGGCTCCCAGGCGTCGTTCAGGCAGCCGACGAGGGTGTTCAGGTATTTGGTGGTCGAGGACTTCGTCGTGCCCTTGCTCAGCTTGCAGCTGATCTTGGGGAGCTTGCCCTTCTTGTACAGGGCGTTGTGGGTCAGCTCGGGAACGCCCTTGACCGGGTAGGCGGCTGCCGTACCGGAGAACGCCATCAGTCCGGCTGCCGTGGCAGCCAGCACGCGGATCATCATGAAGCGGGATGTTAGGGGCGGAAGCCTGGCGTGGTCCACAAAGATCAGGAAACTCTGGAGCTGGGCACCGTCCAGGTGTTGCAGGCGCCGGGACCGCCCGCCTTGTAACCTCGCGCGAACCAGCGGCGTTCGTTGCCCTTCAAACTCGTCTTCAGCGGCCGGCCGAGCGCCTTGTTCGAGGCGCCACCCAGGCAGACCGTCTGCAGGGAGTAGCGGCGGTCGAGCTCTTTCTGGTCGGCGCGGTGGTCCATGTCGAAGAACGCCTTCTGGATGCCGGCTCGCACCATGATGACCTCGCCGTGCGTCCGCGCGAGCACGTTGAAGATCACGTACTCGTACTCAGGCTCGGCATCGATCCAGTCCTGCTGGAGGAACACCATGATCCCGCCGAGCGCGACCCCGGCGAAGGTCTTCCCCCTGTCGTCGCCGGGGGTGTGATCGATGTCGACCGGGGTCTTCTTCGTTCCCCAGACCTTGTCCAGGCAGGCGACCACGTCCTTGATGTACTTCTCGGTGGAGGCCGCGGTCAGCCCCTTCTTCGCCGTACAGGTCCTCTTCGCAAGCCTGCCCTTGGCGTACAGCGCGTTGCGGGTCAGCTTGGGGACGTCCTCGACCGGGGCGGCCACCGCCGAACCGGACAGGATCAACAAGCCGGCCAACGCGTGAACAATCATGAACCCGGATCGTAGGGCCTGTTCCCGCAGAAGATCCAACAGGATTCGATCTACTGCTCCACCGCGGTCGAGTGGGGGCTCACGCCGCGTGGAGGAGGGCGGCACATCACAGGCGGGACTTGAGAGCCGGACATGAGTCTCCTTCGAGGAAGAGGCCCGTCTGTCGGGTTCTGTGGGTTGTGGCCCAGCTAATAGGATCGCCCGATATGCCCATATTTTCTCGTCGGCGGCGACGGACAGGGATCACCATCGCCGTAGCCCTGGCCGCCGTCCTCGGGTTGGGATTTGCCGTCTACCTGACGGTACGCACGAAAGGGTCGCCTCAGCAGACGGCGACCGCGTTCCTGACGGCCTGGCAGCGCGGCGACCTGTCCGCCATGAAAGCCCAGGTGGTGGAGCCGCCCCTGGACTTCGACGGCGTCTACAACGCCTTCACCAAGGGCTCCCAGGCCAGGCGGATAACCGTCCAGGACATCCGCGTCCACCCCAAGGCCTACTTGAATTTCGGGGAGACCGCCACCTACTACGCCTCGTTCGCCGTCACCCTCGACGGGCCGGTCCCCTACACCTATGACGGCCAACTGGAGATCATCGATTTCGACCGTGCCTGGAAGGTGAGCTGGTCTCCGACGGCGATCCACCCCGAACTACAGGAGGTCGGCTTCAGCGAGGTGCGGCAGATCCGCGTCGTACCCCAACGCGACGGCTCCTCCCGGCTCGTCCTGCTGGAAACGCGTGCCAAGGGAGAGCAGGCAGGACGGCTCTTCGCCGACGAAGGCCTCAAACTGGCGGCCGTCCTGGCCGACTCGGCCCAACCTGGGGTCACCGGCTAGCCGTCGTCGGCGAAAGCGGTTCATCGCGAGCGCGGAACGGAAGGCCCGCTAGCCGAGGCCCGTGAGCAGCGCGTCGAGACCCGCCTTCACCGCGGGAGCCGCACGCCCCCGGTGAACGATCAGGTTGGCCGCGATCGGCGCGAGCAGGGCATCGGCGAGGAACCCCGCGTCCGCCTCCGGCCTGATCCGTGCGATCAGTACGACCAGATGCTGATGGTACGCCTCATAGGCCCCGCCGAACCGTGCGAACTCCCCGGCGGTCTCGGCCATCAGCAGCAGGTCGAGCTGGGCGAAGGTGCGATCGGTCAGCGCGTGCAGGAAGGCGCGCACCCGCTCGATCTCCGGCGCCCCGGGGCCCAGCGGCGGAGGGCCGGTCAGGAACGCCTGCTGGAACTCGCGTTCCTTCTCGTCGATGAGCGCGTACGCCAACCCCGACCTGTCGCCGAACCGCCGGTACAGCGTCCCGATCCCGACGCCCGAGGCGGCCGCGACGTCGGCCATCGCCAGCCCCTTCATCCCCGAGGTGGCGACGATCTCCGCGGCCGCGGCAAGGATCTTCGCGCGGTTCCTGGCGGCATCGGCCCGTTCCTGTGCCACATGGTCACCCTATCGGCTTGCAAAGCGGAACGCGTTCCGAATAGCCTTAACCGGAACTGATTCCGCATAGAGGAGGACAGATGCTCAACGGCAAGAGCGCGCTCGTCACCGGTGGCAGCAGGGGCATCGGCGCGGCCATCGCCCGCCACCTGGCCGCGGCGGGCGCCGACGTGGCGATCACCTACGCGACGGCGGCGAGCCGGGCGCAGACCGTGGTCGAGGAGATCGAGGCACTCGGCCGCCGAGGCCTGGCCATGGCCGCCGAGGCGACCGACGCCGAGGCACTCCAGGCAGCCGTCGCCCGCACCGTCTCCACCTTCGGCCGCCTCGACATCCTGGTGAACAACGCCGGAATCGCCCCCTTCGGCCCGCTGGAGGACGTCTCCCTGGACGAACTCGACCGCACCCTCGCCATCCACGCCAGAGCCGCCTTCCTCACGTCGCAGGCCGCCGTACGCCACATGCGGGCCGGCGGGCGGATCGTGAACATCGGCAGCAGCCTGGCCGAACGCGTCCCCTACCCCGGCTGGACCCTGTACTCGATGAGCAAGTCCGCACTGATCGGCCTCACCAAGGGCCTCGCCCGCGACCTGGGCCCCCGCGACATCACGGCCAACCTCGTCCACCCCGGCTCCACCGACACCGAGATGAATCCCGCCGACGGTCCCGACGCCGACGACGAACGTTCCTACACCGCCCTCGGCCGCTACAGCACCCCGGACGACATCGCCGCCACCGTCCTGCATCTGGCGGGCCCCGCCGGCCGTACGATCACCGGCACATCCATCACTGTCGACGCCGGAACGACGGCCTGACGTCCTGCCTCCGGCCCGTCTTGAGGCTCGCCAAGGGCCGGAGCAGGGTCGATATCCACTTCCCTATCGCCGGACCGCCCAGACCAGTATTGGACGCCACAAGATCTGTTCTGATCTGCTGGAGGGGCATCGACGTCCGTCTGGGCCGATCGCGTCAAGATCCGCGGCCCGTGAAAGAGCAGGTGTTCGCCCATGCCTCTCGGGCAGTCCGTCCCGTCCCGCCGTACGTTGCTGGCCACCGCGGCCCTCCTGCCGCTGGCAGGCCGTCCGGCCGAAGCCGCGGCCGCCACCGCCCCCAAGCGCGCCCAGCACTACTACGACCGCGCGGCCGCGCTGGCCGGCGCCGACCCGGTCCTGAAAGCCCTGGTCAAAGCGCTCGCGCCCGGCCTCACGATGCCGGAACCGACGCCCCTCCGCCCGTTGCGCACCTTCGACGACGTGGCGGTGCTGGGCAACAGCTTCATTCAGGCCACGGCGTTGTTCACCGCCGAGGGCATCGTCCTCGTCGACGCGATGGGATCGCCGGACGAAGCCGAGAAGATCATCGTCCCGGGGCTGCGCGCCGTGGGCGCGGACCCCGCGCAGATCAAGTACGTGGTGGTCGCCCACGGCCATGCCGATCACTTCGGCGGCGCCCAGTTCCTCGCCGACCGGTACGGCGCCCGCGTCATGATGAGCCGGACCGACTGGAACCTCATCGCCGCCGAACGTCCCGCGAACGCGCCCAAGCGCGACCTGGAGATCGCCGACGGCCAGGAGCTCACCCTCGGCGGCACCACCATCGCCTTCCACCACACGCCCGGCCACACGCCCGGCACCGTCTCGCCGATCTTCCCCGTGCACTGGAAGGGGCGGCGGCACACCGCGATGTTGTGGGGCGGCACCAACCCGCCCGCCGCGACCGCGGACAAACGCACCAGCCTGGCCTCCGTACTCGCCTTCGCCGCCACGATGCGGCGGGCGGGGGTGGAGGTCGAGCTGAACAACCATGGCGGCGTGGACCACGGCCTGGCCCTCATCGAGCAGCTGCGCGCCGGAACGACGGGGGCGGCCAACCCGTTCGTCATCGGCCGGGCAAGGGCGCAGCGCTTCATGAAGGTCATGGAGGTCATGCTGCGCGGCCGTATCGCCCAGGATCAGGAGACGGCCGCCGGCTGATCGACCCCCGCCTGCTGCTGACGAGCCGGGGTGACGAGGTGATGCAGCTGGACGGGTGCCATCGTCAGACGCGCCAGAGGGCGGCAAGCTGCCGAGTGGCCAGCCGGGACGGTACCGCGCGCAGCAGGGCGTCGCGCAGCGACGCGGTGACGCCGGTCCGGGAGGTCAGCCACGACTGCCGGGACGCCGCCCGCATCATGCGGTTGGCGCTGGGCCTGCGCTCGGCGTCGTAACGCAGGAGCCGCCGGGGGACGTCCGCCGGCTCGGCGCCGGTCAGGTGGCGGGTCAGCGCGGCGGCGTCCTCGAAGGCCTGGCTGGACCCCTGGCCGAGGTCGGGTGGCATGGCGTGCGCGGCGTCGCCGAGGAAAGCGATCCGGCCGACCGCGAACGAGGGCAGGGGCTCGGCCAGACGGGTGATCGGGTCGACGTAGATGTCGGCGGCCGGGGTGGCCTCGATCAGGGTCGCGACGACGGGATGCCAGTCGGCCATCAGGGACAACATCTGCCGGCGTGCCTCGTCCGCGTCCGGAGGTGTGCCGTGCAGGGCGGAGTCGGTGAACCAGTACAGAAGGTTCTCGCCGACGGGGTACAGGCCGAACATCGCCCCGTTGCGGCGGTCGACCAACTGACTGGTCAGCAGGTCCGCATCCAGGCCGGGCGGACGGGGCAGCATACCGCGCAGATCCATCCGGCCGGTCCGCCGCAGCCCGGGATGGCCGGGGAAGAGTTGTGCCCGCAGCCTGCTGCCGATGCCGTCGGCAGCGATCACGGCGTCCGCCCGGGCGACGGGTTCACCGTCGGCGATCACGGTCACCCTGGTGGAGTCGGCGTCCAGGCGCTCGACCGGGGTGGAGGTCAGCACCAGTTCGGCGGGGAGCGGGGCGCGTAGTGCCCGGTGCAGGCGCGCCCGGTCGATGATGACGGGTGTGCCGATCTGCTGCCGCACCCGGTCCAGGTCGGTGATCAGCAGTGGGCGTCCGCGCCGGTCGCGCAGTCCACCGCGGCCTTCACGCATGACGTGCTCGCGTACGCCCTCGGCCAGCCCCACCGCGTCCAGCGCCCGGAGCCCGTTGGGCATGACCACGATCCCGGTTCCCGCCTCCCTGAGCTCGGCGCCGCGCTCGATCAGTGTCACCTCGTGGCCCAGGCGATGCAGGCCCACCGCGGCCGCCACTCCCCCGAGCCCGGCGCCGACCACCACGATCCTCACAGGATCACCTCGATTCACTACGATCGTACTAGTACGGCTATTGGTATAGCATGACCGTATGCCGCCCACCAATCCAGCCCGCCGCCGCGCTCTGACCGATGCCGCCATCGCACTGCTGGCGTCGTCGGGGGTGCACGGGCTGACCCATCGCGCGGTGGAGAAGGAGGCGGACCTTCCATCGGGAACCGCCTCCAACTACTTCCGTAACCGGGAGGCGCTGCTGGTGGCCGCCGCGGAGCGCATCATCGAGCTGCACCACGCCGACACCGACCGGGCGGTCGACCGGTCCGTCGAGCAGCCCGCGACGCTGGCCGACCTGCTGACCGAGTCGCTGCTCACGGCGGCGACCACACTGCGCGACCGCTACCTGGCGATCTTCGAGCTCCAGCTGGAGGCCGTACGCCGTCCGGTGCTCGCCACGGCACTCGCCGGCCTCTGGGACGCGGCGGCGAAGGTCACCGCCGGGCAGCACGACAAACTCGGTCTCGTCCTCCCCCTCGAGAGGATTCACTCCCTGATCACTCTCTACGAGGGCGCGTTGTTCACCCTGGTCACCGCACCGCCGGAAAGCGTCAACAGGGACACCGTCCAAGCCCTGGTCCGGAGCATCCTGGACGGTTGCGGCCCTCAGCAGTAAAGCCCCGACGCCGGGTCAGCGGTCGCCGGCGGTCTGGAAGGTGTGGCGGTACGCCTGCGGCGAGACCCCGATCGCGGCGTGGAGATGCTGACGCAGAGACGCGGCGGTGGCGAATCCCACCTGGCGGGCGACCAGCTCGACGGGCAGGTCGCTCGACTCCAGCAGCTCCCGCGCCCGGTTGACCCGCTGCTGGGTCAGCCACCGCCCCGGGCTGACCCCGACCTCGTCCTGGAAACGGCGGGCGAACGTACGAAGGCTCATCCGGGCGTGTGCGGCGAGGTCGGTCAGCGTCAGCGACTCGGCCAGCCGTTCGAGCGCCCATTCCCTCGTCGCGGAGGTCCCCGCCACGGACGGCTCGGGCACGGGCTGTTCGATGTACTGCGCCTGGCCGCCGTCCCGCCAGGGTGGCACGACGCACCGGCGCGCGACGTGGTTGGCCAGCCGGCTGCCGTGGTCCTTGCGTATGAGGTGCAGGCACACGTCCACGCCTGACGCGGCGCCGGCCGAGGTGAGGATGTCGCCGTCGTCGACGAACAACACGTCCGCGTCGAGAGTCACCTGGGGGAACAGCTCGCCGAAGCGGGCCGTCTGGTTCCAGTGGGTCGTCACCCTGCGGCCGTCGAGCAGCCCAGCCGCCGCGAGCGCGAACGCCCCGGTGCAGATGGACACGACCCGGGTGCCCGCCGGGATCAGTTTGAACGCGTCCGCCACACCGGCCGGGAGCTGCGCCGAGAGGGAGGCCGACGCGTACGGGGGGATGACCACCGTGTCCGCCGTGGCCAGGATCTCCGGGCCGTGCCGGGTGCTGATCGTGAAGTCCGCGGACGTACGCACCGCGTGCCCGTCGACCGCGCAGGTGAGCACCTCGTAGAGGCCCTGCGCGGTGCCGAAGACGCGCTGCGGGATGCCGAGCTCGAACGGATAGACCCCGTCGAGCGCCATGACGACCACACGATGCATGGCACGATCCTATCGACGAATGACATTCCTGCCACTCCCGGCGGGCGGCCGGGCACAGCAGGCTGGGCCCATGAACGACATCACCACCATGCGTGCCATCAGCCAGGACGTCATCGGCGGCCCCGAGGTGCTCCAAGAGATCCGGCTGCCGCGACCGGCGGCGGGCGTGGGCGAGATTCTCGTGCGGGTGCACGCCGCCGGCGTCAACCCGACCGACTGGAAACACCGCGCCATCCCCGGGCTCATGCTCGGCGAGCCGCCGTTCGTCCTCGGCTGGGACGTCTCCGGAGTGGTCGAGGCCGCCGGTGCCGGGGTCACCCTCTTCAAGGCGGGTGACGAGGTGTTCGGCATGTTGCCGTATCCGCACGGAGCCGGTTCGCACGCCGAGTACGTCACCGGGCCCGCTCGTGCCTTCGCCCCCAAACCCGCCGCCATCGACCACGTGCAGGCCGGCGCCCTGCCGCTGGCCGCCCTCACCGCCTGGCAGGCCCTCGTGGACACCGCGCGCGTCCAGGACGGGTCTCGGGTGCTGATCCACGCCGCAGCGGGCGGCGTCGGCCACCTCGCCGTACAGATCGCGAAGGCCCACGGTGCGTACGTGATCGGCACCGCCAGTGCCCCCAAGCACGACTTCGTACGGAAGCTGGGCGCCGACGAGGTCCTCGACTACCGCACCACGGACATCACCGAGGCCGTCCGCGACGCCGACGTCGTTGTGGACGCCCAAGGCAGCGAGCACGCCATGGGCTCTCTGCGCAGCCTGCGCGCGGGCGGCCTCCTGGTCTCCCTGCGCCTCGACGACGGCACTCCGGCGCTCACCCGAGAAGCGACCCGCCTCGGCGTGCGGGCGGAGGTCAAGCTGGTGGAGCACGACCACGCCGGGATGCTGGCCATCGCCCGGCTCGTGGCCGAGGGCCGGTTGCGCGCGGAGATCGCCGGCACGTTCGAGCTGGCGGACGCGGCCAAGGCGCACGCGACCGGCGAGACCGGCCGCACCGCGGGGAAGCTGGTGCTCACCGTACGGTAGCGAGGTCCTGCCGGGTCAGGTGCTCGCGGGCGGTTCGCCTTCCACCACCGTGGCCAGGAACGCCCGGAACAGCTCGCCGATCGCCACGTCCCGGGAGTTGAGCAGCCATTGGAGCTGAAGCCCGTCGTTGACCGCGATGATCAGGGGCGCGGCCTGTTCCGGGGTCAGCCCGCCGGGCAACCGGTCGCCGTGCTCCGCGCGCAGGCTGTCGGCCAGGGCGCGGCGGGAGCGGTCGTAGCGCGTGGTGAAGAACTCGTGGGCGGGATGGTCCTCGGCGACGCTCTCGGCGGACAACACGGTGTAGGAGTGCACGAGCCCGCGCCAGTCGAGGTTGAAGTCGACCAGCCGGGCCATCGCCTCGACCGTCAGTCCCATGTCGGCGACGATGCCCAGGTTGTGCAGGTCGCGGTGTTCCAGTACGGCGACCAGGAGGTGTTCCTTGGTCGGGAAGTGGTGCAGCAGGGTCTGCTTGGAGATGCCCACGGCCTCGGCGATGGCGGCGAGCGAGCCGGCCCGGTAGCCGCGTTCCGCGAAGACGCTCTCGGCAGCGGCCAGGATCTCCGCGCGTCGCTCGTCGGCACGCTTGCGCCGCTTCTGCTGCACGGCAACCACCTCCAAATATAACGAACATGTAACGCAATCTACCGCTCGGTCGATTAAGCGGCGATGCTGTCCATGTACCTCCACGACCGTGTGCGAACGCTACCCTTCGACCGCTTCAAGGGGAGTCCGATGATCGAGCTGTTCCCCCGCCCCCGGCTCATGACCGTCACAGAAGAGGGCGCCGCCCTTTCCGCGCCCGTCGCCGAGATTCTCGACGGAAGCCTTCCGGCCCAAGGCTTCACCATCGACACCACCGGACCGGACGTCACCCTGCGATACGCCGACGACGCCGGACTCCGCTACGGCAGGGACGTCCTTGAGCAGCTGCGCGCCCAAGGCGACGGCACCTGGCCGGCGGTGCACATCGCGGACTGGCCGGACCTCCCCGTACGGGGCTTCCTGCTCGACGTCAGCCGCGGCCGCGTCCCCACCAGGGAGAGCTTCGTCCACCTCATCGAGGTGCTGCGCATCGCCCGCTACAACCAGCTCCAGCTCTACACCGAGCACACCTTCGCCTACACCGGCCACCAGGACGTGTGGCGCGACGCGTCCCCCATGACCGCCGCCGAGATCCGCGACCTCGACGCGATGTGCGCCGACGCCGGCATCGAGCTGGTGCCCAACCAGAGCACGTACACCCACATGGAGTCCTGGCTCTCCCACGACACCTACCGCCACCTCGCCGAATGCCAGGACGGCTTCTCCGTGGCCGGGTTCTCGATGCCCGCCTTCACCCTCAAATCGGACGAGGAGAGCGCGGCGTTCGCCCACGGCCTGCTCGCCGAACTGCTGCCCAACTTCACCAGCCGCCAGGTCAACGTCAACTGCGACGAGCCCCTCGAACTGGGCAGGGGCGCCGGCGCCGCCCAGGTGGCCGAACTCGGAGCCGGCGAGGTCTACCTCAGGCACCTGCGCCGCCTGCTGGAGCCCCTGATCGACCAGGGCTACCGGCCGCAGTTCTGGGCCGACTTCATCACCCACCATCCCGAACTCGTCGAAAGACTCCCGGCGGGCTGCACGGCCGTCGCCTGGACGTACGAGGCTCCCCGCCCGGACGACGAACGCATCGAGATCCCGCCGGACTTCCAGCAGGTCATCGACGAGCTGGGCATCAACATCGCCTTCGACGGCTTCTCCGAGGCCCTCAAGGGGCTGCCGGGCAGCGGGGTGCCGTTCCTGGTCGCACCGGGCACCGGCACGTGGAACTCGCTGGTCGGCCGCATCGACAACGCGATGGGCAACATCGCCGACGCGGTGGGCACCGGCCTGGCGAGCGGAGCCTCCGGCCTCCTGCTCACCGAATGGGGCGACAACGGCCACTTGCAGGCGTTCTGTACGTCCTACCCACCCATCGTGTACGCCGGCGCGGTGAGCTGGTGCCTGGCCGGCAACGCGGACATCGACCTGCCCGCCGTACTCGACCGGCACGTCTTCCGCGACCACGCCGGTGTGCTCGGCGGCGTGCTCGACGCCGTGGGGCGGGTCTGGGGGCGTACCGGGCGGCGCTCGTTCAACGGCAGCCCGCTTCAGGCGGCCCTGATCCCCGCGCAGCAACATCTTGTCACGCACGAACCCGACGCCGGCCTGGTCGAGGCGGTCATCACGACGCTGGACCAGGCGCTGGCCGACCTGGAACGGGCCCGGCCGGCCTCGGGTGACGGCGCGCTGGCGGTACGCGAACTCGCCGCGGCCATCGGGCTCGCGCGGCACGGGGCCTGGCGGCTGGGCCGTACGGCGGGGCTGGTCACCCCCGGTGACGATGAGCTGCGCGCGGACCTCGACACGCTGATCACGGAGTACCGGCGATGCTGGCTCGCGCGCAACCGGCCGGGCGGGATGGAACGCGGTTTCGGACCGCTGACCTCGACGCTGAAGTCCTATACGCAGTGACGGCCCGGCCCCGGGGCCGAGATCACGTGTGCCTGTTCCGGACTCGGAGGTCCGTCCGGGGCCACGTCCGGCTGGGTGCGGGAGGAGTTCGCTGCGATCATCGGAATATGACGATCGCCGCGATCTACGCTGATTTCGCCGCGCGCGAGGCGCAAGGTGTGTCGCCCACGTACGAGCGCCTGGCGTACGCGGTGACGCGGGATCCCGAGCTCATGGCTCTGCTCGCCGGGCTTCCGCCGGCCAAGCGGCAGCCGAACCTGCTGTTCGGCGTGGTCCGGTTGCTCGGCGGGCCGGTCGAGGATCCGGCCGCGTTCCACGACTACACGGTGGCGAACTGGCCGGTGATCGAGGCGGAGACGCGCACCCGGACCACACAGACGAACGAGGCCGGACGGTGCGCCGTCCTGCTCCCGGTGCTCAACGCGCTCCCGCAGCCGCTCGCGCTGCTGGAGGTCGGCGCGTCCGCCGGGCTGTGCCTCTACCCCGACCGGTACGCCTACCGTTACGGCGACCATCCGGTCGGCTCCGGCGACCCGGTCCTCGCCTGCACGCCCACCGACCTGGCGCCGCCGACCAGGCTGCCCCAGGTGGTGTGGCGGGCCGGCCTGGACCTGAACCCGCTCGACGTGACCGACCCCGCGGATCTGGCCTGGCTCGACGCCCTCATCTGGCCAGAACACACGCACCGCCGCGCCAGGCTGCGGGCGGCGGCGGCCGTCGTCGCGGCCGACCCGCCGCTGCTCGTACGGGGCGACCTGGTGGACGACCTGCCGGCGCTGGCCGCGCAGTCCCCGCCCGACGCGACGCTGGTGGTGTTCCACAGCTCGGTGCTGTACCACGTGCCGATGCCGCGACGGGCGGCGTTCGCCGAGACGGTACGCGGGCTCCCCGGACACTGGATCGCGAACGAGGCCCCGGACGTGCTGCCCCACGGCACGCTCCCGACGCCGCCGGGCGAGGCGCTGCACAACGTGCTCGCGCTGGACGGAAGGCCGCTCGCCTGGACCCGATCCCACGGCCAGGCGATCACCTGGTTCACGTGACGTGCCTGGTCCTGCCGGTCGCCAGGTCGAGGAAGAAGTCCCTGCGTTCCTCCGCCCCCGCGTCCCGGCGGATCTGGAACCGGCCCTTGCTCGACCAGCCGGCGCCCGACTCGACCGGATCCCCGTCGGGGAGCCGGGGGCGTACACGATGGATCCGCTCGCGGGTGGTGAGGTCGTAGGTCTCGACGAGGTCGCCGTCGTCGCTGATGACCACGAGCCGGCTGCCGTCCGGTTTGAGGAAGGCGGTACGGGACTCCAGGAGCAGGGAGGGGACGGCGATGTTCAGACGTTCCTTGCCGCGACGGTCGTAGACGATCAGGCCGGAAGCCGTCGTGACCACCACCCCCGGCGAACTGACCTCGAGCACCTTCAGCACGCCGGGGAGCGTGATCCCGCTCCGGGAACCGGTGTCGATGACGCGGGTGCCGTTCCTGGTCAGGGCGACGTACCTGCCGCGCTCGCTGATGCTCACCTCGGGCACGTCCGCGTCGGGGAGCGGCCCGCTGAGGTCACGCCGGTTCCCTCCGTGCTGGTGGACCACGCGGCGCGAGGCCCGGTCCAGGTAGACGACGGATCGCCGGTCGGGGCTCACCACGAACGGCGCCGCCGTCGGCGCCCCGCCTTTCATGACGACATAGGGTGCGGCCTGCGGAAACGGCTCGTCGTCGACCAGCCAGTAGCGGCACGGGTCGTCCATCTGGTCGATCCACGGACAGGTGGGCCTCTTGACCTCGCCGATCTTCTCGAAGGAGACCTGCCGCTCCGGGAACTCCCTGGGCATCGTGTACTGCGGCGGTTCGCTCGGCAGCGCCCGCCCGGGAGTGACGAGAACGCCGGCGAGCACAATCGCGCTTCCCGCCAAATAGCCGGTGCGAACGGACCATCGGCGAATGGCGGTCCCTGTTTCGTCCGGCATTTCGGGCCCGCTTTTCCGTTCGGCGTACGATATCGCCGCCACCACCGCGACCACGACGACAACATGGGCAATCCGCGTCGGTGTGATTCCCCGCGCCACGAGAAGACAGCAGCCTGTAACGGCGGCAGCGGAAACGGCGAGCAACCAGGCCCGGCGATAAATGGCGTCAGCGACCGGCGGCCGTACGACGCGGAATACCGGAACGGCGCACCAGCCCACGACGAGATAGAACGGATCCCCCGTCAGACCCGCCACGGGAGCCGCCAGGATGACGGCCGCCAGCCGCCATCGGCGCAGCCCGGCGAAATGGCCGACGATCCGGCGGGCATCGGTCTCGACGACCGTGAGTCCCGTCAGGGCGGCGAACCTGCCGAGACGCCCCTGGCTGAGGGGCGTGGCCGCCGCGAGCACGGTGATCACCGCCGCCACCCAGAAGATCAATGGGGGTATCGTCACAAGGCGCCACGATATATGGTTCCGTCTCGTGAGTTCAGCGGATATATGGCAGCAATTTGGCGTCGCCCCGCGTACGCGATTACCGTTCGTGGTGTCCAGTTGCCTCGTGCTGATGTGCCTCGCGGCCGGCTTGTGGTGGTCGGGGTCGATAACGCCGCGCATCCGCTGGGAAATCGACAGCTTCTTTCTCAGTGCCCAGGTGGACGACAATGGTGTGCTGTCCACCAGTGCCTGGGTCGAGCTCGAGAACCAGGCGTTTTCCCCGTTCACCGTCACGGATATCTCGATGGCCATCCCGGGCCTGCGTCTGCTCCCTCCCGAAAGCACGGAGGACGACCCCGCCGAGATCACCGTTCGGGGCGACGGCACCAGGACGGTGACCCGGCGGATCGTCATCACCGACTGCGCGGCGGTGCCGCACGAGCCGCAGCCGATCCGATTCACCTACCGGACCTGGCTGGTCTCGGGTTCGTCGGAGGTCATGCTGGACCCGTGGCAGATGACCGGGAGCGGGGGCGGCGTTCCCGTGGCCTGGCAACGCGCCCTGGCCAACGTGGTGTGCGACAAGGCAGTGAGCGGCGAATTCTGACGTCCGTCCCATGAGGGCCGCCCGGCGAGAGCCGCCCAGGAGAGAAGGGCACTGCACGTGCGTCCTGTCACGAAGATCGCCACCGGGCTTGTCATCGTCTTCGGCGCGCTCCGGTTCAATGGCCTCGACCTGCTGTTCGACCCCGTCGGCTGGGGCATGTGCGCCGCCGGGCTGCTCCTGTTGCAGCGGCCGGGCGACGCCTTCGCCAGGGCCCAGGCCGCCGCCACGGCCGGCGCCCTGGTCACGGTCTGGCTGATCGTGGACGCCCTCATGACCCGGATGCGCTCACGCGGCGACAACTCCCGGGTCGCCCTGCTGGACGTACTGCGCTGGGCGGTGGCCGGCCTGGGCGCGGCCGGCCTGCTGGCCGGTTACGGCTACGCCGAGCTGTCATCCGTCCTGGTCGTCGGGTGGTTCGCCGCGCTCGTCGTCCTGACCGTCGTGCTCTATCGTTTGGCCGACCGGCCGTACTTCGCCGCCACCCGGCCGGCCTCCGACGGCGAGGTCAGCTCGGCATAGCACGAACACCGTTCTTGTTGCGCTCAGGCCGGGGCGCCGGCGAGCGGGCGGTCCGGACGGGTGTGGTCAACGCGGCCCCTTGGGGCAGAATTCGGCCGACAAGACGTCGGAGAAGACGCTCAGGCCGCTCCAGTCGCCGTTGATCTCGGTGGTGAGCATGTGCCTGCCGTCACGCGCCCCCATGGCGTACGTCCAGGAGCCGTACGTGGCCCCGGCGGCGCCCCAGACCCAGACGCCGCACGGCAGCTTCTGGGTGAAGACGCCGAGGCCGTACCGGGTGTCGGGGATCCACCCTTGGGTGGCGACGGTGGTGAACATCTCCTTCTGCTGGGCGTCGGGCAGCAGGCGTCCCCCCAGCAGGGCGCCCATGAACCGGTTGAGGTCGCCGACCGTCGAGACCATGCCTCCCGCCGACCAGGCGCCGGACTGGTTCATGTCGGTGGCGTCGTAGATCGTGGGGTCGGGGTCCTGGGAGAACAGGGTGGAGTAGTGCACGGGGTGCGGCCCTCGGATCTTCGCCTCCAGCGCGGGCAAGTAGGTTCCGGTCAACCGCAGCGGCCGGATGACGCGCCGCGTCACCTCCTGGCCGAAGGTGTGGCCCGTCGCCTTCTCGATGATCATGGCGGCCAGGATGTAGTTGGTGTTGGAATAGGCGAACCCCTCGCCCGGGCCGAAGTACGGCGGGTTGCGCAGCGCGATCTTCACCAGCTGCTCCGGGGTCACGGTGTCGTAGCGGTGCTCCAGCCAGGCCGCGCCCTGCCCCTGGGCGAAGAACTCGGTGTCGCTGGTGTAGTTGAAGATCCCGCTGGTGTGGTTGAGCAGCTGCCGGATGGTGACCTGGCCGCCGTCGTAGCCGTTGCCCTGGAGGAGGCCGGGCAGCCAGCGCTCCACGGAGTCGTCCAGGTGCAGCTTGCCCTCGCCGGCCAGTTGCAGGACCACGGTGGCGGTGAACGCCTTGGTGGCGCTGCCGATCCTGAATCGTTCGTTCGGCCTGCGCTTGCGGCCGGTCTCGGTGTCGGAGAGGCCGGCGGAGCCGAACCACCGTTCCCGCGCGTCGCGCACTTCGGCGGCGATGCCCGGCGCGCCGCCGTCGGTGACCGCCCGGTCGAGCGCGCTCTGCACTCCGGGGGAGCTAACCGCCGTCACGGCGGCGAGTAAGAGGTGCGTGACCATGCCGAACTCCTTCGCTCAGACGAGATAGTACGTGTTTACTCAAGAAGAAAAGCTACGTTGCCTTCAGCATGCTGTCAATCGCGTTTTCGCAGGTGGTTGCAATGACGATGCGGTCAAACGCAAAAGTGATTTGCAATGAGATGTCGGCGAACGCAATACTGGACAGTCACGCAGGAGGGAGATCGCCGATGCCGGGTGGAAGGCTGACCCACGAAGAACGTCGTCAGATCGCCGCAGGGCTGGCCGACGGGCTCACCTACAGCGAGATCGCCGGACGTCTCCAGCGCCCGGTCTCGACCATCACCCGCGAAGTCACCAGAAACGGCGGCGCCGGCGGCTACGAAGCCGACCGCGCCCACCATGCGACCGCGATCCGAGCCCGCCGCCGCAGACCCGCCGTCCCTCCCCCGGCGCCGGCCGTCCTCGACGGGCGAGACCCGCGCACCACCGGGGAGCTGGAGGAGACCTTCACCGCCATGCTCGTCGACACCGGCCTGTCGCGCACGGCCGCCCGGGTGCTCGTCAGCCTGTACGTCACCGACAGCGGCAGCCTCACCGCCGCCGAGCTCGTCCAGCGCCTCCAGGTCAGCCCGGCGTCCGTCTCCAAGGCCGTCGGCCGGCTCGAACAGCACCAGCTGATCCGGCGCGAGCGAGACCCACGGCGCCGCCGCGACCGCTACGTCATCGACGGCGACATCCTGTACCCGTCCTGGATGGCCAGCGCCCGCAGGAACGCCCAGCTCGCAGCCGCCGCTCTCCACGGAGCCGAAGCCCTCGACCCCGCCTCTCCCGCCGGAGCCCGGCTCAAGAGCATGGGCCGGCTCCTCCAGCACCTCAGCAACGAAATGATCCGCGCTGCCGAGAACTGGCACGACACCTTCGACGACCGCTAGCCAGCGGCCCCCGGACGAACGGCCGACGAGCCGCACGCCATGTCCTCAGGCCATGGGCATCACAAACGGGGGCAAGGTGTACGCGGCGGGGGCCCGCACACTCGACGGCGTCACCGACGCCTGCGTCGATGGTGGCGCTGCTCGGCGAGCGCCCGCCCGGCTCGACGTTCAAGGTCGTCTCGGACTCGGCGCCGGTCGACTACATGCGCCCTCGACTGGCTCACCCCCTTGCTGAGCGGGGGCAGCCTGCTGCTGTTCGACGAGTTCTTCGGCGAGGACCCGGCGGAATCGCGTGCCTTCGTCGACTGGAGCGAACGCACCGGCACCCGTACGGCGCTCCTCGCCGTCTTCGGCCGAGAGCCGAGCGGCAAGGGCGACATGACCGACCGGCGGGCCTTGTTCCAAGTGATCGGCGACGAGCGGCACACCAAGGCGCCACCGCTGCTGCCCGTACGGCTGCGCCGCAAGCTGGCATCGACCTGGTGAGCTGACCGCTCACGGGCCGGCGTGCCCTGGTGCTCCAGGGAGCTTGCGACTCACCCGTCGCCGGACACGCCCGCGCCCGGATGGTCGATGCGAGGCCCCTGACCACGGCGACACGTCGAACGGCACCCGCACCTGGCGCTCTGGCGTCGCCGTGTCAGGGCGGCTCGCGCTGGAGGCCTTCCTGCGGCAGGTCGGCGATCGTGCCCACCAGAAGCGGTCCGCCGTGGCCGTCCGCCGTGGCCCTCGATCAGGGCACTCGGCGGTCGAAGCGGGCGGCCGAGGGGCCGTAGACGAACTCGCGCGACATCTGGATGAAGTTCTGCGGGAACCCGAGCGGAAAGGCGCTGGCCTCGTCGAGCCGTTCCACCATCTCCGGCGGCAACCGCAGGTCGCAGGCGGCGAGGTTGTCGGTGAGCTGATCGAAAGTCCTGGCGCCGGAGATCGGATGGATCCAGGTGCGGTGCGCCCGGGTCCAGGCGAGGGCGACCTGGGAGGAGGAGACGCCGAGCTCGTCGGCGACGCCGGCGACGTCGGCGGCGATCGCCAGGTGGCGCTCGGGTACGGCGTCGCGGCTGATCCGGGACCCGGCGGTGGCGTCGGTGCGGGTGAACTTCCCCGACAGTACGCCGCGGGCCAGCGGCGCCCACGCGGCCACCGACAGGCCCAGCGTTTCGGCCATCGGCAGCAGTTCGCGCTCGATGTCGCGTTCCAGCAGGCTGTACGACAGCTGCAGGCCGATGAACGACGTCCACCCGCGCAACTCGGCGATGGTGTTGGCACGCGCGATCACCCAGGCGGGCACGTCGGAGAAGCCCAGGTAGAGCACCTTGCCGGTGCGTACCAGGTCGTCGAGGGCGCGTAGCGTCTCCTCGATCGGGGTGTCGGGGTCCCAGATGTGCACCCACAGCAGGTCCAGGTAGTCGGTGCCCAGGCGTCGCAGGCTCTCCTCCACCGACCGCCTCAGGTTCTTGCGGTGGTTGCCCGCGGCGTTGGGGTCCTCTCCGTCCATGGACAGCGTGTACTTGGTGGTGAGTACGTAGCGGTCCCGCTCCTTGCCGATCAGTTCGCCGACGATGCGCTCGCTGGAGCCCTCGGTGTACCTGTTCGCCGTGTCGATCACGTTCCCGCCCGCCTCGGCGTACGCGGTGAACATCCTGCGGCATTCCTCGGGCGGAGCGCCCCAGCCCCAGTCCTCGCCGAAGCCCATCGTCCCGAGGATCAGCTCGGAAACCCGTAACCCGCTCGTTCCGAACGTCGTGTATCTCATGGGGAGGACTGTACATAGCGTCTAGACAGGCTGTCTAGACGCTAGAATTTCGAGAATGGAGGCGAGAGCGGGCCGGCGAGCCCCACGGCCGAAGGACGACGACCGTGACCTGCGCGAGGTGATCCTGGCCGCCACACGCGGCCTCCTCGACGAACGGCGCTTCGACGAGCTGAGCGTGGCCGACATCCTGGCCGCCGCCCAGGTGGCGCGCGGCAGCTTCTACTTCTACTTCGCGAGCAAGCACGAGGTCCTGGCCGAGCTCGTACGCCGCGCCATCGCCCGTGGTCACGAGGTCGCGCAGCCCTGGCTCACGCACGACGAACCCGACCAGCGGCGGGCCTCCGTACGACACGGCATCCTTCAGGGGGCCCGCCTGTGGCGCGAGGAGGCGCCCGTGTTGCGGGCCATCGTGGAGAACTGGCGGACCGATCCGGAACTCACCGCGCTGTGGCACGACCAGATGGCGGGCTTCACGGCCGCCACCACCGAGCGCATCACGAGCGAGCGCACCACCGCGCCGGACGTGGATCCAGCCGCCCTGGGGGCGGCGCTGACCTGGCTCGGGGAGCGCCTCTACTACCTCGCCGCCCTCGACGTGGCCCCCTTCGCCGACGAGGACACCCTCGTCGAGGTCCTCACCCACATCTGGATGACCGCCCTCTACAGCGAGCCGGGATCATAGACGCCGATCCGACGGCCACCGTCTGAAAAATGGTTGGACGCGATGATGTTCACGTTGATAGCGTTCCGCGCACCGTGACATCACGCGAGGAGGTGAGACCCATGAACGTTGTATCGACGTGGGTGCTCCCACTCGTCGTCACGGTCGGGCGAATGACGTAGGTGTCGCCGGGAGCGCCTTTGACCAGGCAATCCCGAAAGGCAACACCTATGCATTCTGCGCAATTCACGTCCGGCGCAGGCGAGCCTGCCGTAGTCGTCACGCGGGTCTCGGAGACGCGATGGCACGCTGTGGAGGACGACCGGGTGGTCGGCCACGGCGACACCTCGGGCAGGCCCGACGGCCGGATGTTCATCAGCGTCGACGCGTGGCACGGCGCGGCCTTCGACCGGCTCGCCGACGCCATGCTCGCGGACCTGCCGAGGCCGCTCCACACGCTGGTCGACGAGGACGACCTCGACCTGGCAGCCCATTGGGAACGAGCCGGGTTCACGACCAGGCGCCGTGAACGGGAGTACCTCCTGACCACTGACCCCGAGGTCACGGGCCTCGGCCCGGTGCCGCCGCCGGAGGGCGTGACGATCGTGGCGGCCGGCGAGGTCGAGGAGGGTCCGCTGCGCACGCTGGACCGCGCGATCCGCGACGAGGTCGAGGCCACCGTCGGCTGGCAGGAGATGCCGGCCGAGGTGGTGCCCCTCCCTGCCGGCGTCACCGTGCTGGATCCGTCGAAGTACGTGGTGGCGGCACAGGCCGGTGAGTACGTGGGCCTGCTGCGACTGGCGCCGGTGGTCCGGCAGCCGCGGATCGGGCTGATCGCGGTCCGCTCCGACAGGCGACGCCGGGGTGTCGCGCGGGCGCTGCTCGCCCACGTACTGGGTTCGCTGCACCGGCGGGGAGTCGAAAGGGCCTCGGCCGAGGTGAACGAATCCAACCGGGCGGCCATGGCGCTGTTCGAGGGGGTCGGCGCGCGGTGTACGAGCCGGAACCTGGAATTGGTGTTGCGCTGACGCCCCACTCCGTCACCGTTACCGAGCAGAGAAAAGCGGGAGTCATGCCAAGAACAGCAGGCGGCATCGAAGTAGAGGGCACCGTCGTCGAGTGTCTGCGCAACGCCACCTTCAGGGTGGAGTTGGAGAACGGACACAAGGTGCTGGCGCATATCAGCGGGAAGATACGCAAGAACTTCATCAAGATCCTGCCGTACGACCGGGTCCTGGTGGAGCTCAGCCCGTACGACCTCACCCGCGGCCGGATCATCTTCCGATACCGGACGTGATCGCGGGCGCGACGCCGATCACAGGTCGGTCCGTGCGGAAGTCGGCCGGCGTGGCGAGGCCGCAGTGCCTCGCCACACCTCCGCAGGCTTCCTGGCGCCCCGCTCGTCCCCCGGCAGTTCGTACGCCTGGCCCTTGACCCGAGCGACCCCGGGCGCCGGTGAGATCAGGGCGTTCGTCCACGGGGCCCGTCAGACGGTGGCGAGCCCCAAGGCCACGGGCGCGACGGCCACCAGCAGCAGGACCGCCGGGACCGGTGCGCCCTTGACGTCACGCGCCCGCAGGTGAGTCACCAGCGCCCCCGCGAAGTACAGCACCACACCGACCCCCACGGCGACCCCCAGCGGCCGGAACACGATCCCCGTGAGCAGTCCCAGCGCCCCGGCGATCTCCAGAGCCGCCAGCCGCGGGAACCACCCCTCCGGCACCCCCACCGCGGTCAACCCCGCGGTGATCTTCGCATCCCGGACCAGCTTCGCCCGCGCCGACCCGGCCAGCACCACCGCCATCAGGACGGCCACCACGATATAAGCAACGAACATGACAAACACGTCGAACCTCCAGCTCACACCGCGACCGAGACGGCGATCTTCCTGAGCGTCCCGCTCACTTCTTCTCTCCGGAGACGCCGGACGCCTGTTCCCATGAAGCCCGGAGGACCGCCACCGCGACCGCCAACTCGTCCTCATCGCGCGGGGCGTAGAGCATCACGATCGTGTCCGGCCACTCCGGCCGCAGGCTGATCGGGTGCGGCTCCGCCCACCCTGCCTCCACCAGCGGCGCCACCAGCGGCAACGGCACCGTCAGATGCATGAACCCCGCGCGGTGGATGTGCCCGAACTCGTCCCGGCTCGGATGCAGGAACGCCTCCCACGGCCCCACCGGACGCCGCAACCGCAACGCCAGCGACGACGGCTCCGACACCTGACTCGGCCCGGTGAACACCCCCGGCAGGGCCTCCGCCTCACCCACCAGCGCCGCCCTCACCTCCGGCGGCGAGAACTGGTCCAGCTGGTCATGCGGAATCTCCCGCCCCGTCGTCACCGGACGAACCCCCGGACGACGCCGCAGGGTATCGACGTTCAGAATCACCAGAAACCACACTTTCTGTGCGTTGGTTACGTGTTGTTCGCACAGAAAGTGTCAGCGACAGGGCCCGTATGACGGAAGAAGGCACTTTGCCCTGCGTAACGCACACCGATGTTCGCCCCCTGACGTACCCACCTGCCGCCCCCGCAGCGCTGACAGGTGCTGCTGGGCCCCGCCGGCCGGTGGCCGGTCGTGCCTGATGAGCCGTCCACGGCGCCGCCCCGGACGCGCTGCCCCTCCCGCCCGTCACCTTCCGTGATCCTTGACGTGATCACCGCGTGTGACTTCATCCTTCTGGGTTCCCGACGGCAGCGGCCCCGCGATCCGGGGCCGCTTCGAGCTGCCTGGAGGCAACATCTGCCCAGGTCAGCGGTACGGCGGTCCGCCATGAGGGAGCCCTCCGAGATCGGATGAGCAGCGTGCGACCCACCTGTCTGCTGTTTCTGGAGGCCCCGTGAACCGCCATGATCTGACCCGTCGGACGTTCGTGAACCTGGTCGGCCGCGCCGGCGGCGCGGGAGCCGCGTACGGAACGCTGACCGCCCTGGGTCGGCCGCGACCTGGACCAGCGGCTCTCGGGGGAGGACCTGGCCGTCGTACGCGACTTCGTCCGGTCGTACGGCGACCTCGACGAGAGCTACCGGTACCGCGGTTCGTCCCGGGCCGGGTACGCCGAGCCGCCCGGCGGTCCCACCCCGGGCCGGATCCTCGAACCGCTCGACCTGGTCGACATCGCCAAGGGCGGCATGCTGCGGTGGACCATGCTGTTCGGCGAAGGGTACGAGCAGCAGGCGACGATCATGGAACCGACCGGTGGCATGGACGCCGTCGCCCACGCCTTCTACCGGCGCACCCGCCGGTTCATCACACTCGACGCGCAGGTCACCGCCCTGCGCAGGCTGGGCTCCGGCGCCCGGGTCACCTGGCGCGACCGCGCCACCGGACGGGTGAGCACGTGGGACGCCGACCACGTGATCGTGACCGTCCCCCTGCCGGTCGTCAGCTCGATCGACAACGACCTCTCGCCCAAGGTGAAGGCGGCCGTGGAGGCGGGCGCCCGCGTCTACCCGCCCGCCGTCAAGACCGCCTTCCAGGCACAGCGGCGCTGGTGGGAGCAGGACCACGGGATCTACGGCGGCATCTCCTGGACCACCCGGGACATCACCCAGGTGTGGTACCCGAGCGCGGGCATCCACGGCCGCAAGGGCATCCTGGTCGGCGCCTACATCTGGTCGCACGACCTCGGCCGCTCCGTCTCGGTGGCCTGGGCGAACATGCCCTGTGCTCGAACGCATCCAGGCCCGCGTCGCCGCCCGGCGCACCGAGACCCGCCCCGGCTGAACCGGGGAACCGGCGCCTACGCCCGGCCGGAGAGGCACCTGAAGCCGGCGACGAAGGCCGGCCAGGTCATGCGCTGACGGCAGATCGATTCGCCGCCTCTGACAACCGTCGGTCTGCGTCGAGGCTCATGGAGGCGGTCACTCGTGGTTCGTCGTGGTGAAGACGCGGGCGAGCTGGTGGTCGATCATGGCTACGGCGTCTGCGGCGGATCGCTGCCCCAGCAGGACGCTCGACTGAATCCCCTCGGCGCCCGCCAGCAGGAACACGGCCTCGGCCGCGGCGTCGACGTCCTGTGGCACCTGGCCGAGCTCCTGCCCTTGCGCGATCAGGCCGGCGACGAGGTTCTCCAGCGCGAGCGGCGCGGCGCGGGCGACCTCGGCCAGGGCGGGGTCGGTCAGGAAGCGGACGAAGTAGGCGGCGTACACCAGGTGCCGGTTACGCCGTTCCTCGTCCAGCGGCAGCAGCTCCAGCAGCACTCCCCGAACGATCGCGTGCATGCCGGGCGCGTCGCCGAGCAGCGCGAGGCGTTCGCGGGCCCGTTGCTCGGCGTCGTCGTTGAGGATCTTCAGCGCCCCGAGCAGCAACTGGTCGCGGGTACCGAAGTAGTACTGCAGCAGCCGGGCGGAGACTTCGGCCTCGGCGGCAACCTGCCTCAAGGTGACGTCCTCCAGGCCGCCACGGGTGGCCAGGCGCCATACGGCTGCTGCGATCTGGCGGCGGCGCTGATCATGGTCCACCAGTTTCGGCATGCCGTCCCTCCCCTGCGACCCGTTTGTGGTGCGATCGTATCAAGACCGGTGTTATGGTTCGAACGCACCATAAAACAGTGGGAGGCGTGTTCACGCCTGCCATCACGGCCCTTCGGGGCGAGAGGAGACGAACCCCCTCATGAAGCACGTCACCGTGCTGATCATCGGCATGCTGCTCCTGGTCCTGGGAGCACAGGGCGCCATCCGGCTGCTGACCGACCACGACAACGCCGGTCTGCTGGCCTGGTTGCCCGGCGGATTCGCGACGCGGCTCGCGGGCTTCGCGCTGGCCGCCGTCCTCGGAGCGCTGCTGGCCTGCTGGGGCAGCAAGAAGGCCAAGCAGAGCGGCCGCGGACGATGACCGGCCGCACACGAGCGGCCGCGGCGCTCCTCACCGCCATGACGACCTCGGGCGAGGTACGAGGCACGGAACAGGACGGCGTTCGCCGCTTTCGCAACATCCGGTACGCCACCCCGCCCGTCGGGGAGCGGCGCCGGCAACCGCCTCAGCCGGCGAGGTGCCCGCGCCGGAAGCCCCACCACGGGGTTCTGACCGACCGGCGCTGACTCAGGGCGCGTCACCCGGCCGGTCCACGATCCCCGAGCCGAGCACCGACATACCCATGCTCTGACCGTCGTGTACGGTCTTCACCCCCATGTAGCGGTAGTCGCCCGGATTGAGCACGTAGTAGAGCTTGCCGGATTCCCCCGCGTCGAAGACCACGCCGACGCCGGGGCGGCCGTCCATGTCCGTGGCGTTCTCCTCGACGGAGACGTGCGGGATCTTCGCCAGCGCCCGGAACATGGCCGCGGCCGTGTCCTGCGGAATCACGGGCCCGAACTTCAGGTACCACCCGATCGTCCCGAACGCCTTGGCGTCCTGCGCGATCTCGGGCGGGCAGGACGGTCCGCAGATCGACAACGGCGCACGCTCCGGAACGTCGCCACGGACGTGTCGCAGCAGCGCGTCGGGGTCCGTGGGCAGGGCCTCCACCTCCTGCTGGGTGCGCCGCACGGTCGTCGGTCCCTTCTCGGCCGGGCCCACCTTCAGCTCCCGGCCCTCCGGGCGCAGCGCCGACCTGGTCCCGTCCATGCGGTCCCAGCTCTCGAACGTCGGCAGATCGGCTCCCATGTGCTGCGACTCCTTGAGATAGAACCACTGGTCGGGCCTGATCTCGACGGGTGTGCTCCGGGTCGCCATGAGCGCGGCCCGTTCCAGCACCGTCGCCGCGCTCGGCGAGGTCGGCCGCGTCTCCTCCTCGCCCCCGCGGTCCGGGACGAGGACCGCCGCGGTCGCGGCCGCCAGCACACCCGCTGTGGCCAGCGCGAGCCCGAACCTCAGCCGGTACGCGGGTCGCGGCCGTCGCGCGGGAGCCTGCTCCATGTACACGGTCATCCTGAGCCGGACCTCCGACACGTCGGGCCGCTCGGGAACCTCGTCACGCATCTGGCGCAGCATCTCGATCTCGTCGACCATGGTCTACCCCTCTTCCGGATCGGCGTCGGACAGCACCCGGCGCAGTTTGGTCCTCGCCCTGTTCACCCGCGACCGGACGGTCCCCACGGGCACGTCGAGCGCCGCCGCGGCCTCGTCGTACGTCAGCTCGGCCCAGACCACCAGCAGCAACGTGTCCCGGTGCGCCTGGGAGAGCCCGGCCAGCGCCTTCGCCAGCCGCCTGTTCGCCACGCCCGCGCTCACCCGCCGGTCCACCTCGTCCGTGAACGGCTCGATCACAGGGTCGGCGCCGGTGCGGCTCAGCGCCTTGTACAGGCCGATCTCGCGGCGCCGGTGCCTGCTGACGAGGTTGGTGGCGATCCCGTAGAGCCAGGACCGTTCGTTGCCCTTGCTGCCGTCGTACGACGCCAGGTGCTGCAGGGCCACGGCGAAGGTCTCGGCCACGATGTCGTCGGCAGGCTCAGGGCCCAGACGCCGGATGACGTAGCGCTTCAGCTCGGGGGCGTGACGGGTGAACAGGACGGCGAACCGCTCGGATTCGTGCCAGGGCGACGGGCCCTCGGCAGTGTGGGGCCAGGAGGAGGGAGCCGCCTGGCTCTCGTGTCGCATCTGTCGCCTCTCGGATGTCCTCGAACATGACACGAGTAATTGCCATGAACGCTGACAAAGTTCCATGATTCTCGCCGCTAGGCGCCGCTGGCCGGCCTGGCCTGTGCGGCGACGCTAACGCTGGGTCTCACCTCGTTCTCGGCGCCCGTGAGCGCGACGCAGGCGCCCAGAGTCACCGAGAACGTGAAGAGCACTGCCGAGGCCGCAGGGACGTGGACAACCCTGCGGCACGACTCCCACTCCCCGACCAAGGACTGGACGACCCGAAGCTGGAAGTCCAAGGCGCGCGTGCTCCAGATCGCCGCCCGCGCGTGCACAACGCGAAAATCGGCGGCACCTACCGCGCCACCTTCGTGCTCAACCGCAAGCAGACCATTGAGTACTGGGCGCAGAACTGGATGCCCTGAGCCGGGCCGCAACCGGCTCGCGCCCCTCACCGGCCGCGGTCACTGCCGCTCGGATTGCCGCAGCAGGGCGGTCAACGTCTCCCTCCATCGCGACCCGCCGACGTTCCCGACCGTCTCAGCACTCTGGTGGAGCATCTCGGCGACGTCCTCGCGGTCGTTGAGGACGGCTTCGCACCGTTAGGCGCTGAGCAAGATCTTGAGTGCGGAGAGCCGAGGCGGAAAGGTCATGAGCATTCCACGAGGAGGTAGTTCACGAGCGCGTTCGAGGCCGTGACCGTCGCCCCCGACCCGTTGTAGTCATTGTCCTGGAGTCCCTGCTCGGAGACGGCGGTCACCTCCCCGACGTCCGGCTCGTTGAGCATCACCGACGTCGGGGACACTCCGAAGCAGATCTGCGAGATGTCCGGCGTGGGATCGAGCGTGGGGTCGAACTGGGGCCAGAACGACTGCAGCAGGAAGGCCGCCGAGGCCACGCTCGCGCCCCCGAGGGCGGGCAGCGGCCCGATGGTCTGGGTCACGGGGGCCGCGTTGGGCAGATAGGCGAGGCCGAGGCCGAGGCCGGCTCCTTCGGGAGTCATCGCGATGACGGCGGCGTCGACCGTGCCCGAGAAGGCCGAGTCGCCGGTCCAGATGCCGGTGGCGACCGCCGACACCGCGGGCGTGCGCGACGTGAGCGGGTACGTGACGCCCACGCCGACGCCGAGACTCAGGAAGTCGGAGTCGTCTTCGGCGAAGGTGTAGGAGAAACCGGAGATGGCCGCGACCGCGTACACCGGCGGATACGACGTCGGCAACGGCTTCTGCGCCGCCTGCGACGACATCTGGTCGACCGGGATCCCGTGCTGGTTCTGCATGACGAGCCCCGGCGGGTCGTCCGAACCGATCCAGGCGACGACCGTGACGTAGGTGTAGGACGAGGACGGGTCGACGTCGTCCATGAGCAGGGTCTGGTCGATGATGACGGTCGCCGGGTCCGCTTCGGCGTCGCTGCCCACCTGGAGGGACACGCCGATGTTCTGGATCTGCGCGTTGGGCGGCTGCGTCTGCCAGTTCAGGTAATTCAGCGCGTAGACGAAGGGGCCCACCGTGTCGGTGAAGGTGAAGGTCCCCGAGTTGCTGCCGGTGATCTTCTGCGTCTGGATGGCGATCGGCATGGTAGCGCTCCTGTCAGGCGAACTGGGCGACGACGGCCAGCGTCGCGGTGCTGTCTGAGGTGATGTAGGTTGTGGCGCCCCAGTCCGGGTTGTAGATGTTGAGGATGAAACTTCCGGATACTTGGGCGCCGGAGATGGTCAGGTCGGACGACTGCATCGCCTCGATGAGCTCCAGAGTGGTGGTGTCCCCGTAGACGATCGTGACGTCCTGGAGCAGGATGGCCGCGTTCACGATCTGCGAGTAGCCGTCGGGGATGGTGAACGTCGCCTGGAACGTTCCCGTCATGCCGTTCTCCTTGTCGGGCGCGGACCAGTTCACGTCCACCGTTCGCACCACGTCGAACCCCGTCAGGTCCGGCAGGTAGGACAGCAGGCCGATGTCGACGGTGCCGTCGGACTGGAAGTCCGTCAGGGCGGTGGTGCCGTTGACCTGCACCTGGTCGTTCAGCGGCGAGGAGACGCCCGAGCTCAGCGTGAGGCCGCCGATGTAGCCGCGCGCGCCGGTGGCGCTGGCGACGGAGAACCCGGAGAGGAACGCCAGGTTCTCGGCGCCGTCGGGGACGTCGATCGGCGGCGAGTCCGCGCCGGACTTCAGGCCGAAGGTCGTCCCGCAGACCGCGGTCGTGGCGGAGGTGCCGATCACGGCCAGCGCGGTCGCCTGCACGACGCTGGCGGGGTCCGACTCCCCGTCCCAGAAGCAGCGCGCGGTGTCGCCGTGGTAGTCGGTGAGCATGACGTTGCCGCCCAGGACGACGGTGTCGCCGAACAGGTTGGGCGTCAGGGACGCGCCGACGGCTCCCACCGGTTCGGCCCAGTCCAGCGAGTTGGTCACGTAATTGAGCAGGAAGCCGCTCAGCGCGACGCCGTAGGCGAGGATCTGCTCGCCCTGTCCGATGTCGCCGCTGAAGTCGAACACGACCGGCGACGCGAAGGCGTTGCCCGAGGGCATCTTCTGCGTACGGACGCTGAGATGAGCCATTACTCCTCCTAGAAGCCGAACCGTAGATTCGTGTAGCACAGGTAGCCGCCGCCGAGGAGCACCAGCGACAGGGCGGGGATCGCGACGGTCGCCCACGGGTCGTTGGTCCAGGCCGTCTTGAGGGTGCCGGCGGTGATGTCCCCCCACTCGGCGCCGCTCTGGGCCACCACGCCCAGCAGCGACGTCCCCATGCCGAAGCCCAGGTAGGACAGGCTCTCCATGCCGACGCCCTGGCGCAGCGGCCGGTCCTCGGCCACGTTGCACATCACCTGTTTCACCGCCCCCTGCACCGCGCCGCCGGGCCCGCCGGAGGTCACCGCGATCAGGCCGCGGACCAGCCCCGGCTTCGCGTACTGCAGCGCGCGCGTGGCGGCGGAGGCGGGCCGGGCGGGCGCCGGCGCCCGCTCCTGCGCCGCGCCGGCCTGTGATTGCGCCCCGGGCGGCTCGGCCTCGGTGGTCGGCGCGACCTCGTCGATGGCACCGCCGCCTTCCTGCACCGCCTGCGCCAGCGGCGGCCCCGCGGCCTCGGCAGCCCCCGCGGCCTCGACGGACTCGGCACCCGGCGCCGCGGCCGCGCCGGCGGCCGCCGCCGCCGGCTCCAGCACGGACGACAGCCCCCCGCTGATGCCGCCGGTCACCAGCCCTCCGGCGGCGCCGGCGGCCAGGCCGATGCCGAACTCCAGGCCGAACGCCTTACCGCTCCAGTTGCCCGGCGGAGTGGTCACGGCGTATTCGAGCCCGCTGCCGGCCGCGCCCATGATGCCGCCACCGGCGGCGCCGATGCCGGCTCCCGTCACCGCCGCGCCGGCCAGGCCGCCGAAGATGCCCTCGGCCGTGAACGCCGCCGGCACCAGTGCGGCGGTCGCCCCGGCGGTGGCGATCGCGGTGGCCAGGATGAGCAGGGTGAGGGCGGTCTCGATGCCGGCCTCGCCCATGGCGGTCATCGCGCCGGTCGGGTCCGTCAGCAGCGCCGGTTGGTTGCCCGCGTAGACGTACGGGCTGGCGTACTGGCCGGCCGGGTCGGGGTTGAGGAACCGGGCGATCGACGGGTCGTACAGGCGGGCCGGGAACGCGTACAGGCCGGTCTCGGCGTCGAGTTCCTGCCCGGTGAACAACATCGGCACGAAGCCCGGCGACGGCTCGTGGGCCAGCACCTGACGGCCGAACACGTCGAAGGAGTAGGCCGCGACGAGCGTGCCGTCACCGTCGAGGACCAGCCGGGGCGAACGCAGGTGGTCGGTCACGATCGTGTGGCGCAGGCCGCCGCGCGTCATCGCGACCAGCCCGGTGGGACCGTACACCCAGGCGGTCGGGGTGCCGGACGCGTCGACGGTGAGCAGCGGGCCCGGTGTGCCGGCGTGCACGTAGAGCGCCGGCGTGTCGTCGCCGGCGGACTGTTTGACGCGGCGGTAGCCGTTGACGTCGTAGGCGAAGGTCAGCGTCGTCCCGCCCGTACCGCCGGTGATCGTGGCGGGCAGGGCGGTGGCGTCGAGGTAGGTCAGCGTGAGGTCGTCGCCGCCGCGCTGGGTGAGCAGGCCGTTGGCCTGGTAGGTGTAGGTCGCCGGGCTTCCCTTGGCGGGGGTCACCGAGGTGAGCCGGTTGGTGCCCGACGCGTAGCCGAAGCGGGCCGGGTCGCCGCCGCCGCGCGCGAGCGTCTGGATGTTGCCGTTCTGGTCGGTCAGGCCCGCGGTGGTGGTGTAGCCGACGCCGACCGTCCGTGTCCCGTCGGCGTCGTCGGCGCTCAGCAGCCGCTGCAGCGGGTCGTGGCTGTAGCGCACGGCCGCGGTGTCCTTGACGCCGTCGCCGCTGATCGACTCGACGAGCGTCTGCGGATTTCCGGCGGCGTCGTAGGTGAGTTCGAGCGACAGGGCCGTCTCTCCGGACGTGACCGCGAGGGAGTCCAGCCGGCCGAGCGGGTCGTAGGAGGCCGCTCCGGCGCAGCCGCCGGGGTAGGTGTGCGTGACGGGCCGCCCGCGGGGGTCGTAGACGTAGGACGCCAGCAGGGTGCCGCTGTCGTCGGCGACGCCCACGATGTTGTCCCGGCCGTCGAAGGTGTAGCGCACGGCCGTGAGCCCGGTGGCGGCCGCGCACGGGTAGCCGACGCGGGTGGCCCGGCCCTGGTTGTCGAACTCGTAGGTGGTGGTGAACGTGCCGAGCGTGCTCCCGCTCTGGCTCATCCGCACCGTCCGGCTCGCGAGCGTGCCGTCCGGCGCCCAGCCGAAACTCTCGGCGACCTCGTACGACGACGCGCCCGAGCCGGTGACCGCCACCGTGCCGACGACGTGGTCCAGCGCCGCGAGATCGCCGCCGTCGCCGTCGTACGTCCAGCGCCGCGTCACCTGGTACGGCGTCTCCGTCTGGTCCTCCGGCCACGACGGCTCGTCGGCGTACTGCTGGAGCGAGCCGGAGTCCCAGCCGAGGGTGACGGTGCCCGACGACAGGCGCCGGCCGAGGACGTCCCAGGTGTGGTAGGCGAACAGACCGGCGGCCGCCGCGGCCGCGTCCTGGACGAAGCGCACCCGCCCGCCCCGGTCGAACAGGTAGCGGGTGGTCCCGGTGTCCGGCGAGAGGTCCTCGACCACCTGCCCGACCGCGTTCTCCCGGTGGGTGAGCGACTGCGCCGGCTCGCTGTAGGTGTAGGAGTCGGGCAACGCCGTGACGGTGTCGGCCGTCCCGTTCGCGTACTGCGGCGCGACCGTGTCGAGTGCCGCGTCCGCGCCGGCGGGGGCGTAGCGTGCGGCGGGCCGGCCGCTCGCGTCGCGCAGCGTGGTCATCGCGGTCTTCGTCTGGCCCGTGCGGGTGGTGAGCCGGAACGTCGCGTCCGGCGGGTTCAGCCCGTACGGCAGCGCCTCCTCGTTCGCGTCGTACCCGAACTGGACGGTCGCCCGGGCGGCCGGCGTGGTCGATCCGCGGTCGATGACGGCGTGGTCGATGCCGGGGAAGCCGAGTTCGACCGGGCGGGCGTGCCGCGCCGGTTCCAGGACGGTGCGCGTGTACGGGTAACCGCCGTCGTCGGTGTCGTAGGTCCCGTCGTACCAGTCGGCGACGTCCCCGGTCATCGTCGCGTCGCCGTCGAGCCCGGCGAGGAAGGCCGGTACGTCGACCAGCCCGCCGCGGTAGGCCAGGACCGGCAGGGACGCGCCGCCGCCGAACAGTCCCGGCGCCGGTTCGGTGCGCGCGATCTTTCGGGCGCGCCCGTCGCGGATGGTCTGCGACACCAGGTAGTCCTCGTTCGTCAGGATGTGATCCTGGCGGGCCGCTCCCGTCGCGTCGCTGTGCTTGAGCCGTAGCGCCGGGCCGTCGAGGAGCACGAGGTTGGCGATGGCGAGCCCGTTGCGGCCGACGACGGCGGCCGGCGCGCCGCCCGCCTGCGTCTGCTCGGCGAACAGCTGCCGGCCGTCGGCGTAGAAGATCAGCCGGCCGCCGATCAGGACGAGCAGGCACCACGTGGGCGGGCCCGTGACGGAGGCCGGTGAGCCGGCCGGCGTGCCGTCGAGCGTGAGCCGCCACTGCGTGGTGGCGGGGTCGAAGGTGACGGCGGCGTCGTCACCGGCCGTGATCGCGAAGTCGTCGGTGAGCCGGAGCGGGCCGTCGCCGAGCGGGGCCAGCTCGACGTAGAGCGCGTACGTCGGCCCGGGCGACTCCGCGTAGCCGAGCGAGTCGCTCTGCGCGGACGGCTGATGGGCGAGCACGCCGCCGGCCGCGGTGAACGCCGTGGCGGCCGACGGCGTCCAGTCGGCCTGCCATCCGGTCCCGTCCCGGAACGTCTGGTGGCTGCCGCCGGAGAAACACCTCACCGCCAGCGACCCGTTGGGGTCGGCGCAGTCGAAGCCGTCCGGATTGCCCTGCCGGGACAGGTATTTGAGCTGCAGGGACGACGGCGCCCCTGTCGAGGTGGTGCCGCCGATCACGCGCAGGAAGGTGTCGCGGATCATGTGCCAGGTGTGCCCGGCGCGGTCGATGCGGGCCAGCGGCAGCCGGCTCGCGGCGTCGTAGGACCGGGCGGTGAACTGCGCGGTCAGCGGCACCACGGTGACGTCGTCGGTGTGCACCGCCGCCGTGGTGGTGTTCGCGGCCTCGATGGTGAGCGTGATGTCGCCGCCCGCCGGCACGGCGATCGCCGCCGACTGGGGCGCCCAGGCGCCACCGGTGTCGGGGAACGGCAGGAACCGGGAGGCGGGCGTGCCGTCCGCGGTGACGGTGAACGTCCAGCCCGAGGTGCCCGGGGTGAAGCCCGCGCCGGTCTTGCACCAGGCGGTGAAGACGTAGGTCTGGTCGGCCTTCGGCGACAGGGCCGCGCGGGTGGCCGCCGCACCCGCGCCCGGCAGCGTCAGGCTGCTCGAACCGGTGTGCGCGTCGGTGTCGTCCCATTCCGCCCCGCCGGTGAGCGTCCACCCCGTCAGGTCCTCGTAGGTCTCGAACCCGGTGTAGGCGGCCTGACCGGCGGTGAAGCTCGCGTTGGCGACATGCGCGATGTCGAGCAGCCCGTCGGCGGAGGCCAGCGTCGCGTGGACCGTCCCGGCCGGGTCGGCGGACTCGGAGACCGCGCCCCGGGCGCTCACGGCCGTCGCGGTGCTGGTGGTCACCCAGTACGCAGGGTCCGGAGTGCCGTCGAACGGGAAGCTCCCGTCGTCGCCGCCCGAGGGGTCGCCGGTCCACGCCCACTGCCGGGCGGCGGCCATGACGCCCAGCCCCGTGCCCGGCTGCGACCAGGACGACCAGGTCGTCGCCGTGGAGTTGACGGTGACCGTCGCGGCGCCGTCGACGCTCACGGTGTGCAGCGAGGCGACCACCGGCTTCAGCAGGTTCGCCGCGAGCAGCCCGGGATACTGCTCGTAGCCGTAGGTGAGCCGCTCGGCGTGCGTCTCGACGCTCCCGGTGATCGTGGTGAGCTGCCAGCCGCGGCCCACGACGCCGCCGGAGAACGGAGCCGGGACGAGGAACGGGCGCAGCGGGTCGATCGGGGCGTAGTCGAGCGTCGTCGTCATCGGCACGCCGTCCCGGCGCTCGACGACCTCGGCCGGGCGCACGTAGGTGCCGTAGATCGGCTGCGGGGCCGGATCCTGCGGCGACCGGCCGCGCTGATCGAACAGCGTCCACGTGGTCGTGCGGCTGTGCACCGGCGTCCCCGTGAAGACGCGCACCGCGTCCGGCGCGCTCGGGTCGCCGGTGTAGTCGATGTTGTAGACCTGGCCCGACGCCGGGTCGGCCACCGCCCAGTAGCGGTACGTGCCGTCGATCTGCAGGTACTGCACCGTGGCGCCGCTGCCCAGGGTGCTGCCGGCGCCGGCGAAGGCCTGCGCGAGGCCGTCGGGTACGGGCTGCGGCGGGCCGGGCGCGGCGTCCGGGTCGAGCCCGAGCGCGCCTGACATGGCCGTCGCGAACGTGAACGCGCCGGCGAACGCGGCCGTCTGCCGCAGCAGCCCGTCGAAACACAGATCGCTCGCCCCGGGCAGGGTGCCGTTGAGGTAGGAGTAGACCGTGCGCCCGAAGGCCGAGGTGCGGGCATCGCCGGCGCCGTCGTACACCGCCGACCGGTAGTACTTGACGACCTGCCCCGTCGGATCGCACGCCGCCGTCGCCGCGTCGAACTCGTACGCGGTGGTGTACGTGGCGCCGAAGCCGTCGCCGATGACCAGCGTGCTGACCGGGTAGGCGGTGACCGGGCCGCTCATCGCCTGACCGGCGTACCGGTACACCCGGTAGGACGCCGCCTGGCTGAACCCGCCCTCCGTGGCGGCGTAGGCGACGAGGGAGAACGGCCCGGCGGGCCACTGGCCGTCCGCGGAGCCCGGCGACACGCCCGGGACGTAGTACGCCGAGCTCCCGAGCGTGTCCGGCAGCGGCTGGAGCACGCCCCCGTTGCGCAGGACGAGCAGCTGGACCGCGTCGTCCGCGGCCACCGCCGCGTCGCTGACGAGATAGGCCAGGAAGGCCGGCGCCTGGTTGACGATGCTGCGCGAGTCGACGTCCGTGGCCAGCTGTGAGGTCGACGTCAGCGCGAACACCGGCTGCCGCACCGGCTCGGCCCAGGTCGTCGACGTGCCCCGGTAGAAGACGGAGTTGCGGGCGACGATGAAGTCCCCGCCCGACGCGGACGGCCAGCCCTGGGTCTCGATGTCGCCGCCTTGCGGCAGCGCTGTCGTGATCGGCGTCGGCTGGGCGGCGAACCCGTCGCCGTCCGGGTCGTAGGCCATCAGCTCGGTGGCCGCGTCGGTGTAGTCGTTGACGACCTGGACCGCGACGTCGTCGCCGTAGGCGAACGCGAGCCAGCCGCACCCCTGGCTGGAGGTGGCGAAACTCGTGCTGTGCCAGGTTCCCGCGTCGAAGCGGAACAGGTTCTGGCGGACGGCGACGAACGCGCCGTCCACCACCTCCGGCTGGGGCGGCCACGACACCGGCTGGTCGGCGTCGATCGGCTCCGCCTGCAGCCCTCCGGCGTAGTCGGTGTCGGTGAAGTGGTAGGTCAGGTCCCAGCGCAGCAGCTGAACCCCGTACGTCATGCCGGGCCGGCCCTCCGCGAACGACAGCGCGGCCACCGACGGGCCGGCGTCCCAGAGCACCTGATGGTCGTCGTTGTCGCCGACGGTGTGTCCCGGCAACGCGATCGTGTCGCCGTCGTGCCAGGTCGCGTACCCGTCCAGCCAGGCCAGCGACACGTCGGTGCCGTCGACGGAGGTCTCGGCCACCAGCAGGCACTCCGCGGCGGCGAGCGCGAACAGCGGCGAAGATCCGCTCTGCACCGGTTCGTCCGTCCCGGACCATCCGGTCCGCCAGTCCCACGCCCACCGGTAGAGGTCGTAGGACGAGCCGTCGGCCAGCACGGCGGCGATGAAGGCGCTGCCGGCGGTGAGGGTGGCCACGCCGGTCAGCGCCGGTACGCCGGTCGCCGCCCACTGGTCCGGTCGCGTCGGGGTGCGGCTGTAGAGCGTGACGTGGCTCCGGCTGTCGTCCTCGGCGACCAGTGCCAGCGCGAACGTGTCGTCGCCCGTGACGACCTCGGTGTCGCCCGCGTCGAGCGGGTTGTCCTGGTCGTCGTAGACGGTGCCGCCGGACCAGTGCGACCAGCGGCCCAGCCACGTGTACACGTCCAGCGTCGCCATCGTCCGCTCGGCGTTGAGCCAGACCGACACGACGTAGTCCGCGCCGCTCCAGACCAGCGGGGTCGCGCCCGCGCCGAGCGCCGCCGCCGGCGCGATGTCCGGCGTGGCGCGATCACAGACGTCCAGGCTGGACTCGGCGTAGGACCAGGTGGCGACGGCACCCTGTGGGTGGGTGACCGATCGCAGCGCGCCGAGGTTCGGGCCGTCGGCGGCGTCGACGTAGTAGTCGAAGGCGTAGCCGGGGAGCGTCGCCCCGGCGGCGTTGCGCTCGCTGACCCCGGCGAGATATCGCTTGACGGCCGTCGCCGACAGCTCCGCCGGCGTCGTCGACACCACCCGCGGCGCGGTGTAGTCCAGGTCGACCGCGAACAGCGGCGCACCGGTCGAGGCGCTCACCTCGAGACCGCTCAGGTAGAGGGTCTCGTAGCGGTCCTGATAGGCGTTCGCCGTGCCGAGATCGGCCGGCGGCGTCTCCGGCGCCCCGGCCGGTTGCAGTTGCTTGTGCGGGTCGAGGTACTCCTGCGCGTCGGCGGTGAACGTCTTGTCGCCGTAGCGGAACGTCACGACCTGGCCGGCGACGCTGGTGACGCTGGTCGGATAGATCGCCTTGGTGTACGGCAGTCCGGTGCCGACCAGCTGCTCGGCGTTGTTCCCGAGCAGGCCGTCCGCGCCCCTGGGGAACTCGTTGTAGGCGTAGGACACCGACGATCCCCAGCGGTCACGGCGCGTGCTCAGGTTCCAGGCCCTCGCGTACTGCTGCTGATCCGTGGCCACGGTCGACGGCCCGGTCCACGTGCCCGACGGCCCGCCCCATTTGACCGCCCACTCGACGCTGTTGCCCGCGCTGGTCGCATACTGCTTCGCCGTCCTGCCGAGCCCGCCGCCGAACGTCCGCACCTCGCCGGAGTCCGTCGTGATCTCCCATTTCTCGTAGCCGGCGTAGTAGGAGATCTGCCAGAACTCGTAGTCCTGCAACTGGAAGCGCGATCCCCCGTCGCACACCTCGGCGCCGGTGGCGGTCGCCGCCACCGAGAACACGCGCTCCCAGGTGTCGTCGCTGATCGTCCAGTCCGTGCCGCCGCCGGCGACCGTCGCCCCCGCGTCGAGCGGCACGCCTTGCGCGGCGAAGGCGGCCACGACGTCCGCCGACACCGTGCCGGCGGCGAGCGTGGCGGTGGCGGCCGCGTCCAGGCTCACCCGCGGCCATGGCGTCGAGTCCGCGACCAGCGCGTTGGAGACGCCGGCCGACCAGTAGACGTACCGGGTGGCGGCGCTCACGGATCCGGTGCCCACGGCCTCGATCCTGTCCCAGGCGAGGTACCAGCCCAGACCGGCGATCCCGGTGGGGGCGTCCAGGTTCCATTGGGTGACCTGGTCGCTGACGTTGCTGCGGTAGTGCAGCGCGACGCCGACCGCGAGCGTGTCGTCACCCGGCACGCCGGGCAGTTGCACGAGCTTCTGCGGATAGTTGACGTCACCGCGGAACAGGTTCACGTCCCGTGAGAGCCTGCCGATGTCACCGGTCTCGAACTGCCCTGGTCCGATCGGCGGTGTCGCGTTGCTCATCAGATCCCATCCACACGCACGCGCAGCGGCGGCCCGCGGTCCAGGCAGCCGCACGCGTTTATGCCCCATGCGATCTTCCTGGACGCCGCCGCCGGGTAACGTTCGCGGACCGACACGCCAGGGCAGCGCAAACCGGAGTCCAGATCACTGACCGGCCCCGACTCCCTGAGGAGGCGAAGCCGAGTCACGTGCGCCGATCAAGCGCGGACGCTAGCGCAGCTGGTCGCGGCGGCGGGTGAGGTAGGCGGTCTCGCCGGTGTTGCCGGCCAGCTCGATGGCCCGGTCGTAGGCCGCGCGTGACTGCTGACTGCGGCCCAGCCGGCGCAGCAGGTCGGCGCGGGTGGCGTGGTAGGCGTGATAGCCGGCCAGTACCTCGGCGAGGCGGTCGAGGATGGCCAGTGCCACTTCCGGCCCGTCGAGCTCGGCCACGACGATGGTCCGGTTGAGGGCGATGACCGGTGAGGCGTCGAGGCGGACGAGCTGGTCGTACAGGGCCAGGACCTGCGACCAGTCGGTGTCGCGGATGTCGCGGGCGGAGGTGTGCACCGCGTTGATCGCGGCGAGGATCTGGTAGCGGCCCGGGGCCGCCCCGGCGGCTGCAGCGGCCAGGCGCTCGCGCACCAGCCGGTGACCTTCGGCGATCAGTTCCGCGTCCCAGGCTCCGCGGTCCTGCTCGGCCAGGGGGACCAGTTCGCCGCTCGTCGAGACCCGGGCGCGACGGCGGGCCTCGATGAGCAGCATCAGCGCCAGCAGCCCGGCCGCTTCTCCGTCCCGCGGCAGGAGCGCGCGGATCAGGCGGGTGAGCCGGATCGCCTCGGTGGTCAGATCGTGTCGTACGGGATCGGTGCCGGGGCCGCTGGCCAGATAGCCCTCGTTGAAGACGAGGAACAGCACGGCCAGGACGCCGGAGACACGAGCCGGCAGATCGTCGGCGGACGGCATCCTGTAGGGGATGCGAGCCGCCTTGATCTTGGCCTTCGCGCGGGTGATGCGCTGTTCCATGGTGGTCCCCCGTACCAGGAACGCGCGGGCGATCTCGGGCACGGTCAGACCGCCGACCAGGCGCAGCGTCAACGCCACCCGCGCTTCCATCGCCAGCGCCGGGTGACAGCAGGTGAAGATCAGCCGGAGCCGGTCGTCGTCGACGGCGCCCAGCGGCTCGGGTGGGGTGTCGTCGTGCACCATCTGAGCCTCCCTGTGCTTGTCGTCGCGTCTGTTCTCGCGCCGGAGCCGGTCGATGGCCTTGCGGGTGGCGGTGGTGGTCAGCCAGGCGCCCGGGTTGGGCGGCAGGCCGTCGGCCGGCCACCGCTCCACGGCCGTCGCGAACGCCTCGGCCACCGCCTCCTCGGCGACGTCGAGATCGCCGAAGCGCCTGGTCAGGGCGGCGACCACCCGGGCCCACTCCTCGTGGTGGACCCGGGTGACCGCCTCGCGTACGTCGATCCCGTTCACAGGAACGGCCGAACCTCGATCTTCCGGTTGCAGGCCTTCGACCCCTCTGCGGCCAGCTTGAGCGCCACGTCGAGGTCGGGGGCCTCGATGATCCAGAAGCCGGCGAGGTACTCCTTGGACTCCACGAAGGGCCCGTCGGTGACCAGCGCCTCCGCACCCCGGTTGTCGATGACGGTGGCCGTGGCGGGCGAGGCGAGCCCGCCGGCGAAGACCCAGTGGCCCTCCGTCCGGAGCCGGTCGTTGAACACGTCGATCGCCGCGTCCTCGTCCGGGGTGGCAAGGCCGGCCTGGTCGTGGATCACGGAAATCAGGTACTGCATCTGAAGATCATCTCCTGTGGTGTCAAGACATTGTGGTTCATCGTGCGGGTGCTTCGGCCGGCGCACACCGCGGGGTCAGCGCGCCGGTACACGCCGGCCTCACCCCTGCTGCGAACACCACCACCCCGATCCGACACCGCCACCCGGATTTCTTCATCGAAGTTTCCGGACGCCGGTCGTCAGCGCTCCTCGATCTTCGGACTGTGGCAGACATGGTCAATCTAGCGGCGCTAGACATTCTGCCTTCGGTAGGACTACCATCGCTATCACAGCTAGCGCCGCTAGAACATCCGGCGCATTTCTTCACATTTCTGAGAACTCGATGGAGACGACGATGACGATCAACGACCTGCGCGGTGTGCTCAAGGGGCGCGTGCTCCTGGCCGGTGACGACGGCTTCGAACAGTCGGCCGCCGCATGGAACCTGACTGTCAGGCAGCCGGTGGCGGCCGTGGTGGAGGCCGCGGATGCCGATGACGTGGCCGCGCTCGTACGTCACGCGCGGCGCACGGGTTTGACGGTGACCGCGCAGCCGAGCGGGCATGGCGCGTCGGGTGATGTGGAAGGCCTGATCCTGCTGCGTACCGGCCTGCTGAACCAGGTGGAGATACACGCGGACGAGCGCGTGGCCCGCGTGGGCGCGGGCGTGAAGTGGGGTCAGGTGCTGGCCGCGGCCGGTCCCCTGGGTCTCACCGGCCTGGCCGGCAGCGCGCCGGGGGTCAGCGTGACCGGCTACACCCTGGGCGGCGGGGTCGGCTGGTTCAGCCGCAAGTACGGCTTCGCCTCCGACAGCGTGCGGGCGTTCGACATCGTGGACGCCGACGGCGAGCCGGGCCGGGTGACCGCCGAGTCCGATCCCGAGCTGTTCTGGGCGCTGCGCGGCGGCGGCGGGGACTTCGCGATGGTGACCGCCCTCGAACTGGACCTCTATCCCGCGCCGTCCCTGTACGGCGGCCGCGTGATCTGGCCGGAGCACCGGACCAGGGAGGTGTACGACGCGTTCCTGGAGATCACCGCCGAGGCGCCGCGTGAACTGAGTGTCTGGATCAACCGGTTCCAGCCTCCCGGCGCGCCGCCGATGGTGACGCTGGACCTGGCCTACCTGGGTGAGGCGGCTCAGGGTGAGGACCTGTTGAGACGCCTCGACAAGATCGAGGGCGCGATCTCCGACAACCGCGGCGTCGTCCCGGTCGCCGACCTGGGTCGCATCACCGCCGAGCCCACCGATCCGGTCCCGTCCATCACTCGTGCGGAGCTGCTCACCGGCCTGGACGCCGACGCGGTGGACCTCCTGCTGGCCAAGCCGGTCGAACCGCTCATCAACCTGCAGATCAGGCACCTGGGTGGGGCGCTCGCCGAGCCGGGTGGAGGGGCCGGTGCGAGCGGCGCGGTGGCCGAGCCCTACCTGCTCGGCCTGCTGGGTCTCGGCCTGCCGCACGTGGCCGATGCGACGCGCGCCAAGCAGGCCGAGGTCGTGGCCGACCTGGAGGCCTACGTCAGCGGTCGCAAGCCGTACACCCTGCTGGCCCCCGGTGAGACGGCGGAGAAGTCCTTCTCCGGCAGTGCGCTCGCGCGGCTGCGGGAGATCAAGCGGGCCCGCGACCCGCACAACGTGTTCCGCGCGAACTACCCGGTGCTCGGCTAGCTCGGTTCCCGGCAGGTCACGGCCCCTCCGCCCCCTGGGGGCCGCGCCGAACCCGCGTGACAGGTACCGCCGCGCCACGTACGACGGTCCCGTCGCCGGCGGCGGGCCGGTTCCGCGGTCAGCGCGTACGGCAGGTCGAGCGCCGTGACGCATTCGGTGACCAGCCGCAAGTGGCGCCTGAGGCGGATCGGCGTCCACGGGCCCAGGTCGATCAGGAGCGCGAGCCGCTTCTCGCCCAGCCAGCGGATCGCGGTCTCCACGTCCACGCCGTGCTCGCGGGCCAACTCCCCCGCGACCCAGGACGTGACCCGGCGGCGCGCCGGTCCGGTACGCGGGAAGGCACGCGGTGCCGGCAGGACGACGGGGACGGGGGCGGTGGGCTCGGCTTCGGCACGCCGCAGCAACTCGGCGGCGAGCACGTACAACGCCTGGCGCCGGTCGTGCCGGGTGTCTGAGGGAGCGTGCGTGCCGGAGAGGATGAGCGTGCCGGCTGCGGCGTCGAAGCGCCGTATCAGGCCGGGATCGGCGGGCACCTCCGGCAGTCCCGCCCGCACACTCGCGATCAGCTCCGCCCGTACGGCGGCGTCGTGCCCGTCCGGCGGCGGCAGTCCCTCGTCCGGATCGATGCGCCGTACGAACGCGTGGACCAGCGGATGGTTCAGATCCAGACCTTCCGCGCGCAGCCCGGCCAGGAACCGGTCGGACCGGAACCGCGGCACCCCCGGCAGAGCGCGCACCACCATGTCCCAGACAAGGAAGATCGGCGTCGTCAGCAGCAGCGCCACGGCCCCTCCGACCGGTACGCCCAGGAGCAGCAGACGCAGGTCACCGAGTACGCCGGGCAGCAGACCCCGCTCGACGGCCCCGGCGAGCAGAGGGATCACGAGGAGCGCCGCGAGCACGGACCGGTTCACCCGCGGCCGGTCCGGCGATCCGGTCTCCTCCCCCTCGGCCAGCCTGAGCCACAGAACGGGAACCACCATGGACGCGCCGAACGCCGCCCCCAGGCAGAAGGTGCCCGTGAGCCGCGCCGGGGACATCCCGTCGAACAGCAGGAAGACCGCGCCCAGCACCAGGAGCTGCACCACCAGCCTGGCGCCGAAGTCCAATCGGCCGTGGAACAGGTCGGCGAAGTTCTGGACCATGACCCAGAACAGCAGCATGACCAGCACACGAAGGTCCGGGCCCGTCCAGGTGGAGATCTCCGTGTCCGTCCAGCCGAGGGCCTCGAAGGCGGTGCGGAAGACGTTCAGGACGGGCGTGAGGACATCGGGTTGCCCCGTGACGTACCGGGTCAAGGCCGGGATCGCGAGCCCCAGCACGTGTGCCAGCGGCGCGACCATCAGGCCCAGCGCCACGCCCGGCGGCACGCCGCACAGCCCGTACACGATCCGCCGCCGCCGGCCGGCCGTGGCGATCGCGCAGCGCGAGCGCGGCCGGAGCAGGGAGGCGGCCGTCAGCCAGGCAGCCAGCATCGCGAGGGGTGTCCAGGCGGCTGCCGCCGGCCACCCATACCGGTGCGCCAGGGGCAGTCCGAGCCCGGTGATCATCGCGGCGACGTACACCACCGGAAGGCACAGACGCCGGACCAGGTCGGCGCTGACCGGCGACAACGCGGTCGACAGGAAGGTCGCGCGGGCGGCCAGAGACAGGGACCGCAGCGTCCGTACGGGATCGTCATCGGGACGGCGGGCCAGGCCATGGGCCACGAGACCGGCCAGGAACCCGTAGCGCGCCGGATGCCGGCCCGCGCCCCGGGCGATCGGCAGCAGCCGGCCCGGCCGGATCAGCAGGTCCCACACGCCGGTGTCGCCGGCCGCGATCCTGAGCAGCTCCGGCGTGAGGTAGGCGGCACGGACCGGTCCGGGCAGCGGCAGGATGGTGAACGCCTGCGGTCCCTTGACGGCCGTGGGCGACAGGGCGGCGTAGCGCAGCCCGTACCGCTCGCACAGCTCGGCGAGGAGGGCCAGCAGCGGCTTGACGCGTCGTTCGGCCAACGTGCCCAGGCCGTCGATGAGCAGGGTCGGGCGTCCGGCGCGCAGCCACCGCGCGGCCATGTCACGCGGGATCCGGTGGCCGGCGGCGACGCGCGTCGCCAGCCAGGCCACCAGCGGATGGTCCGCGCTCTCGCCCCGCCGCCACTCCGGCGGCGGCCTCCAGGAACGGACATCCACAAGAACGGGCAGCCCGCCCGGCATCGCCAAGGCCTCCGATGGCGTGGCGTCGGCCGGGTCCAGGAGGGCCGCGGCCAGTTCGGCCAGGACGATGCGGCCGCCGCTGTCGGGCGGCCCGACCAGCAGCGTCTCCGCCTGGAGCCGGCCCGGCAGGTCGGTCACGGGGATCGGCTCGCCGGGCCTCCCGTCCGCCGCCTGCGACATCACGACCATCCCGAGCCGGTCCTCCTCCGCCAGGAGGTCGCGGACCCGGGCGGCCAGCAGCGCGTGGGACGCCGGGTAGCCGGCCGCGTCCTCGGCGTCCCGCCGGTCGAGTGCGCCGGCGAAATGCTCCTTGATCAGCGGGTGGCGGAAGCGGTACTGGCCCAGCGCGCCGACCAGCAGGTCCCGCTCGGCGCCGAAACGCAGGACCGGCATCAGCCGCCACGGCAGCCAGCCGCCCAGCGGCAACGCGACCCGCATGATCAGGTGGTGCACGGCCCTGACCGGCGACCCCGGCTCGATCATCGCGATCGGTACGAGCCAGAAGACGGCCAGCGCCAGGACCGCGATCGACCACAGTCCGGTCTCTCCGTCGAAGTCGCCTTCGTCCGTCACCAGGACCACCGCCGCCGCTGCTGCCGCGGCCAGCACGACGATCCGCTTGCTCACCGCGTTCTGCAGGATGCTCCGGCTGGTCACCACCTCGGGGAAGGCGTCCACGGCGCGCGCGGGGCCGTCGTTCCCCTCCGCGCCGGACGCGGCCGATGGGACGAGCAGGACGACCGCGCCGGCGAGGACCACCGCGGCCAGGAACGCCACCAGCAAGGCCGCGTAGATCTCCACGTAGAACACGGGCAGGGCGGGCAGCAGGAAGCACGCCGTCAACAGGCCCGCCAGGATGACGCCCGTCACGGCCCGGCCCGCCGGAGTGGGCGCGGTGACGGTCTCCCAGCCTGATGCCGCCACCAGGGCGGACAGCAGCAGAAGCCAGTGGACGGGCCCGGGCAGGGGGCGCGCCAGCTCGGTCAGCGCCCATGTTCCCAGCCAGAGCAGGCCGCCCGACGTGACCCCCAGCGCCGCGCCCACCGCGTGCACCGCGATCAGATGCCGCGTCCCCGTCGACGGCGAGCCGGTCACGAACGGCAGCCGGGCGAAGACCTCCCGGGCCGCCCCCACCAGCACGAAGATCGCGACGAGGTAGGCCAAACCGGCCACGGTGAAACCCAGCCGGCTCGCCAGCGGCAGTGCCAGGCCGGCCGCCGCCCATGCCGCTCCCGCCCAGGGCAGGCCGTGCAGCAGCGCCAGGGTCCTCGCCTCGGGGGACGGGTCGATCCAGCGGTACACCGTGCGCAGATCGTCCTCCCCGTCCACGGCCGCGAGCCGGCGCAGCGAGCGGCGCGCCCGGGCCGGCGGCATGCGCGGCGACGGGCGTGAGGTGATCATGGTCTGCTCGTACAGGGCCAGAAGCTCGCCGGGCAGCACGCGCCGGGGCAGCCCGGAACCGGAGCCGCCGGTGCTCGCGTCGGCGGCGATCTGCAACCACAGCGGTGTGGTCACCAGCGCGTCGAGGTCGCTGTCCTGCCGCAACAACGCACGCAGCGCTTCGAAGCGTTCGTCGCCCGCGTCCGCGTAGGCACGCACCTCCTCGATGGTCAGCGCCTCGATGCGTACGGCGCCCTCCAGCCGGAGGCGCGCGTCCAGGCTCTCGTACTCGCCGCTGCGGCAGGTCAGGACGACGGGCGGAGCGGCATCGCCCGCATGCAGCTCGTTGACCAGCCGTACCATCACCTCCCGCTCCCCGGGAGGGATCTCGTCCAGGCCGTCGACGACCCGCACCAGCGCGCCGTCGGCCAGCCAGCGCTTGGTGACGCCGGCCGGGATCTTGTAGCGGGCCCGCGCGGCCCGCGCGATCCACTCCTTCAGATCCTCCACCGTCAGCGCGGGCGGACCGGCGGGCCGCTGCCGGGTGTCGCGCTCCCGCCGCCGGAACGGCCACACCTTGGACCAGCCGGACCACCGCCGCAGCCATGGCACGCCCGTCAGCCGTCGGCGCGGCGAGACGTCGCCGCGCAGTCCGGAACGGCTGGCCAGCGAGAGCACGATCGGTACCGGTTCGCGATCCTCCGGTTCGGCCTCGGCCCGCTCGGCCAGGGCCAGCGCCAGGCGGTGCAGTTCCGTGGTCTTGCCCGCTCCCGGCGCGCCGACCAGCAACATCGACCCGCGGAGGTCGTCGAACACCGAGACGATCTCCGCATCCGGCCGTGGACGCAGCGTCCGGTGCCCGGCGTCCTCCACCGGCGCGAGCACCAGCTCGGGGGCCTCCCGGAAGCGCAGGCGCAGGGGCGGGAGCCCGATCTCCAGACGTTCTGACGCCTCGCGTCGTACGTCGCCGAGCGCGCGTGAGCGCGCTTTCGAGGCGGGCGGGCCGCCGTCCTGCGCCGAGGGCCCTTCCCCGCTCGCCAGCATGCGGACCGCCAGCGTCGCGCTGATCACCGTGACGGCCGCCAGCGCCACGTAGGTCAGCCACGGGCTGGAGGCGAACGGCTCCGGCGGCGGACCGGCGGTGGCGAAGTTCGTCAGCAGGGCGGACACCGCGGCCACCCCAACTGCGGCAACGGCCAGGGCGGCGGCCCTCCGCCTGCCTCGACGCCCCGGCATGGACCTTCGTCGCCTCCGTTCGCGGTCTCGCCTCTCACGGGGTTATCGCGACGGTACGCGATCGCGTTGCACGCCGACCACGGCGCGTGCTCGGTTCGTCCGTGAGCGCCATTCCTGAGAGCGGCTTCTACCCTCCTGGGTTGAGCGGGAGATCCTCCCCACGCCAGAGGCGGCGGCCGTACACGACCGGCAACGTAAATGGGGTGAAACGTGCACTCATCATCACCGCCCTGGCCCTCACACTGGCCGGATGCGGCTCCACCCCACCGCAGCGCCTGACGGTCCCGAAGCCGACGGGCCCGCACCCGGTGGGGACCGTCTCGGTCCACCTGGTCGACCGGTCCCGCCCGGATCCCTGGAACGGCTCAGGCAGGAAGCGCGAGCTGATGGTCAGCCTGTGGTACCCGGCCCGGGACGTGCAGGCCCACCCGGTCGCCCCCTGGATGCCGAAGGCGGCGGCCGATCAGTACCTGAAGATGAACGACCTGGAGCCGGGCTCGGTGCTGCTGGACAGGACCGACGGCCACGAGGGCGCACCCGCCGACACGAGCCTGGGCAAACTGCCGGTCGTCCTGTACTCGCCGGGCGCCAACGCCTCGCGCGCGTACGGCACCGGCCTCGCCGAGGAGCTGGCCAGCCGCGGATACGCGGTGATCACCATCGATCATCCCTATGACGCGGCGGTCGTGGAGTTCCCCGGCGGCCGGGTGGAGGCGGGCGCCGAGCTGACCGACTTCGCCAAGGCGGTCGACGTCCGGGTGGCCGACGTACGGTTCGTCCTGGACAGCCTGCCCTCCCTGGAGGAGAAGCTGCCCGGACGTGACGGCAGGCCACTGTTCGACCTCACGCGGATCGGCATGTTCGGGCATTCGCTCGGCGGCGCGGCCACCTCCTCCGCCATGTACGCCGACCCGCGCATCAAGGCCGGGCTCGGCCTGGACGGCGCCGTGTTCGGCAAGGTCGCGCAGTCCGGTCTCGACCGGCCGTACATGGTGGTCGACACCGACGGGAAGGGCGGCATGGCGACCAACCCGACGTTGCGCAAATTCTGGGACGGATTGCGGGGCTGGCGGCTCAACGTGACGCTCAAGGGGGCGGCGCACAACTCCTTCGGCGACGACGTCCTGCTCATCCCCATGTCGGCCGGGCCGCTGGGGCTGGGGAAGGAGCAGCTCGAGGAGGTCGTCGGCACGATCCCGGCCGAACGGGCGCTGGCCTTCCAGCGCGCCTACCCGCCGGCCTTCTTCGAGCAGCACCTGCGCGGCCGTCCGCAGGCGTTGTTGCAGGGCCCGTCAGCCGCCTTCCCCGAGGTCTCCTACCGCCGCTGACGTCGCCTGCCCGCCGGCCGTGACCACGCCGCCCTCGTAGGCGGCGATGACGAGCTGCGCCCGGTCGTGCGCGGCGAGCTTGGCCAGCAGGCTGCGGACATGGGTCTTGACCGTCGCCTGCCCGATGCCGAGTCGTTCGGCGATCTGCGGGTTGGTCAGTCCGCGTGCCACCAGCACGAGCACCTCCCGCTCCCGGCCGGACAGCCGGGCCAGCCCCGCCGCCGGCCGGGCCGGGATCCCGGTGGACGCGCGCCGGGCGAACTCCCCGATCAGGCGCGTGGTGACCGACGGGGCCAGCAGCGCCTGCCCCTCCCCCACGATGCGCAGCGCCTCCAGCAGGTCGCCCGGCCGGGTGTCCTTCAGCAGGAATCCGCTGGCTCCGGCCCGCAACGCGCCATAGACGTACTCGTCGAGATCGAACGTGGTCAGCATCACCACTCGCGTCCCGGCGGTCACCGGGTCGGCCCGGATCAGCTCGGTGGCCTTGATCCCGTCGAGGCCGGGCATGCGGACGTCCATGAGCACCAGGTCGGGCCGGAGGCCGCGGGCCAGCTCCACGGCCTGCTCCCCCGTCCCGGCCTCGCCTACGGTCTCCAGGTCGGGGGCGGTGTCGATCAGCCGGCACAACCCCGCGCGCAACAACGCCTGGTCCTCGGCGACCAGCACCGTGAACGTGCTCACCTCTCGTCCTTCCCGGAACCGTCCGGCAACAGCAGCCTCGCGCGAACGGCGAAGCCGCCGCCGGGCTCCGGTCCCGCCGAGAACGTCCCGCCGTGCAGGGTCACCCGTTCTTCCAGCCCGGCCAGCCCGTGGCCTCCCGCACGCGGCGCACCTCCGCGACCGTCGTCGACGACCTCGACCAGCAGTTCGCCCTCGGCCCGGGTGCCGACGGCCACCCGGCATCGGGCCGGCCCGGCGTGTTTGAGCACGTTGGTCAGTGACTCCTGCACGAGGCGGTGGACGACGACGGCCGCCTCGTCGCCGAGCGTCAGGCCGGGCTCGACGTCGAGCTCCACCCGTACGTTGCCGCCCGAGATCGCCGCGACCAGCTCGCGCAGCGAGTCCGACACGTACGTCGGACGGTCCCGCTCCCCCGAGGCGTCGCGGAGCAGACCGAGCAGGCCGCGCAGGTCCACCAGCGCCTTCCGGCTGGTCTCCTCGATGATCGTCAGGGCCTCGCCCGCCTCCTCGGGGTGCGTGGCGGCGACGTGGTTGGCGATGCCGGCCCTCATGGAGATCAGGCCCATGCTGTGGGCGACGACGTCGTGCACGTCACGAGCCAGACGCAGCCGTTCCGCCGTGGCCGCGGCCTGCGCCGACCGGGCGACGGCCTGCGCGGCGTACGCGCGCTGCTCCCGTACGGCGAGGCCGATCACCCACGCCAGACCGAGCGCCGTCCAGGCGAATCCGCACGCCGACACCGCCTCCGTCCACGAGGGCGCGCCGATCACGGCGCCGGCGGCGGTCACCCCCAGCGCGGCCGACAGCGCCGCCACCGCCGTCCGGCGCGCCTCCAGCAGCGCCACCGCGTGCAGCGCGACAGCCAAGGGCACGAACGCCTCCTCCCACCCGGCGAACGGCGCGAACGCCGCCGCCACCAGGAGCAGCGCGCAGACCGCCACCGGCCACCGGCGCCGCCCCGCCAACGGCAGGCAGGCCAGCACGATCACCGGCACGGCCGCGTACGGCGACACCCGGGCGGACTCCGGCACCAGCACCGCGGCCACCGAGAACCCGGCCGCCAGGACAACGGCCACGAACACGTCGACGGCGACCCAGTGTCCCGGCCGCAGCCTGCGCATGATCAAGGGACTCCGTTCGGCCACGCGCCCACCCTAGACGGGACGGCACATGTGCCGGTTCGGGTCCGCCGGCGGCTGAAGGCACTAGGCCAGGCCCAACGACCTGACCAGGTCGAGCATTTCGGCGCGGTGCAGCGCGGCCGGATTGCCCGCGACGGGATGGATGTGGCCGTCGATCTCCAGGGCCACCAGGCCGTGCATCCGGCCCCAGACACGCAATGCGAGCGCCGCCGCGGCCGGCGGCACGTCCGGGAGGTCTGCCCGGATCTTCGCGACGTAATCCGGGTGAAGATCGGACCAGGAGGTGTCCTCGGGCTGGTGGTGCCGGGCGTGGGGCCATGCGGCCGCCACCAGGCGGGTGAGGTCGCGGCACACCCGGCGTGCCGTCCGGTCCACCGGCCCGTCCTCGGGGGGCTGGTAGCCGGGGATGGGCTGGCCGTAGAAGAGCCGGAAGCTCTCCGGGTGGGCCAACGCCCATTCCCTCAGGGCCTGGCCCCAGGCCATCAGCCTGCCGCCGGGATCGGTGTCGGGCACGGCGTTGCTGGCGCTTTCCAACGACTCGGCGAGCGAGGCGGCGATCTCGCTGATCAGTGCCGTGATCAGGTCGTCTCGGGTGGGGAAATAGCTGTAGATCGCCCGTGGGGTCATCCCCATCTCGCGGGCGATGCCACGCAGCGAGATGGCCCCCGGCCCTCCGTCGGCCATCTGCCGCACCGCGATGGCCTTGATCTCGTGACTCGTCTCCGCCCGCAGGCGCTCCCGGCGGCTCGCCACGGCCACGACGCCTTCGCCCTCTTCCTTGCTCATGTTGACTCAGGTTACAGCAGTACATTAGGTTCCAGCGTGTCAAAAGTACACGCCGTGTCCTAGATGTGGAGAACCCGTGCCTGCTTACGTCATCGTCGGAGTCGACGTGCTCGACCAAGAGGCCGGCCTGGCCTACGCCGCCGTGGCCCAGCCGTCCATCCTCAGCCACGGTGGGCGATACCTCGTGGCGGGCCCCACGTCCGAGCCGGTCGAAGGTGTGTGGGACTTCTCCCGGCTCGTGGTCATCGAGTTCCCCGACATGGACCGGATCAGGGAGTGGTACGACTCTCCCGAATACCGGCGGGCCCGGGAGATGCGGAAGGACACCGCTCAGGTTCGGATGTTGTTCGCCGAAGGCTCGCCGCCCGAGGGCTTCTCCCTCCCGTCCTGACGCCGCAGGCCGACGTATGTGCTGATCCAGTCAAACTGGCGGCCATGCTGAACCGAGTGGCCGTCCTGACCGGCGACATCACCGCCGGCCCGCAGCCGAACCAGGTCCTCGACCTGCTGATCGGTCTCGGTGACCGCATCGTCTGGATCAGCGGCAACGCGGACCGCGAACTCCTCGAACACCGCCGTGGCCGGCGCGACTCGATCCCCGATCCGATCGCCCCCTGGGCCGCCGGACAACTGCGCGAAGACCATCTCGACCTGCTCGGCCGGCTGCCCCGATCGCTTGCTCTGCCGGTGCGCGGCCTGGGGAAGGTGCTGTCCTGTCATGCCACCCCCCGTGACGACGAAGAGGTCGTACTGGTGGATTCACGCCTCGCCCATGGTCGGCTCGTGATCAACCCCGGCAGCTTCGCCCCGCGGGACGGACGCGGTGAGGCACCCTGACATCACACGTCGCCGTTCTCCGGAACCTCCCGGCGAGAAGCATCGGCGGCACGGTGCCGGGCCGTGCCGGACAACCAGCCGACCACCGCGGCCAGGGTCACCACACCGATGGCGACCAGCACGGGAAAGTGCCACTCAGGGACCATGCTGTCGAGAGCGCTGTCATCGTTGAGCTCCCACAGTGAGGTCGCGGGATTGGCCACGATGACCAGGGCGAGGCTCATCAGGTAACCAATGCCCACGACCGCACGCGGCAGGACGCGGGCGACGCTGGGGCGGCGGTTCAGCCAGTCGTGCAGAGCACCGAGAAAGGCCGCCTCTGCGGCCAGGATGAAGGTGATGCCGAACGTCCACGCCCGCGCCGACCCGAGCTCCCTGTCCAGTTGCTGCAACATCCAGTCGTTCCAGGGCTCTTCGAAGCTGGGGTGCAGCCCGGTCGGGTGGGCGGCCGCCTGGATCGCGACCAGGTTCGCCACCGCGTAGAGCACGGGGGCGGCCATGGCGCACAGCAGCGCCGGCGATCGTCTCACACTCTGGTTTCCCATGATCGATTGGACGGCCGCCCCGGCCGTCGGGTTCGATGTCGTTGTCAGGGACGGCCGGCGCGTGAGCGCCAGAGCAGCCAGACGAAGTACGGCGTGCCGAGCAGCGCGGTGACCAGCCCGGCCGGCACCTGGGCGGGTGCGATGACGGTACGCCCCAGCGTGTCGGCGAGGCTGACCAGCACCGCCCCGAGCACCGCCGCGGCGGGCAGGAGCCGGACGTGCCTGCCGCCGACGAGCGCGCGGGCGGCGTGCGGGGCGACGAGGCCGACGAATCCCACCACGCCGACGGCCGAGACCGCGGTGGAGGTGAGAAGGACGGCGCCGCCCAGCGCGAGCAGCCGTACGGGTTCGAGCGGCACGCCGAGCACCCGGGGCGTGTCCTCGTCGAGCGCGAGCAGGTCGAGGTCGCGCCGCAGCCACAGAGCGAGCGGCAGGAAGAGCGCGAGCGCCACGGCGACCGGCAGGAGCTGGCCGGGGACCCGCCCGTACGTGGAACCGGACAGCCAGGTGAGCGCCTTGGCGGTGTTCCACGGATCGGACTTGACGATGATCAGTACGGTGACCGCGTTGAACAGCGCGTGCGCGCCGATGCCCATGAGCACGAGCCGGTCGGAGCTGAGCCCGCCGCGCCAGGCCAGCACGTAGACCAGGGCGAAGGCGGCGAGCGCGCCGAGCCCGGCGGCGCCGGACACCACGGCGATCCCGGCCATGGGCACGAGGGTGAGCATCGCGACGGCCGCCGCTCCGGCGCCCGCGGTGATGCCGAGCACACCCGGCTCGGCCAGCGGGTTGCGGGAGACGGCCTGGAAGGCCGCGCCGGAGACGGCGAGCGCCGCACCTGCCAGTACCGCCGCCGCGACGCGGGGCCAGCGCTGGTCGAGCACGTACGTCAGGGCCTTGCCGGTCCGGCCCTGCAGCCAGTTGGCGACGACGCCGAGCAGCAGCCAGGTGTCGCCGCCGAGCAGGCCCAGCACGACCGCGCCGATCAGCAGCGCCGTACCGGACAGGAGGATCACGGCGAAGGCGGCGCGGCCGGGGTCGGCGGTGCGGACGGTCGGCGGCTGCCTGGTCGGGCCGGCGTCGCGATGGCGGCGGGCCAGCCACATGAGCACGCCCGCGCCCAGCATCGCGGTCACCACGCCCGGCGGCACGTCCACCCCGGCCCGCGCGCCGAGCACGAAACGCAGCGCGATGTCGGAGGCGAGCAGGATGACCGCGCCGGCCAGCGCCGAGAGCGGCACCAGGGCGCGGTGCCGGCTCAGCTCGGGCAGCCGCCGGGCTAGGAGGCGGACGATGACCGGCGCGCACAGGCCGATGAAGCCGACGGGCCCGGCGACGGTGACCGCGGCGGCCGAGAGCATGACGGCGAGCACGACGACGGTCAGCCGCAGCCGCCGGACGTTGACGCCCAGCACCATGGCGGTGTCGTCGCCGAGGCCGGCGATGTCGAGACGGTTGCCGAGGGCGACGGCCGCCCCGATCGCCACCACGACGACCGGGGCCATCTGGGTGACGCCGCCGAGGTCGCTCTGCACGAGCGAGCCGCTGCCCCAGGCGAACAGTCCGGTGTTCTCCTCCTGGAAGAGGATCATGAGCAGGGTGGTCATCGACTGCAGGGCCAGCGCGGTCGCGGAGCCGGCGAGGATCAGCCGGGTGGTGCCGGTCCGGCCGCCCGCCGACAGGGCGAGCACCAGGGCGGCGGCGGCCAGGCCGCCGAGGAAGGACAGGCCGCCGGACAGGAAGGCCGGCAGGCTCAGGCCGAAGGTGGCGGCCAGCACGACCGCCAGGTAGGCGCCGTTGCTGACGGCGAGGGTGTCGGGCGAGGCCAGCGGGTTGCGGGCGACCGACTGCAGCAGCGCGCCCGCCGCGCCGAGCGCGAGGCCGACGCTGACCGCCGCCAGCAGCCGCGGCAGCCGGGAGGCGACCAGCACATTCATCGCCTGGTCGTCGAGGGCGAACAGGTCGGTGTCGGAGGTGCCCTGCGTCAGGTGGAGCGCGGCGAGGGCCGTGATGACGGCCAAGGTCACGAGGAAGGCCCCCGCGACGCCGAGCCTGCGCAGCGGCGTCGCGGGGGCCTCGACTGCGGTGATCACCCGGCGTAGGCCTTCACCAGGGCGTCGGCGTACTGCCGGCACGACAGCGGGCCGCCGAAGGTCCAGATGCCGTCGGGCAGTTTGCTGATCCGGTTCTGCTTGACGAAGCTCAGCGACTTCCACAGGGCGTTGCCGGCCAGGTCGGCGAAGACGTCGGCGCCGTCGGAGGCGTTGTAGAAGAAGCGGAGGTTCTCGTCCTTGACCGCGGTCATGCCCTCGACGTCGGTGCTGCCGAGGCCCCACTGCCTGTCGACCTCGCCGGTCCAGGCGTTGGCCAGGCCGAGCCGCTCGGCCACGTCGGAGACCAGGGAGCCCTTGCCGAACGGGCGGATGGAGATCTTGCTGCCGTCCTTCCAGCCGTCGGCCATCATGAACTTCTGCCCGGCCGAGCCGGAGGCGGCGATCTTGGCCTTGCCGTCGGCCATCGCGGCGTCGAAGTCGGCCATCACCTTGGCCGCCTCCTCCGTCCTGCCGACGGCGGTGGCGAGCATGGTCAGGTCGGCGCTCATACGGGTGAGGTTCGCGGCGGCGTCGCTGCCCTTGGCGACGATGACCGGGGCGATCTTCTCCAACTGGCCGATGAGTCCGGCGTCGTCGGACTCCATGACGACCAGGTCCGGCTGGAGGGCGGCGATGGAGTCGACGCTGGGCTCCTGGCGGGTGCCGACGTCCTTGACGGAGGCGTCGAGCGGGGCCGCGGTGACCCAGGTGCCGTACCCCTTGACGTCGGCCGCGCCGACCGGCTGGACCCCGAGTGCGACCAGCATCTCGACCTCGCCCCATTCCAGGCCGACGACGCGGGTCGCGGGCCGGTCGAGGGTGACCTGCTTGCCGCGGGCGTCGGTCACGGTGATCGGGACGGCCGCACTGGCCGACGGCTCCGGAGTCGCGGGGGCCACGGGGGCCACGGGGGCCTCGGTGGTGCCGCACGCGGTCAGCAGCAGCATGGCGGCCATGACCGCCGGGAGGGAACGCATGGGATCTTTCAGCCTTTCATCGCCAAGTGGCGGCCCAGCGGCCTGGTGCGGACCAGTCCGGTGAGGGAATCGATCGTGGCCTCGACGCGGATGCCGTAGGCCTCGGTGAGCAGGTCCTCGGTGAGCACCTCGTGCGGCGCGCCGTCGGCGCGCACCCGGCCGCCCTGGAGGAGTACGACCCGGTCCGCGATCTCGGCGGCCTGGTTGAGGTCGTGCAGGACGACGCCGACGGCCACGCCGTGCCGGTCGGCGAGGTCGCGCACAAGTTCGAGCAGCTCGACCTGGTAGCGCAGGTCGAGGAAGGTGGTGGGCTCGTCGAGCAGGAGCACGCCGGCGTCCTGGGCGAGGCAGGTGGCCAGCCACACGCGCTGCATCTCGCCGCCGGACAGCTCGTCGACGGCTCGTCCCGCCATGGCGCTCACACCGGTCAGCTCCATGGCGTGCTCGATCGCCGCCGGTCCGCCGGGGTCGCCCGCGCGCCAGCGGCCGCGGTGGGGGTGGCGGCCGTAGCCGACCACGTCCTTGACGCGTACGCCGGTCGGGGTGGGACGGCTCTGCGCCAGCAGCGTCACCCGGCGGGCGAAGTCGCGGGCGGACAGGGCCAGGGCATCGGCGCCGCCGGCCAGCCGTACCTGGCCGGAGTCGGGGCGGTGCAGCCGGGCCAGGGCGCGCAGCAGGGTGGACTTGCCGCTGCCGTTCGGGCCGACCAGGGCGGTGACGGCGCCGGTGGCCAGGCTGATGCGGGCGCCGTCGACGACGGGGCGGCCCGCGTAGCCGAGGCACAGGTCGGTGCCGGTGAGCGCGTGGTCGGCGCAGCCTGCGAGCAGGGGGTCGGTCATGGCGGGCTCACGCGTCCTCGGAGCGGCCCTGGCGCCAGTACCCCATGAAGGCCACGGCCTTGCGGTCCATGCCGCGTTCCGAGACCAGGTGGCGGCGCAGGCGCTTGATCACCGCCGCCTCGCCGGCCAGCCAGGCGTAGCAGGGGCTGTCGCCGTCCTCGGGGACCTCCCAGAGGATCTCGGTGTCGACGTCGACCTCCTCGGGCTCGACGCCTGCCGCGCCCGCGGGAAGGATCCTGGCCGCTGCCTCCACGACGGCGGGCTCCAGGCGAGCGCCCCAAGGGGCGTCGCCGCGCGCGAGCCAGGTGATCTTCACTCCTGACGCGGTGACCACCGGGAGGACGTCCTCCTCGTACGGAACCTCCAGCAGGGCCTCGCCGGTGACATGGGCGGGCAGGCGCTCCAGGATGCCGACGATCGCCGGGACGGCGGTCTCGTCCCCGGCGAGCAGCACGTTGCCGAAACCGGCGGGCGGCCGGAACTCCAGGCCGCCGTGAAAACCGTCGTAGAGGCCGTTCGGGCCGAAGAGGGCCGCCTGCGAGCCGGATTCGGCGGCGGCGATCCAGCGGGCGGCCGGTCCGGCGGGTCCGGCGCAGTCGTCGTGCAGGACGACGTCGATGTCGACCTCGGCGGCCTCGGGGCGGACCGCGCGGACGGTGTAGGTGCGCAGCGGGTTGCGCTCGTCGCCCTGGGCGTACCACTGCTTGAACCAGTCTGCGCCGCGCGGGAAGCGCGTCACGCCCGCGCCGGGGATCGGCAGGACCAGCTTGATGCGCTGGTCCCAGCCGTTGTCCGCGAACTCGTGCAGGTCATCCCCTGTGAAGGTCACGCGGAGAAACGACGGGCTCAGCCGCCGCAGGCCTCGAACCTGGACGTCGAAGGCACGAAAAGGGTCAACCACCACAGGGCTCCTTAGTTAGGTTAGGCTAACCTACATTGAATCCTCCGATCGGGAAACCCGGCGATCCGGTTCACGAAGCCGGGCCCGTCCGTGACAGTGCTCACCTGACCGGCGGAGACGCGCGCAACGGCCGTACCGCCTGAGCGTCGTGGCCTCGATGGCGGCTTGTTAGGATACGACTGTATCCATTCAGGAGATGGAGGTCACGATGCGCACGCCTGACCGACCGTCCGCCTTCACCAGCGACTCCGCCCGTGACAAGTACTACGCCGTCTACGACCGGGTGCTCGGCGAGCTGTGGCCGGTGCCGGTGGACGCCTTCGACGTGGAGACCCGCCTCGGCACCGTCCGGATCCACCGGGCCGGGCCCGCCGAGGGGGATCCCGTGGTGCTCCTGGCCGGCGCCGGCGGCAACGCGCTGGCCTGGTACCGCTACATCGAACCGCTGGCGCGTACACGCCCGGTCCTCGCCCTCGACCCTCTGGGCGAACCGGGCCGCTCGGTCCAGAGGCGGCCGCTCGCGACCGGCGCCGACGTCGCCGACTGGGTCACCGACGTGCTGGCCGCGGTCGGGGCCGAACGCGCACATGTGGCGGGCTTCTCAGCCGGCGGCTGGGCCGCCATGGAACAGCACCTCCGCAGGGGCGGCCGGGTCGCGGCGCTGACGCTGGTGGACCCGGGCGGCTTCGCGCCCTTGCCCAGGCGGTTCGTCCGCTGGGCCCTCGCCGGCGCCGTCGTCTCCATGCTTCCTCGTACGCTGCGACACCGCATGGCCGGCGTCGCCGACAACGGGGCGCTGCGCGAGGACCGGCTGGTGGAGCTGATGCGGGCCGGCTGGGCCTTCCGCCGGCGTGTGCCCATCCCGCCCGCCTACACCGACGAGCAGATCCGCGCGGTGTCCGTGCCCGTGCAGATGTTGCTGGGTGCCCGCAGCGCGCTGTTCGACGCGCAGGCGCTGGCCGCGCGGCTGACCGACGTCGTGCCGTCCTGGCGCGTGGAGATCGTGCCCGGCACCGGCCACGGGTTGCCCGTCGAAGCTCCTGACCTGGTCGCCGAGCGCATCCTCACCTTTCCCGGCCGGGCGCGGCCCGGGACCTCGAACGCATGACACGAACAACAGGTAGGAAACCGGCATGCCCCGACAGGTGGATCACGACGAGCGGCGGCGCCGGCTGACCGCCGCGTTGCTGCGCATCGCCGGCACCCGCGGCCTGCGGGCGGTGTCGATGCGTGAGATCGCCGCCGAGGCCGGGGTCTCGCTGCGCGTCGTCCAGTACTACTTCACGAACAAGCAGGCCCTGCTCGAGTCCGGGCTCACCGAGCTGGGCGCCCGCATGAACCGCCGGGTCAAGCAGCGGGCCGCCGCGGGCGAGCTGACACCACGGGGCGTCTTCGCCGCCGTTCTCGGCGCGATCCTGCCGTTCGACGAGCAGAGCGAACTGGACTCCATGGCCTGGACCGCCTACTACACCGCCGCCCTCACCGACCCGGCGCTCGCCGCGGTCGGGCTCACCCTGCCCAACGCACTGGAGAACTTCCTCACCGTACGGTTGACCGCCGCGCAGCAGACCGGGGACATCGCCCCCGATCGTGACCCGCGTACCGAAGTCGCCGGCCTTCTGGCTCTCGCCAACGGCCTGACCTCCAGCGTCCTGAGCCGGCAGCGCAGCCACGAGGCCGCGGCCGAGATCATCGACTACCACCTGGACCGCCTGTTCGAGCCGGCAGCGACTTGATCCGGCGGCCGATGTGCCCTCCGGACCGTCTGAACCATCAGCCGACTTCGTGTTCTCGGCGTGATCCTCAGACGGAATGATCTTCCGTCATGAAGAAGCATGTGATCTCCGGCATCGTCGCCGGCACGCGGGCAGGGGCGTGACCGTCCAGCAGGAGACGCCTGGCAGGGCCACGACCTCGCTCACCCGTAGGGGACGGCTGCAGTTCGACCGGCACGGCATCGCCGCCTCCGACCTGACCGCCAAGCTGACCTTCGCCGGCAAGGACGACACGGCCGACGAGTTCGACCCCACCCCCAAGGAGGAGGAGACCCAGGCCACCTCGCTCGACAAGCCGGAGCGGATCGTCCGCATCGGCCGTACGTCCTACCTCAAGGGCGGCCCGATCGGCGCCGTGCTTCCCGCCGGCAAGACCTGGTACAAGCAGTCGCTCGGCTGGACGAGCGGGGTCACCGCCATGCAGGGCGACTTCATCAACCCCGTCGAGCCGAGCACGCTCAAGGCCATGCCGGCCCGCTCCAAGTGGAGCGGCAACACGTACAAGGGGAGCATGACGGTCACGGAGCTGCAGCGGGTCTCGGCCTGGACGCGCGCCACACTGTGGTGGAAGCTCGCCTCCGGCGTAAAGGTCAACTGGACGCTCACCGTGACCCCTGCCGGGCTGCCCCGCACGATGAGCACCAGGCTGTCCAGCGCCAAGGCCGGGCTCGGCCCGGTCACCTTGGAGACCAGCTACTCCGGGTGGGGTGCCAAGGTCTCCGTCAAGGCCCCGCCCGCGTCGCAGACGACCACCAAGCTCGACTCCGACAAGGCCTTGATCCGGCTTCCCCCGGGCCCCAAGCGCTGAACCCCGGCAGGGCCTCCAGCCCACGCCAGGCCCTGGTCCACGGCTTGCCGGCGCCCTCACCTCGCTGGTGCATCGCTCCGCCGCCAGGGTGCCCGGTGGGAACCCTGGCGGCGGGGTCATCGGCTCAGGACATCACGGTCAGGGTGAGGGTGGCTGTGTGGTCGAGGGCGACGCCGTCGCCCAGCACCGTGATCGCATAGGTCCCGGACGCCGTGGTCGCGCCGACCGTGAAGGTCAGCGTGGAGGTGGCGCCGGTGGTGATGCTCGCCGGGCTGAACGAGGCCGTCATGCCCGCCGGAAGCCCCTTGGCCTGCAGCGCGATCTGCTGAGGGCTGCCCGAGACGGTGGCGCTGGTGACGGTGACGCTCACCTGCCGGCCCGGCTGTACGGTCGCCGCGGTAGGGGTGACCCCGACCGAGAAGTCGCACGTGAACGGCTCGCCGGCGCGAGGAGGCACACGGACGGCGTTCCAGGCGGCTTTGACCGTGTTGTACTCCAGGCACGACCCGGGGAACAGATCCAGGGCCGCCTGCATCGAGGCTCGGCGGGCCGCGGTGTGCGGCCAGCTGGTGGTCTTGCGCAGCAGCGTGCCCATGTAGATCTGGCCCGCCTTGCGCGCGCCGAGCCCGACGATGGTCGAGGAGTCGCAGGTCGGGCTGGGCGGCTGGCCGTTGGTCGGGTTGCTGCCTTCGGCCAGGAGGTAGAACCAGTGGTTCTGGACCCCGGCCCCGACATCGGGCGGCATCGACGGCACCGCGCTGCTGAAGCAGTCGGGGTGACCGGGGATCACCGACGGCTTGTACATGTAGCGGATCGGCCCGGTTCCGTCGATGTTGACCTCTTCGCCGACGGTGTAGTCGGGCGGGTCGAGGGTGGCGGGCTGGTTGGCGTACTGCTCGGTCAGGGCGCCGAAGATGTCGCCGGTGGACTCGTTGAGTATGGCCTTCTCGTTGTCGCCGAGGTCGATGCCAGGCGTGGTGGCGAAGACGGCGTGGCCGTACTCGTGCGCCACGACGTCCATGGCGGTGATCTGGCGCAGGTTGTCGGTGGTGTGGCCGAAGACGGCGTAGTTGCCGTTCCAGTAGGCGTTGACGGCGTTCAGGCCGACGCGGGCGGGGTAGCCGTCGCCGGCGCCGTTGAAGCCGATGCGTCCCAGCCAGGTCTTGAGCATGTCCCACTCGGTGTCGATCGCGTAGAGCACGTCGACACAGGCGGTCTCTAGGTTGGTGCCGGTGCCGTTGCCCCAGTTGTCGTCGAGCCCGGTGTAGGCGGCGCCCGTCATGCCGCCGCAGCGCACGCTCCGCCGTACGGGGTCCACCATGGCGAAGGAGGAGCCGGTCCCGGTGGTGCCGATGGTGACCGGGTTGCCGTTGTAGTAGCTGTTACCCAGCCCTGCCCTGACCTCGTCGGACTTCTCGATGACCGCGCCGGTCAGTGCGTCGACGAAGACGTGCAGCTTGCTCTGCCTGCCGTCGATGGTGCCGTGGACGGTCACCTCGTAGGCCAGCCGGCCGCGTCCTTGGGCCATGACCACCAGGCGGGGCGTGGTGACCGAGAAGACCTCGGGCAGCTGGCTCCTGGCCACCCGGACCGCGTCGGCGGCGCCGAGCCTGGGTGTGGTGGCCACGTCCAGGGCGCTGTCCTGGGAGACGGACGTGCTCAGGACCTCGCCGGTGGCGGTGCTGACCACGACGAAGTCACCGCCGTAGACGGGCAGCCCCGCGTACGTGCGGGTGTAGGTCGTGTAGCGCAGGCCGCCCTGCCCTTCGATCAGACCTTGGCGTACGTACGTGTCCTTGGGCGAGCTGTGAAGCAGGGAGGGCCTGGCCTTCACCAGGAGGTCGGCGGGATCGCCCTTGGAGGCGTTCGCCGGGACGGGGACCGAAGTGGCCACGAGCACACAGACGGCACTCGTGACCAGGGCTAACACGGCATTGCGTCTCACTGGTGGCTCCCTATGAGCTGGGGGGTGGTGTATGGGGTCACCTGCATTTGAGTTGATGAACCACAAGAGGTCAATAACGTGGTAAATGGGAGAAAATCGCGATTTATCAGAGTCGCTGCGGCCAGATGGGACGTCACGGAGACGGCACCGCCGCCGTACCGCAGTTCCACCGCCCATCGCGAACCGGACGGCCCGGCTCACCGAGGGGCGGCGACGAGTGCGTGCTCCGTGTCGCGCAGGAGGCCGGAGGCCAGAAGGTACTGGGCGGTGACGTAGGTGCCCATGATGACCACACCGTGCAGCGGCAGGAGGGGCAGGCCGCCCAGTCTGACGCCGATGAGAGTGTCCGACAGCAGGAAGAGCAGCCCGCCCAAGGCGGTACGGCGGTTGCGGGTCGAGGCGACCGTCGCGCTCGCGAACAGCAGCAACGAGTACGCCATCACCGGCAGTCGCATCGCACCCAGCCCTGACCACAAAACCGCGATGCCCGCCACCCATCCCAGGCCGTACAGCAGCGGGACCACCGGGCGTCGCCGCAGTCGCCGCAGAGCGCCCCGACGGACGAAACACCATATGTAGCAGACGTGCGCCGCGCCGAAGAGGATCATCCCGGGGACGAACCATCCATCGATGGACAGCAGCACGTCCCCGCCCCAGGAGAACAGCAACGCCGCCACCAGCAGGGCGGGCCCGCCGGCACTGGCTGCCCAGGCCGCCAGCAGCGGCATCAGCAACGCCTTGGTCACCGAGTCGTATGGCTCCAACTCCACGGCCACCAGGACGAGATGCACGGCCGAACACACCCAGAACCCGACCAGGGACCAGCGCGCGAGCCGATCTGCGGGGAAAGCACCATTGCGCACCATCGGATCGTAGCGACACGCATCGGGGCGGAGACCGGCCAGGCGTTGCACTCACGCGCCGTACCGGTCGCCCTCCGCGGTGACGACAGGCATGCGAGCGCCGTTCTGCAACTGCACAAGCTCAGGGCCCCGGCCACCCGTCAGCTTTGTGTCGGTAGCGGCGGATGGCCAAATCGATAGTGGCTAACAGTAATGGGACGATTACCATTTGTTCTGGTATTGCTTGGGGAGCCTCCAGCGAGCCACGAGGAGGGTCCCATGCGCCGTCTCACCGCCGTCGTCGTCGCCGCTCTGGCCGCAGGGTGCGCACTCGCCGCCGCCGCCCCCGCATCCGCCGCACAAGGGTGGGTGGGCCTGTGGTCCTCCGACGGAGGAGGGTCCGCTCTCGAAAACCCCGCCGCGGGATGCCATTCCGTCAGTTCTGCCGTACGGGCCTACAACAACACCGACACCATGGTGATCCTGTTCCCCGAGGTCGACTGCAAGGGGGCGCCCTTCTACCTGGCCCCGGGCGACGCCGGCTGGATTCCCTTCACAGCGGTAAGCGTCTATGTCCTGTCCTAGCGCCACCGCACCACAGCATCCAACTCCCAGCGCCGCCGAGATCCCCCAGCCCCTGGAACCGCTATAGGACGGTCAAGTGGCCGTACCTGGACAACGCCGCGGTCAGGTCGCCGGGTTTGCCGCGGAGTGCGGCGTCCAGGAAGGCGGCGGTGGCCTCCGCGGTGATGTGCGGCCCGGCAGACCGGCCGAGGGAGCCGGTGAGCGCGGGCAGGGGCGGCAGGAAGAGTGGGGCGTCGGTGAAGGTGAGGTGCGCCGTGCCGGGGACGGTGAGCCGGTAGCCCGTCGCCGTACTGAGCTGGAGCACCTGCGTGAGGCGCGGGATGTAGTCCGGCTCCTCGCCCGGTTCGACGTCGTGGGTGAGCGCGAGCACGGGCTGGTGGAACGGTCGCGGCGCGGGGTCGCGGGGGAAGCCGTCCAGGTCGATGACGGCTGCGAACCGGGGGTCCTGGCGGGCGGCCTGGAGGGCGGCGGCGCCCCCGAGGGAGTGGCCGGTCGCCGCGGCGCGGCGGGTGTCGAGCCGGCCGGTCAGCGGGCCCGGGATCTCTCCCCGGTCCAGGCGGCCGAGCCGGGTGAGTACGAAGCTGAGGTCGGCGGCCCTGACCGCCGTCCACCCGGCCGCGCGTCTGTTGTCCTCCGCCTGGTCGCCGGTGGCCGCGACCTGGGTACGGATCGTCCGGCCGTCGGTGAGGGTGACGACGGCCGAGTCGTATGGGTGGTCGAGGGCCGCCACGACGTACCCGCGGCTGGCCAGTTCCTCGGCCCAGGCGGTGTTCTGCGTCCGTACGCCTCCGAGCCCGGGTGAGAACAGCACCAGCGGGAACCGGTCGCCTCCCCCGGCCACCGGGGCATCGGGCGCCGAGTGCGTGCGGGCGCGTGGCGGCTCGTCGAGTACGAAGCGCGGAAGTCCCAGATAGTCGGCCTCGCCGCGGGCGACGAGCTGCGCTTCCTGCGCCGTACGGCCGAGGTACCACGCCCGCTGGGCCGCCGGGGGGCCGCTCTGCGCGGGATACCAGAGCTGGACGACGACCGTCCGCACGTCATCGGCCCGGGGCGTGGCCATCTCCGGGCGATCGGGGTCGCTCCACTGCACGACGGTGGTGCCGACGGCGTACGCACCCGAAGGCTCGGGGAACACGGGCAGGGGCAGCGCCCACGCCGCCGCCGCGCCCGCGAGGATCAGCGCCAGGCATGCCGCCGATCCCGGCAGGGCCAGCCACCATGGAGCCCGCCGCGCGGGCCGCCACCTCAGCAGGGAGGGAACGGCGAACACCAGCGCGATGCCCCCACCTGTGAGGACGAGGAGGAGCTGCCAGCGGATCCCGAGCACGGCCAGCACAATCCCGGTCACCGCGAGAACCGCGCCACCGGCCAGCGTCGAGGGTCGGCGCGCGCCGGGCGGCAGCCAGCGGGCCAGCGCCAGCACGACGGCGGCCGCCAAGACCAAGAGCTCTGCGAGGGACAGGCCGAATACGGTCACATTCATGTGATCACCGTGGCGGAACGACCTCAGCCAGACATCGGGCTCAATGCCGAGAGTTGTATGCGATCCCGGTACGACCTTGCGCGGCCCGTCTGCGACCACAGTCGCAGGGGGCCATCGTGGAGAGCGAGGGTTGGGAATCCGTCAATGACGCGGGGATGGAACGTGATTCGGCGTCAACGGAGTTCCTGCTGGTAAACGAGCCTTGTCGGGTTCTCTTCCGTTCGCGGCTCGCGCCAGATTCCGTTCGGTATGGCCGTTACGACGGCCGCGACAGCTGACCGCATCGGCACAGAGGCGGTCCCGCTGGATGAGCACACCGACCAGGCGGCCCGTCTTCCTGGTGCCTGCCGCCGCTCCCCCACACGCGTCCGCGCCGCGCTCCACCTCACCTCGGCCGCGAGTCCCTCGGGAACGACTTCAGCCATCAACCACTTAAAGTAGTCGCACGTGCGCAGTAAGTAAGATAGGTGGACACCAGCATTCAGGGGTCTTCAGGCAAGTGGAGGCCGTGACATCAAGGAGCCAGGCCATGCCGGCTGCCATCACCCGCATGCTCGCCCTCGCCCTGAAGCTGAACATGCCCCAGGCCGACACCTACGCCCGCTATGCCGACCTCGCCGCCCATGAGAACGAGAGCACCGACTACCGGCGCGTGACGCGCCTGCCCGGCGGGGCGATCGTGTCGCACATCGCCATCCACGGCGGCGGCATCGAGCCCGGCACCTCGCAACTCGCCGACCAGGCCGCCACCGTGGGACAGCACGCCTTCTACGCGTTCGAGGGCCTCAAGCGCTCGGCCAACGGAGTCCTGCACGTCACCTCCAACCACTTCGACGAACCGTGGGCACTGGCGTTGCAGGCAAGGATGTCCGCCACCGTCTCCTGGCACGGCGCCCGCGGCGAGCAACCCACCACCTACGTGGGCGGGCGTGACCGAGACCTCGCCGACCGGGTGAAGGCCCAGCTGACAGCCGCCGGATTCGCGGTCGCCGTGACCGTGCCACCCCGCTACACCGGCACCAGTCACCGCAACATCGCCAACCGCAACGTACGCGGCAGGGGCGTACAGCTGGAAATCACCAGGGGACAACGCAGACTCTTCTTCGAAGACGGCAAGCTCCACCAGCCCTGGATCGACAACCCCAGCCACCGGACGGCCGCCTTCCACGCCTACGTCGCCGCCGTCAACAACGCCCTGGCGGGCCCGTAACCGGCCAAGTCGCGTGGCCAGGGATCCTGACGCGCTCGGGACCGAGGACTGCCGGGGGGTCGCCGCCGGCGACCGTGGTCAGCGCCGCTTCCAGCAGGGCGAGGACCCCCACCAAAGCGGGAACGGCCAGCCCAGCCCCGCTCCCGGCCACGAGCCCCTTGACTGACCGCTATCGATACGGTCATGGCACAATGCCCGGCATGCGTATCCGGATCATGGCCCTGACCGCCGTCGCCTTAACGGCCGCCGGATGTGGTCAGCTACCCCCCGCGCCCTTGGCGAGCGAGACCACCGCACCGCCTTCCGCGCCTTCGACCAGCGCTCCTTCGCCCTCCGCGAGTGCGAGCGCGACGTCCGGCGGCGAGGACACCCGACCCGCGCTGGCCACCGTCCAGGGCACGGTCGAGCCGAACTACAAGGCCGAACTCGTCGGGCTCAACCGCGTCGGCGGCAAGCACCTGATCGTGCAGTTGCGCCTGTCCACCAGCACCGACAAGCCGCTGCACTGGCAGGCGCCGCTCGCCGACCCGATGCGGCCGCTCAAGTGGCGCTGGCCCTCCGGCATCGCGGTGCTCGACGCCCCGGCCCACCGGTGGCTCATGCCGTACAAACCCGCCGACGGCGAATGCCTGTGCAGCGACACCGACCGCGACGATCTCAAACCGATCATCGATCCCGGCGAGTCGCTGACGGTCTACGCCGTGCTGCCCGCGCCGTCCGGCAACCCGGCGACCACGACGATCGTCACACCCATCGGCCCGCCGATGGTCGACGTCCCGATCAGCGACGACCCGCCCGTGCCACCACCCGGTCAGCAACTGCCCGACGCTGACGCGTCCCAGGTCGAGACCGTCAGCCACCTCATCGAGACGCCGTCGCAGTCGCTCGACCGTACCGAGGAGACGACCGACGACGGCGCCGACCTCAAGGTCAGCCTCTCCTCCGACGTGCTGTTCGCGCTGAACAAGGCGACGCTCACGTCGCGCGCCCGCACGGTGCTGGCCAAGGCGGCCAAGCTCATCGACACGTCCGCGGACACGACGATCGAGGTCGACGGCCACGCCGACTCCTCCGGCACCGACGCCATCAACGAACCGCTGTCCCGCCGCCGCGCGGAGGCGGTGCGCCAGGCCCTCACGCAGCTGATCACGCGCGACCAGGTGACGTTCAAGGCCAACGGGTACGGCTCCCGCCGCCCGCTGTACAGCAACAGCTCCGACGAGGGACGGCGCCGCAACCGCCGGGTGACGATCACGTTCGCCAAGCCCGCACCGGCCGAAGTGCCGGCCACCGGCACCACCGCCTCCCCGCTGCCCGAGGGCGAAGGGACGACGGCGACGGTGCGCGCGAAGGGGGTGCCGTTCGACCTGAAGGTGACGGCCTTCCGCCGGATGCCTGGTGACCTGGGCCTGCTCCGCTACACGATCACCAACCGGGGTGACGGCAAGGCGTGGTACCACGACCTCAACTGGGCCGACGATTGGAACGCCTTCAAGTACCACGCAGCGACGAACATCCAGGTGACCGACCCCGCCGCGCGCCGCCTGTACCGCCCGGCCCGCGTGATCGTGGCCAAGGGGGAGGAGCCGGGCACGTACTGCGCATGCACGAACACCTCCGGGGTGGCATTGTCGGCGATGAACTTCGAGCCCGGGGAGACGAAGGAGTTCTGGTCGCTGTATGCCCTGCCCGCCCAGGCTGACGCGCTGACCGTCAAGGTAGCCACCTGGCGCGCCCTACAGGTGCCCCTGTCCTGAGCCCGCATCTCGCACGGGCTCCTTCGTGGGGGCCCGTCCGGGGCGCCCGCCGAGCCCGTGACCGCTCACCTTCCGAGGGCTGCCCAGCGCTGATGAGCCCCGCCTACTTGGCTGATCGGTCGTGCCCCCATGTTCCTCTGGGCCACAGCTGACTCAAACCACAACACCGGCCCGTGCCGGACAAACCGCAAAAACCTCGGGAGTGCTACTCCGCCGGTTGCCGGGTGTCGGCTGCCGCTTGGACGAAGGCGCGGATGAGTGGCGTCTCGCTCGCCGTACGCCAGGCGAAGGCCCACCGGCACGGCGGGGCGTCGCGGATCGGGACGAAGGCGAGGCTGGGCCAGGGGTAGAAGGTCGCGGCCTCGGCGGTGACTCCGGCGGCGGCTTGGCCCGAGGCGACGGCACTGAGGGTCTCCTGCCAGGTGGTGACCTTGTGTCCGCGGCGGACGGGGCGACCGGAAGGGGTGTGGTAGGGGTTGAAGATCTCCTCCATGCAGGCGGGGATCGACTGGCCCTCGACCACGATGCAGTCGCCGAGATCCTCCAGGCAGATGGAGTCTCGTCCCGCGTAGGAATGGTCGGCGGAGACCATCAACACCACGTCGGAGGCGAACGAGGTCGGTTCGATGGTCAGATCGGGCTCGCGGATCGGCAGCCACACGTGCGCCACGTCCACCTCGCCCGACTTCAGCAGGTCCAGAGGGGAGGCAGGCTGGATCTCGCGGTGCTGGAGCCGGGCGTTCGGGTGGCGGGCGAGGAACAGGTCGAGAACGTTCTTGATCTGCGTGGAGAGCGGGCCGAGCGTGCCGAGGGTCAGTGTGCCCGCAGTGCCGTCGGCGGTGGCCTGAGCGGTCGCGATCCCCTGCAAGATCTGCCGGTGGCCACTCTTGAGCGCTTGGTACAGCTGCTCGCCGAGCGGGGAGAGGCGGACCGCTCGGGTGGTGCGGTCGAACAGGGGGGCGCCGATGCGCCGCTCCTGCTTCTTGATCGATTGGCTGACGCGGGCGGGGCTGATGCCCAGCCGCTCGGCCGTACGACTGAAGTGCAGCTCCTCGGCCAGCGTCAGGAAGATCTCGATCTCTCGCATCTCCACGAGCGGGCCTCCGAATTCTTCATTTCAGGGTTAAAGGACGTTATCGGATCCGTCGTAGATGCGCGGCGGGCAGGTGGGAGAAGCTTGGCGCGTTCGAAGGAAGTGCGGCTTGGAGGTTCGGTGCCCGTCGGATATCTGATCCCTGTGGTGTTCGTCGCGATCGGGACACTGTTCGCGCTGCGGCCGCTGCCGGGGTGGAGCGCGCCCGGCCGGGTGAGCTACTTCTTCGGGCTGGCCGCCAACGAACTGCCGTTCGCGGCCTTCTTCTGGCTGCTGCTGGCCCCGACGGTGCTGGCGTTCGCCGAGGGGGACATCCACACGGCGGGCGGCTGGGCGGTCGTCGCCCTGGCCGCCGTGACCACGATCGGGCTCACGGTCATCGCCTGCCGCGGCCTGGGAGAGCGGGCCAGGATCTGGCGCGCGATGGACGCCGGCCTGGGCGCGGGCTGGCGCGCCGCCATCGACGCCGACCTCGCCGCCGGACTGCGCCGTCGTCCGCCGTGGGCCCGCATCCTGTTCCTGCCCATCCTCAAGCGCCGCATGGACGTCCGCCGGGTGGCCAATCTGTCGTACGGCGAGGCGGGTCGCCGCAACCTGCTCGACCTCTACCACCACCGCTCGCGCCCGTCCGGCGGGCCCGTCATGATCCACCTGCACGGCGGCGGATACTCCGGCGGCCACAAGAACAGCCAGTCGCTCCCCCTGCTCCACCACCTGGCCGGCCAGGGCTGGGTCTGCGTCAGCGCCAACTACCGGCTACGGCCCCAGGCCCAGCACCCGGACCACCTGATCGACCTCAAGAAGATCATCGCCTGGGTGCGTGAGCACGGTCACGAGTACGGCGCCGACCCCTCGACGCTGTTCGTCGCGGGCAGCTCGGCGGGCGGGCACATGGCGGCCCTGGCCGGGCTCACCCCCAACGACCCCGCCTACCAGCCGGGCTTCGAGCACGCCGACACCTCCGTCACCGGCGTCATCTACCTGAACGGCTGGTACGGCACCTACTTCGGCCAGGGCCCCGAGTCCTCGCCGCTGGCCCACATCACCGCGGACGCGCCGCCGTTCCTCGTGGCCCACGGCGATCTGGACCCGCTGGTGCCCGTGGCCGAGGCCCGGCACTTCGCCGACCAGCTCCGCCGTACGTCGGCCTCCCCCGTCGTCTACGCCGAGCTGCGCGGCGGCAACCACGCCTTCGACCTGTACCACTCGGTCCGCTTCGAGGCGCTCGTCGACGCCATCGAAGCGTTCACCGCCCGAGTGAGATCGCAGCAGCGGACACCGCAGCCTTAACCTGGTCGCCATGCCACCGGCGGCCCCGCCGCCCCCCGATACGCCGAGCGCCGACATCCGCATCAGCCACGCCCGCTGCTCCCCCCTCCCCCAGGAGCTGCATTCACAGCTGGACGCCCCGGCCGCGCACGCATCGCGAGAAGATCTTCGCCGCGATTTCGACCCGGGTGAAGGTGCGTCCGCAGTTCGAGGCGGCGCTCGCGCCGGCCCGGCAGTTCAAGGCGCACGCCCCGTACTGCCGGGTCATCCTCACCGTGGTCGAGATGAAGCGCCTGGGCCGCGTCGCGGCCCAGGCCGGCTGCTGTTCGCCTACTTCTCCGCGATGGCCGAGACCGAGCGCGAGAACATCCATGAGACCACCCCTGGAGGGGCCTGGACCAGGCCGCCCGCAAGGGCAAGCACGGTGGCCACCCACCGATCATCACCGACGAGGGCCCCGGATGCCGCAGCCCCCCGTTACTTGCGAGGCGACCAGCCATCGTCATGTGCTCGCTCGAGGTCGCCCCCACCCCAGACCGAGGGCGGCTCGCCCATGAGGACGACGCCGAAGGCCCGATCGTCGATGCCGACGGCCGCCTGCCCCTGCACTCGTTCACCTGGTTGATCACGACTCTCCACGTCGTGATCAAGGAGTGTGAAGTGGACCTTCTGCGCCAGTTGATGAACGTCCGTGTGCAGATGACCGTTTACCTGTCGAAGGACGGGAGTAACGGACTTGGGAGCGTAACGGCCCGCGACTTCAACCGCTGACCTCACCACCGCTCAAAACCCCCTACGTACGAAGGTGGCCGGCATCATCCTGACAGCGGAAGTTGAAGCCGGGCTCGACGACGTCTCGCCACGCGCCGCTGTCGTGTCCTGGCGCCGGGATATGGCGTGCCCGCCGCGTCCCGGTGCCGGCTTGATCAGCTCCCACCAGTCGATTCCCCGGGCAAGGCGAGGTCCTTTTAGCTCGAGGGCGCCCCAGGGACCGATCAGGGCGGGCCGCGGCTCGCCCTCTCGGGGCGGCCGTGGCTGGCCCTGTGCGGGCGGGTCGTGATCGGAGGGATCCGGAGTGGTCGGAGGAGTGCCGTGCCGCTCGTCAGCATCCGCCGCCTCCGCCGTCACCCGAGCCGCCGCCGCCGTCCCAGCCGCCGCCCCCTCCGTCCCAGGTGCCGCTTCCGCTGTCGTCCGGGGTCCAGCCGACGGAGCCGCACTGGGTGCTCGGGCTGCTGGGCTCGGCCCGGTAGAGGTGACCGTCCGGGATCGAACGCTTGCTGAGCTCGGCCGACAGCTGCGGGTCGCCGAGGTGGCTCAGTCCGTACAGCGCGAGCGGAACGGCCACGGCGTCGGTCTCGGCCCCGTACGGATGCGCCCGGCGCGCCTTCTCCAACTGGTGGCGGCCCGCACGGCCGAGCCGGACCGGCCGGTTCCTGACGTACAGAGACCGGATCTTCCTGGCCACCAGCCAGCTGCCCCCGAACCCGAACAGAGCAGCCACGCTCAGCGGCGGCGACTGCGCGACGATCATGTAGATCACGTCGGCCCCGGCGGCGACGACCGCGACCGTGGGGATCAGCTTCAGGACGTCGCGGCAGACACGGAAGCCGGGCACACTCCGAGAGTCGACGAGCAGGCCCAGTTCGGCGAGCCGACCCCTGATCCCGGCGACCTCCGCACTCACGGCCAGGCGCCGCTTGACCTGGACGACCGGCGAACTCCTGCGCTCGGCGAGGATCGCGACAAGCCGCTCCTCCACGGGGTATCCCGCCGTCACGGCCGTGGAGACGCGATGGATCTTCCCACCCCGGGAGACACGGATCTCCCCCTCCCTGGCCAGCAGCCCGATCGCGCTGTCCGCCACCCGTACGGGACCGCCCGCGAGATAGGCGAGCTCGTAATGGCCGAGGTCGACGTCGCGCAGCCCACCGAGCCTCAGGCGGGCGCCGACGTGCGCCACCTCGGCCGCGAGAACCGTGCCGACGGTGACCGCCCCGAGGAGCACCGCCAACCATACGAGGATCACATCCATGCCCACCTCCCGTGTGGATGATCAACGCGCGAGGCGGACACGAAGGTTCCGAGCAGCGCCAAATCCGGCATCCAGGGCACGAGAACCGCCTGCGGTGCCCTAGGACGCCGCTGGTACCAGCGGCTCATGCCGCTTCAGGTGAACCGATTTCCCTAGACCCGCTGGACGAGGCCTGCTCAGCGCCCCTCAGGCGACGCCAGCTTCTTGGTTTTGGTGAGCGAGTACGGGCGAAGCCCGTTCCGTTTGATTGGAGTGGCGTACGTTCTATGAGCTCCAGCCCGACGCCTTTACAATGTAGATTACATTCGGGCGCGCGCCGGGCCTGATCACGGCTGTTGGGTCAGCTCTCGGCGAGTCGTGCCTTCTTGACCTTGTTGCCGCAGGTGTTCATGGAACACCAACGGCGGTTGGCTCCGCGGCTGGTGTCAAGAAAGAGCCCCGCGCATCCGGGGCCTTCGCAGTTCTTGATGCGGCCGCGGTCAGGGCCCCCGAGGACGTGGATGGCATCTGTGGCCAGGACCCCGAAGGCGTCGCCGACAGGCGTCGTCTCGGTCAGGCGCCATCCTGCGAGATCGCGTTCGAGCGCGGCCTTCGCGTGCCCAGCGGCCGCGACCGTGTTGAGAGTGCGGACATCCTTCGAATCGGGCTGTTCACCTGCGGCGATCGCCGACCCGATTCGGTAGATCGCCTCCCGCAGCTCGACGGCGTCCTTCAGATCGGTCAGCGACACGTCCGTGACGTCAAGCCCTGTCACCTGCAGCCACATCTTCAGTCGTGCAGGGTCGGTCAGCCGCTCTCGCGGCGCCATGCCGGCTCGATCGCTGACGGTGGCAGTGAACCGGAACGCCAAGACCTCGTTGTCCATTCGGAACACACGACGTACGTCCTCGGTCATTCCAACCTCCGCAGTGAGCAACAACACCTTTCGAACCGTCTTAGCCAGTTCGACATGATGGTACCCCCATGGCATCGTGGAACCACCTTAGACGGTTCATAGAGAGGGTTCTCCGCATGAGCAACATCGCGGTCATCGGTCTGGGAGCAATGGGGCGTCCCATCGCACGCAACCTCTTGAGGGCCGGGTACGACGTCGTGGTGTGGAACCGCTCCGACGGGCCCGCGGACGAGCTTGTCGCGGCGGGTGCCCGGCGAGCCGCCTCGGTCACCGAGGCCATGCACTCGCCGGTGGTCTTCTCGGTCCTGGCCGATGACCGGGCCGTCGCCGAGACGTTCATCGACTCCGGTGTTCTCGCTCAGGCCCCGGGCGGGATCGTTCACGTCAACCTCGCGACGGTGAGCGCCGGCCTGGCTCGCCGGGCCGGCGCGGCGCACGCTGAGCATGGTGTCGGGTACGTCGCAGCACCGGTCTTCGGCCGTGCTCCGGTCGCCGAAGCCGGAGCACTCAACATCCTCACGGCGGGCGAGCAGGGGCTGATCGACCGCGTGCAGCCGCTCTTCGACGTGATCGGCTCGCGGACCTGGCGACTCGGCGATCGTCCGGAGCAGGCCAACATCGTGAAGATCCTCGGGAACTACCTGATCGCCTGCGCGATCCAGTCGCTGGGCGAGGCTGTCAGCCTCGCGGAAGGCGCCGGTGTCGACTCGGGGCAGTTCGTCGAACTGCTGACCTCAACACTCTTCCCGGGAGCCGTCTACACCGGCTACGGGTCGATGATCGCCGAACGGCGCTACCAGCCGCCCGGATTCACTACGTTCCTGGGCCGCAAGGACCTCCACCTCGCGCTCGATGCTGCGAACGACCACGACATCCCACTCCCGATCGGTGAACTCCTGCGGACTGTCTTCGATCAGGCCATCGCCGACGGTCGCGGGGCGGACGACTGGGCGGTCATCGCGGAACAGCAGCCGCGATGACCGCCGTGGGCCAATGCCCGTCGCCGCGGCCCGGCGATCATCGCCATGAGGCAGCTCTTCGCGTTCTCTTGGTGATGCACGCTTGTCCGAACTTCCTGTGACTCAGCCCGGTGGCCTCGGTCGCCGACATTGTCGGTGGGCTCTGACAGCATCACCGGTTATGACCGCCATCGATGACCTCGTGCAACGCGTTGCCATCCGGGCCGCATCAGACAACGCGGACCTTCCCGCACCTGTCGCCGACGCCCGAATCGGGGAGGCCGAGGCTCAACTGGGCTTCGGGCTGCATCCCCTGCTTGCGCGCCTGTATCGCGAGGTCGCTGACGGCGGCTTCGGCCCTGACTACCAACTATTGCCACTGCTTGGTCCGGGATCCAGCGTCACTGACGAATACCTGACGCGGCGTGCGGCGTCCGTTGGAGTGGAGCATCCGGAGTGGCCCGAAGGCATCGTGCCGATCCTGACCTGGGGCTGTGCCATGTACGCGGGCGTGGATTGTCTCAGCGAGGACGGTCAGGTCCTGCTTTTCGAGCCGAACCCGTACAGCGGCGGTTCGTGGGATCCGTGCTGGTTCCTCGACTCCGCCAGCTTCGCGGCGTGGCTGGAGACGTGGCTCGCGGGGACGGGCTGGTTCGAGGAGGACGCCTCCGACAGAGACGACCTGACCGAGCCTCAGCCATGGGACCAGGCCGCAAGCCGACTGTCCACCGGCACATAGCGGAACCGCAGGGCAACGCCGACGCCACGACGGACGACGACTGGTGACACCCGTACGACATCGCCCTCGTCCTCCCGCCGACCCCGTGCGGTGGTTCCGAACCTTCCGCAAGCACGCAGCTCACTGAACGGCCGTATCAGCCGAAAAGGTCCGCGATGGCCGCCGATGGTCCGATCGGCTTAGGGACGGACACTATTACCCTACGGAAAGTAGTTACGACATTACTGTCTGTATAGGGTTGGGATGTGACCATCCGAGAGGAGAACATCATGTACGCAACACGGCAGACATGCCGAGCCGCCGCGAAAGCCCTGGTACTCGGCGCGTTCACCGTCGCCCTGACCGCCGTCCCGGCGGTGGCCACCACTGCCGGCACGGCCCAGGCCGCACGAGCCGGCGTCTTCTCCTGCCGCGAGGTGTCGGCGCAGCTGCCCGACGTTTTCGCGCGCTCCTGTGACACCACCCACTGGGGGCCGGTGTCGGACTTCGTCATCCGCGACAGCAACTCCGGCGTCAGCTACTTCTGCAGGTCCGGCTGGGCCGAAGGCGCCTTGTGGATCAACGGCCAGAACTGCCGGCAACTCCCCGCCTGACCCGCCGACCCCACCACCGCCCGCTGCCTGTGGCGAGTCGAGGCTCGCAGAGCCGTGCGAGCAGACGGGCGGCCCAGCGCCCACTCTGCCAGGGCCGACCAGAGTGGCGGCGACGAGAACCGGTCTCTCCACGCCTGCCGGCCGCTCCCCCGGCGGCCGGGCCGACGCCCCCCTCCCCCGGCCCCATCGCATCAGGACGCCTCTCATGGCCGCGACCAGCCCCGCCCTTCGTTCGCATCTCCCGGCACAGCGCCTCCTCGGCGAGATCAAGCTGACCGGCCGGCTCATGGCCGACAACGCCGTCGCCTCCTGGCTGCCGGGCGTGACCTTCACCGCGGCGGCGTGTGCCCACCACGACATCGGCGGCTGGCCGCTGGCGCGGCACCTGGTCATCAGCGGCCTGCTGTTCGGCCTGTTCGCCTACATCTTCGACACGTCCAATCAGGCCAAGGGCGCGGTCGAGGACGCGGTCAACAAGCCGTACCGGCCCGTGCCCGCCGCCCTGACCACCCCCTCCGGCCTGCTGCGCCGATTCTGGATCGCCATGGCCGCCTATGGCCTGCTGGGCTGGGCGACCGGCACCTTGATGTGGGTGGCGCTGTGGCAGGCCATCGTCATCGGCCTGCACCTGCTGGTCCGGCCCGGGCACTACCTGCTCGTCAAACCGGTGCCCCTGCTGGCCGGCACGGTCGCGCAACTCGCCGCCGCCTGGCAGCTCGCGGGGCCCGTCGACGCCACCGGCTGGAGGTGGATCCTCGTTCTGGCGATCGCCTTCAACGTACCGCTGCGTTTCGAGGACGTCCGCGATGTCGACGGTGATCGCCGGCTCGGCCGGATCACGTTGCCCATGGTGATCGGGCACTGGCCGGTGCGGCTGTGGTTCGCCGCCTCCATGATCGCCTTTCCTGTCGTGGTGTACCTCCTGCTGGTGGCGCCCGCCTTTTGAGCTCGGGGTGACGATGGTGATGGAGCGCATCAGCCGCAAGGGCCCGCTCGCCCTCCTTCAGACCGGGACCGTGCAGCTGGTGGAGGCCCTGTCAACGGACGCCGTCGCCGCTGCCGCGTTCGCCCGGCTGGGTTGCGCCGACGTTCGCGTCTATGCCGGTGGCAAGCAGGGCTGGGCCGAGGCCGGGCCGGCCTTCGAGGGCAGTCGCGCGACCATACCCACGGCTGGAACGGGGCGGACGCCCTGAGGCCGGGGTCAACCTGCAGCCCCTGCCATCCCACGGCGCCGCGGACTGATCGACGAACCCGGCGCAGCCTCGGCGGCCATCGCGCCTACCAGCCGGAGACGGTCACCCTGCCGACCGTGATCAAGGCCGCGCAGCGGCTCGGCTTCGTCCTGGAGGAGGTGGCCGAGTTGCCCAGCACCGGGCGACGCGGCCATCCCACCCCCGATCCGACGCCCGTACCCGAACCGAGATCGCCGACCTGGCCGAAGGCCGTCCCCGAAGGAGAACTGACCTACGTGAGCAACAACCATGATGGCGGCGTCGACGGCGGGCCACCCCGGCGCAGCAAGGTCGCTGCCATGCTGGCCGTGCTGGCGTGCGCGGCCTGCTGCGCACTGCCGGTCCTGATCGGCGCCGGACTCCTGACCGGGGCGGGCGCGGCGCTCGCCGAACAGACGCTCCTGGCCGTTGCTGGCCTCCTGCTGGCCGCGGCAGGCGGCATGTGGTGGCTGCATCGCCGTAAGGCCGCCCGCAGGGCCCCGGCCGGGGCGAGCGCGTGCGGCCCCTCGGCATGCGGCTGCGGCGGCTGCTGACCCTCAGGCCCCAAGCCACGTTCTCCCCTTCTGTCTCCCTCGTGTTCCGACGGCCGGCAGGCGGGATCGTACGGCGGTCGGTCGGTGGCTTGTTGCGGTGCTGCAAGAAAGCGGAAAACTATGACATGTTGCCGCCAGCTGGGCGCATCTCCATGCGACGGTGCAGGTGGAGGTGGTGGTGATGGCCACGATGACGAAGGCGTTCGAACAGGCCGCCAGGAGATATGGCGTACCGGAGAGCGTCCTGCTCGCCGTCTCGTACATGGAGTCGCGTTGGGACTGCAACGGCGGCGAGCCCAGTACGGCCGCCGGGTTCGGCCCCATGCACCTCACCGACGGCGCCACCCTGCGCACCTCGCGGCACCACCACATCGACGGGGACGAGGACCCCCGCGGCGACGACTCCCGGCCTGCGCTGCGTCCCGCTGAGCCGGTGGAGCGGCGGGGCGGTCTTCCCGCGTCCCTGCACACCCTGGAACGTGCCGCCGAGCTGACCGGGGAGAGCGTCGAGCGCCTGCGTAAGGACCCGGCCGCCAACATCGACGGCGGCGCGGCGCTGCTCGCCGACTACCAGCGCGCCCTGGGCGCCCCGGCGAGCGCCGACCCCGCCGACTGGTACGGCGCGGTGGCCCGCTATTCGGGCGCCACGGCCGAGGAGGTCGCCGCGAACTTCGCCGACGAGGTGTACGAGGTCATCCACGAGGGCGCCACCCGGATGACCGACACCGGTACCGAGGTGAGGCTGCCGCCCTCTCCCGAGGTGTATCCGTCCCGCGCCTGGCTGGCCAGGCTGAACCTGCCCCGGCTGGCCCGCGCGGACGCCGTGGAGTGCCCAGGTTCGTTGTCCTGCGAGTGGATCCCGGCGCCCTACAGCCAACTGCCGAACGGCAAGTACGGCAACCACGACATCGCCGACCGCCCCACCAGTCAGACGATCCAGTACATCGTCATCCACGACACCGAGGAGCTGTACGCCAAGACGCTCGACCTCGTACAGGACCCGGCGGAGATGAGCTGGCACTACACGCTGCGCTCGCACGACGGCCACCTCGCCCAGCACGTGCTCACCAAGGACGTGGCCTGGCACGCCGGCAACTGGTACGTCAACGCCAAGGCGATCGGCCTGGAGCACGAGGGCTTTCTCGCCGCCGGCGGCACCTGGTACACCGAGGCGATGTACCGTACGTCCGCCAAGCTCGTGCGGTATCTGGCCGACAGGTTCGGCGTCCCGCTGGATCGCGCCCACATCCTCGGCCATGACAACGTGCCCAGCCTGCTGCCGGAGAAGGTGCAGAAGATGCACGAGGACCCGGGACCGTACTGGGACTGGGCCCACTTCTTCGACCTGATGGGGGCTCCGCTGCGCCCCGACGGCGATTCCGGTACGGCCACGGTCATGATCCTGCCCGACTACGACCGCACCCGTCCTCACTACATCGGCTGCGACAACGACCACCCCGCGGCCGACTGCCCGGCCCACGGGTCGGCCTCGATCTGGTTGCACACCGAGCCGCGCGAGGAAGCGCCCCTCGTCAAGGACATCGGCAAGCACCCGACGGACCAGTCCACGTTCAGCGTGTACGATCACGCCGCCCGCGCCGTCACCGGGCAGCGCTACGTCGTCGCCGAGCGGCGGGACGACTGGACCGCCATCTGGTACCTGGGCCAGAAGGCGTGGTTCCACAATCCGGAGTCCGGTCCCGTGGCCGTGCCCAGCCGGGCCCGGATGGCGACGCCCCGGCCCGGTCTGGACTCCGTTCCGGTGTACGGCCGCGCGTACCCGGAGGCGGCGGCGTACCCGCCGGACGTGGAGGTGCAGCCGCTGATCCCGCTGCAGTACACGTTCGCGGCCGGGCAGTCGTACACGGTCGGCCTGACCACCGTCGGCGAGTTCTACAAGGCGACGACCTTCGACACCACGCAGCATCGGGTGGTCCGTGGCACCCAGGAGTACCACCAGATCCAGTTCGGCCACCGCATCATGTTCGTCAGGAGCGAGGACGTCGTGGTGACCGGGGCGTGAGTGCCCGGAGTCACTGGTGAGCGAGCCCTCGGGACGCGACCGTCGGCAGACGGGCCGTACACGTTCCCGTATGGTGTACGGTACGTTGTACGACTTGAGGAGGGGCAGTATGTACCAGCCGAGCGCCGAGGAACTGAAGAACATCGAGCAGTGGTTCGCCGACTACGATGCGCTGGCCGAGCAGGGCGCGATCGAGCAGCTCGCCGACCTGGCGGTCTTCCCGATGAACGTGGCCACCGACGCGCCGGGCGGCCACGCGAGCGTCCGCCAGTGGACGCGGGCCGAGTACGTCGAGGCGATGAAGCAGTCCATGGGCGGCGGCACCGCCGGGCTCGACCTGCGCTCGACGCGTACCCCGCGTTTCCTCACCCCCAACCTGGTGGTCGTGGAGACCGAGGCGTCGATGGCGATCGAGGGCGAGAAGCACCACATGCACTACGCCGACCTGCTGGTGCGTACCGAGGACGGGTGGGCGTTCCAGACCATGGTCCAGGGCGGCTGGGGTCACGGGTGGCCGCCCGCCAAGCGCGGCTGACCACGCCGTTCCCGGTCAGGTACGGCTCCGAAGGGCCTGACCGGGAACTACCGGACGCCGTCGCGGGCCATCCTCGCCACGGCGCCGCGCAGCACCCCGGGAACCAGCCGGCGATGGATCGCCGACAGGGGCGGCCACGCGACGTGCCCGACGCGCCGGTCATGGCGCAGGAGGGTGGTCAGTGACACCCGTCCCTCCGCCGCCCGTACGACGAGGTTGCCGGTCAGGAACCAGGACGCGGCCTCCAGCCGGATCCAGTCGCCGCCACGCGCGGTGATCCGCCACCCGGCCACGGTGGCCGGCGATCGGCCGCGGGCGAGCCGGAGCCCCAGGAGGCCCCGCCAGATAAACCGTTCCGCCGCGCTGGGCACGTCGCCGAACATCGCCCGCGCCCACTGCTCCGCCGTCGCCTCGACGTCCGTGGCCAGGCTGAAGTGGTCGGCGTAGTCGATGACGGGCAAGGAGGTCGCCGCGCGGGCGGACGGCGGGATGTCGCCCGTCCCGACGGCCGAGTGCACGACGCCCGCGCCGCGGTCCCGCCAGGCGCGCTCCAGGTGCCGGGTGAAGGCCGGAAGGACGAAGAGCCTTCGGAACGGCGTGATGGCGGCCATGTAGAACCGTCCGAGCAGGCCGTTGGGGCGTACGAGGACCGCCATGCGGAGTTCGTGCCCGCCGCCGGAGGCCGGTGCCCATGCCAGGTGCATCACCGCGTGAACGGTGTGGTTCGCCAGCTCCAGCGCGCATTCGTCGTCCAGCGTGTACACCGGAGAGAAGGGCGCCAGACCCGCGCCAGCGCTACGCGGGCTCCGGCGCAGGTCAGCGGGCAGGCGGTCGCACAGGGACGGGACACGCAGCCCGATGCCCGCCGAGGCCCTGTCCCAGCCGAACAGGACACCCAGCTTCCAGCGCACCGCGAACAGGAACCGCAGCGGCAGAGGGGCGCCGCCGAAGTCGCGCATCGCGGCGAGCACGGCGGGGAAGTCCTCCCGTCCGGCGCCGGGGGTGCGGATCGCCCAGACGTCCTCCAGCTCGAAACCTCCGGCGATGTCGTGGATGCGCCAGGGGCGGCCGGTGTACGCGGCGTTCGGGAGCCTCATGATCCCTCCAAATGTATACGCTGCCGTATACTGAGGTTAACCATGGTTATACGGTGGCGTATATATGGATCCTGAGTGAGGTGGCACACACTGTGGGCGCGATCCGTACGACACGTGACGGGTGGATCGAGGAGGGGTTGCGGGCGCTGGCCGCCGGTGGCCCCGACGCGGTGCGCGTGGAGGCGCTGGCCAAGCGGCTCGGCGTCACCAAGGGCGGGTTCTACGGGTACTTCGCCGACCGGGAGGCGCTTCTTGAGGCGATGCTCGACACCTGGGAGCGGGAGAGCACCGACGAGGTGATCGAGCGCGTCGAACGCGAGGGTGGCGACCCGAGGTCCAAGATCAAGCGTGCGGGCGTGCTCACCTTCTCCGACGACCGCCTGCTGCCCATCGACCTCGCCGTACGCGACTGGGCCAGGCGCGACGAGGCGGTCGCCGTACGCCTGCGGCGGGTGGACAACCGGCGTATGGCGTTGTTGCGCGAGATGATCGGCAGCTTCTGCTCCGACCCCGAGGAGGTCGAGGCACGCAGCCTGCTCGCCTTCTGCGTGGCGATCGGCGAACACTTCCTGGCCGCCGACCACGGTGGCCGTACCCGGGCGCAGGTCCTCGCCCGAGCCGCCGCTCTGCTGCTCGCCGCCCCCACGTCCTCCGGACACCACCAGGGCAACGACGCTACCGGCGACCGCGCTGGGCAGTTGCCACAGGCCGGCCTCCAGTGGAGAGAAGCCGAGCACCAATTGCAGGTATCGCGTGGTGAGCAGGCTGGTCCCGAACAGTACGGTCCCGACCAGCACCATGCCCGTGACGGAGACCGTGAAGGCGGGGACACGGAACAACCCCACCTCCAGGAGCGGGTCGGCCGACACCCGCTGACGGCGTACGAAGACGGCGCCGATCACCAGGCCCGCCACCAGCACACCGGCGGACGGCAGGGTGAAGCCTGACGGAGGCGCCGGTGAAGGCGACGGCGCCGGCCAGCAAGATCTGGCGGTGCCCCAGGCGGTCGCCGAGGACGCCCATCGTGACCAGCGATCCGGCGACCATGAAGCCGTAGATGTCGGTGATCCACAACATCTGGACGCCGTCGGGCTCCAGGCGGGCGCTCAGGCTCGGCAGCGCCAGCTAGAGCAACGACATGTTCATCATGACCAGCACAGCGGGAACGCCCAGGACCGCCAGGGCGATCCACTCGCGAGCCCCGGCTCTCGCGGCAGGTTCGGAGGACACCAGGGTTCCGATCTCAGCCGCGCGCGTCGCCGGCGGGGATGAGCAGGGTCTTGCCGGTGGTGGTCCGCGACTCGATCGCCTGATGCGCGGCGGCTGCCGCCTCGAGCGGGAACGTCTGGCCGATGACCGGCCGCAACGCGCCGTCGGCCGCGAGGTTCAGCGCATCGACGATGAGCGCCCGGGTCTGGGCGGGGCTCGGCGCGGAGGTGAGCCCGATGACGCCGATGGAGCGTGCCCGGAGCTCGTCTTCGTCGAGTACGGTGTCGGCGCCGCTGGCCATTCCGTAGATGCTCACGCGCCCGCCGTCACGCAGGGCCCCGATCGCCTCGGTGCCGATCCGGCCGCCGACCCCGTCGTAGGCGAGATCGAGCCCGGCGCCGCCGGTCGCCTCTGCCAACTGCTCCAGCCAGTCGTCCCGGGAGTAGTCGACATAGGCGGACGCACCCAGCGAGGTGACCAGCTCTGCCTTGCCGACACCCCGGGCGGCGCCGATCACGTGGGCACCCGCCGAGGCGGCGAGTTGCACCAGCAGGCTGCCGACACCCCCGCCCGCAGCCTCCACCAGCACCCGCTCCGACGGCCTGATCTCCGCCTGCCTGTGCAACAACAGCGCCGTACGCCCATCGGCCAGCAGCGCGACCGCGTCCTTGAGCTCCAGCCCCGCGGGAACCGGAACCACGTCCTGCGCTCGAGCGAGCGCCAGCTCCGCGTAACCGCCCTCGCCGCCCGTGGTGGTGACCACGACCGTCCCCACCAGGACGGGGTCCACGTCCGGTCCGACGGCGACGATGCGACCCCCCACGCCATTGCCGGGTACGCGGGGCAGCGCGGGCCTGCCGAACGGCCCATTGCCCGAGCGCACCTGCGTCTCGACGAACGTCACGCTCGCATACGCCACCGCGACGAGCACCTGCCCCGGCCCTGGCACGGGATCTTCGACCTGCCGGATTCGCAGGGTCTCCGGCCCTCCGAACTCCTCCATCACCACAGCTCGCATGACACTTCCTCCAAACGGATAGATTCACTTCGTTTGTGAAAGCTATAACGGAGTGAATCGCTTCGCAACGCGACTACAGTGAACGCATGGCCCGCAAAGCTCCGCGGCACGCAGAAGCCGAACGCAACGATCACGCGCTCCTGGAGGCCGCCAAGAAGGTCCTGGCCGTGGACGGAGCCCACGCATCGGTGGCGACGATCGCCGCACGCGCCGGAGTCGGCATCGCCAGCCTCTACCGCCGCTACCGCTCCAAGGACGAGCTCTTCCAGCACCTGTGCGCGCTGTCCCTCGATCAGTGGATTCAGGCCGCCGAACACGGCCTGCAGCATGACGACCCTTGGGAAGGGCTCTCTCACTACGTCAGCGCCTGCATCGAGTTCAGCGGCGGCTCCCTCGGGCCGCTGGCCGGCACGATCGCCGTCACCGACGAGATGGCCGCCAAGTTCACCAGGTCCGACGAGCTGATGCGAGATCTGGTGGCCCGCGCGCACGCCGCCGGAGTACTCAGACCGGACGCCACCGCCATGGACATCTCGCTACTGATCGAACAACTCGGCAAGTCCCCCTTGATCGAACAACTCGACCGGCAGGACCGTACCGACCTGATCGACGCGGCCCGTAACGCCCGAAAGCGTGCGATCGCCATCGCTCTCGACGGCCTACGCCCCGGCCACCCCCAACTGCCCGGAACCACGCCCTCCCCCGCCCTCCTCCTCGAACGCTGGGAGCACACTACGAAGTCGCCAGAACGGCCGTAGAGCAAGGAGACAGCCGGCGCAAAGGCACCCGTGACGCCGATGAGGTCGAGCGTCACCCGGGACATAGCGTTGCTGTGACGTGCTGCTCGTCTCCCTCGGTGATGCAGGTGCGCACCGTACGCCGCCCCGTCGCCGGCAGGGATGGCGCATGCGCGCTCACATCGGAGGGGCCAGGCCGGACTGCATGGCGAACACCACCAGCTGGGCGCGGTCACGGGCCGCGAGTTTGAGCATTGCCCGGCTGACGTGGGTGCGCCCGGTTTCCGCGCTGATCGCCAGACGGGCCGCGATCTCGTCGTTGGACAGGCCGGCCGCGACCCAGGCCGTCACCTCGCCTTCACGTTCGGTCAGGTCCTTGACACCCGGATGTGCGATCACCGAGTGGGCACGCCGCGCGAACTGGGAGATCACGGGGCTGCTGCTGGTGCCGCAGGGCATCGGCAGCCTGGTCGTTCGCTCGGCGGTGGGCAGGCTCACCGACCGGCTCGGGCCGCGGCCTGTCGTGCTGGCGGGCGTGCTGCTCGCGGCGGCGGGGATGCTGGCCTTCACCCAGGCGGACACCGACACCGACCTGGTGGTCCTCGGGATCGCCGCGGCGATCTTCGGGGCCGGTCTGTCGGCGGTCACGATCGCCGTGATGGCCGGCGCCTACCAGGGCCTGGCCCCTGCGCAGATCCCGCACGCCAGCAGCGGTACCCGCATCCTGCAGCAGGTCGGCGGCTCTTTCGGCACCGCCGTTCTCGCCACCACCTTGCAGTGGAACACCGGGTTTCAAGGAGCCTTCTGGTGGGCGTTCGGTTTCGCGCTGGCCGCCGCCGTACCAGCTGCTCTGCTGCCCGGCCGCCGGCGCCGCGACCAGGCCGACCGCTCACTTGCTGCACGGCGGGTGGTAGACCAGGGCGGGTGACACGTACTTCTTCCATAGGTCGGGTGTCATGGCGTGACGTGTCGACGCGCACAGGATCGCGAAGGCACGCTCCGGGTCGGTCTGCCAGAGTCGTACGGTACCGTCCTGGCCGCCGCTGATGAGCAGGGTTCCGCGTGGGCTGAACACCAAGGCGTTGACCGAGCCGTTGTGGCCGGTGACCGGGAGTCCGTGAGCGGAGGCGGACGTGGGGGTGGAGGTGTCCCACAGCCGGATCTGGCCCACCGCGCCGCTGGCGACCAGCCTGCCGTCCGGAGAAAAGCTCACACTGGAGACCACGCCGCCGGCGGGCAGCGGCGTCCCGACGGCCTTCGGGGAGTCCGGCCGCGACAGGTCCCACAACCGGACCGTGTTGTCCCCTCCGCCGACAGCCAGCAGCGAACGGATGTTGACGTCAAGCGACATGAGCAGCTGATTGGTGGCGACACGGCCGGCCGGCACGGGAACGACTCCGTCGCCCGTCCGCCAGACGTGGATCGTGCCGAACACTTCGCTGCTGTAGAGGTACGGTCCCCGGGGTGCGGCCGCCATGCCCTTGATCGGCAGTGGCTGTCCGCGCAGCTCACCGCCGAGCGCTGTGGGGTGGGCCGGGTCCGTCACGTCCCAGGCGCGCAGTGCGCCGGAGTAGCCGCCTTGGAGATTCATCGAGGCCGCGGCCAGGGTGTGCCCTGTGGCGTCGAAGGCCAACGCGGAGATCGACGCGAGCTGCCCGGCCGGTGCTTTACCGAGATCCACCGGACGGGCGGGCGCGGAGACGTCCCACAGCCGTACGGCGCCTCCACGGTCACCAGTGGCCAAGATGGTCTTCTCGGACGTACCTGACCTGCCGTTTCTGAAGGCAACCGCGTCCACGATGTAGGGGGGCGACGGGAGCGTGCCGAGCGGGATCAGGCGGCCCGGGTCGGAGACGTCCCAGAGCGTGACGTGGAACCCGGAGGCCACGGCGAGCAGGCGGCCGTCGCCCGTGATCGCCAGCGAGTTGACGGACAGGCCGCCGCCCGTGACGGCCAGTGTCGGGGGCGATCGCCACAGCCGTATCGTGCCGTCGCCACTGGCGCTGGCAAGGGTGCGTCCCGTGGAGTCGAAGGCCAGGCTGCTGACAACGCTGGCGTGCCCTGGAAGCGGGGGGCCGAGCGTTCTGACATGGGCCGGGGCGCCGGTGTTCCAGAGGTAGATGCTCCCGGAGTTGTCCCCGGTGGCCAGCACCTGCCCGTCCGGGCTGAAAGCGACCGCGCTCACGGTCGTGGACAGGAAGAGGGTGTCGCTCACCCTCGGCCGCTTGCGGTCCACGATGTCCCAGACCAGCACCCTGTTGTCGCCCCCGGCGGTGGCCATCATCTGTCCCCCGGGGGCGAACACCACTTGGTGAACGACGCCTGTGTGCCCGCCCAGCTCGCCGCCCAGCGGGGTGGGACGGGCTGGATCCGACACGTCCCACAGCCGGGTCAGCAGCCTGCGGTCAACCCCAGGACCGGTGCCTCCGGTGACGGCGAGCGTGGTCCCGTCCGGACTGAACGCGACGGACGTGACGCCTTCACGCTGCCGGGACAGCACGGTGCTCAGTCGCCGGGGACGTCGCGGATCCGCGACGTCCCACAGTTGCACGGTGCTCGTCGTTGTGCCGGAGGTCTCTGATCTGGTGCCGAGGGCCAAGGTCCGGCCATCGGCGCTGAACTTCAGGCTCACCACCATGCCCTTCGACACGGTCACCGGAGCTGACAGCGCCACCGGGTGTCTGGCATCGGAGACGTCCAGGAGCCGAATGGTGCCATCCGAACCGCCGCGGGCCAGCAGGTCGCCTCGCGGGCTGTAGGCGAGCTGCTGCACGGCGACTCGATCTCCAGCGCTGAGCTCGGAGGTCAGGGGTACCGGGCGAGTCCAGTCCGACACGTCCCAGAGCCGCAGCCGGCTGGAGCCTGTGGCGAGGTTGCCGTCCGGACCGAAGGCGACCACGGGGGCATTCGGGTAGTGTCCCGGCAGCGTCGTGGACGACACGGCCCCCGCCTCCGTCATCAGCCGGGTACGTAGTGCGGGCGTCGGCCGCATCCGATACGCGGCCAGGTCGAGCTGTGCGGCAAGCGCTCCATTGGTCTCGCGCTGGCGGTCGGCCTCCGCCGTGACCCGTTCGAAGATCGCGTTGTCACGCTCCGCGACGGCGGCACCCTGCTTGTCCAGCGCGAATATGGCCAACCCCGAGGCAAGCAGCCCGAGCACGCATACCGTGCTCACCACCGCGTTCCGGATCCGCCGCTTGTGCCGCTCGTGCCGCTGGGAAGCGGCGATGAACGCCCTGACGAGCGGGCTGACCTCCGCGCGGCTCACGCCCGCCGCCCAACTGCGGGCCAGCTCCAGCCTGCCGCCCCCGTACAGGGCCGATACGTCTTTGCGCCGGCTACGCTCCCAGGCAACGGCCGCGTCTTCCGCTTCCTGGCGAATCAGGGCACTCGCCCCCCTCGCACCCTGCCCGATCCAGTCGTCGCGCAGCCGTGGCCAGGCCCACAGCAGTGCTTCGTGAGTGATTTCGACCGTGACCGAGGCGTCCTCCCGCTCCACCCCTTGGGTGAGCAGCCGGGCGCGGGTGAAGTGCTCGGCGGCTTCCCCGGCGGTCCGCGGGTCGGCGGCAGCCAGCAACAGGTCTTCATGGGTACGGCGGCGGCTGGTGACCTCGCCGTTCTCGCCGATCCTGACCAGACCGAGGAACAACGCCCGGGCCGCCTGCTGGGCGGACGGCGTCGTCAGCTTCCCGAACTCGTTCTCCGCGGTGGTGGCGACCGCGCCGTCGATGCCGCCGGAGGCGCGGTAGCCGTCCAAAGTCAGGGCGTTGCCTCTGCGGTTCAGCCACGTCACCCGCAAAGCGTGCGCGAGCAGCGGCAACCGTTCGGCCTTGTAGGTGCCTCCGTGCGGGCCGGCCCGGCCGCGCAGATCGCGCAGGATGATGTCGACCAGGCCCGGGGCGAGCGACAGGCCGCTTCGCCGGGCCGGTTCGGTGACGGCCCTGCGCACCTCGTCGTCGGTCATCGCACCGATGAAGACCTGATGCTTCGCCAGCGCGTCGCGAAGATGGGCGAAGTCGGCGCAGGAGCCGTAGAAATCCGCGCGCAAACCGTAGAGAGCCAGCGCGACGGGCGGTTCTGCGCTGGGCGGGGGCATGTGTGCCGCTGTCGCGGTCAGGCCGGCGAGCGCGGTCACGAATCGGCGCTGTGCGGACTCGTCCTGGCAGAGCGTGAACAGCTCCTCCAGTTGATCGACGACCAGGACGACCCTGCCGTCAGACGGGAGTCCGAGCCGCTCGCGGATCAGAGCGCCCAGCCCGTCGGGACGGTCCTCCAGCGTCGCTGTGAGCAGCGCCTCGTCGGCCCCGATCAGGGTGCCGAGCTTCCCGGCGAGCGCTGCGAGCGGATCAGCCGTGGGGGTGAGCAGCAGCTGCGGCCAATGCCGGGAGCCAGGCAGTTGGCCGTTGGCCAGCGCCGGAAGCACCCCGGCATGCAGCAGCGACGATTTGCCGGCACCGGAGGGCGCGACGACGGCCAGCGGGCTGCAGTCGGCAAGGCACAGTTCGAGCCGGTCCATGACGCTGCTGACCAGTGCCTCCCGCCCGAAGAACCACTCGGCCTCCTCCCCCTTGAACGAGTGCAGCCCCGGATACGGGCACGTCTCCCCCGCCGCCGGGCCACGACTCGATCGTCCGTCCTGAGCGCCGGCCGCGCGGGCCTGCTCCCAGCGTTTCTTCCACAGCTCATGCTGGTTGTGCCACCAGGCGTGCCTCAGGTCGTAGGCAGGCGTGCTGCCGGCGTGCTCCAGCAGCACGCGGACCAGCGTCCACAACGGCACGAAGTCCTGAGCGGTGCTGCCCTTGCGGAACCAGTCGCTGACCGTCTGCGGAGTCAGTCTGGCCGTCGCCTGCCGCGTGGTGAGCAACTCGTTGGCCCGGTCGATCAGGTCACGGCGCCGCAGCCTGGGTGTGCACTCGCGGGCCGCCTCCTCCAGCGCCTTCAACGCATCTCGCAACACCGCTCGCGTGGCGGGCAGATCGCCGTCACCGGTCATGCGCGCAACTCTCCGGAGCGGGCGCCCGTCCAGCGCGTCCGGCCCGTCCAGCGCGTCCGGCCCGTCCGGCCGGACGGGCGCCGGTAGGCATGCTGACCTGGGCCGGAAGGCCCTCCATCCGGCCGCTCCGGCAATCGTTGGACGCCGGCTGCCCGCACGGTGTACTGACACCCACCGCAGCCGATCCTCCGGCTGCCGATCACGGGAGGGACACGTCGATGAACTCTGCGCTGTGGGTGCTGGTGCCGGTCATCAGCCTGGTGTGCGTGGCCACGACCGCCGTACTCATGGTCTGGGTGGCCGTCCGGGGATGCGCCTCGGCCGATCGCGCACGTGTCCTGCGAGCCACGGCCGAAGTGATCCGCGCGGTGTGGGGCAGGCGATGACCACGCCAGGGCCACCGTGAGCTGACGTCCCATGTTCAACCACCTTTCGGCGACGACAAGGGGCAATGCCGCCCTGGTGCGCCTTCGGCTCTCCCCCAGGTGGCGATCGAGGCCGATGGGCACCCGCGTTCCCGGCAGTCCGATCCCCGTAGAGCAGGAGGAGCCTAATTCATCGATCACATCCCATGAGATGGAACGGCCGAACTGGCCCCAGGCCCCGAAGGCGTCACGACCCGGCCCGCGGCATCCACTGGCGTTTGGTGGACTCGGCGCGGGAAGTTCGTCCGTGGCGGCTCAGCGCGTGCTCGCCGGCCTCGAAGCCCGCCTCACCGAGCCGGCGGCGGGCTGACCGGCGCAGCCCATGCCTCGTGGGCGGAAGCGGGAGCGCCTGGTCCACCACGCCTTTCGATGATCGCGATCAGCTCCTCCGAGCTGACGTGGTCACTGAAGGAAGACGCGCAGCGCGGGTCCGGAGTTCCACCCGCCACAGACAGCAGGCGGCGCTGCTGCGGCTCTCAGGATCGCCTGGCCGACGACGGCTGCTCTTTCAAGAACGCCGGCCTCGCCTCCTCCGATCCGCGGGCCGGCCAGAAGCGCGTCTACTCGCTGTGCAGAACCTTGGCGATCGTCAGACGCGCCGCCGACCTCGCCGGGACCAGCGCGCCGAGGACGGCGATCGTGACGCCTGCAAGGGCCAGCAGGGCCAGCTGCGGTACGTGCCATACGTCCTTCGTCGAGTCAGGGAAGACGATGGAACCGACGTTGTCGACGATGACACGGTGCCCAGCCATCCCGATGGGGATGCCCAGCAGCCCCGAGGCCGCGCCCAGCAACGTCATGGAGGTCATCGTCATCGCCGTGACCTGCCGCGGCGTCATGCCGATCGCTTTGAGCATGCCCAGGTCGCGGCGGCGCTCCCTGGTGTTCAGCAGGACGGTGTTGAAGACGCCCAGGGCCGCGACGAACGTGAGCAGCGTGGTGAACACCAAGGCGAAGCCGACCACGGTGGCAGTGCCGATGGACTCACCCTTGTCCGCGTCGATCTCCGCGCGCAGGCCGGGGTCGGCCGCCTTGACCGCGCGGGCGTAGGAACCGGCGTCGGCGCCGGGCCTGAGCCGGACCTGGTAGAGGTCGGCCTGGATCTGCGGGGCCAGTCCGGTGAGCGTTTGCCAGGAGGACCAGATGAAGCGGGGGCCGCCTTCCATGGCCTGGCCGACGATGCTGGCTCGTACCTGCTTGCCTCTGAGCACCAGTGTGATCTGGTCGCCGACGTTCAGCCCGCGCTGTGACAGGAAGGCCGGCGGTACGACGACCTCGTCCGGCCCTTCGAGCCAGCGTCCGCTGACGATCTGGGAGGCCAGGCTCGGGGTGTCCCCGCGCAGGAACTGGACGTCGAGCGGCTGCTGGGATCCGGCCAGGTCCACGCCCACGAAGACGCCGGGGGTGACCGTGAGGGTGCCAGGAAGGGAGCGAAGCATCATCTCGGTCTCCCGGTCGTTCAGCTTGCGCGTGGCTTGTCCCAGCCCCGGCCTGCCGGCGCGGACGAAGAACTCGGTGGACTGCCCGCCGCCCGATGCTTCATCGAATGCGAGGAGGGTGCTGGTCAGGCCAGTGGACAGGGTCACCGTGGTCACGCCGAGCACGACGGCGCCCAAGGTCATGGCCGAGCGTCCGGGGCGGGCGAAGGGCTGGCCCAGGCCAAGGCTGAGCGCGCGTGGCAGCCTGGTCCCGCTGAGCAGGCGCTGCATCCGCAGGCCGCGGGTGGCGTGCGGCGCGCTCCCCACATTGATCGCCGACGCTGCGGGCAGCCGGTGCGCCCGCAGGGCAGGGACCAGCGCGGCGAGCGCCGTGAGGACGGGCACACCGAGCACGCATATGACCTGTACCCAGGTTCCCACGGCGATGGTGGCGGTACCGGTCTCGATCCCCTGGAAGGCCGCCTCGAGCACGGGTACCGTCAACAGGCCGCCGAGTGCGACGCCCAGGACGCTTCCGGCCACGGCAGGCAGGCCGACAATGACAAGGTAGACGGCGACCACCTGGTTGGACGTGAAGCCCAAGGCCTTGAGCACCCCGATGTGCCGGAAGCCCGAGATGACCGCGCCGCTGATCACGTTGCCGACGATCAGTACGGAGACGACCAGTCCGAGGATGCCGAAGAGCGTCATGAAGGGCAGGTAGTCGTCGCTGGGCCCGGAGAAGGCCGCCTTGAGGGAGATGTAGGAGCGGGAGGCGTCCAGCGATCCCCGGGGCAGCGCCGCGGTGATGCCCGCCAGGCTCGACCGCAGCTGCTCCTCCGTCGCGGCGGAGGTGAAGCGGTAGAGCATCTGTACGGCGGGCGCCTCGAACCGAGCCAGCTGGTCGGGCATGACCCAGGCCCCCGCGGACTGGCTCATGCTGGTGGCGAAGCCGACGACGGTGAGCGACACGCCCCCGGGGAGTTCCAGCTTCGAGCCCAGAGCGCCGATCACGACCGTCTGGAGTCTGCGCCGCCAGGTCGCCGCGCGGGCGGCTCGCCACACCGCGCTCATGAGGCCCGCTCCGGCGTCCGCTCGCGCACGATCCTGCCGTCGCTGAACTCGACCAGCCGGGTGGCGCAACGGTCCGCCAGCTGCGCGTCGTGGGTGACGATCAACAGGGTATGACCGAGCCTGTTGAGCTCGGTCAGGAGGTCCATCACCTGCCGGCCCGAGCGGCTGTCCAGAGCCCCGGTCGGTTCGTCGGCCAGCAGCAGGGCCGGGCGGTTCATCAGCGCCCTGGCGAGCTGCGCACCCCGCTGACGAGCCTGCACACCAACATCGCGGTCCTGCGGCGCTTCGGCGAACTCCCGCCGCAGGCCCAAGCCGACCTCCTGCACGACCTGAGCCAGGAATCGCGCGAGCTGACCCACCTGGTCGACGAACTGGTGCAGCTGGCGGCCGACGAACGCGGTCACGAGGAGCCGATCGACCTCCAGCTCGCCGAGCTCGCCGAGCGCGCAGCCGCCGCTGCTCGGCGCCGCACCGGGCGGGACATCCTGGTGCACGCCACCCCCGCTGTCGTCACCGTACGGCCCGCCGCACTGCAGCGCGCCATCTCCAACCTCCTGGACAACGCCGCGAAATTCGACCCTGACGGCATCCAGCCGATCGAGCTGATCGCCGACGGCGGGCGGATCGAAGTCCGCGACCGCGGGCCCGGCATCGACGAGCACGACCTGGAACGCGTCTTCGACCGCTTCTACCGCGCCGTGGCCACCCGCTCGCTTCCCGGCTCCGGCCTGGGCCTCGCCATCGTCAAGGACGTCGCACTCCGCCACGGAGGCAACCCCTTCGCCACCAACCGGCCCGGCGGCGGAGCCATCGTCGGCTTCACCCTCGGCAAACCTGGTCACTCCTGATCACCGAACTCGAGTCGGCCGAGCCGGACGAGCAGCTCACCGCGCACACCCGGGAGCAGGTACGACCCCGGCAGACGGCGGCGACCGGTCCGCTCCGGGAAAACATCCGTCATGCCCATGGTGCTCTCGTCAGAGATTGCAGGATCGCCGGCTGTACCTGCCAGAGGACGTCAGGTACAGCTGACAGCGTGGGCCGCACACCCCACAACAAGGAGTTGGCCGGATGAGCGACATCGAAGTGACCCTGGTAGAACTCGAGCAGCGGATGCTGGACGCGGACGCCGCCTTTGACGAGAGGTTTTTCGAGGAGTACTGCGCCGATGACTTCGTAGCCATGGGGCATTTCGGCATCGTGTCCAGGCAGCAGGTTCTCGACATGTACGTCAAGGGAAGCGGGAACCCAGACCGGCGCAACCGGGCACACGATGTTGTGGTCAAGCCCATCGGCGACGCAGGAGCCGTGGTCGCCTACAAGCTGACGAGCACCAGCGGCGATGAGACGTCCTCATGGCATGCGTCGACGGTCTATCGCCGGACCTCCGAGGGCTGGCGGGTCGTCCTCCTCCACCAGACACCCATGTAGGGTGTGGCGTGCCGTGATGACGTTCGGGCCGCCCCATCCACCGATCGGGCCCGCTGACAGCCCGCCGAATTCCGCCGGGTGAATCACGCCGTCCAGCCACAAAGTCACAGCCCCGCTGCGGGCATTGCGTCCCACCGGGTCAGGCGCAGGTTGCAGAGAGAAAGAGCTCGGCGGGTGTCCCGGTCGAGCCTCTTTCGTGGTCTGGCGTTCAACTCGGCGGCGACGGCGAACTCGTGATGACGGCCCGTCTCGCTGCCCTGGTCCCAGGTCAGCGAGCGCTTGAGATGGGCGGGCAGCGTGGCCATGGTCTCCGCCGGGGCGTCACGCACGCGATCGGCGGTCCGGTCGATGGGTAGGTGGACGAGCGTCACGTAGCACGTCGTGCGCTCACCTCCTGCCCGGTCGCGTGAGTTGTTCGAGGCCTGCCTCCAGCCACACAGCCAGGGACTCCCGCGCCCGGGGCGGGCGGCGCAGGAGGTCCTGGCGGGAACGGTCTCAGAATCCTGGGGCCACCCAGCGCGTCGGTGTTGCCGGCGACGAAGGTGTGCAGGAACGCCTGTCGGGCGGTGTTCCGGCTCCCGTGTGCCAGGCCCACCGGTCACTGCTTGCCTGCCAGGGATGGGTACGCCGTTCGGGGAGCGCCGTCCGCGCGGACGATCGAATGACCGACCGGCCGCGTCCCGATGTCCGTGCAGAAGTGGTGTTCGGGCTGATCAGCGAGGCGTCCTGCTCGGTAGGGCTGGCCCTACCACTATGCGGGGGACGCCCTGCTTGGGGCGAGGCTGCACAGGAGAATAGCGTGCTCCCGTGATCAAGAAATTCCCCCGCATCGCGGCTCTCACCTGTGCCGCGTTCCTGGCCATTGCGCCTGTGACGGCGACCGCCGCGACCGCGACTCCCGCAAGAGGCGCCCTGATGAAGGCCGAGCGGGTGAGCCGCATGACAGGCAGCGAGGTCAACGCGTTCCTCGGCAAGGCGGGCTTTCCCGCGATCGAGAACGCCAAGGGCGTCGACGTCTACCGGGTCAGCTACCGCACGGTTGACGTGAACGGCGGGCCCACCACGGCGACCGGTTCACTCGTCCTGCCCCAGACCTCCGCCCATGAGCTTCGCGTCGTCAGCTACAGCCACGGCACAATGGCCGACAGGCGGGAGGCGCCCTCGGTGGCGTCGACGGGGGAAGGCCGCTATCTGCCGGTCTACTTCGCCACGCACGGCTTCGCCGCGGCCGCGGCCGACTATCTCGGCCTGGGCGAAGGACCGGGCGCGCACCCGTACATGCATACCGCCACCGAGGCCGGCGCCTCCATCGACCTCCTCAAGGCCGCTCGGAGGCTCGCCGGGCAGCAGCAGGTCACGTTCGACAAGCGGATCATGGTGACCGGCTTCTCCCAGGGTGGCCACGCCGCCATGGCCCTCGGCGCGGCCCTGCAGAAGGACCGGGACCTGGACGTGTCCGCGATCGCGCCGATCAGCGGCCCGTTCGACATCGAGCACGCAGAATTTCCCGCCGCGGTCGACGGCAGGCTCGACGGCCGCTCGGCGGCGTTCTATCTCGCGTACTGGCTGACCTCGATGGACCGCGTCTACGACGTCTACGACGAACCGTCCGAGGCGTTCCGCCCGCCGTACGACGCGAAGGTGACGGACCTGCTCGACGGGAGCCACGACCTGGGCACCATCGCGGCCGCTCTGCCGTCCACGGTGGACGAACTCCTCACCCCGGCCTATCTCGGCAAGCTCGGCAAGCCTACGGGCCGGCTGTTGAAGGCGATCAGGCGCAACGACACCACGTGCCGCGACCTGCGGCCCGGTGCGCCGGTGCGGCTCTTCGCCGCCACCGGCGACCGCGACGTGGTTCTCGCCAACTCCGAGAGCTGCCTGAAGGACCTACGGGCGCGGCACGTTGATGCGTCTCTCATGGATGTCGGCGACGTGAACCACCTGACCTCGCTCAGGCTCTCGCTGCCCAAGGTGCTTGCCTGGTTTCAGCAGGGGGCCGGCACCACTGCCGGCTGAACAGCCGGCAGGCCGCGCTTACGGGTCGCCATCCGTGGGAGGCGCCCGGGAGACTGTCGGGAGCGACGTGGATTGGGCCGCGTATTACCCTGCTCAGCCCGATCTTCCTGTCGGTCGAACAGCTACCCGCCGACTCTGGATCGGACAGATCGCCACGACTGCTCCTACTACAAGGAACGGGACCGGCACCAAGGTTCCCGCCCCTACCCGCGAGCTGTCGCCCTGCTGGGTCCGGAAGGTTGGTCGCGGAGGTTGACCTGTGGCCATGCGGCTCAAGCATGGCGCGGGCTCGGGTGCGGGGGACTTCGCTCCATGTCATCCTCGGACGCGTCCTGCAGCAGTTGGTCCTGCGGTTGGTTGCCCCGCCGCGCCCTCAAGTGAACCGACCCGATCTGCACCCCCACGACCTCAAAGGCTGAAACGTGAGGGAGAAATGACAGCGCCCGCTCCGCTGATCTCAGGCGAAGCGGGTACGCGGATCGTCCCGGCGTAATTGCTCAGACACTGCCCTCAACTGCGGTGTTGTCGGCCGACAGGTCGGCGAGGATCTGCGTGAGGGTGGACTTGACGCCCTGAATACCGTCGGCCCCGACGATGCCGACCCAGCGGGCCTCCAGTCCGGCGAAGTAGGTGGCGCTGATCTCGGCGGCCCGGGTGCCCCGGTCGGCGAAGATGACAACCCTGCCTCGGCCATCAGCCGGATCGGGAACGCGTCGCACGTAGCCGTGTTGTTCCAGGTAACCCACGAGCTCGCTCATCGCTTGCGGGGTCATCCCGGCTCTGCGGGCCAGCGTGGTGGGCCGGGTGCCGCCGCAGTCCATCAGCCGGAACACGTTCAGGTAGTGAGTGGGGCGTAGGTCCTTGCACCCGTTCTCGACCAGGTGGCGGAGCAGCCCGTCGAGGATCAGGTTGAACGTCTGCCCGATGAGCGGCAACAGGAGCGGCTCATCGCTTGTAGATTGTTCGGCCACCTTATAACCTAACCTTATAAAGCTTCCTGAATAATTGCAGCATAGCCGAAGGAGACGAGATGCCCCACCCCTCCCCCGCACGTCCAGTGAGGCGGCGCAGGGGCGCCAGGACCGCCGGCGGGACACTCCTCATCCTGTTGGGTCTGCTGTGGATCCTCCAGGGGGCCGACTTGGTACGAATCGATCCCATCCTGTGCGTCGCCGACTGCCGCCCCATCACCGGCGGGTCACCCGGCTGGCTGGCCATCGGGGTGGCCGCCGCGTTGGCCGGAGTCTTGCTCGTAGGTGTGCGAAGAGGTCGGCGCCAGGGAGGTGGCGAATCGGGACTCGAACGTCCCGTGGATGGCCGTTGAGAGGTAGATGCCGCCGTCTACGTGCTCAAGACTTCTGCACGTAAATCGTCTCGTACACCGGCCTGGGGCGCGGCCGAGTGCGTCACACGGCCTCTCGCGGCGAGGCGGTGCCCGGGCCCGGCAACCGCACGGTTACCACCAGGCCGCCGCCATGGCGAGGCACGGCCGATACCGAGCCGCCGTGACCACGGGCGATGGAGCGCACGATGGACAGTCCGAGGCCGAACCCCCTCCCACCGCCGGTACGCTCGCGGTTGAGACGCCGGAACGGCTGGAACAGCGACTCGATCTCGTAGTGCGGCACGATGGGCCCCGAGTTGGCCACGGTCAGCACCGCGTCCTCGCCGACGGTCTTCGTGCTCACGCAGACGAGGCCGGAGGGCACGTTGTGCTCGACGGCGTTCTCGATCAGGTTCTGTACCAGTCGTTCGAGCAGGATCGGATCGCCTCTGGTGACCGCGGCGGCCACGCCGTCGCAGGGCACGCCGCGCTGGTCGCACACGTGGCCGGCGATGTCGGCCAGGTCGACGGGGGTGCGCTCGGTGATGCCGTGCTCGGAGTCGGCCAGCGTGAGCAGGCCGTCGATCAGCCGTTCGTGCCGTTCGTTGACGGTCTGCAACGACGTGCCGAGCTGGATGCAGTCCTCCGAGGCACCCTGCCTGCTGACCGCGAGCTCCACCAGCATCCTGTTCATGGCCAGCGGGGTGCGCAATTCGTGAGAGGCGTTGGCGACCAGCCTGCGCTGTCCGTCGAAGGCCGCGTCCAGTTGCTCCACCATCAGGTTGAAGGCGTCGGCCAGGTCGCGTACCTCGTCTTGCGGGCCGTTCATGACGATCCGTTCGTGCAGCCCCCGCCCCGCGCCCCCGGCGAGCCGCCGCGCGGTCTCGGTGACGCGGTGCAGGGGCTGCAGCGCGTGGCCCGCCACCAGCCAGCCGAACCCGACCGAGGCTGCGCCGACCAGCAGCAACCCCATCGCGCCCTGCGACATCAGGGAGGTGGTGGTCGCCGTACGGATCTGTTCGCTCAACATCTGCCGTCCCTCGTCCATCGGCGGTTCAGATGGCGTGGACGACAGGATGTGCTTGCCGCTGATGGCCGATGGCACCTGCTGGGACACCAGCAGGGTCGTGACGCCGAGCAGCACCACTCCGCCCACCAGGAAGAACGCCGCGTACACCAGGGTCAGCCTGGCCCTGATCGTGAGCTTCTTCATGCGATCCGGTACCCGGCTCCGGGAACGGTGTCGATCACGGGGACCTCCAGCTTGCGGCGCAGCTTCAGAATGGTCACCCGCACGACGCCGGTGAACGGGTCGGTGTGTTCATCCCAGGCCCGCTCCAGCAGGTCCTCGGCCGACACCACCGCCCCGTCGGCGCGCAGCAACTCGGCGAGAACGGCGAACTCCTTGCGCGACAGCGCGACGTAACGCCCATCGCGGTAAACCTCCCGCCTGGCCAGATCCATCCGGATGCCACGGCGGCTGAGGACCGGAGGCGTGGCGGGCCCCGTGCGCCGCAGCAGCGCCTGCACTCTGGCCGACAACTCGGCCAGAGCAAACGGCTTGGGCAGGTAGTCGTCGGCGCCGAGTTGGAGGCCCGCCACCCGATCCCGTACGGCCGCGGCAGCGGTCAGCATGAGAACGCGGGTTCGTGTGGCCGATTCCACGATCGATCGGCACACGTCATCGCCATGGACGGCGGGCAGATCACGGTCAAGGATGACCACGTCGTAGTCGTTCACTCCGAGCCGCTCGAGCGCCGAGCCGCCGTCGTTGACCACGTCAACGGCCAGCGCGTCGCGACGCAGCCACTCGGCGATGCCGTCGGCCAGTACCGGTTCGTCCTCAACGATCAGAACACGCACGCTCAGGAGTTCTATCCGGTCGGGTGTATCGCCACCGTTAACGTTCGCGCTAACGCCACGGTAATCGGCTCTGCGATGAACTCCGGGCCATGAAGACGAAGACGCTGATCAGGCTCCTCGCCCTGGGCCTCGTCCTTACCGCCTGCGGCGCCCAACCCGAGACCAGGGTCGCCACCGCGAGCGGCGCCACGGCGAGCGCGGCCGCGAGCCCTTCGGCCGCCGGCGACGCCGAGGTGGCCTTCGCCCGGTGCATGCGAGGTGAGGGCATCGACATCAAGGACCCGACCAACGGCCGCTTCGAGGTCAGCAGCGACATCGCCGAGAAGAAGAAGATGGACGCCGCGATGGCCAAATGCGGTCGCCTCCTGCCCGGCGGCCGGGGAGGCAAGCCGAGTCCGCAAGATCTCGACAGCGCGCGCAAGCAGGCCAGGTGCATGCGCGAGAACGGGTACCCCACGTTCCCCGACCCCGACCCAAGCGGAAGGCTCAAGCTGAACGTCGGCACCCTCGGAGCCGGCCCTGACGACCCGAAGTTCAAGGCCGCCATGGAAAAGTGCCGCGCGGCATGACCGGCCGGCTCGCGGCCGGGTCGCTGATCCTCGCGGCGGTCTGCGCCACCACCGCGGTAATCGTGTTCGGCGGGCACGGAGACGAACCGGTCACCCACGACGCCGTGCCCACCGCTCTCGCCGAGATCACCCAGCAGGACCTGGCCGACACCACGACGGCTACGGGGATCGTGGGCTACGGCCGCGAGCGCCCGCTCGCCGCGGCCACTTCCGGCACGGTCACCGCGCTCCCCGCCATCGGCTCGACGGTCCGGCGCGGCGGCGTGCTGTTCAAGGTCGACCAGGTCCCCACCGTGCTCTTGTACGGCAAGGTGCCCGCCTACCGAACGCTGCGGCCCGGCGTGCGAGGGGCCGATGTCCGGCAGCTGGAAGAGAACCTTCGTGAACTCGGCTATCGCGGTTTCACCGTCGACGACGTATTCGGCAGGGAGAGCACGCGGGCCGTACGCAAGTGGCAGAAGGACCTCGGTGTCAAGCAGACAGGCGTGGTCGAGCTCGGCCGGGTTGTCTTCCAGCCGGGCGCCGTCCGCGTCAACGATCAGACGGCAGGGCCTGGGACGCTTGTCCGTCCGGGCTCTCCACTCCTCACCGTTACCGGGAGCGCGCATTTGGTCACCGTACGGCTGGATGAGACGGAGTATCGGCTGGCCAGGATCGGCGCGACGGCGACGGTAAGGACACCGGCCGGCGAACAGGTTCAGGGAAAGGTCGCCACGGCGCAGTTCGTGGTCAATTCCGATCAGGCAGGCACGACCACGAAGGTGGAGCTGACCGTGGCGATCGGGGCCGTGGGCTACGACCGGGCGGCGGTCGATGTGACGCTCGTCTCCGAGGTGCGCAAGGACGTTCTCACGGTGCCGGTCGCGGCGCTCCTGGCGCTGTCCGAGGGCGGGTACGGCGTCGAACTCGCCGACGGCCGGATCGTTCCGGTCCGGACGGGGCTCTTCGCCGGTGGGCGTGTCGAGGTGTCGGGACAGGGGCTCACCGCCGGCCTGAAGGTGGGGATGCCGACATGATCGCGCGGCTCGAGGGCGTCACCAAGGCCTACCCCGGTGGTGTCATCGCGCTGGATGACGTCTCGCTGGAGGTCGAGAAGGGCGAGCTGCTGGCCATCGTCGGGCCGTCCGGGTCGGGAAAGTCCACCATGTTGCACATCCTCGGCACCTTGGACCGGCCCACCGGTGGCCGGGTGCACCTCGACGGCCAGGACGTGGGCACGCTGCCGGACCACGCCCTGTCGGAGCTGCGGGCCACCAGCATCGGGTTCGTGTTCCAGCAGTTCCACCTGACCACAGGCGCGTCGGCGCTGGACAACGTGGCCGACGGACTGCTGTATGCAGGGGTGCCGCTCGGGCAGCGGCGCGCCCGAGCGCTGGAGGCGCTCGACCAGGTGGGGCTCGGCCATCGCGTACGGCACCGGCCGCACGAACTGTCCGGTGGCGAGCGGCAGCGCGTGGCCATCGCACGGGCGGCCGTGCGCAGGCCTGTCTTGCTGCTGGCCGACGAGCCGACGGGCAACCTCGACTCGGTGGCAGGCGCGGGCGTGCTCGCGCTGCTACGAGAGCTGAACGCGTCAGGGACCACGATCGTGGTGATCACACACGACTTGGAGATCGCGCACGCCCTGCCCAGGCAGGTGCGCATGCGGGACGGGCGGGTGCTGCCATGACGGCGCTGTCGGCCAGGGACGTGATCAGGGTGGGCGCGGCCGGGCTGCGCACCCGGCCGCTGCGAGCCCTCCTGTCGGCCCTCGGCGTCGCCATCGGGATCGCCGCGATGGTGTCGGTCGTCGGGATCTCCGCCTCCAGCCGAGCCGAGCTGGACCGGACCCTGGCCAGGCTCGGCACCAACCTGCTCACGGTCGCGCCGGGCCAGACCGTGTTCGGCAAGCAGGCGCAGCTGCCGCGGGAGGCGGCGGCCATGATCCGCAGGATCCGCCCGGTGACGGGTGCCGCCGCTACCGCGCTGCTGCCCGACGCGCACGTGTACCGCAACGATCGGATCCCCGCGGCCGAGAGCGGCGGCATCGCCGTCGTCGCCACAGAGCTGACCGTCCCCGATCTCGTCGGGGCGGCTGTGGCGCGAGGCACCTGGCTCAACGGCGCGACGGCGAGGTACCCGGCCGTCGTGCTGGGCTCGACGGCGGCCGAACGGCTGGGCGTCACGACACTGGGACGGCAGGTGTACCTGAGTGGACACTGGTTCACCGTCATCGGGATGCTGGACGCGGCACCGCTCGCGCCGGAGTTGGACTCCTCCGCGCTGATCGGCTGGCCCGCTGCCGCACGGTACCTGTCGTTCGACGGGCATCCGACCACGATCTACACCCGCACCGAGGACTCGGCCGTGGAAGCGGTGCGCGCCGTGCTGGCCGCCGTCGCCAAACCTCAGGTGCCCGGCGAGGTGAACGCGTCCAGGCCGTCCGACGCGCTCGCCGCCCGCCAGGCGACAGACCGGGCCCTGACCGGCCTGCTGCTCGGCCTCGGCGCGGTCGCCCTGGTCGTCGGGGGTGTGGGCGTGGCCAACACCATGGTCATCTCGGTCCTGGAACGCAAAGCCGAGATCGGGCTGCGGCGGTCACTAGGTGCCACGCAGGGGCAGATCCTCCTCCAGTTCCTGGCCGAGGCGCTGCTGCTGTCCGGTCTCGGCGGCCTCGGCGGCCTGTTCCTGGGCACCGCGGTGACCGGTGTGTACGCGGCCATTCAGGCCCTGCCGATGGTGATCCCCATCTGGGCACTGGCAGGCGGTCTGGTCGCCACCCTGCTGATCGGCGGCCTGGCTGGGCTCTACCCCGCCATCCGTGCCGGCCACCTGGCCCCGACAGAGGCGCTGGCCTCGCCTTGACCGGCCGCCATCACACCACTGGATCGGCGGCAGCGCGCCGGGCGCGGCGATGCGGGAACTTGGTGAGTCCAGGCTCGGCGGCCACGGTTTCGGCTTACGTCGTGAGGCGCTGTTGATCGGGCAAGTCGGCGTACGAGGCCGGTGAACATGTGCTGGTGGACGTGGCGCGGCCTCCGTAGCTGCCAATGTTCGCCGGCGCCTTCGAACTCCGGGAGGGCCTGCGTGCGGTGGCGGTCGGCAGGCTGAGCGCCTTGGCGAGTTGGGCACGAGGCGGAAGCGGGCGGCTGCCGCCGGGGCGTGGGCGTTGCCATGTCGTTCCGCCGGTGTCCGCGACCAGGCGGACGAGGGTGTCGACGAGCTCGTCGGCGATGGTGCGCCAGGTGTCCTCGCCGAGGTGGCCGCTGAGTTCCAAGTCTGCGATGCCATGAGCGCCGGCCGCAGTGGCCCGAGACCGACACCTTCCCGCCAAGCGGGGAAGCAGCCTGCTGTCTCACCGGGTAGCCGCAGGTGCCTACCTTGACGTGATTCGAGTTCTTGTTGGCCACGCGAGCGGCATTCTTGTAGGCGCTAATCCGAGTGTAGAACTCATAGCAGGCACGTGCCTCCAAGTTCCCGGCGAACACATCCGGAGCGCTCCACGACGCGGAGCGCCGGTTGGTCCGACAAGCCAACGTGTAGTCCGAGTAACCGCTCGAGTTCTTTTTCCCGTGATTACCACGCAAACGTTGGTATAGTCGCCGTTGTTCGTCATGCTGCCCGGCCCCTTGATGTACCGCCCATCGACGATGGTGTGGCCGATGTCGATGACGGAACCTGCGGCTTGTGCCGGAGCGGCGACCAGGACGCGTGCTGCCCTAGCTGCCTGTGAGGTGCGGGCCCGGTGCGCCTTGACCGGCGGCCGGGAACCGAGGCAACGGAGTCAGCTCAGGCGGGGGCTCCTCGAATCCGGCCGCCTATCACGAGTATCGAAGACCTATATCCCGCCGAGCTGGCGAATCTCCTCCAGCGAGGAGGCGCCGGTGACCAGGGCGACGGACACGCAGGTGCCCATTGGGCCTTGGTTCCACCACCGGGTACGGCGCCGAGGGCGTGCATGCCGTGCCTGTGGTAGGCGGGGCCGTGGTTGTTGTAGAAGGAGTCCAGCCAAGGTGGACCCCAAAGCCGCAATACGTGATCGTTAAGCGTCTTCCGGGCTGGTCAGGCCTACTGAGGACTCGTCGGAGTCGCTGGGGCGGCGAGCGGCCCGGTGCGGCGAGGTCGCCGCACCGGCTGGCCACACCCGCACCTGCGAGGTCTGCGGCGACGACCCCGAGATCACCCAGGGCGATCAGCGGGTTGTGGAAGTCGTCGCGTGCCCATCGGATGCCGACGGCGATGCTGGTGAGCCGAGCAGGCGTGGCGCGCCGATTGCGTCGAGAGCTTCAAGGCCGAGGTTGGCCAGAAGGCCAACACAGGCGTCCTTCCCAAGTCGGAAATCGTCGGTGTTGAATCAGGGTTTCCGTAGGGGACAACTCCGACGCCGTACCGCCCTCTCGCGCCGGATCTTGGTACGGCGGAGGCCGAGAGCCGGACTCCGCGAATCGGAGGAGCAACGTGAAGGGAAGACGCAGAAGCGCAGCCGTCGTGGCGTACTTGACCGTGTCGTTGTCGGCAACGCCCGCCGTGACCGCCACCGCGGCGGCAGACGCGAGCCCGAGCGGTCGGACGAGTTTGCAGGCGATGCTGGACAAGATCGTCGCAGGCGGTGCCGTCGCCGCGATCGCCGAGGTTCGCGACGGGGACAAGACCTGGCGAGCCGCCAGCGGCAGGGCGAAGATGAACAATGCCCAGCCGGCCCCGGTGGACGGGCGCTTCCGGGCCGGGAGCGTGACCAAGTCGTTCACGGCGACCTCGGTGCTTCAACTGGTGGGAGAGGGAAAGCTGCACCTGTCCGACAGCGTGGAGCAGTGGCTGCCGAAGCTCGTGGACAAGGGCGCCGACATCACGATCAGGCACCTCCTCCAGAACACCAGCGGCCTTCCCGAGTACTCGACGGGCATGATGGACGAGGCGGGCATCCCCAAGGAGCGCTACCGCACCTGGTCGGCACGCGAACTGGTGGAAAGAGCGGAAAAGCTCCCGCGCGACTTCCCACCCGGGTCCGAGTACAGGTACTCCAACACCAACTACATCGTGCTCGGCATGCTGATCGAGAAGGTCACCGGCAGGCCGTACGCGACAGAGATCAGGGAGCGGATCCTGCGGCCGCTCGGCCTGCGGCACACCCGCGTGCCGGGAACCTCACCGGAGGTGTACGGCCCGCACGCCCACGCATATGTGCCGGTCACCAGGGGTGGCAAGGTCGTCCCCGTTGACGTCACACGGTTCAATCCCACGATGGCCGGTGCGGCGGGCGAGATCATCTCCACCACCGGGGACATCAACCGGTTCTACCGCGCCCTGTTCCAGGGCAAGCTGCTCCGCCCTGGCCTGCTGAAGGAGATGAAGGATCCCGGTACGACCGAGGGGTATGGGCTGGGGCTGGAGCTGGCGCCTCTTCCCTGCGGCACTGCGTATGGCCACGGCGGCGGCGCCCCGGGCTACCTCACGGTGGCGTTCAACTCGGCCGACGGTTCGCGACAGGTCACCTTGTCGATCACCCCGTTCTCCGGCAACCCTCACCAGGCGGCCATGACCCTGCTGACCTCCGCGCTGTGCCCTTAGGGAGCTTCAAGGCTGAGGTCAGGGCGGTTGGAAGTCCAAGCCCGTCCTGGCGGTGAAGGTGGTGGGCTGGTCCCACCGCTGCCGCTCCTGGCGTCAAGCTGCTGTGATCGGGACATCTCAAGGCATGGACCCAGGCGCGCCCACGTCACCCCACCAGAGCGACGTCCGGCCGGGACCCTGGGGGCTGATCCAGACGGGCAGGACGCACGCCGGGCCGCTCAACGGCTCACGGACGTCGCATGAGCGTGGGCGCACGGCGGGTCAGGTCGTCGCGTACGAGAGGGTGAACGTCAGAAGTCCGGCGCCGTGTCGGTCCACTCGGCGACCTCGTACGTCTCGTCCCCGGAGACCTCCCCCGGCTTGTGGAACCGATCAGGCTGATCACCGACCGTCAGACGACGAGGCTTGCCATCGTCTCCGGGGGGAAGCTCCCGCGAGCCGTGCGGAGGCGTCGCCACGAGGTCCCGCACGGCCAGCAGCGTCCCCTTGCCGGGATCGATGATCCACTGGCGCCCTGGCGCTTGCTGCACGTCAAAGGCCAGGAAGGGTGCGGCAGTGTCGAGCGCAAAGACTTGAACATGGCGAATCGCCCAAAGGGCCGGGACGGCTCGGCGGACGGCGCTTCGCGAAGTGTCCAGGACCGTCCAGCGGAAGTAACCCAATTGGCTGATCAATACCGCAAAGCGCAGACTTCGCGATTGTCACGGTGGGTGACAATATATTTACGCATGTGGCGGACGAGGAGGTTGAGCCAGCCAAAGACGGGCGAGCAAAGGGGCTCCACCCGGCGCTGCCCGGTGCGGATCGCGCTGGGCGTTCCTTGCGGTGTGGATGCGGCGTGGATGCGGTGTGGATGCGGTGTCCAGGAGGGCGCAGGTGGTGGTTCGGAGGTGCGGGCCGGCAGGCCCGATGACATCGCCCGCCTGCGATCGGATGATCACGAGTCGTGACTTATTGTGAGATCTTTCATAACTGCCAGATAACAGAGATCATTTCTGACTAAGGTGATCTAGTGATTCTGACTAGATCAACAAGTCGCCCGAGGCGTGTCCTGTCCGGGCTCGCCACCACAGCCGTGCTGCTGGGCGGCCTCGTCGTGCCGAACCCTGCGAATGCGGAGGCGGACAACGGCTCAGGAAGCGCGCTGGCGCACTTCCTGCAACAGGCGCTCGGCCGTCAGCGGTTCGAGCAGGTCCTGGACACCAACCCGCCGACGAGTGCGACCGACCTGGACGCGCTGCGGCGGGAGGGTGCCGCCAAGGAGGCGAAGCAAGTCCCGCAGAAGGCGGACCTGCGCGCGGCCGCCGCGGCCGCCGCGCCGATCACGCAGCAGCCCCAGATCGACCTGACCGTCATCGAGCTGGACCGGCTCGGCCGCCCCCTGTCCTCCGGCACCGTGCTGATGAGCCCGCAGTACCCGGAGGGCAAGATCGTCCCGATGGACGACAAGCTGCGCACTTCGGCCGTCCGCTGGAGGCAGTGGGACGACGCCGGCTGGTACGCCAACCGCGGCCAAGGCAGCATCGACATCCTGCCGGGCCGCGAGAACGCCGCCATCGACTTCATGAGCCCCTACCCCGCCTCCGTCCTGAAGCTGATGGTGGGCTTCGGGGTGCTGCGATTGGTGGACGCGGGCCAGATCTCGCTCGACGACACCTACGCCTACCAGCCGGTCACGGTCAGCTCGTTGTGCGGCCCCGCCCGCAGCGACACGGTCCGCAACTTCCTCGACTCTGCGCTCACCTGGTCGTCCAACGCCTCCGCCTGCGCCATGGTCAAGCTGCTGCACGACAAGGGCGCGGTGAACGGCCTCAACCAGACCTTCCAGGACCTCGGCCTGGAGACGCTCCAGCTCAAGAACACCAACCCCGACAACGGCGCGCGATGGGGCAACCCCGTCACCATGACGTCGCTCGACACGGCGAAGCTGCTGACGCTGGTCAACGGCGGGGCGGGCACCTTGTGGAAGACTCCGGGCGGCACCGCGGTCACGGCCGACGTCCTGAGCGACGCCTCCCGCACGTTCTTCAGGAGCAGGCTGGCCGAGCAGGGCATGAACGTCACCCTCTCCACCACCAACTGGTGCGGCGCGGACTATCCCTCCCCCGGCATCCCGCAGCTCACGCCCTCGCGGTGGCTCGGCGCCGACGGCACCGTGACGATTCCCGGCCAGGGCATCTCCTACGGCCGCGACGTGCGACCGTGCGACCAGAAGGCCGAGGTGACCTACGCCCACAAGAACGGCTGGGTGAACAACTCCGGCGCCGACGCGGGGATCGTGAAGGCCCTGCCCGGCAAGGGCGGCCGCACGTACGTCGTCGCCCTGTTCTCCAACCTCGGCTACCAGTACGTCGACCCGAACCGTCCCGCGACAGGCGCGGAGAACGTCTGGTTCACTGAGCGCCTGGCGAAGCTGGGCAAGGCCATCGACGAGTACGAGAAGCGCCGCATCGGCTGACCCCGCCGTCAAGCCGACCCGGTCAGGTCGCTGTGGTACCCAGCAGCCTGACCGGCGACAACCTCTGATCACACGCCCGTCCCGGCCAGGCCCCCGCGCGGCGGCTGTCAGCTCGCCGCCCACCGCCCGCTTCGCAGAGCGGCCGCGACCGAGCGCTCATGTTCGTCGGTCCAGTCCACCTCGGGGTCGGCTTCCGGCAGCCCGAGCACCACGGACGCGATCGCCTGCGCGGGCTCCGACCATTCGGCGGGCTCGGGCGCCCCGAACGGATTGGCCTGGAACCGCCGGGTGGTGATCTCCGGATTGCCGGGGGCCATCAGTATCAGCCCGCGCAATGTGGCGATGGCCAGGCGGGCCACCGTCTCGAACGTGACGCCCGCGTACGGACGCAGGCCGATCAGTCTCGCCCCCCAGGAGTAGGCTCACCCGCGCCACCTGGAGGACTGCAACACGGCCCGGCCTCACCGCAGCATCGGGCAGTTGTCCCCAGCGCAAGCCGAAACCGGACCGCCGACCCCCATCGACCTCACCAGCCACCGATTCCACAATGCCATCCTCAGCGGCCTCATCAACGAGCACCAGGTCGCCAGTTGAACCACCGACAACCCGCAGGTCAGACGCCAAATCCCTATTATTGAGCCCCACAGGATCCGGCCCGGCGATGTTCGGGGAACTTGCGTTGTCATCCCGCACCTGGTGGAGCGAAGGGCGGCTGGTGGGGGGCCCAAGACACGAGCGCACGAGCTAGGAGCTGTTTCTTGGATCAGGTCCGGAGCCAGATGACCAGGGCGGCCAGGGTGACGGTGCCGAGGAAGATGTAGGCGCGCTTGTCATAGCGCGTGGCCACGGCCCGGAAGTTCTTCAGCCGGT
>NZ_QHHZ01000023.1:0-181240 GCF_003947315.1 Nonomuraea sp. WAC 01424
ACCGGCTGAAGAACTTCCGGGCCGTGGCCACGCGCTATGACAAGCGCGCCTACATCTTCCTCGGCACCGTCACCCTGGCCGCCCTGGTCATCTGGCTCCGGACCTGATCCAAGAAACAGCTCCTAGCGTGCCCGCCATGAGACGCATCACCACCCTGACGTGCGCGGCGGCCCTGGCGCTCGCCCTCGCCGCCCCCGCGACGGCCGACTCACTCCGGCCCGAGGACAAGGGCCAGGCCGGCTTCGGCCGCGCCACGCTGACCGGCTTCGCCGCGCTGCCCGCGCAGACCTACGTCCCCGGCAGCGAGCCGTCGGGCTCGCTCCTCGGCACCGCGCCGGTCAACGGCGTCACCCCGCCCTTCCCCGGCCAGCCCGTCCAGGGCTTCAGCGGCATCGCCCGCCGCCACGACGGCACCTTCGACGTGCTCTCCGACAACGGCTTCGGCAACAAGGCCAACAGCGCCGACTTCCTCCTGCGCGTGCACCACGTCAAGCCGGACTTCGCCGCCAAGTCGGTCGAGGTGCTCGGCGGCGTCAACCTGACCGACCCGCGCGGGCTCGTCCCGTTCGCCCTGACCCGCCCGGACCGTACGCTGACCGGCTCCGACTTCGACGTCGAGTCGATCGTGCGCGCGACGGACGGCACGTACTGGATCGGCGACGAGTTCGGCCCCTTCCTGCTGCACTTCGACCGCAAGGGCCGGCTGCTCGAAGCCCCGATCGAACTGCCCGGCGTCAAGGCCCCCGAGCACCCCTACCTGAACGGCGGCCGGCCCAACCTGGCCAGCAGCAAGGGCTTCGAGGGCATGGCCAGGTCCGTGGACGGCCGCAGGCTCTACCCGCTGCTCGAAGGCACGGTGGACGGCGACCCGGCGGGCACGCTGCGGATGAACGAGTTCGACCTGCGCAAGCGCGCATACACCGGGCGCACGTGGACGTACCAGCTGGAGGACCCCTCCCACTCCATCGGCGACGCCATCGCCGTGGACGCGAACCGCTTCCTGATCATCGAGCGGGACAACCTCCAGGGCGACGCGGCCAAGGTCAAGCGCATCTACCTGGCCGACACCCGTGACAGGGACCACGACGGCGCGCTGGACAAGACGCAGGTGGCGGACCTGCTCGACCTGGCCGACCCGCGCGGTCTCGGCGGCGCTCCCGGCACGTTCAGGTTCCCGTTCCAGACCATCGAGGACGTGGTCGTCCTCGACGACCGCACCCTGGCCGTGCTGGACGACAACAACTTCCCCTTCTCCAACGGCCGCACGCCGGGCCGTCCGGACGACAACGAGTTCATCACCGTCCGCCTGTCGCGCGGCCTTCAGGCCGATCCGCGAATTTATCGGTAGAAGCATGTAGAGAAGCGTGGGCCGGCTCCGACCTCCCGGTGACAAGAGCCCGTAGAAGGAGTTCGACATGCAGCCCACGCTTCAGACCGTCACCTCGGCCGACGGCACCCGCATCGCGTTCGAGAGCAGCGGCGACGGCCACCCGGTGATCCTCCTGGGCGGCGCGTTCAACGACCGCACCACGGTCGCCCCCCTCGCCGCCGCCCTCGCGCCCGCCTTCCGCGCGATCACCTACGACCGCCGGGGCCGGGGCGGCAGCGGCGACGCGCCCGCCTACGCCGTGGAGCGCGAGGTCGAGGACCTGGCGGCGCTGATCGAGCAGGCCGGCGGCTCGGCGAGCGTCTTCGGCCACTCCTCCGGCGCGATCCTCGCGCTCGAAGCCGCCGCGCGGGGGCTGCCGATCGCCCGCCTGGCCGTCTACGAGCCGCCGTACGTCGTGAGCGACGCCCGTTCCCGCCCCGGGGACGACTTCGCCGGTCGCCTGCGCGCCCTGGTCGAGCAGGACCGGCGCGACGACGCCGTGGCGATGTTCCTGACCGAGGGCGCCGACGTGCCGGAGCAGGTGGTGGCGGGGATGCGGTCCGAGCCCGTGTGGAACTGGTTCACCGGGCTGGCGCACACGCTTCCCTACGACGCCGCCGTGTCGGGTCCGGGGCAGTCGCTGCCGGCCGGACGGCTGGCCGGCATCACCGTGCCCACCCTGGCGATCGGCGGCGACCGGTCCCCGGCGTGGATGCTCGACGCCGTACGGGCGGTCGCGGAGGCCGTACCGGGTGCCCGGCACCTGGTCCTCCCCGGGCAGGACCACGGCGTGCTGGGCGAGCCCGAGGCGCTGCGCCCGGCGCTGGAGGATTTCCTGGCCTGAGCGGGATCATCCGCTTTCGTGGCTCTTGGCGAGGGCGTCCCGCATCTCCGCCGCCGCCTCCGGGGTCAGCACGGGGTGGGAGTAGAGGTCGAGCAGGGTGAGCGCGAGCAGGTGGGCGCCCTCGGGGCTGAACACGTCCACGCCGAGGCCGCGGGAGACGTGCTTGTGCAGCACGCCGACCGACAGCGACATGGCCGTGGACACGGTCGCGCGCGCCTTGCGCCCGGCGAACGGCTCGTCCGCGCGGGTCTCGTCGAGCTCTTCGAGCCACTGCTCGCTCAGCTCGGCGATGCCGTCGAACAGCGGGGCCGCCCAGCCCTCGGCCAGCGCCCGCGCCACGTACAGCCGGTACGGGCCCAGCGCGCCGAGGGCGGCGGCCACGGGATTGTGCCCGGCGGGAAGGCCGCCGTCGCGGAGGTCGCCGGCGATCCGCCGGACGATCCTGATCAGGTGCTCGTCGCACGCCTCGCGCAGCGCCTGCTTGGAGCCGTAGTGGTGGCGCAGCAGCCCGGAGGACACGCCCGCGGCCTCGGCGATGGCCCGGATCGTGGCCCCCTCGAACCCGTGCTCGCCGAAGTGCAGCAGCGCCGCGTCCCTGATGCGGGCGCGCGCGGTGAGGTCTTCGGGCTCGGTCATGCGGTACGGCTCTCGTGGCGGACGTGCGGATCGTGACGACCCTACACGGGCGTGCAGGAAGCGGACGGGCGATAGGGTGCCCCTCATGCCGGAACCAGCCCATGTGACCGCCGACGACCTCGACGAGGCCGTCGCCCTGGCCGTCGACACGCTGCGGGGCGCGCCGCCGCAGGCGTGGGAGCAGAGGGCGGGCTCGCTGGAGTGGACCTGCTGGGAGACCGTCGAGCACCTCGCCGACGACCTGTTCTCCTACGCCGCCCAGCTCGGGCTCAAGGTGCCGCCGATGGACACGTACGTGCCCTTCGCGCTGGAGCGGCGCAGGCCCGGCGGCCCGAACAACTCGATCCACGCCGACCGCGCGGCCGGCCCCGGCGGGCTGCTGCAGGTGCTCCAGGGCCGGGGCGCGCTGCTGTCGTCCATGGTGCGCACCGCGCCGCCGCAGGCGCGCGGCCATCACATCTTCGGCATGGGGGACGCGACGGCGTTCGCCGCCATGGGCCTGGTGGAGACGCTCGTGCACATGCACGACCTGGCCGAGGGGCTGGGCCTGCCCTGGGAGCCGCCCGCGGAGGTGTGCGCGCGGGTGCTGGCCCGGCTGTTCCCCGACGCGCCCGTGGACACCGCCCCCTGGTCCACGCTGCTGTGGGCCACCGGCCGCGGCGAGATTCCCGGACGGCCGCGCCTGACCCGATGGCGCTGGTACAACGAACCCCGCTGATCAGACGATCAGGTCGTCGAACTCCCCGTCCTTGGCCCCCAGGACGAACGCGGTGATCTCGGCCTGCGTGTAGACCAGCGCGGGGCCGTCGGGGAACCGGGAGTTGCGCATGGCGATCTCACCCGTGGGCAGGTCCGCGACCTCGACGCAGTTGCCGTTGGGGTTGCTCCGCCTGCTCTTGCGCCAGACGACGGGGAGGCGACCGGCGGGGGTTCCGTTCCGGAACTCATGCATGGGGGCAGCTCCTAGCGATCTTACGGATGCACGTGCATCCGCGTTTGCGCTGACCATACGACAGCACGACGAACTCCATATACCGGATGACCAAAAATCCGACTATGGAGTGGATCACAGGAGTTTTAGCAGCTCATCCGGAAAGGAGCTGTTCCAGAAAGTGCCGCGTCTGCTTGGGCTCAAGGGCCTGAATGCTGAGCCGGTCCATGACCTCCATGTAGTGGTCGGAATCGACCGGCTTGTCCAGATAGAGGGCGCTGGTGAGCTGTTCCATGTAGACCACGTCGGGCAGGTCACGCTCGGGGAAGCGCAGGATGCTGAACGCGCCGCCGGCCGCCGCGTGGCCACCGCTCTCGAACGGCACCACCTGGACGGTGACGTTGGGCCTCTCCGTGGCGTCGAGCAGGTGGCGGACCTGCTCGCGCATGACCTCGGCCCCGCCGAGCACGCGGCGCAGGACCGCCTCGTCGATCACGGCCCACAGCTTGAGCCCGCTCTCCAGGCGTCGTTGCCTGGTGACCCGCAGCGCGACGCGGCGGTCGAGCTCGGGGTCGAGCGCCTTCTCGTTGCCGAGCCTGATCACGGCCTTGGCGTACGCGGGCGTCTGCAGCAGTCCGGGGACGAACTGGTTCTCGAACGTGCGGATGGCGGAGGCGGCGCCCTCAAGTCCGATGTAGACCTCGAACCAGCCGGGGAGCAGGTCGCCGTACTTGTGCCACCAGCCGGGGGCGTTGGCCTGCCTGGCCAGGGCGAGCAGCGGCTCGCGCTCCTCGGGGGCGATGACGCCGTAGAGGGTGAGCAGGTCGGCGACGTCCCGCTGCTTGAAGCTGACCTGCCCCAGCTCAAGCCGGCTGATCTTCGCGTGGGACGCGCGGATGGAGTATCCGGCGTCCTCGCGGGAGATGCCCTTGTCGGTACGCAGTCTGCGTAGTTGCGTACCCAGCAGGATGCGCAGCACTGTCGGGCTTCCCGGCGAGTAGCTGAGAAGCTTTCCCTCCGCGCTCTGTGCGCTCACTCGACCGCTCCTAGATCATCTGCACGTGCAGATGGTATTCGCATCGGTAAAACACGAAAAGTCTTGCATCAATAACCACACCCCGTAAAGATGGGCACTGGATCACCAAACCGCGCTTCGGGGGCCAGAATGACGACTTTCGACGCTCGGCCGCAAGCCGCCATAGGTTCCCGGCCACCAGGGTGGCTCGCGTCCATTCTGGTGGATGGGCGTGCCGGGGAGTGCGAGGCGGTGCTCCCTTTTCATGAACGCACCGCGTTCGAGCCCGCGTGTGTGGCGACGGCCCGGCGTTTCGTGGACCGGACGCTCACCTCGTGGACGGCCTCCGACCTGGCCTTCGACGTCCAGTTGGTGGTCTCCGAGCTGGTCACGAACGCCATGCGGCACGGCGGCGGCGCGGTGCAGCTCCGGCTGCTGTTCCACCGTCCCGAGCTGGCCTGCGTGGTGACCGACCACAGCGAGACCGTGCCGGTGGCGGCGCCGGCGGACGTGTTCGCCGAGTACGGGCGTGGGCTGCGGCTGGTCGACGCGCTCTGCACCGCGTGGGGCTGGTTCGCCCCCGGCGGCTCCCGCAAGCTGGTGTGGGCGGTGCTCTCCGGCTAGCCGCCCGTACGGGCGAGGTCACCGCCGGTCCAGCAGGTCCAGCACGTCCTCGTCGGTGAGCTGGTCGAAGTGCGCGTACCACTGGCCGACCGCCCTGAAGTCGGCCGGGGTCAGCAGCACCACCACCTCGTCGGCCTCCGAGCGCATCATCCTGACCGTGTCCTGCGCGCCGACCGGAACGGCCAGCGTCAGCCTGGCGGGCCGGGCCGCGGCCACCGCCCGCAGGGCCGCCCTGGCGGTGACGCCCGTCGCGAGGCCGTCGTCCACGACGATCACCTCGCGCCCGGCCAGCGGCGGCAGCGGCCGGCCGCCCCGGTACGTCTCCACCCGGCGCGCCAGCTCACGGCGTTCCCGCTCGACCACGTCCGCCACGGCCTCGGGCGTCAGGCCCAGCCGGTCGAGCATCGTCAGGTCGAACACCGGCTCCCCGCCCTCGGCGATCGCCCCCACCCCCAGCTCGGGGGCCGGCGGGTAGCCGATCTTCCGGGTGACCAGCACCTCCAGCTCGCCGCCGATCCGGCGTACGACGGGGACGGCCACGGCGACCCCGCCGCGCGGCAACGCCAGCACGACCGGGTCATGCACCTCCGGCAGCCGCTCGGCCAGCAACGCCCCGGCCTCGGCCCGATCCGCGAACAACTCCATGACCTGTGCCTACCCTTCTCCCCCGCGCCTCACCGCACGTGGCGGCGGGGCGCGGGCGAGATCGCGGGTCAGGGGCGGTTACGCGGGGAGCGGCGCATCTCCTTGTGGATGATCTTCCACTTGTTCTGCTGCTCCTTGCGCAGCCGCGCGTCCGTACGGGAGGCCATCCACGCGGCCTCCCGCTGCAGCTTGCGCCAGCTCTGGAGGCGGCGCTCCGGCAGCTCGCCGTTCTCCAGGGCGGCCAGCACCGCGCAGCCGGGCTCGCTCACGTGCCCGCAGTCGGCGAACCGGCAGCGCCTGGCCAGCTCCTCGATGTCGGCGAAGACGAGATCGACGCCTTCCCCGATGTCGTAGAGGCCGATCCGGCGGATGCCCGGCGTGTCGATGATCAGCCCGCCGCCGGCCAGCGGGATCAGCTCCCGGTGCACGGTGGTGTGCCGCCCGCGCCCGTCGGCCGCCCGGACCTGCTGGGTCTCCATCACTCCGAGCCCGGCCAGCGCGTTGACCAGTGTGGACTTGCCGGCGCCGGACGGGCCGAGCACGACGGCCGTACGGGAGCCGTGGAGGTAGCCCGCGGCCAGCGTGACCCCCTCCCCGCGCAGCGAGGAGACGGCGTGCACGTCGACGCCCGGCGCGGCGGCGCGTACGTCGGCCAGCAGCTCGTCGAGCCCCGACTCGGACAGGTCGGCCTTGGTGACGAGCACGACGGGCGTGCCGCCGGACTCCCAGGCCAGCGCCACCAGCCGCTCGATGCGGCCGAGGTCGGCGAAGTCGGTCGAGTGCATGGACGGCTCGGCCACGAAGACGACGTCGACGTTGGCCGCGAGCACCTGGCCCTGGCCGTCGCCGGACAGGCCGCCCACGGAGTCGCGGCTCACGCCGCCCCGGACGAACGCGGTGGTGCGTGGCAGCACCTCGTCGAGCTCGTACCGGCCTTCGGGCAGCCATCTGAGCGCGACCCAGTCGCCGACGCACGGCAGCGCCACCGGATCACCGACGGACGAACGGCGCACGCGGGCGCCGTACTTGACGTGGTGCTGACCGTCGGCGGCGATCACCTCGGCGGCCGCGCGGTCGACACGGGCCACCCGCGCCGGGACGGTGTCAGCAGGAAGCTCGGCGGCGCGCAGGTCGGTCCAGCCGAGCAGGAAAAGATCGAAAGACAAGACGGTGAAACCTTTGATCGAGAAGGAAACGGGCAGCTCAGACGAGCTCCCGGAGGTAGACGGACGGCAGGCGGAACAGAATGACCCGCATAGTCCTCACCTCCTCGATCGGTTGCGCAAGCGACTCTAATCACCCTGGCGCTGGGGATGCAATCCAATTTTCTTCGGCCTTGTGTTGAACCGTGCCAGGGCGGCCGAGCGTACTCCCTCCCGACGGACGCGAGAAAGGGGAATGATGCGGATCAGCACGTATCCCCCGCCCTCGGCCGAGGGGGCAGCCCCGGCGGGCAAGCAGCGCCTGCGCCACCTGATCCGGCGGGTGCGACCGGACGACGAGGTCGTCGTGTCCGCGCTCTACCGGGAGTACCACCGGCCGTTGCTGGCCTTCGTGGTACGGCTGACGGCGGGCGACCGGCAGTGGGCGGAAGACGTGGTGCAGGAGACGATGATCCGGGCCTGGCGCAGCGCCGAACGGCTGGATCCCGATACGCCCTCGCTCATGCCCTGGCTCGCCACGGTGGCCAGACGTATCGTGATCGATGACCGGCGGCGCAAGGAGGCGCGCCCGCACGAGTCGGGCGACGGGGCGCTGGAGAGCATGCCGGTGCCGGACGAGATGGAGGGGCTGCTGCACCAGGTGGTCGTGTCAGAGGCGCTGAAGGCGTTGTCACCGGCGCACCGCGAGATCCTGAACGAGACGATCCTGCGGGACCGGTCGGTCAACGACGCCGCCGAGGCGCTCGGCATCCCGGTGGGCACCGTGAAGTCCCGCGTCTACTACGCGGTGCGCGCGCTGCGCGTCGCTCTGGAGGAGAGGGGGGTGACGGCGTGACCTCGCAGGTCGAGCACACCGATGTGGGCGCCTACGCCCTCGGGCTGCTGGAGGAGGACGACCGGCTGGCCTTCGAGTCCCACCTGCGTACCTGCTCGTCCTGCCGGTTCGAGTTGTCGGACCTGGCGGGGGTGGCCGGCGTGCTGCAGGGCATCGGCCCGGTGGAGGACGCCGGCCCTCCTCCTGAGGGGCAGGCCGGCGTGGCCGACCTGCTCCGCCGCAAGAAGGCGGCCGACCGGCGGGCGCGCAGGGGCACGTTCCTGCTCGGGATGGCGGCGGCGGTCGCGCTGGTGGCCGGGGGGCTGACGCTCGGCACGCAACTCTCCGGGGGCGACCCGCCGCCGGCGATGGCGGGCCGTACCGACCACATGGGTCCGGCCGAGCAGTTCTACGCCGACGGCACGCCGATCGCGGGCAAGGGCGTGAACGGGGTGTCGGGCGGGCTGGTGGTGGAGTCGAAGGGCTGGGGCACACACGCGGCGCTGAAGTTGTCGGGGGTGAAGGGCCCGCTGGAGTGCGAGCTGGTGTCGGTGGGCAAGTCGGGCGAACGGCGCGTGATGACCGGCTGGTCGGTGCCCGCGCCGGGTTACGGCGTCCCCGGCTCGCCGTCCCCGCTCTACATGCACGGCGGCAGCGCGATGCCGCTGAAGGAGATCGACCGCTTCGAGGTGGTCACCAGGACCGGCACGCCCCTGCTCACCGTCAAGGTCTGAGCCCGGGGCGCCCGGCGCCGACGACGGCGTCGATCAGCCCGGGGAACGCCTCGTCGAACTCGGCCCGGCGCAGCGTGTTGAGGCGCGCGGTGCCGACGTAGTACTGCCGGATCAGGCCGGCCTCGCGCAGCACGCGGAAGTGGTGGGTGGCCGTGGACTTGCTGACGGAGATGTCGAACCCGCCGCAGCTGATGTCGTCGGCGGCGTCGCTGAGCTGACCGACGATCCTGCGCCGGACCGGGTCGACGAGGGCTTCGAGAACCTTCTGGAGGGTGACCTCCCGCAGGTCTGGGTGGTCCGGGGTGCGGTCGGCTTCCATGGCCCCATAGTACGACACCCATCGAAGTTTGACGACGGTCGTACTTAGGGGTTGAATGGCGCCCACTGAGACGAAAGGACCATGTGATGACCAGGACGGTGTTGTTCCGCGAGCTCGGCGGCCCCGAGGTGTTGAGGCTGGAGGACGCCCCGGCCGGCGAGCCCGCGGCGGGCGAGGTGCTGATCCGGGTGGAGGCGATCGGGCTCAACAGGTCCGAGGCGCTGTTCCGCAGCGGCCACTACATCGAGCCGGTAAGCCGTTTCCCCTCCCGGCTCGGCACCGAGGCCGCCGGCGTGGTCGAGGCGCTCGGCGCGGGCGTGACCGGGTTGCGGGTGGGCCAGCCGGTCAGCACGGTGCCGGCGTTCTCGCAGAACGACTACGGGGTCTACGCCGAGCGGGCGGTCGTCCCGGCGGCGGCGGTGCTGGCCCGTCCCGAGGGGGTGGGCCCGGTCGACGGCGCGGCGGTGTGGATGCCGTACGTGACGGCCTACGGCGCGCTGGTCGAGGTGGGCGGGATGCGTCCCGGGGACACGGTCGTGCTGAACGCCGCCTCCAGCAGCGTCGGCCTGGCCGCGATCCGGGTGGCCGACCGGATGGGCGCCACGCCGATCGCCCTCACCCGTACCGCGGCCAAGAGGGAGGCGCTGCTGAAGGAGGGCGCGGCCGAGGTGATCGTGACCGAGTCGGAGGACGTGACCGAGCGGGTGCTGGCGGCGACGGGCGGGCGCGGGGCCGAGTACGTGTTCGACGCGGTGGCCGGTCCCGGGGTGACGGAACTGGCCGGGCTCGTCGCCCCCGAAGGCCTGCACCTGGTGTACGGGGCCCTGAGCGGCCTGCCGACGCCCTATCCGGGGATCGACCTCGGCATGCCGGCGCTGAACATGCGCACGTACACGATGCACGAGACGACGCGGGTGCCCGAACGGCTGCGGCGGGCGGCCGCGTTCGTGGCCTCCGGGTTGCGGTCGGGGGCCTTCCGGCCGGTGGTGGACCGGACGTTCGAGCTGGCGGAGATCGTCGAGGCCCACCGTCACATGGAGGGCAACGCCCAGTTCGGCAAGATCGTGGTGACGGTCCAGCACTGACCGTTTTGTGGAAATTTACCGGTTTCCCGGATGAACCTCGGCGGGGCCAGGCCGCGTACTGCCTGCCGTACGACGAACAGCACGCTCAAGCCCTCCGAGGCCGGTCAGGGGCGGCTCGGTCCCGCCCCCGCCGGTCCTACCGGCGACCCGGGGAACTCCGGCCCCGGTCGCGACCGGCGCCCCGCCGCACACGGGAGCCCGTGCGGCGGGGCGTCCGGCCGTCCGCCCGGCGGGCGGCGGCGCGGGCCGGGTCCGGCCAGGCCGGGCGCGGGGAACTGTGCGGTCAGCTCGCTGACCTCGTGGTGCACGCGGGTGATGACGTCCTCGGCGTCGCCCTTGGCCAGGGCCGTGACGACCTCGTCCATCCAGGCGCCGATCTGCCGCATCTCGGCCTCGCCCATGCCGCGCGAGGTGACCGACGGGGTGCCGATGCGGATGCCGGACGGGTCGAACGGCTTGCGGGTGTCGAACGGCACCGCGTTGTAGTTGGTCTCCAGCCCGGCCCGGTCGAGCGCCTGGGCGGCCGGCTTGCCGCCGATGCCCTTGGGCGTCAGGTCGAGCAGGATCAGGTGGTTGTCGGTGCCGCCGGAGACCAGGTCGAAGCCCCGGTTGGACAGCTCCTCGGCCAGGGCCTTGGCGTTGGCGACGACCTGGTGGGCGTAGTCGCGGAAGGACGGCTGGGCGGCCTCGTGCAGCGCGACGGCGATGGCGGCGGTGGTGTGGTTGTGGGGACCGCCCTGAAGGCCGGGGAAGACGGCCTTGTTCAGCGCGGTGGCGTGCTCGTCGGCGGTGGCCATGAGCATGGCGCCGCGCGGGCCGCGCAGCGTCTTGTGGGTGGTCGTGGAGATCACGTCGGCGTGGCCCACCGGGGACGGGTGGGCGCCGCCCGCGACCAGGCCGGCGATGTGCGCGATGTCGGCCGCGAGCACGGCGCCGACCTCGCGGGCGATGGAGGCGAAGCCCTCGAAGTCGATCGTGCGCGGGATCGCGGTGCCGCCACAGAAGATCAGCTTCGGCCGGTGCTCCAGGGCCAGCTCGCGCACCTCGTCACGGTCGGCGCGGCCGGTGTCCCTGCGCACGCCGTAGCGGACCGGGTTGAACCACTTGCCGGTGGCCGAGACCGACCAGCCGTGGGTCAGGTGGCCGCCGAACGGCAGGCCCATGCCGAGCACGGTGTCGCCGGGCTGCAGGAAGGCCAGGTAGATGGCGAGGTTGGCGGGCGAGCCCGAGTACGGCTGGACGTTGGCGTGGTTGACGCCGAACACCGCCTTGGCCCGCTCGATCGCCAGCGTCTCGATCTGGTCGATGACCTGCTGGCCCTCGTAGTAGCGCTTGCCCGCGTAGCCCTCGGAGTACTTGTTGGTCAGGACGGTGCCGGTCGCTTCCAGCACGGCCTTGGACACGTAGTTCTCGGACGCGATCAGCTTGACGGTGTCGGCCTGGCGGCTCTCCTCCGCCTTGATGAGCTCGGCGAGCTGCGGGTCGACGCTAGCAAGAGAACTCATGACTCCCCTGTCATCATTGACAATTTGGCGAAGACCCAGGCGCTCGGCCTCCGCTCCGGTTAAACCGCTCCCAGGTGGTCGATCCCACCGAATGCGCCAGTCGCGTCGCCCTAGACGATAGCGGATGCGCAACCGGCCGCTTCCCGCTACTTGGTCCGGCTCTCTCCCGGCCAGAGCCGGTCGACCTCGGCGTTCAGGATGGCCCCGATGAGCACGGCCAGGGCGGTGATGTAGAGCCACAGCAGCAGCGCGATCGGGGCGGCGAGTGAGCCGTAGACGGAGACGGGCGAGAACCAGGCCGCCAGCACCGCCCGCAGGACGGCCGCGCACAGGATCCACAGGAACAGGGCCAGGATCGCGCCGGGCAGCTCCCGGTACCACTTGGTCCGCACCGGCACGCTGACGTGGTAGAGCACGGTGAGGAAGAGCACCGAGCCGCTGATCACGACCGGCCAGTAGAGGATGTCGATGAGGATGCCGTACTCGCCGGGGAGGGCGTCCTTGAGCAGGGTGGGGCCGATGACGAGGATCGGCATGACGATGATGCCGATGATCAGGCCGACGACGTAGAGGCCGAAGGACATCAGCCGGGTGCGGATGATGCCGCGTTCCTCCCCCAGCCCGTACGCGACCGAGATCAGGTCGACGTAGACGTAGAGCGCCCGCGAGCCCGACCACAGCGACAGCAGGAAGCCGAGGGAGATGATCGAGACCTTGTTGGCGTCGTCCCTGAGCACGTCGGTGATGAGCGGACTGATCACCTTCTTGACGGCCTCGTCGGTGAACAGCAGTCCGGCCTGCTCGATCACCCAGGTCTTGACCTCGGTGACGACGCCGCCGCCGAGCCAGGTGCCGAGCTTGCCGAGCACGCCGATCAGGCCCAGCACGAACGGCGGCAGCGACAGCAGTGCGAAGAACGCCGCCTCGCCGGCCAGGCCGGTGACGCGGTAGTTGACACCCGCGTTGGTGGCCGCGCGCACGATCGCCCACGCGTTGGTGTCGAGCACCCAGTTCAGCCTGGCCCGGGCGTTGGAGGCGAGCCGCCTCTTCGGCCGGGAACGCGCATCGGTGGACGTCATGGCACCCAAAGGTATTCGCAGTTACTCTCCGGGACAGCTTACGTCCCGGCTCCTGCCCTAGTCGTTGTCCACGATGCGCGCGCCCAGCGGAAGGAGCGAGACGGGGATCAGCTTGAGGTTCGCGATGCCCATGGGGATGCCGATGATGGAGATGAACAGCGGGATCGAGGTGACCACGTGCCCGATCGCCAGCCAGACGCCCGCGACCACGCACCAGATGATGTTGCCGATCAGGGAGAAGACGCCGGCGTCCGGATCGCGTACGACCGTCCGGCCGAACGGCCACAGGGCGTAGGCGGCGATCCTGAACGAGGCGATGCCGAACGGGATCGTGACGATGAGGATGCAGCAGATGACCCCGGCCACGGCGTAGCCGATCGCCAGCCAGATACCGGCGAACACCAGCCAGATGACGTTCAGAATGGTGCGCATGCTCACAGCATGTCACCGGGCGTGCGGTCCACGTCATCCGGTAGGACCCTGAACTTACCCTGACCGGGGCGGCCGTCCCTTCCCGGGCGGCCCGGCGAACGCCTGGGCGATCTCCATCCAGGCGCGGGCGGGCTCACCTGCCGTCTCCAGGGCCGTGTCCGACAGGTGGACGCGCTGGGTGACCAGCAGGCAGAAGTCGAGCATCGGGCCGCGTACGACGGTCCGGGCGTCCGGGGGGCCGGCGGTCCACGGGTCGCCGGCCGGGGTCGTGAGCTCGACCCGTACGGGCTCGGCGGGCTGGGGCAGGCCGCGGGCGGCGAAGCTGTAGGGCCGGGCGCGGAAGCCGAGCAGGGCCACGTGCCGCAGCCGGTCGGTGGGCTCCCTGGCGACGCCGAGCGCGTCGGCGACGTCCTGGCCGTGGGCCCAGGTCTCCATCAGGCGCGCGGTGACGAACGACGCGCCCGACATCGCCGGGCCGAACCAGGGCACCCGGGTACGGGAGCCGAGCGCGGCGAACGCCTCCAGGGAACGGGCCCGCGCCGTACGGAACCAGGCGTGCAGTTCCTCCGGCGGCAGGCCGCGGGACGCCTCGGCCAGGTCGTCCACCGAGCCGGTCCGGGCGGCCAGGGCCAGGAAGCCGTCCGGGTCGGTGACCGCGAGCGCGGCGGCGTCGTCGAACCAGGCCAGGTGGCTCACCTGGTCGCGTACGGCCCACCCCTCGGCGGGCGTGGGCGTCTCCCAGCCCGCGGGCCGCAGAGGCGCGAGCAGCGCCTCCAGGGAATCGGTCTCGGCTTGGAGGTCGGTGAGCAGTCCGGCCATGAGATCCACGGGCGCCAGCCTAACCCGAACAAGGTTCTAGGAGAATAATGCAGACGTGATCTGCGAGAGCTGCAAGGACAAGCGTCACGACGACTGCCGCGGCGGCTCCTGGTGCGACTGCCAGCATCAGAGCGAGGAGCGGCCCCAGGAGTCGGCGCTCGACTGGCCGCGCCAGGGATAGGGCCCCGGAAGTCCAGACTCTGGACCCCATCTTGGACATCCGGGGTCACCGGAGTATCTTCGGAGGTATGCCAGCGGACCCCATGCTCGTCGGTCGACGCCACGTCGACCTTCAGCGTGTCCGCAGTGCCATCTGTTGCGACGCCCGCTAACTCATCTTCTCCACCGCAGAGCGCGTCGCACCCACCCTGAACCCCTGCACTCGACGACGAGGCAGGAGGAACGCTGCGCGCGCCCACGAACCGAAGGACGCGCAATGAGCACCCCTGCCAGCCGGCATCACAAGCGCCCGCGCGGCGAAGGCCAGTGGGCTCTCGGTTACCGGGAGCCGCTGAACAAGAACGAAGAGAACAAGAAGAACGACGACGGCCTCAACGTCCGCCAGCGCATCATCGACATCTACTCCAAGCGGGGCTTCGACTCGATCGACCCCGCCGACCTGCGCGGACGCATGCGCTGGTACGGCCTCTACACCCAGCGCAAGCCCGGCATCGACGGCGGCAAGACCGCGATCCTGGAGCCGGAGGAGCTCGACGACCGCTACTTCATGCTCCGCGTACGCATCGACGGCGGCCAGCTCGACCTGCGCCAGCTGCGCACGATCGCCGACATCGCCAACGAGTACGCCCGCGGCACCGCCGACCTGACCGACCGCCAGAACATCCAGCTCCACTGGATCGAGATCGAGTCGGTGCCCGACATCTGGGAGCGCCTGGAGGCCGTGGGCCTGTCCACCACCGAGGCGTGCGGCGACACCCCGCGCGTCATCCTGGGCTGCCCGCTGGCCGGCATCGACTCCGAGGAGGTGCTCGACGCCACCCCGGACATCTGGTCGATCAACCAGGAGTTCATCGGCAACCCCGCGTACTCCAACCTGCCGCGCAAGTTCAAGACCGCGCTGAGCGGCTGCCCGGCCCACTGCACCGTGCACGAGATCAACGACGTGGCGTTCGTCGGCGTGGTCAACGAGCACGGCGAGGCAGGCTACGACCTGTGGGTCGGCGGCGGCCTGTCCACCAACCCGATGCTGGCCAAGCGCCTCGGCGTCTTCGTCAGCCCCGAGCGCGTCAACGACGTCTACGCGGGCGTGATCGGCATCTTCCGCGACTACGGCTACCGGCGGCTGCGCCACAGGGCCCGGCTGAAGTTCCTGGTCAACGACTGGGGCGTGGAGAAGTTCCGCGAGGTGCTGGAGACCGAGTACGTCAAGGAGAGCCTGCCCGACGGCCCCGCGCCCACCCTGCCGCGCGGCAGCCGCCGCGACCACGTGGGCGTCTACCCGCAGAACGACGGCAACTTCTACGTGGGCTTCGCGCCCAAGGTGGGCCGCCTCGACGGCGACAAGCTGCACGCGATCGCCGACATCGCCGAGCGGCACGGCTCCGACCGGGTGCGCACCACCGTCGAGCAGAAGATGGTCGTCCTCGACGTCGCCCCCGACCGGGTGGAGTCCCTCGTGGCCGAGCTGGAGGCCAACGACCTCCAGGTCAACCCCTCCACGTTCCGCCGCCAGACGATGGCCTGCACGGGCATCGAGTACTGCAAGCTCGCCATCGTCGAGACCAAGGCCACCGCCGCGCACTTGATCGACGAGCTGGAGCGGCGGCTGCCCGACTTCGAGCAGCCGCTCACCATCAACGTCAACGGCTGCCCCAACTCCTGCGCCCGCATCCAGGTCGCCGACATCGGCCTGAAGGGCCAGCTCGTCGTGGACGAGAACGGCGACCAGGTCGAGGGCTACCAGATCCACCTGGGCGGCTCGCTCGGCGTCGAGTCGGGCTTCGGCCGCAAGGTGCGCGGCCTGAAGACCACCGCCAAGGCCCTGCCCGACTACGTCGAGCGCGTGGTGGGCAACTACGACACCCAGAAGAAGGAAGGCGAGTCCTTCGCCGACTGGGTGCAGCGCGCCGACGAGGCGGACCTGAAATGACCACACGAGCGGTTCCCTTCCACTGCCCGTACTGCGGCGACGAGGATCTGGAGCCCTACGAGGGGGACGGCGGCTGGTACTGCCGCGCCTGCGCCCGCGCGTTCAAGCTGAAGTTTCTCGGGATCGGAGTGAAGATATGACGCTGGTCGACATCGAGGTCGGTTTAAGAGATCAACGTGGCACGCTCGACCTTCAGGACATCGTCGAGTCCGCCGCCACGTTCCTTGAGGGCGCCCCGGCCAGGGAGATCATCCGGTGGGCCGCCGCGACGTTCGGCGACCGGTTGTGCCTGACGTCCTCCATGAGCGACGCGTTGCTCATCGATCTGGTGAGCCGCGTCAAACCCGGCGTGGACGTGCTGTTCATCGACACCGGCTATCACTTCGCCGAGACGATCGGCACCCGTGACGCGGTGCGGCAGGTCTATGACGTCAACGTGATCGACATCAAGCCGTCCAGGACGGTCCAGGAGCAGGATCGCGACCTCGGGCCGCGCCTGTTCGGCCGCAACCCGGACCTGTGCTGCTACCTGCGCAAGGTGGAGCCGCTGAACCGGGCGCTGGAGCCGTATCTGGCGTGGATCTCCGGCATCCGGCGGGACGAGTCGTCCAGCCGTACGAGCACCAAGGTCGTCGAGTGGGACGCCAAGCGCCAGATGGTGAAGGTCAACCCGATCGCCGCCTGGACGCAGGAGGACGTCGACAACTACATCGCAGACAACGGCGTGCTGATCAACCCGTTGCACTACGACAACTACCCCTCGATCGGCTGCGCGCCGTGCACCCGCCAGGTCGCCGAGGGCGAGGACCCGCGCAGCGGCCGCTGGGCGGGGCTGGGGAAGGTCGAATGCGGCATTCACCTGTGATCCCCGGCAGGGGCCGCGTCCCGTTGGCAGACGGGCCGGCCCCCGGCCGCGTGCCACTGGTGGCGGTCGCGCACGGGTCGCGCGACCCGCGTGCGGCCGCCACCGCGGCCGCGCTGCTGGAGCGCGTGCGCCTGGCGCGTCCCGACGTGCCGGTGCGGGTGGCCTACCTCGACCACTGCGCGCCCTCGCTCGGGCAGGCGCTCGACGGGCTGGGCGAGGCAGTGGTGCTGCCGCTGCTGCTCACCGAGGCGTACCACAGCCGGGTCGACCTGCCCGCCGCGCTCAACGAGGCCCGCGCGCGCGACCCGCGCCTGCGGGTGCGCTACGGCACGACGCTCGGGCCGCACCCGCTGCTGCTGCCGGCGCTGGAACGGCGGCTGGCCGAGGCGGGCGTGCCGCCCGGCGACCCCGGCACGGCGGTGGTGCTGGTCTCGGCCGGGTCGAGCGACGCCAGGGCCAACACGGTGATCGCCGACCTGGCCCGTACGTGGCGGCGTGCCGGCTGGTGGACGGTGACCGCGGCCTACGCCTCGGCCGCCGGCCCCACGCCCGAGGAGGCCGTCGCGCGGCTGCGGGCGGCGGGAGCGCCCCGCGTGGCCGTCGCCCCCTACCTGCTGGCGCCCGGCTTCTTCGCCGACAAGATCCGCCGGGTCACCGCGCCGGCCGTCTGCGCCGACGTGCTCGGCCCGGCGCCCGAGCTGGTGGACGTGCTGCTGGAGCGGTACGAGTCGGCCCTGCGCGACCGCGTGCCGGTGGCCGGCTGAACGTTCAGCACCGAGCCGTGATCTCGCCGGACCTCGGATCGACCCTGACCACGTCGGGCCGGCACGAGCGGGTACGGGCGTCCACCAGCGTCAGCCGCCACTCGGCGGGGTAGGACGCGGTCCTGGCCAGCAGCAGGTCGGCGCCCGCGGCGGTCATCGTGCCGGTGCCCGCGTCCGCGGCCCGCACGACGGCGGCGCTCACCTCGTTCACGCCGTCGCGGGCCGTGGCGTCGCCGACCCATCCGGGAGGCTGCCGGACCGTGGGCCCGCACGCGCCGGTGGCGACCAGGTCGCCGTTGAGCCAGACCAGCCCGTAGCCGCCGGGCGGGCAGGTGAGGGCGAAGGACAGTTTCTCCGCCTTCGCCCTGAAGGTGAACGTCTCCCGCCTGCCTCCTTGGGAGTAGCCGTGGAAGAGCGGCAGTCCGGGCTGGGCCAGGTCGGGCGCCGGCTGGGCCAGGGCGCCGGCCCACACGCCCCCGGCCGCGGGGGCGGGCCGCGTCACGGGCCGGGTGTCCACGGTGAGCACCGTGACGGCCGTGACCGCCAGGGCCGCCGCCGCCACCGAGCCCGCCAGGCGGCCCCTGCGCCGCCTGATGCCGCGGACGCGGGCGTCCACGTCGGCCAGGCGTACCCCACCGGGGGGCGCGTCGGCGCTGTCGTGGTCGAGCAGGTCGCGCAATCGTTGTTCTGTCATGGTCAGCTTCCCGTCTCCGCCGCGGCCCTGGCCGCTGGATCGAGCCGCAGCTTGGCCAGCGCGCGGCTGGCCTGGCTGCGTACGGTGGCCACCGAACAGCCCACGATCCCGGCGATCGCCTCGTCGGGCAGGTCCTCGAAGTACCGCAGCACGATCACGGCCCGCTGCTTGGCCGGGAGCGCGGCGAGGGCGGCGCGGAGCGCGTCCCTGGTGCCGAACCCGGCCGTGTCGTCCTGGTCGTGCGGGCGGTCCGGGAGCTCGCCCGTGGCCACCTCACCCCGCCAGCGCCGCCGCCACCAGGAGGCGTGCGTGTTGGTGAGGATGCGGTAGACGTACGGGTCGGGGTTCGCGCCGACGCGCCGCCAGGCCAGCCAGGCCCTGGCCAGCGCGGTCTGCGTCAGGTCCTCCGCCGTGCCCCAGTCGTGGCACAGCAGGTAGGCCGTCCTGAGCAGGCGGGCCGAGCGCTGCTCGACGTAGCGCTCGAAGTCGGCACGATCCCGCATCGAGGGGTCCTCACTGTCCGGTGATGTTCACCGATCACTACGCCGAAGACCCCCGCGTACGTTGCACCGCCTCAGTAATCCCGGTGGTCGCGGCGGCGGCGGTCGCGTTCCAGGGCTCGGTGCTCGTCGCGGATCTGTCGGCCGACCTCGCGGGCGTCGTCGCGCATCTGGCGGCCGATCGCGCGCCAGTCGTCGCCGTGCAGCGCCCGCCAGTGCTCGCGCCAGGCGGTGAGGCCGCGCTTGAGCGGCTGGGCGCGCGAGTCGCCGAGCACCTTGACGTCGCCCATCACGGCGTAGGCGCGCACCCTGATCACCGGGACGTTCATGCCGGGCGCGGCCTCCAGCACGTCGACCCGCTTGTCGCCCATCACGGCGACGCCGTCGAGGTCCACGTTCACGCCGTCCGGCACGATGATCTTGACGTCGCCCATCACGGACACCGCCGTCACGTCCACCACGTCCGTACGGACCTCGGCCTCGCGCAGGTCGAGCAGCACGTCGCCCATCACGGCGACCGCGCCGAGCTCCTGGTCGATGCGCCAGGTGCCGCGCCGTTTGGTGTCGCCCATGATGCCGACGAACCAGCGCCGCTTGCCGCCCTCGCGGGCCGGGGCGGTGGGCATGGGCGTGCCGCCCGTGGGGAGGTCCTGGGTGAGCAGGGCCAGTTCGGCGTGCGTGGTCGCGGTGTAGGCGGCCTCGGTGCGGTCGGTGAGCTCGGCGAGCGTGAGCCTGCCCTCGACCGAGGCGACGCGGAGCTGTTCGACGACGGCCTCGCGCTCGGCGTCCGACGCGCGCACCTCACCCGGTTCTGTCATAGACGCAACATATCGCGTCTTGCCCCGATTCGGACTCCTCCCGAGGGAGGAACATCTCTACATCGTTGGGATGGGCGCCCGGAGATGGGCGCGCGCCCCGGCGGGCCTCGTACGACGAAGACGCTAGGGTCCTGTCATGCATGAGGAACAGCTCTACCGCGCGGCGTTGAACGGCGAGACCGAGACCGTGGGCAAGCTGCTCGCCTCCGGCGCCGACCCCAACCGGCCCAGCGAGGGCGAGGAGGCCGGGCTGCCGCTCTGCGCGGCCGCCGCCTGGGACCGGGTCGAGGTCGCCGAGGTGCTGCTCGCGGCCGGGGCCGAGGCCAACGGCCGCGAGGCCGGCGGCTGGTCCGCGCTGCTGTGGGCCGCCGCCAACGGCCACGCCGCCACCGCGAGCGTGCTGATCGAGGCCGGGGCCGAGGTCGACGCGGCCAACGAGGACGGTGACACGCCCCTTACGCTGGCCGCCAGGCGCGGGGCGCTGGGCGTGGTGCAGACGCTGCTGGAGGCGGGCGCCGACCACGAGAAGGTCGACGGCGACGGCGACAGCCCGCTCGACATCGCGGCCGACTGGGTGGGCGTGCACCTGGAGTCCGCGCTTCTCGACCAGATCGCCCAGGAGGGCTGGGAGTACGTCGTCGGCCGCCAGTACGCCAAGGACGGCACCGAGCTGGTCACCGTGGCCGGCCGCTCCCCCGACGGCTCGCAGACCGAGCAGGTGCAGGCCCAGCGCGGCCACGCCGCCATCGCGACCCTCCTGGAGGACGCGGCGGGTGTCTACACGCCGGTCGAGCAGCTCGTCGCCAGGGCCGTGTCCCACCGCGACGTCGACGAGGACGCCGAGACCTGGTGGATCGTGGCCGACTCGCTGGGCCGCCGGGCCGACGACGAGACGTACGAGGCCCTGGCCCGGCTGTGCGTGAGCGAGGACGCCCGGGAGCGGGAGTTCGGGGTGGACGCGATCGCCCAGTTCGGCTTCGCCGACGGCGCGAAGCCCTACCTTGACCGGACCCTGGCGCTGCTGCAGAAGATGGTGACCACCGAGGGCAACCCGCAGGTGCTGCGCTCGGTGCTGGCCGCGCTCGGCCACCAGGGCGACCCGCGCGCGCTGCCCGCCGTGCTCGACATCATCGGCCGCCCTGGACACAACCGCACGATGACGGACGCCATCGCGCTGGCCGACGTCCTGCCGCCCGGCCACGAGGAGGGCCTGTCGCTGCTGGTCGAGATGTCCCGGGACGAGGAGGCCGAGATCCGCGACTGGGCCACGGCCGGGCTGGCCGGGTTGTCGGAGGACACACCCCGCATCCGCGAGGCGCTGGCCGACCGGCTCGGCGACGCCGACCTGCGTACGGTGGCCGAGGCGGCCCGGGGGCTCGCGACGCGCGGTGACGAGCGGGCCGAGCGGGGGATCAGGCGGGTGCTGGAGGAGAGCGACGACGACTACGCCCGGGACCTCGTCACGCAGATCGGCGCGGAGTGAGCCAGGCGCCCCCGTCTCAGGCCGGCGGGGGCGCGGCTTCCCGGCCGGAGCCGCGCGCGCCCGCCCGGCCGGTCAGTCCGACAGGGCGGTGCGGAACTGCGTGAGCACGGAACGCAGGATGCGGGAGACGTGCATCTGCGAGATGCCGAACTCGGCGGCGATCTCCGACTGGGTCATGTTGCCGTAGAAGCGCATCAGCAGGATGTTGCGCTCCCGCGACGGGAGGGCGTCGATGAGCGGCTTGACGGCGTGCCTGCCGAGCAGCGTGTCCAGCCCGTCGTCCTGCGCGGGCAGGAAGTCGCCCAGGTCGGCGCCGTCGTTGTCGCCGCCGACGGGCGCGTCCAGCGACAGGGCGCTGTAGGCGGTCGAGGCGTCCATGGTGAGCAGGACGTCCTCGTCCGTGATGCCCATGTGCGCGGCGAGCTCGGCGACGGTCGGTGCGTGGCCGAGCGTCTGGGTGAGCTCGGAGGTGGCCTTGTTGAGCTCCAGGCGGCGCTCCTGGTAGACGCGCGGCACCTTGACGGCCCAGGTGCGGTCGCGGAAGTGCCGCTTGACCTCGCCCACCATGGTGATCATGGCGTAGCCGCGGAACTCGTGGCCGAGCTCGGGGTCGAAGCCGTTGATGGCCTTCATCAGGCCGACGTACGCGGCCTGGCGCAGGTCCTCCATCGGCTCGCGCTGGTGGCGGTAGCGGCGCGTGACCTCGACGACGAGGGAGTCGTACATGGTGACGACGCGCTCGCGGATGCGGGCCTTGTGCTCGTCGGAGGCTTCCGGCCTGTTCATCTCAGCCAGAAGCTGTTCGGCGGTCATTTCGTCGAGTGCGATATCCAGGACGGCCATCTGAGTAGCTCCATATGCCCGATGGCGGGCCCCGTCCCATGAAAAAAAGCCCAGGCAGAGGCACGCCACGTTTGAACGTGAGTCGAAGCCCTCTGCTGGACTTCGGATCAAGGATTCCCTATGGATCCCGATTTATCACCTTATATTAGGTCACGAATAGATCACAGTGTCTTTGCTCACGGCCCCGACAGGGCAGGTGCCGAGGTCAGGACGTCGCGGGCCAGCGCCAGGTCGCCCGACAACTCGGCGGGGAAGCCGTCCGGCTCTCCCCTGCCGCCCAGCAGGAAGCAGAACGCCACCACGTCCGCCGTCACATGGGCGTCCGGCGTGCCGGGGCCTGTGTCGGCGACGCCCAGCGGGAGCAGCCACTCGCCGCCACCCGCGCCGGTCAGCGTGAGGCGGAGGGTGCGGCCCGAGCCGTCCAGGCCGGAGAAGAGCATCGTCCAGGGCAGCAGGCGGGCGCACAGGTCGGCCGTGGGCCGGATGTGCTCGGGCACGGGGTCCGGCAGGCGGATCTCGGCCATGCGGGCGGCGTCGCCGGTGTGCACCCAGGTCTCCAGGCACCTGGCCAGGATGTGGTCGCGCACGACCGACTCCATGCCGTCCACGGTGGCGGGGGTGGCCGGGTCGACGGCGGCCAGGTGGCGGCACAGGGCGTCGGCCTGGGCCCGCCAGTCGCGCCTGGTCTGCTCGGGGCTGCGGGCCCGCTCGTACGCCTGCACGTCGGCCGTGCGGCCGGCCGCGTCGCGCGCCGCCATCGGCGGGCCGAGCACGGGCGCGCCGACGGAGGCGGCCAGCAGGCCGTCCTTGGCGGCCAGGTGGGCGACGAGTTCCTGGAGCGTCCAGCCCTCGACGATGACCCGCGACCAGTCGTCGTCCACGGCCGAGGCCAGCAGCGCGTCCAGGGCGGCGACGCGGCCCGCGTACGGCCGCGCCCACTCGGCGGTCGGGACCGCCGGGCGGCGGCGGGCCCGCGCGCCGGCCAGGAGCTGGGGCCGCAGGGAGCCGGCCGGCACCGCCGGGTCCTCCATCAACGCGTCCAGATAGATGCGCTCGACAGGATCCATCACACTTCTTCCTCCGCCAGCGCGTCCGCCAGGCGCCGCAGCGCCAGCCGGATGCGCGACTTGGCCGTGCCCTCGGGCACACCCAGTTCCTCGCTCACCTGCCGGTACGTCCGTCCGCCGAAGTAGGCCAGCTCCACCGCCTGGCGCAGGCCCTCGGGCAGCGACGTCACCGCCTGCCGCACCCGCTCGGCCTCCTCGGCGGCGAGCACGGCGTCCTCCAGCCTCGCCGGTTCGCGCTCGAACAGCCTCGGTCCGAGCGCGGAGACCCGGCGCCGTTCCTCGGCCCGTACGTGGTCGACCGCGCGCCGGTGCGCGATCGTGGCCAGCCAGGCGCGCAGCGTGCCGCGCTCCGGGTCGTAGGCCAGCGGGCGCTCCCAGAACACCAGGAACACCTCCTGCGTGATGTCCTCGGCGATCACACGGTCCCTGGTGACCCGTAAGGCGAGCCCGAAGATCAGCGCGGACAGCCGATCGTAGACCTCCCCGAGCGCGGACTCGTCGCCGCCGACCACCCGCTGGTGCAGCAGGCGGTCGTCGTACGGTGCCTCCACTGGCACCACACTCCCGTGATCCGGACCAAGGCGGCGGGTGCGCCGCGACCCGAGCATGTCACTATTCGCCGGAAATGTTGAGCTGGATGACCCGCGCCACCGACTTTGTGGGGCCGCGATAGTGTCGAAAGGACGCCGACCGGAAGGATCACCCGCCATGGCCACCACCCGCACCGCCACCACGCAGTGGAAGGGCAACCTGCTCAACGGCTCGGGCACCGTCTCGCTCGACACCTCGGGCGTGGGCACGTTCGAGGTCTCCTGGCCCTCCAGGGCCGAGGCGGCGGGCGGCAAGACCTCGCCGGAGGAGCTCATCGCGGCCGCCCACTCCTCCTGCTTCTCCATGGCCCTCTCCCACGCCCTGGCCGCCGCCGGCACCCCGCCCGAGTCGCTGAGCACGAGCGCCGACGTGACGTTCCAGCCGGGCGAGGGCATCACGGGCATCGTGCTCACGGTTCAGGGGCAGGTCCCGGGCATCACGGCCGAGCAGTTCCAGGAGGCCGCCGCCACGGCCAAGGCCAACTGCCCGGTCAGCAAGGCGCTGGCGGGCACCACGATCACCCTGAACGCCCAACTCCTCTAACGACAGCGCGTTGGCGTGCGACAATCGGGTCACATGCGCGAGGTCTGGCCGGGCGAGCCCTATCCACTCGGCGGCACCTGGGACGGCGTCGGCACCAGCTTTGCCGTGTTCTCCGAGGTCGCCGAGCGGGTCGAGCTGTGCCTTTTTCACGATGACGACAGCGAGGAGCGGGTGCCGCTCCCCGAGGTCGACGGCTTCGTCTGGCACGGCTACCTGCCGGGCATCCAGCCGGGCCAGCGTTACGGCTACCGCGTCCACGGGCCGTACGAGCCGTCCCAGGGGCGCCGCTGCGACCCCTCCAAGCTGCTGCTCGACCCCTACGCCAAGGCCCTCGACGGCGAGCTGACCTGGAACGAGGCGCTGTTCCCCTACTACTTCACCGATCCGTCGGTGCGCAACAGGGAGGACAGCGCGCCGTACATGCCGAAGAACGTGGTGATCAATCCGTTCTTCGAGTGGGGCAACGACCGGCCGCCGCGCATCCCGTACCACGAGACGGTGATCTACGAGGCCCACGTGCGGGGGCTGACCATGCGCCACCCGGGCGTGCCGCAGGACCTGCGCGGCACGTACGCGGGGGTGGGGCATCCGGCGATCATCGAGCACCTGCTGTCGATCGGGGTGACGGCGGTCGAGCTCATGCCGGTGCACCACTACGTGCCCGAGCACTTCCTGGTGGCCCGGGGGCTGACCAACTACTGGGGCTACAACACGATGGCCTACCTGGCGCCCCACGGGCGCTACTCGGGCTCGGGCACCCGGGGCCAGCAGGTGCTGGAGTTCAAGGCGATGGTACGAGCGCTGCACGAGGCGGGCATCGAGGTCATCCTCGACGTGGTCTACAACCACACCGCCGAGGGCGACCACATGGGGCCCACCCTGGGCTTCCGTGGCATCGACAACGTCAACTACTACCGGCTGCACGACGGCGACCGGCGCTACTACCTCGACTACACCGGGTGCGGCAACTCACTCAACGTGCGCTCGCCGCACGCGCTGCAGCTCATCATGGACTCGCTGCGCTACTGGGTGCTGGACATGCACGTCGACGGTTTCCGCTTCGACCTGGCCTCGGCGCTGGCCAGGGAGCTGCACGACGTCGACCGGCTGAGCGCGTTCTTCGACCTCATCCAGCAGGACCCGGTGATCTCGCAGGTGAAGCTGATCGCCGAACCCTGGGACGTCGGGCCGGGCGGGTACCAGGTCGGGAACTTCCCGCCGCTCTGGACGGAGTGGAACGGAAAGTACCGCGACACCGTACGAGATTTCTGGAGGGGCACCCATTCCGCCCTTCCCGAGTTCGCCTCCCGCCTGACCGGCTCGGCCGACCTGTACGAGTCCTCCGGCCGCCGCCCGGTCGCTTCGATCAACTTCGTCACCTGCCACGACGGCTTCACCCTGACCGACCTGGTCTCCTACGACCACAAGCACAACGAGGCCAACGCCGAGGACAACCGCGACGGCACCAACGACAACCGCTCCTGGAACTGCGGCGCCGAGGGCCCGGTGGAGGACCCGGACATCGTCGCGCTCCGCCGCCGCCAGCGCCGCAACTTCCTGACCACGCTGTTCCTGTCGCAGGGCGTGCCCATGCTCTCCCACGGCGACGAGATCGGCCGTACCCAGCGCGGCAACAACAACGCCTACTGCCAGGACAACGAGCTGGCCTGGATCGACTGGTCGATGTTGCACGCCGAGTCCGACCTGCTGGCGTTCGTCCGTACGCTGTCGAAGTTGCGCCGCGAGCACCCGGTCTTCCAGCGCCGCCGCTTCTTCCACGGCCGCCACTCCGAGAACGGCACGCGCGACCTGGTCTGGCTGACCCCGGGCGGCAAGGAGATGACGGCCGGCGACTGGCACACCGGCTACGCCAAGTCGCTCATGGTCTACCTCAACGGCGAGGCCATCACCGAGCCGGGCCCCCGTGGCGAGCGGATCGTGGACGACTCCTTCCTCCTGCTCGTCAACGCCCACCACGAGAACCTGTCGTTCACGCTGCCGGGGCCGGAGTTCGGGGCCGAGTGGCTGCCGGTGCTCGACACCGCCCACGACGTGGTCGAGGAGGCGTTCGGCGACGAGCGGTGGCGGCCGGGCGACCTGGTGGCGGTCACCTCCCGGTCGTTCCAGGTCCTGCGGCTGCCCCGGGAGCCGGCGACGCCGTAGCCCGCCGGTCGTGGAGGAGACGCCTCAGAAGAGGCGGGCCATGCCGGCCGTGAGCAGGACCAGGGCGAACGTGGTCACCCCGGCCACGCCGTGCAGGACCACCGCGAGCACCGGGAAGCCGCCGGCCCGCCGCTGGTGGCGTCCGCCGCCGAGCCAGCGGGTGAACATCGTGAAGCCGAGCAGCGCCGCCACGGTGAGCCCGCCGAACGCGGCGAAGGCCAGGGTGCCGCTGCCGGTGAGCACGTACGCGACCCAGCAGGCCAGCGACGACACCGCGAGCGCCGGATGGGACAGCAGCAACACCACGGGGAAGCGGGTGACCTTGGCCTCCTGCCCGCGCAGGCCGCCGGCCGAGAGCCGGCGGCAGAGCAGGTAGACCCCGATCAGTGCGGCGATCGTCCATGTCACGGCGGTGACCAGGCCCACGTCCCCTCCCGGTGCGTCCCTGCCGCCACGGTACGCAGACAACCGGTCGTTCGTCCTTCAGTTGCCCAAAAGTGCTATCGGCCGCAAAACCCCCTTGGGATCGATTGTCGGTGGGGTATGCCAAGGTAGAGGAGTGCGGCGCATCCATCCCGACTTTCAAGACAATCCGGACATCGAGCAGGCGTACGCCTACCCCGAGGACCGGCCGTGGCTCCGGCTCAACATGGTGTCCAGCGCCGACGGGGCCGCCTGGCTGAAGGGGCGCTCGGGCGGGCTGTCGAGCAGGGGCGACAAACGCATCTTCGGGATCCTGCGCGGGCTGTCCGACGTGATCGTCGCGGGTGCTGCGACCGTCCGCACCGAGGGCTACGGCCCGGTCAAGCCACGTGCCTCCTGGTCCTCGCTCCGGGCCGGCCGTCCCGAGGTGCCGCCGATCGCGGTGATCACCCGCAGCCTCGACCTCGACCTCGACGGCGAGCTGTTCACCGACGCGACCAGCCCGACGATCGTCATCACCTGCGAGGCCGCGCCCGCCGAGCGGCGCAAGCTCGCCGCCCAGCGCTCCGACCTGATCATCGCCGGCGACGAGGGCGTCGACATGCGGCTGGCCGTACGCGAGCTGCACGAGCGGGGGCTGACCCGCGTCCTGTGCGAGGGCGGCCCGCGCATCAACGCCCAGCTCTCGGCCGACGACCTGATCGACGAGTTGTGCCTGTCGGTGAGTCCCATGCTGGTCGCGGGCGGCGCGGCCCGCATACTGAACGGCGTGGCCGCGCAGGTCCCGCTGGACCTCCACCAGGTCCTGGAAGAGGAGGGGGTCCTCTTCTGCAGATACACGAGGGAGCAGAGCCCATGACCGAGCAGCCGATCGCGGAGCCGGAGCCGGTGCCCAACCTGCCGGTGCGACCACCCGTGCCGCCGATGCTGGCCAAGCCGGTCAAGGCCATGCCCAAACAGGACGGCACGCTGTTCTACGAGCCCAAGTGGGACGGCTTCCGCTGCATCGTGTTCAGGGACGGCGACGAGGTCTACCTCGGCAGCCGCAACGAGCGGCCGTTCACCCGCTACTTCCCCGAGCTGGTCGAGGCGGTGAAGGCCGAGCTGCCCGACAAGGTGGTGATCGACGGCGAGATCGTGTTGCCCCGGGGCGCGCAGCTCGACTTCGACGCCCTCCAGCAGCGCATCCATCCGGCCGCCTCGCGGGTCAAGCTGCTCTCGGAGCAGACGCCGGCCCAGTTCATCGCCTTCGACCTGCTGGCCGTGGGCGAGGAGTCGCTGATGGAGGAGCCGTTCTCACAGCGGCGGCGGCGGCTTGAGGAGCTGTTCCCGGGCAAGGGCGGGTCCATCCGGCTGACGCCGGTCACGACCACCGACGAGCAGGCGCGCGAGTGGTTCGAGACGTTCGAGGGGGCCGGGCTCGACGGGATCATCGTCAAGCCGGGCGACCAGCCGTACGTGCCCGACAAGCGCACGATGTTCAAGGTCAAGCACGAGCGTACGGCCGACGTGGTGATCTGCGGCTACCGCGAGCACAAGAGCGGGCCCATCGTCGGCTCGCTGCTGCTCGGCCTCTACGGCGACGACGGCAGGCTCCACCACGTGGGCGTGGCGGCCTCGTTCCCGATGGCGCGCAGGGCCGAGCTGGTGGAGGAGCTGAAGCCGTACCTGGCGGAGCTGAGCGACCATCCGTGGGGCCACTGGGCCGAGCAGGCCGCGGCCAACGCCGGGCAGCCGGCGGCGGGGCCCGCGACCGGCGGGCAGCGGGTGCCGGGCGCGGTGTCGCGGTGGAGCGCCAAGAAGGACCTGTCGTTCATCCCGATCCGGCCCGAGCTGGTGATCGAGGTGGCCTACGACCAGATGGAGGGCGACCGGTTCCGGCACACGGCGCATTTCCGGCGGTGGCGGCCCGACCGCACACCCGAGTCGTGCACGTACGAGCAGCTGGAACGGCCGGTCCGTTACGATCTGGACGACATCCTCGCCCGTTGAGGGGCAAAGCGGTTTAGTCTCTCCCATATGACCACCGGTGATGAGCTCAAGGCGGCCGTGTCCGCGCGGCGCGACCTCGGCCCCGACTTCGAGGACGCGCTGGTGGAGTCGTTCCTCGACAAGGTGGGGCAGGAGGTCGACCGGCGGGTCGACGAGCGCCTGTCCACCACGGCCCCGCGCGCCAAGGCGCCGGCCAGCAGGAGCTCCGAGGGGCAGCGGCTGGCGCTGGCGATCGTCTCGCTCTCCCTGGGCACGCTGTCCACGGTCGCGCTGGCGTTCGCGGGTGGGGGCCGGATGACGGCGCTGGTCCCGATCTGGGTCGGGATCATCATCGTCAACGTGGTCTTCAACAGCTCCCGCGGGAAGTAGGCCCCGGCCGCTCGGCGGCGCTCAGTCGAGCCAGACGATACCGGCGAAGCGGCCACCGGGCTGCTCGCGGCGGTGGGAGTAGAGCTCGGGCGACTCGATCGTGCAGCGCGCGTCGTGCCGTACGTCGGGCACGCCCGCCGCCCTGAGCTGCGACTCGATCCCGGCCCGCAGGTCGAGCGCCGGGGTGCCCCACGACGTCGTCGACCACGTCGGCGGCACCTTGGAGGCGACCTGCTCGCGCAGCTCGGCCGGCACCTCGTAGCAGCGCCCACAGGCGCCGGGCCCGATCAGCGCGACCATCCTGCCGGGCCGCGCGCCCTTGGCGGCCATGGCCTCGACCAGGGCGGTGGCGACGCCGGCCTCGGTGCCGGGGCGGCCGGAGTGGGCGGCGCCCACCATGCGGGCCTGGGGGTCGGCCACCAGCACGGCCGGGCAGTCGGCGCCCAGCGAGGCCAGCGCCAGTCGCGGCTCGGTGGTGAACACGCCGTCGAGCGGCGGCGGGTCGTCGCCGAACGGCTCGCTCACGAGGGCGACCTCGGCACTGTGGATCTGGCGCATGTAGACGACGGCGCGCACGCCCAGCTCGGCCACCAGGCTCTCGCGGTTGGCTCGTACGGCCGCCGGGTCGTCGCCGACCATGCCACCGAGGTTGCGCGAGGCGTACGGCGGGGCGCTGACCCCTCCGTGGCGGTCGGTGATGACGGCGTGGACTCCGGGGGCCAGCTGCATGTTGCGATCCTAGCCGCGGGCCGGGGCCTGAGAACCGCCCGGCCCGCCGGGGGCCGAGCCGTGGAGGATGAGGCCGGGCGGGCGGCCGAGGTCCAGGTACATGCTCACCTCGTCGAAGCGCCATTCGCCCACCTCGACGACGTTCGGCAGCCGTCCCCACTCGCGGAACCCGAGGCTCTCGTACAGCGCGATCGCGCCGTGGTTGTTGCCGCGCACGCGCAGCGTGAGCGTCTCGACGCCGGCCGCGCGGGCGTCGTCGGCGAGCCCGGCCACCACCAGCCTGCCGAGGCCGAGGCCGCGTGCCGCCGGGTGCGTCATCACCTTGCCGATCTCGGCGGAGTGCCGGAAGACCGCCTCTGGGCTGCGCCGCCACAACCCCATCGCCTGGACGGTGCCGTCGACCGTGGCGAGGGCGAGGCGGGCCTCTCCCTCGGTGACCGCCGCGAGCGTGGCCGCCACCCAGGGGTCGGTCACGTCCCGCGCGGGCGGCGTCAGGTGACCGACCGCGCCGCCCAGCTCGACGACGGCGTGCAGCACGCGGTGGACGGCGGCGAGCACGGGTTCGCCGGCGGTTTCCGGCCAGGTCAGATCGATCGTCACAGCTGACCATTATGCCCCGATCTGTCCAGGGCTGGTCCGGCTGTGGCAAGCAAGCATATGCTTGGGCGCGTGCCTGAGTACCGTAATCTCATCGGCGGCGAGCTGGTCCGCGCCGACCGGACGATGGACACCGTCAACCCCGCCACGGGCGAGGTGTGGGCCCAGATCCCGGCGAGCGGCGCGAGGGAGGCCGAGGCCGCCGTGGCGGCGGCGCGGGCGGCCTTCCCCGCCTGGTCCGCCATGCCCGCGCTGGGCCGGGCGCACTTCCTGCGCAAGGTGTCGGAGCTGTTCGGCCGGCACGCCGAGGAACTGGCCCGGCTGGAGACCCGCGACAACGGCCGGATCCTGCGCGACACGCTCAAGAAGGACCTGCCGGGCATGGCGTACCTGTGGCAGCTCGCGGCCGGGCAATGCCTGGACGCGGTCAAGGGCGACACCGTCGTGCTGGGGCCGGACACGCTGGGCCTGACCCGGCGCGAGCCGTACGGGGTGGCGGTCTGCATCATCCCGTGGAACTCCCCCGTCTCGACGTTCTCCGCCAAGGCCGCCTACGCCCTCGCCGCCGGGAACACGGTGATCGTCAAGCCCGCCGAGCAGGCGAGCGCGTCGGTGTTGCGGCTCGGCGAGCTGCTGGCCGAGGTGTTCCCGCCCGGCGTGCTGAACATCGTCAGCGGGCTCGGCGAGGAGGTCGGCGACGCCCTGGTCCGGCACCGGCACGTCGCCAAAGTCAGCCTCACCGGCTCGACGGCCACCGGCCAGGCCATCACCAGGGCCTCGGCGGACGCGCTGAAGCCGCTGACGTTCGAGCTGGGCGGCAAGTCGCCCAACATCGTCTTCCCGGACGCCGACCTGGACGCCGCGGCGCAGGGCGTCACCGTGAACTCGGTCTACACGGGCAACGCCGGGCAGGTGTGCGTGGCCGGCTCGCGGATCCTCGTCCACCGGTCGATCTGGGACGACCTGCTCGGCCGGATCAGGCGGATCTGCGCCGAGCTGGTCCTGGACGACCCCCTCGACCTGGCCACGACGATGGGCCCGATCGTGTCGGCCGGGCAGTTCGAGCGCGTGCGGTCGTACCTGGAGACGGCCGAGAAGGAGGGGGCCGAGCTGGTCTTCGGCGGGCGGGCGGGAGCCGAGGTGGTGCCCGGCCTGCCGGGCGGCTACTGGGTGGCGCCCACGCTCTACACGACCGAGGACAACGGGCTGCGGATCTGCCAGGAGGAGATCTTCGGGCCGGTGGCGGTGGCCATCCCGTTCGAGAGCGACGAGCAGGCGCTGGCGATCGCCAACGACTCACCGTACGGACTGGCGGCCGGGGTGTGGACGCGGGACCTGGGACGGGCGCACCGGTTCGTACGGGATCTGGAGAGCGGGACCGTCTGGGTGAACACCTACCGTCAGATGCCTCCGGGCCTGCCGTTCGGAGGCGTGAAGGACAGCGGGTACGGCCACGATTCCGTCCTTGAGTACACCCGGGAAAAGGCGGCCATCATCCAGATTTAGTTAGATAGATTCCCTCCATGAGCGAGGGGATCAACGACCAGTCCGAGCTGTCCGAGCCAGCCGCCCAGTCGCGTGCGTCCGTGTTGCGCAGCCGAGCCGAATCGTACATCGCGCTGTCGCGGCACGAGGCCGCGATCGCGGATCTGACCGAGTCGATCGCGCTGGTCCCGGACAACGCCCGGTCCTGGCGGCTGCGCGGCGAGAGCCACCGGGTCATCGAGCGGTACGAGGCCGCCCTGGAGGACTTCGACGAGTCGTTGAGACTGGAACCGGACAGCGCGTACGCACTGGGCTCGCGCGGCCAGGCGTACGCGGCGCTCGGCCGGCTGGAGGAGGCGATGGACGACTTCGACCACGCGCTCACCCTCGCCCCCGAGTCCCTGTGGATCCTGGAGGCCAAGGCCGACGCCCTGGTGGACCTCGACCGGCTGGACGAGGCCCTGGACGAGCACGCCAAGATCATCGCGTTGAACGAGGAGCTGGCGTACTCGTGGGTCGCGCGTGGTGACCTCTACCAGCGCATGCACCTCTACACCGAGGCCATCGACGACTACACGAGGGCTTTGCGGGCCGACCCCGAGCACGTCCGGGCGCTCAGCCGGCGCGGCGAGGCGCTGCGCATGATCGACCGCTACCAGGAGGCGCTGGCCGACCTGAACCGCGCGGTCGAGCTCGACCCCGACAACGACCGCGCGTTCGGCAGCCGGGGCGCGGTGCTCAGCGAGATGGGCGACAACGAGGCCGCCCTGCGCGACCTCGACCGGGCCGTCGAGCTGGACCCCGACTACATCTGGGCCTACCGGGTGCGCGGCGAGATCTTCCAGGAGATGGAGCGCCACGAGGAGGCGGTGTCCGACTTCACCCTGGCCCTGCGCCTGGAGTTCGGCGACGACTAGCTGGGGGCTGTCCTCGTCGCGCCATGACCGTGCTGGTTCGGTCAAGCGTGCTGCCGTCGTTTCCGTACAAGACGGTCGTGGTGGCCGCTTCGTAGCATGGGCGCGGGCGTTCCGCCGCCGCGCCGGCATGGCGCTGCGGCCCGCTTGCCGATCTACCTGGCGACCTCGCGTCGCCGACCATGAGGAGAACAGCACATGCGTGATCTGATCTATACCGGATTCATGTCGCTTGACGGCGTTGTGGACTCCCCGGGCGGTGGGCCGGGCGAGGAGCACCGCAGCGGCGGCTGGGTGGTCAAGGACATCGAATTCCTGCCCGAGGCCTTCTCGCTGAAAGGCGAGGAGCTTGAGGACACGACAGCGCTGATGTTCGGCCGCCGGAGCTACGAGGCGTTCGCGCCGATCTGGCGCGACTCGGATGACCACGCCGCCTACAAGGACCTGCCCAAGTACGTGGTCTCGACCACGCTGACCGACGACGCCCTCGTCGAGGGATGGGGGCCGACGACGATCCTGCGCTCGGCCGACGACGTCGTCGAGCTCAAGAAGAGCGAAGGTGGCGCGATCTTCATCCATGGCAGCGCGGAGCTCGCCCGGCGGTTGTCGGAGGCGGGCCTGATCGACCGGTACCACCTTCTCGTCTTCCCGGTGCTGCTCGGGGCCGGGAAGAGCCTGTTCACCGAGGCGGACAGGGACAAGCAGGTACTGAGCCTCCGGGCGTCCGAGGCCTACCCCAACGGCATCGTGAAGCTGATCTACGACGTCGTCAGCTGATCCAGATCCAGGGCGATCGCGCCGCCGGTGCCCTCTCGGAGTTGCCGCGCCGTACGCCCGACGTACCGGCGCAGCGCACGGGCCAGGTGTGGCTCGTCGAAGTACTCGAGCCCGGAGACGACATCGGCGACCGAGGCGCCGGTGGCCAGGAGCGCCGAGGCCCTGCGCGCACGTTCGATCTGCCGTACGGCGCCCTGGGTCAGCCCGGTCGCCGCTCGGAACCGGCGTTCGACGGTTCGTCCCGAGACCTCTGGACGGCGGCCTCGGCGGACCTCGGTGACGAGCGGGTCACGGACCAGGGCCCCGGCGCGGACCAGGCGGTCGACCAGAGCCTCGGCGTCGTCGGGGGCGGGGGATTCCCAGCGGACGCCGTCCAGCACGAAGGTCCTGCGCATGGTGTCGGGGAGCTCGACGCCTCCGTCGACCAGAGTCGGCGGGGGGACGGCGCGCAGGGACGTGCCCACGGCGAACTCGATGCCGACGAAGGTCGAGCCCTCCGGCACCGGCGCGGTGCCGGTCTTGGTCTCAGGACCGGAAATGGCCGCATGCGCCCTGCCCTCCCGCTCCCAGAAGACAAGGCCCCAGCTCACCGCCGCGACGGAGGTCATCTCCGCGACGTGCTCGCTCGTACAGCTCCACACGGCGTCGACCCACGGTGAGTCGGACGCGCGTGTCTCGAACCGCAGTGCCACGGAAGAAGAATACGCACGGCATCGGGCGGGCCGCCCCGGAGGGCGGCCCGCCGTCTCATAGCGCCAGCAGCGCGCTGACCGGCAGACGGCTGTCGGACAGCGGCCGTACGGCGATGCGCAGCAGCGCCAGCGCGTTGTCGTCACCGGCGATGCGGTTGGCGCTCAGCCCGCCGCACGCCTGGCAGTGATGGATGATCAGCCACTCCCCGTCGGGCCTGACGGTGACGCTCAGCGCCGCCATCGGGCCCCGGCAGCCCGCCCGCCGATCCCCCGGGATCCGGTGGTCGACGTGCAGGCTGGTCAGGCAGTGCGGGCAGTGGTTGCGGTGCGCCGTGCCCGGCGCGTCCATCGGCACGTCCAGCCGGCAGCCGACGCAGCGGAACGTGTCGCCACGTTCGCCGCGCTCGGCTCGCCGTACGGGCTTGGGTTGTTGCGGCCGGGCCCGGCCGGGGTTCCTCCTGGGCATGTCACAGGTCGCCGAACGCTTCGAGCGGGAACGGCGGCTGCGCGAGCGGGCGTACCGCCATGCGCATGAGGATGAGCTGGTTGTCGTCCCCGCAGATCGGGTTGGACGTCAGCTCCCCGCAACGGGTGCAACGATGGATGACCATCCAGTCGCCGGTGCGGAGCACCGCGATCGAGATCGGGTTCATCCGCGACCGGCACTCCGACGGGCCGCCCTCCACCCGGTCGAGCACGTGCAGCGAGTGCAGGCAGCTCGGGCAGTGGTTGCGGCGGGCGCCGTCGGGGGCCTGCGCGGCGTCGGTCAGGCCGCAGCGCACGCAGGCGAAGGTGTCGGTGATGGTACGAGGTTTGCCGTTGGCAGACAACCTGGGGTCTCCTTGCCGGATTTGTCATGAAAAGAGCAGCAAGGGAGCGCCGAGCGGGCCTCACAGGCACGCTGGTGCCACAGGTGGTCCGGTCCTGATCCTCAAGGAAGGCGGGAAACACCCGTGACACGTAGAGGCGCGCTGGGCGCCGTGCCGGGCATCAAGCCACCTCGTTTCCGGAAACGTCGTGTCGAACAGGACAGCAGCGAGCGTAGCCAGCGTCGCCGGTCCCGCGCCAACGGTTTTCCCGGACCTGGAGATCTTCCCGGGCCTGGAGATTGACAGAATATCGTTCTAGTGTGCGTCCATGGGGATCGGGCTGAGCGAGGAGCACCGGGCGCTGGCCGCCTCCGTACGGGGGGCGGCGGGGCGTACCGACGGGAACCGGGCGCCGGTGGGCCCGGACCTGCTGGGGCTGCACCTGCCGGAGGAGCACGGCGGTCAGGGGTACGGGCTGGTCGAGCTGTGCGTGGCGCTGGAGGTGCTGGGCGAGCTGCGGGTGGCGGGGCCGTACCTGCCGGTCGTGCTGACCTCGGCGGCGCTCGTCCGATCAGCGGCCGTCACACCCGCCGGCGGGTCGCTGGCGGGCCTGCTCGGCGGGCTCGCGGACGGGACGTCGACGGCGGCCGTCGTGCTCGGCCCGCTCGCCCTGGGGCCGGCCGGCGCGGACCTGTTCCTCGTGCCGCACGGCGACGGGTGGGCGCTGCTCGACCGGTCCCACGTGACCGCCGAGCCCGCCGAGGGCGTCGACCTGGACCGCGACCTGTGCACGGTCACGGCCCGCGAGATCCCGCCGGACCGCCTGCTGGGCGCGGTGCCGGTACGGGAACTGGCCGCGCTGCTGCTCGGCGCCGACGCGTGCGGGACCGCCGCCTGGGCGGTCGGCACGGCCGCCGCGCACGCCAGGATCCGCGAGCAGTTCGGCCGCCCGATCGGCCAGTTCCAGGGCGTCAAGCACCGGGTCGCCGCCGCGCTGGTGGCCCTTGAGCAGGCCCGCGCCGCCGTCTGGGACGCCGCCCGCGCCCTGGACGCCCCCGGCCCGCTCACCGCGGAGACGCGGCTGGCCGCCGGGGTGGCCGCCGTGCTCGGCCCGGACGCGGCGGTGCGCTGCGCGGCCGACGCCATCCAGGTGCTGGGCGGCATCGGCTACACCTTCGAGCACGACGCCCACCGCCACTACCGCCGCGCCCTGTCCGACCGGATGCTCGCCGGGGACCCGGGGCCGTGGGCCGAACGGGTCGCGGAGCTGGCCGTGGCGGGCACGCGCCGCGCGATGGAGCCCGACCTGCCCGAGGAGGCCACCCCGCTCAGGGACACGATCAGGGCGCAGGCCGAGTCGCTGCGCCGCGAGGAGCCGCTCGCCCGGCTGGGCCGGTTCGCGCGGGAGGGCTGGATCATGCCCTATCTGCCCAGGCCGTGGGGCCGGGCGGCCACGCCGCTGGAGCAGGTGATCATCCACCAGGAGTTCCGCGGGCTCAAGCGGCCCAACCTGGGGATCGCGGCCTGGGCGGTCCCGTCCATCGTCGCGTACGGCACCGGCGAGCAGCGGGAACGCTTCCTGCCGAGGACGTTCACCGGCGAGATCGTGTGGTGCCAGCTGTTCAGCGAGCCCGGGGCCGGCTCCGACCTGGCGGGGCTGGCGACCAGGGCCACCCGGATGGAGGGCGGCTGGACTCTGACCGGCCAGAAGATCTGGACGTCCCTCGCCCAGTACGCCCATTGGGGCATCTGCCTGGCCCGTACCTCGCCGGACAGGCCCAAGCACGAGGGGATCACGTACTTCCTGGTGGACATGTCCTCCCCCGGCGTCACCGTCAGGCCGCTCAAGGAGATCAACGGGGACGAGATCTTCAACGAGGTCTTCCTCGACGACGTCTTCGTCCCGGACGACCTGGTGGTCGGCGAGGTGGACGGCGGCTGGCGGGTGGCCCGCGACACCCTCTCGTACGAGCGGGTCGCGCTCGGCGACTCCTGGGGGCCCGGCTCCCAGCACACCGACATGGTCCGGCTGATCGGCACGCTGCCGCCGCTGCGGCAGTCGCAGCGCGAGCAGGCGGGCCGCCTGTGGGCCGAAGGCCAGGCGATCTCGGCGCTCGGGCTGCGCGTGACGCTGTCCAGGCTGGCCGGCTCCGACCCGGGGCCCGCCTCCAGCGTGCGCAAACTGCTGGGCATGCGCCACGCGCAGGCGATCTCGGAGTTCTGCTGGTCGCTGGCCCCGGCCGACCGCCACTGGAACCGTATGATCCTGGCCACCCGGGCCTTCACCATCGGCGGCGGCACCACGGAGGTGCAGCTCAACATCATCGCCGAGCGCGCGCTCGGCCTTCCCCGCGATCCGTGACCCCGGCGACCCCGGCCCGCACGCATCTCACCTCGGCCGACATCGCCAGATGGCGGGCCGCGATCCCGGGCATGGCGGTCACCCCGAAGGCGGTGCGGTCCACGCGGGCGGTGACGACGACGGTGAATCCGTTCGCGGTCACGTCGCAACCGTCGACGGTGAGGGTGAGCGGGTGCTCGGCGCCGGCCACGGTGAGCGTGCCGGTCAGCGTCGTGCCGTCGGCGCCGCCGCCCGCCGCGAAGGTGATGGTGGGGTGGCGGGCGGTGTCGAGGAAGCGGGAGGAACGTACCGCCTCGTCGCGCTGATGGTTGCCGGTGTGGAAGCTCGCCGCGTCGATCTCCACGCGCACGCGGGAGTCGGCGAGCGGTTCGGCCACCTCGACGGTCCCGGCCTTGATGTCGAACGTGCCGCGCACGCGGCCGAGGCCGAACAGGTGCCTGGTGGTGAAGTGGATGCCGGAGTTCTCGGTGTCGATCTCGTAGCGGCCCAGCGGGGGAAGGTTCGTCATGGGTCCATTGCACGGCGGCGAGGGGGATGTCCGGCAGGGCGGGCCGTCGGTCGCGGGGGCGACGATCGGTGGGAGCGCATGCGACTTTCGTATGATTTCCGACTTGTCGGATATCTCCGGCGTGAGGGGGTGTCATAGCGTGTGCGGCATGAGTGAAGAGGCGTGCCGCCGTCGCCGCCGTCGTTCCCTCGTGCTGGACGTGGCCATGGCGGCCGGCTTCACGCTGCTCGACACCGCCTCGACGTTGCTCGGACTCTCGTGGTGGCCCGAGCGTCCCGGCACGCTCGCCTGGGTGTTGCTGGGGGTTCAGGCCGCCGCCTGCCTGTCGCTGCTGGCCCGCCGCCGGGCGCCGCTCACCGTCCTGGCCGTGCTGGGGGTGTTCACGCTCGCGGTGACGCTGCTGATCTCGCCGGGCGGGGTGCTGGTCCCGGCCGGGCCGGAGAACGTGTGGGCGCCGTACGCGACGATCGCGGCGGCGTACGGGCCGCTCTACTACCGCAGGGACCGGCGGCTGGCCTTCGCCGCACTGGGGGCGTACACGCTGGTCATCGCGCGGGTGTGGGACCCGTCGGTCGGGGTGCTCACCGACGCGGTGCTGCGCACGGCCGTCGGGCCGCTGCTCGCGCTCTACTTCGACGGACGTCGGCGCGTGGTCAGGATGCTGACCGAACGCGCCGAGCGGGCGGAACGCGAGCGGGGCCTGCTGGCCGAGCGGGCCCGCGCCGAGGAGCGCGCCCGCCTGGCCGGCGAGATGCACGACGTCGTCACCCACCGGGTCAGCCTGATGGTGCTCCAGGCCGGCGCGCTGCGGGTCACGGCGGCCGACGAACAGGTCCGGCAGGCCGCCGAGGAGCTGCGCGCGGCGGGCTGCCAGGTGCTCGACGAGCTGCGGGACCTGATCGGCATCCTGGGCGCCGCGCCGGAGCCCGACGCGCCGCCGTCGGCGGCCGACTTCGCCGCGCTGGTCGCCGAGTCGGCCTCTGTCGGCACCCCGGCCGAGCTGGTCGAGGAAGGCGACCGGGCGCTGGCCTCGCCGGTGGTGGGGCGCACGGCGTACCGGATCGTGCGGGAGGCGCTGACCAACGTGCGCAAGCACGCGCCGGGCGCGCGGGTGGACGTCCGGATCGAGTACGGCCAGGCGCAGGTGCGGCTCACCGTGCGAAACACGCCGCCGACCGGCCTGCCGGACGGCCCCCTGACCGGGACCGGCTCCGGCCTCGGCATCGCCGGCCTGCGGCGACGGGTCGAGGTCGTGCACGGCACGCTGCGCGCGGGCCCCTCCCCCGACGGCGGGTTCCGCGTCGAGGCCACCCTCCCCGCGTACGTGCCGACATGATCAGGGTCGTGATCGTGGACGACGAGCCGATGGTCTGCCGTTTCCTGCGTACCATCCTGAGCTCGGCGGCCGACATCGAGGTCGTGGACGAGGCCCACGACGGCGCCGCGGGCGTCGAGGCGGTCGTGCGCAACCGTCCGGACGTCGTGCTCATGGACCTGCGCATGCCCGGCGTGGACGGGCTCACCGCGATCGAACGCCTGGGCGAGCTGCCGCGGCCGCCGGTCGTCGTGGTGCTGACGACGTTCGACGCCGACCAGTACGTGCTGCGTGCCCTGCGCGCGGGCGCGTCCGGGTTCCTGGTCAAGTCCACGCCGCCGGAGGACCTGATCGGGCTCGTCCGGGTGGCCGCGGAAGGGCACACCGTGTTGTCGCCGGTGGCCGCCCGCAGGCTGGTCGCGGCCTCGGCGGCGGCGGACCCGGCGCGTGACCGCGCCCGGAGGCTGGTGGAGTCGCTGACCGTACGCGAGCGCGAGGTGCTGGCCTGCCTCGGCGAAGGGCTGTCGAACGCGCAGATCGGCGCCCGCCTCCACCTCGCCGAGCCCACGATCAAGGGGTACGTGTCCCGCCTGCTGGACAAACTGGGCTGCCTCAACCGCACCCAGGCGAGCCTGATCGCCCACGACGCGGGCCTGACCTCGGAGGGGCCGAGGTAGCAGCCCATAGGTCGTCACCCCCCGATGTACACAAACCTCGCGAACTATCGCACACGGAGGGTTTGGTGGAGGGCCGACGAGGTAGGTGATAAGCCGCAAAGGGGGACAAAAGCCATGAGTAATCCGCAACAGCCCGAGCTTCGCCGATCCGGCAAGTCCGGTGCCAGCTCGAAGTCCGCGGACGCCGTGCCGGAGTCCAAGAGCGGCGGCAAGCGGGCCGGGCGCCCGCACGGGAGCGACAAGGGACACAAGGGCGGCGGCAAGGGCGGCGGCGTGCCTCCGGGGCAGCACCCGCCGTATCCGGGGTGAGCCGGGTGAAGGGCAGCCTGCAGTTCATCGGCAACGCCACCACATTGATCCGCTACAACGGCTTCACGCTGCTGACGGATCCCAACTTCCTGCACCAGGGGCAGCGGGCGTACCTGGGCTACGGCCTGTCCTCGCGGCGGCTGAAGGACCCGGCCATCGACGTGACGGACCTGCCGCACATCGACGCGGTGGTGCTGTCACACCTGCACGGGGACCACTGGGACCGGGTCACCCGCAAGGGCCTGGACCGGGACACGCCGATCGTCACCACCACGCAGGCGGCGCGCAAGCTGCGCCGCCGCGGCTTCGGCCGCAGCGTCGGCCTGGAGGTGTGGGAGCAACACGAGTTGAACGGCCCGCAGGGCAGCGTGACGATCACCGCCCTGCCCGCCAGGCACGCACCGGGCCCCGCCGAGGCCCTGCTGCCGCCGGTGATCGGGACGATGCTGGAGTTCCGCGGGCCCGAGGACCTGGTGGAGCTACGCCTGCACATCAGCGGCGACACCCTGCTCGACCGCCGCCTGGAGGGGATCCCGCGGCGCTTTCCCGACGTCGATCTGGCCCTCGTACACCTGGGCGGCACCCGCCTGCTCGGCACCTTGCTCGTCACCATGGACGGCGAGCAGGGCGCGGCCTGGGTCGACCTGATCAACCCGCACACGGTGGTGCCGGTGCACTACGACGACTACAGCGTCTTCAGCTCACCGCTGGACGACTTCCGGCATCACATCGAACAGGTGGGCCTGGCCGACCGCGTGGTGTACCTGGAACGCGGCGAATCCCGCGAACTGGCCCCACACCACCTCGTCCGCCACTGACCCAACACCGGGAAGGCCCCCGACAGTCGGGGGCCTTCCGACTCTCACCCCAGCCCCTCCGCCTCACACCCCCAGGACCCCGGCCATCGCGGTGGCCTCAGCTCCACCTCCGCCCCCGGGTGTCCTGGCGTGCGCGGAATGTGAAATCTTCCACCCAAGGTAAGAACCCTCTACCGCAGGCGGAGAATCTTCACCCCGACTGCCCCTCATACGCCGGTTTGCGCGTTACCTTTCCTTTCGGCCGCACCTCCGAGTGCCGCCGCACGGCCGGGCCGTCGGGTCCCGTCCCAGGCACCGGGTCCGGCCGTGCGGCCCTCGACGTCCCTCGGTCTCGCGCTCCCTGCGGCCCCTCCCAGCCTTGAGCCAGTTGGCGACCCCCAACACCCCAGCCGGGGCTGGTCAGGGAGGTTTGTGGGGGGTCGTTCGCATTCTTGGGAACGCCGCCACAGCGTTACAGCCGACACGCCCAGAGCTGCGGCCGACATCCTGTGCCGCCACACGATCGCCAGCGGCGTTACCGATCTGAGATCTTCACATGTGTCTCCACCTCGCCCCTGCCCAGGCAGCCCGTCTGGCCGAGGCCGGAGCGGAAGGACCCCCCGATGCACGGGACCGCCTCGCCGGCCCGAGCGCCGCCCGTACGCTCCTCCGCGCGCCGTACGAGTTCCACCAGTTCCACCACAAGTGAGACACCGAAGGAGCAAGACCTGATGCGCTCAGCCACCCGAGCAGCCCTGGCCACCCTCGCCGTCACCTGCTGTACGTTCACCTCGCTGCCGGCCTGGGCCGCGCCGGCCGGCAACGCGCCGTCGTGCGTGACCGTCTGGCAGAACACCGGGGCCATCACCAAGACCGGCTACGCCCGCAACGACTGCGACTACCGGCTCAGGCTGAAGATCATCTGGGCGCGCGGGACCGACGGCGCGTGCCAGACCGTTGACCCCGGCGAGACCATCTACTCCCGGGTGCCACGAGGTATGCGCACCTTCGACGGAGCCGACACCTGCTGACCGGTCACGCGAGAACCGACCGGTCACGCGAAAAGGCCCGGCCCCTCGAATCCATCGACGGGGGCCGGGCCTTCGCCGCGGATCGAGCGGTGCGCCACCCCCGCCGGACGCGGGTCACTCCCCGGTGTCGGGCCTGGCCTTGCTGGGCTGGACGCGCTTCGGCTCCCCCGGCATCTTCGGGTAGTTGGGCGGGTAGGGCAGGTCACCACGCTCGTCTGCGGCGTACATCTCCAGCAGGGGCTCGATCGAGTACGCCTGGTCGTCGATGGCCGCGTGCACGTCGCCCAGCTTGGCGAAGCGGGCCGGCACGGTGCGGATGTCGAAGTCACGCGGGTCGGCGTCGGCCAGCTCGTCCCAGGTCAGCGGGGTCGACACGGGCGCGTACGGACGGGCCCGCACGGAGTAGGCGCTGGCCACCGTGCGGTCTCTGGCGTTCTGGTTGAAGTCGATGAAGACGCGGTCGCCGCGCTCCTCCTTCCACCACGCGGTGGTCACCAGGCTCGGGTCGCGCGCCTCGACGGCCCTGGCCAGCGCGATGCCGGCGTGACGCACCTGGACGAAGTCCCAGCGGGGCTCGATGCGCACCGCGATGTGCACGCCGCGGTTGCCCGAGGTCTTGACGAACCCGGTCATGCCCAGCTCGTCGAGCACCTCGCGGGTGCGCTCGGCGGCCCGGCGCGCGGCGTCGAACTCCAGGCCCGGCTGCGGGTCGAGGTCGATGCGCAGCTCGTCGGGGTGCGCGACGTCGGCGGCCCGCACCTGCCAGGGGTGGAAGTCGATCGTGCCGAGGTTGGCGCAGTAGGCGATCGCGGCGACCTCGGTCACCCGCAGCGAGTCGGCGGTGCGGCCGCTGGGGAAGGTGACGGTGACCGACTGCAGCCACTCGGGATGTCTGGGCGGCATGCGCTTCTGGTAGATGGCCTCGGTCTGTACGCCGTCGGGGTGGCGCTTGATGTTGGTCGGCCGGTCTCTGAGCGCGCGCAGGGCCCCCTCGCCGACGCTTACGTAGTATTCGACCAGCTCGCGCTTTGTGGCCCCGATCTCCGGGAAGTAGACCTTGTCGGGGTTGGTGACCTTGACGGTCCGCTCCCCCACCTCGAGCTCAATGAACGGCGATGCCATGCCACCGAACCTACTCCCCCGCGCCGACAAAAGAGGTGGGCCCGTCCCGGAGCCGCGTCGGTGGCGGGACCGGGGCTCGACGGGACGGACCTAAGATCATCCGTCGCCGTTCCGGGCGCTGGCGCGCCACCCGGCCGGCCATCTCCGGTCGCCAGCGGCGCCAGCACGGGCGTGGGCTGTTGCCGCCTCGGCGAGCCGCGGACGATCTCACCCCTTTGGCAGGAGGCGATGACACCCCCTTACCGACAAAGACGCGAATTCGGCCGAGAAAGGATGCTTCACCCTGCGGAGATCTCTTTTTGCCGGATCTCGTAGTCTGGACGCATGGACAAGGTGGTCAAGAGCGAGGCCGAATGGCGGGCCAGGCTCTCTCCTGAGGAGTTCCACGTGCTCAGGGAGGCCGGGACCGAGCGCCCGTTCACGGGGGAGTACGTCGACACCAAGACCGAGGGCGTCTACTCGTGCCGTGCCTGCGGCGCGGAGTTGTTCCGGTCCGACACGAAGTTCGAGTCACACTGCGGGTGGCCGAGCTTCTTCGAACCGTCGGAGTCGGAGGCGGTCGTACTGATAGAGGACAGCAGTCACGGCATGGTGCGCACCGAGGTACGCTGCGCACGCTGCGACTCCCACCTCGGTCACGTCTTCCACGGCGAGGGCTATCCCACGCCGACCGACGACCGTTACTGCATCAATTCGGTCTCTCTGAGGCTCGAACCCAAGGGGTGATCGATCAGCGACAGCGCGTACCGGTCGCCTACGAGGGGTAGGAGCCTCTTCGTGGGCCGAGTCCATCTTCGCCACCGATGGGTGACGATAGAGACGATCGGACGTGTCGTGACTCAGCGGTGCGACGTGTGCTCGAAGACGAGGGTTCGGGTGCGCTAAGTCCGGCTCGGGGGTTTCATTGGTTCCCGGTGCGCTGCAACGGGCGGGCGGCGGTGCCGCTTCGCCGCGCGTCACTTCGGCCGGGGATACGTGACACGGCAGTTGGTGTCGGACGGACCCAGGATGTTGGCGAGGACGGGATTCCCGTTCTCGCCGAACTCCGCCTGGACGAAGACGATCGGACGCTTCACACCGTTCGCCCGGAGATACTCCAGGCCGCGCTTGCACAGCTTGATGGCCGTGGGCGAGTTGTCGGCGGTGTCGGGCAGGTTGGTGTAGATGCGCAGATAGCCGCCGACGGTGCGGATGTCCTTGACGTGTTTCATCGCCTTGTCGCCCGCGCCCCAGCGGTTGTTGAAGTACTCGGCGGCCTGCTCGTCGGTGTGCCTCGATGGGCCGTCGGCCTTGTAGCCCGCCGAGCCCTTGTGCCCGGCCGGATCCCGCTGGGTGGCCGGGTCCTGCTGGGAGGCGGGGTCTTGTTGGGTGGCCGGGTCGCCGGGGTCGGCCACGCTCACCTGCGCGTCGCCGGTCTCGGTCTGGCCCGAGACGGTGTCCTGCTTCGGGGCAGGGTCGCCCGCGCCCTGTGTGGTGGGCGTGCCGGAGCTGTCGGGGCGCGTGGCCGGTGACGTGCTCGGCCGCGCCTCGCCCTTCCGCAGCTCACGCGCCTCCGGGGCGCCCTTGCCGGCCTCGGGCGCCTGGCTGGGGTTCGCCTGGACCTGGCTCTCGCCCGCCGGGGCCTGCCGGGCTGCTGCGGCGGCGTTCCCGCCGGCCGGGGCTCCCGAGGGGGGCCCGGCGAAGGTGCCGTTCAGGCCGAGCAGCAGCGCGACTCCTCCGGCGAGCGCCACCGCACCCGCCGCCGGCCCACGTTTCCCGGCACGCGCCCGCCGCCGCCTCCCCCGCCGTCCCCGCCCAACCCGCTGCTCCGCCGTACGGTCCTCCGCCGCGTGCGCCCCTTTTGCACGGACCTCCGCTGCACGGACCTCCGACGTGCGGGGCTCCGCCATAGGGGGGTCGCCCGTGCGGCGGGTCACCGTGGGAGGTGGTTGCTCGGTGGGCTGGTCCGGGGCCGAGAGCGGCGGTCGGGAGGCCGCGTGGCGGCCCGCAGGTCGCCGGCGCCCGGGGCCCGGCCCTTCCGTGGACTGTTCCACCCCGACCCTCCTCAGCCCTTCGTGGACCGTGCCACGACATCACGCCACCGACAGGAGATTTCTCCTCGATTGTGACAAAGGGGATAGATCAATACAGGGAGATCGTCAAGTTGACCTTGATCTCCCGCACCCCCGCCAGCACACTGCTCCTGTGACCCAGGACGAGATCCTGACATGTCGGAATCTGCGAAAGACGTTCGGAGACCTCGTCGCGGTCGACGACGTCAGCTTCACCATCGCCGCCGGCGAGACGTACGGCCTGCTAGGCCCCAACGGCGCGGGCAAGACCACCACGATCTCCATGATCGCCGGGATCCTCGAACGCGACGGCGGCGAGGTACGCGTGGCCGGCCGCCCCCACGACACCAGGAGCTCCTGGGGCAAGGAACGCATCGGGTACGTCCCGCAGGACCTCGCGCTCTACCCCGACCTCAGCGCCCGCGAGAACCTGCGTTTCTTCGCCCGCCTGCACGGCCTGCGCGGCGGGCGGGTGCGCGCCCGCGTGGAGGAGGTGCTGGAGCTGGCCGGCCTGGCCGAGCGCGCCGACGACCCGGTCAAGGACTACTCCGGCGGGATGAAACGCCGGCTCAACATCGGTGTCGGCCTGCTGCACCGGCCGCCCCTGCTCATCCTGGACGAGCCCACCGCCGGCGTCGACCCGCAGAGCCGCAACGCCATCCTGGAGAGCGTCGCGGCGCTGGCCGGCGAGGGCGTCGGCGTGCTCTACACCACGCACTACATGGAGGAGGCCGAACGCCTCTGCGACCGCATCGGCATCATCGACCTGGGCCGGATCAGGGCCGAGGGCACCCGCAGGGAGCTGGTCGGCCTGGTCGGCGAGCTGGACCGGATCACGTTGACCGCCGACGGCGTACAGGCGCTGCCCGCGCTGGCGGCGCTGCCCGAGGTGCGCGAGGCGGCCGGCCGTGACGGGCGCGTCGAGCTGACGGTGGACGACGCCCGGCGGTCGCTGCCGAAGATCCTGCTCGCAGCCGCCGACGCGGGCCTCGCCGTACGGGCGGTCGAGGTCGCCGAGCCGGACCTGGAGTCGGTCTTCCTGCACCTGACCGGCAAGGCACTGCGGGACTGAGATGCGCACACTCCCCCTCCGATCAGGCAAGGGCGGCTGACATGCGCACGCTTCTCCTCATCACGGGCAAGGACCTGCGCCAGCGGCTCAGGGACAGGTCGCTGCTGCTGCTGGCGTTCGTGGTGCCGTTCGGGCTGGCGGCCGTCTTCAGCGTGGTGTTCCGGGGCGTGGACGCCCAGCAGACGGCCACGTTCGCGGTCGCGGACCTGGACCGGGGCCCGATCGCGACGGCGTTCACCGGCCGCGTCCTGCGCCCCCTCGAACAGGCGGGGGTCGTCCGGCTTCGCGGGGCCGACGACGAGGCCATGGCGCGGGCGGTCGTGGACAGCGGCGAGGCGCAGGCGGCGTACGTGATCCCCGCGGGCTTCAGCCACGCCGTACAGACCGGCCAGAAGGCGACCATCCGCGTGATCGGCGACGTGAACGCTCAGATCGGCTCGTACGTGGCCCGCTCGATCGCCGACTCCTTCGCCTCCGACGTCCGGTACGCCCAGGTGGCGCTGGCGGCCAAGGGCGGCGGCACGCCGGAGCAGGCCGTGGCGGTGCCCCCGCCGGTCACGGTCGCCGATCTGGCCGCCGACCGGCGGCAGCTCACGCTGGCCGAGGGGTTCCAGGCCGGGATGGCGGTGTTCTTCCTGTTCTTCGCCGTGCGGTTCGGATTCAGCTCGATCCTGGACGAACGCCGCGACGGCACGCTCGCCCGCCTCCTGTCCGCGCCGGTCCCCCGCCTCACGATCGCCCTGTCGAAGCTGCTGACCGGGATCGTGGTCGGCGTCGTCAGCATGGCCGTGCTGATGGCCGCCTCGTCGCTGCTGCTCGGCGCGGACTGGGGTTCGCCGGTCGGGCTCGGGCTGCTCATCGTGGCCGGCGTGCTGGCCGCCAACGGCGTGATGGCCCTGGTCGTGTCCGTGGCCAGAACGGCAGAGCAGGCCGGGAACGCCGAGTCGGCGGTCGCCGTGCTGCTCGCCGTGCTGGGCGGGGTGCTGGTCCCCATCCAGCAGACCGGCGGCGTGCTGGCGACGCTGAGCCTGGTCACGCCGCACCGCTGGTTCATGCTCGGGCTGGCCGACCTGCACGGCGCGAACGCGCCCGTCGTACCTGTCGTGCCGGTGCTCGCGCTGCTCGGCTTCGCCGCCGTCACGCTCGGGCCGGCGCTGCTGCGGGTGGACAGGATGTTCCGCCTGTGATCGCCATCGCCTGGATCAACCTGATCAGACTGGTACGCGACCGGACGAACATCTTCCCCGTCGTCATCTTCCCGATCGTCCTCATCCTGGTGTTCGGCATCTCGTTCGGCGGCACCGGCAGGCCGCGCCTGGGCGTCGCGGGCGGGGACGGCCCGCTGGCCGCCGAGCTGGTCGCGGCGCTGGCCGGGTCCGGCGAGCTGGAGCTGGTACGGGTCGCCGACGAGGCCGAGGCCCGCGACGCCGTCGAACGGGGCAGCCTCACCGCCGCGCTGCTCATCCCCGCCGGCTACGACCGCGCCCTGGCCGCCTACACGCCGGTCGAGCTGCCGTACGTGGCCAGGAACGAGCCCTCGGCGCTCCAGCTCGGTGCCGCCGTCAGGTCGGTGGTGTCGCGGGTCACCATGACCGCCCGCGCCGCCGCGTACGTGCGCGAGGGCTCCTTCCCCGACCTCGTCGCCAGGATCGGGCGCATCAGCGTGCCGGGGGTCACGGTGGAGTCCGTCATGACCGGGCCTGCCAGGCCGGTCCAGGTGTCCAGCTTCGACATCGCCGCCACCTCCCAGCTCCTGCTGTTCGTCTTCCTCACCTCGCTGACCGGCGCGTCGTCGCTGATCGAGACCAGGCTGCTCGGGGTGTCGCGGCGGATGTACGCGAGCCCCGTCTCCAGCCGCGCGATCCTGCTCGACGAGGCGGCCGGGCGGGTCGGGATGGCGCTGACGCAGGGGCTGGTCATCATGCTCGGGTCAGGGCTGCTGTTCGGCGTGCGCTGGGGCGACCCGATCGGCGCGGGCGCCTTGCTGCTGGCGTTCTCACTGGTGGGAGGGGGTGCGGCGATGCTGCTCGGCGCGGTGGCGCGGACCGCCCAGCAGGCGGTCTCCGTGGGCCTGCTGGCCGGGCTGGGCCTGGCCGCGATCGGCGGCGCGATGGTGCCGCTGGACCTGTTCACCGGCCCGATGCGGCAGATCGCGCACCTCACCCCGCACGCCTGGGCCCTGGACGGCTTCGCCGAGCTGCTGCGCGGGAACGGCACGGTGGCCGACGTCGTACCGCAGCTCGGCGTGCTCGCGTTGTTCGCGGCGGCGCTGCTCGCTCTCGGGTCGTGGCGGCTGCGGGCCGCCCTGACCCGCTAGGGCAGGGCCGCGACGAGCTCCTGGACCGGCTTGCGCGCGCCCGTGTAGAACGGGATCTCCACGCGGGTGTGGCGGCGGGCCGCCGCGGTGCGCAGCGTGCGCATCAGGTCGACGATCCGGTGGAGCTCGTCGGCCTCGAACGCCAGCATCCACTCGTAGTCGTTGAGCGAGAAGCAGGCCACGGTGTTGGCCCGCACGTCGGGGTAGTCGCGGGCCATCCGGCCGTGCTCGGCCAGCATCGCCCGCCGCTCGGAGTCCTCCAGCAGGTACCACTCGTAGGAGCGCACGAACGGGTAGACGCTGACGTACGCCCGCGGCTCCTCCTCGGCGAGGAAGGCCGGGATGTGGGACTTGTTGAACTCGGCCGGCCGGTGGAGCGCCATCGCCGACCAGACCGGCCTGCTGTGCCGCCCGAGCCCGGTACGGCGGAAGCGGGAGTAGACGTCCTGGAGGTCCTCGGGCGTGGGCGCGTGCCACCAGAACATGAAGTCGGCGTCGGCCCGGTAGCCGGACACGTCGTAGACCCCCCTGGTCACGACGTCCTTGCCGGCCGCCTGGTCGAGCAGCTCCTCGACCTCGTCGGCCATGTTCTCCCGGTTGCCCGGGACCTGGTCGGTCACCTGGAAGACCGACCACATGGTGTAACGGATCACCTGGTTGAGATCGCGGGCCTTCGGCCGCGGCGCGCCCTCTGTCATGTCCTTCATTCTCCTCGTTGCGACAGGTGGTCCAGAATCCGGGCCGCGGCGGTACGGGCGGTACCGACGCAGGCGGGGACGCCGATGCCGTCGTAGGCCGCGCCGCACACCGCGAGACCGGTGACGCCCGAGACCGCGGCGCGCACCCTGGCCACCCGGTCGAGGTGGCCCACGTTGTACTGCGGCAGCGCGCCGCCCCAGCGGGTGACCCGGCTGTCGACCGGCAGGCCGCGTACGCCGACCACCTCGTCCAGCTCGGCCATGGCCAGCGACACCAACTCGGCGTCCTCGCGCTGGAGCAGGTGCTCCTCGCCGATCCTGCCGACCGAGCAGCGCACGATCAGCAGGTCTTGAGCCAGGTGGGGCCACTTCACCGAGCTGAACGTCACCGCCTTGACCGGCCGGCCCTCCACCGGCGGCACCAGGTAGCCGCTGCCGGTCGGCGGCTGCGGGAAGGCGTCGAGCGGGTAGGCCAGCGTGACGACGGCCATGCTCGCGTACTCGATCCTGGCCAGCTCGGCCGCGGCCTTCGGCACCTCGGCCTTGAGCAGCCGGGCGGCGGCGGGACCCGGCGTGGCCAGGATCACCGCGTCGGCCTCGATCACCTCGGGCTGCGGCACCGGCCCGGCGACCAGCCGCCAGCCGTGCTCGGTGCGGTGGAGCTCGCGGACGGTGACGCCGGTCCTGATGTCGGCCCCGGACGCCTTGGCCACCCCCTCGGGCAGGCCGCCCAGCCCCTGGCGCAGGGTCGTGAAGACCGGCCCGGCGTTCTTCGGTGTGCCCTCGACGATGTGCCTGGCGGCGCTCAGCAGCGAACGCTCGGCCCGGGCGACGGCCGCGACCTGCGGCATCGTCGCCTCCAGCGACAACATGTCGGAACGGCCCGCGTAGACGCCGCCGAGCAGCGGCTCGACCAGGCGCTCGACGATCTCGCCGCCCATCCTGGCCCGGATGTAGGAGGCCACGGACACGTCGGTGCGCACCAGCGTGGGCGGCAGGACCTGGTCGAGCGGCACCCGCAGCAGGCCGCCGGGCGAGACGATGCCCGATCTGGCCAGCTCGGCCAGGTCGGCGGGCACGCCCATGACGTGTCCCTTGGGCATCTGCCGCAGCGCGCCCCTGGAGTAGACCGACGACCGGACGGTGCCCGGGAAGACCAGGTCTTCCCCCAGCCCGACGGCCTTGGCCAGCTCGACGCCCTCCGGCCGCCGGGCCAGCATGGCCTCGGCCCCGGCGTCCGCGCTCACTCCCGCGACCTCGGAGGCGTGCAGCTTGCCGCCGAGGCGGGGGCTGCCCTCCAGCACGGTGACCTTGACCCGCTCGCTCGTCCCCTGCCGGAGAAACCATGCGGCGGCCAGACCGGAGATGCCTCCGCCGATGACGACAACGTGCGCCCGATTCCCTTCCACGTCTCCTGACGCTACCGCCTCGGTGGACCGCCCAGCAGCTCGGGGCACGTGACCGTACCGTGACGCTTGCCACCAAACCCGGGTGATCCTCCATCCGTCATAAGGGCATGAGACTCCGGTTAGGCATCGCGCTCTCGGCCTGCGCCACTCTGCTGCTCGCAGGCTGCGGCGGCGGCTACGAAGCGATCAGTACGGGCGGCTCGTCGGAGGCGGCCCCCGCCGCGGCTCCGCAGAGCCTCGACTCCGCCTCCGCGGAGGAGAACGTCGCCGCCAAGAGGGCTCCGGAGAGAGCCGACAGCGCGGTCTCCGACGTCAAGCTCATCCGGCAGCAGGACCGGCAGGTCATCTACACCGGCAGCATGACCGTACGCGCCAAGGAGGTCACCGCCGCGGCGCAGCAGGCCAAGCAGATCGTCACCGCGGCCGGCGGCTACCTGTCGAGGGAGGAGTCCAACACCGCCAGCGACACCGAGGACTCGGCCATGCTGGAGTTCAAGATCCCGCCCACCCGGTACGCCGAGGTGACCGGCAGGCTGGGCAAGGAGCTGGGCAAACAGCTCTCGATGAACCAGGGCACGCAGGATGTCACCCTCCAGGTCGCCGACGTCGACAGCCGCCTGAAGTCGGCGCAGGAGTCGCTGGCCTCGCTGCGCACGCTGCTGAAGCGGGCCGACACCATCGGGCAGGTGCTCCAGGTGGAGAAGGAGATCAGCTCCCGTGAGGCGGACCTTGAGGCGTTGCAGGCCCAGCAGAAGGAGCTGGCCACCCAGGTCTCGATGGCCACGATGACGCTCCGCCTGGTCGGGCCGGTGGCGGTGGTCGAGGACCCGGCCGAGGAGCCCGCCGGGTTCCTCGGCGGGCTGAAGGCCGGGTGGGGGGCGCTGGTGTCGTTCACCAAGACGGCGCTGACCGTGCTCGGCGCGCTGCTGCCGTGGCTGGTCGTGTTGGTGCCGCTGGTGGCCGTGGCCGTGTTCCTGGTCCGGCGCAACCGCGCGCGCCGGCGTCCGGCCCCCGCCGCCCCCTCGAAGCCGGAGCCGTCCGGGCCCGAGCCGTCCGAGCCCGGCCCGTCCGAGCCGGGGGCGGCGTCGGCCTGACGGTCAGGCGCTCGCTTCGTGGACCAGGTCGGTCAGGCGCTTGAGCTGGTCGGGGTCGGTCGAGGGGAGCACGCCGTGGCCGAGGTTGAACACGTGGCCCTCGGCCGCCGCGCCGCGCCGCAGCACCTCGCGGGCCTTGCCTTCGACGACCTCCCACGGCGCGAGCAGGATGGCCGGGTCGAGGTTGCCCTGCAGCGCCTTGCCCGGCCCGACGCGCCGGGCCGCCTCGTCGAGCGGCACCCGCCAGTCGACGCCCACGACGTCGGCCCCGGCCTCGCCGAGCACGCCGAGCAGCCCGCCGGTGCCGACCCCGAAGTGGATGCGGGGCACGCCCGCGACGCCCTCGAAGATGCGCCGGGTGTGGGGCAGGATGAACTCGCGGTAGTCGGCCGGCGCCACCGCGCCCACCCACGAGTCGAAGAGCTGGATCGCCGAGGCCCCGGCCGCGATCTGGATGCGCAGGTGTTCCAGCACGATGTCGGTCAGGCGTTCCATGAAGGAGTGCCACAGGGCCGGCTCGCCGTACATCATGGCCTTGGTGCGGTCGTGGTTCTTCGACGGGCCGCCCTCGATCAGGTAGGACCCGAGCGTGAAGGGCGCGCCGGCGAAGCCGATCAGCGGGGTGCCGCCCAGCTCGCCGACCAGGGCCCGCACGGACTCGGTCACGTAGGGCACGTCGTCGGGCTCCAGCGGGCGCAGCGCCGCCAGCCCCCGGGCGTCGCGGATCGGGTCGGCGACGACCGGGCCGACGCCCGGCTTGATGTCGAGGTCGACACCGATGGCCTTGAGCGGGACCACGATGTCGCTGAAGAAGATCGCCGCGTCGACGCCGTAGCGGCGCACCGGCTGCATGGTGATCTCGACGATCAGGTCGGGCGTCGCGCACGCGGTGAGCATCGGCACGCCCTCGCGCACCTTCAGGTATTCGGGCAGCGACCGCCCGGCCTGCCGCATGTACCAGACCGGGGTGTGCGGGACGGGCTGCCTGCGGCATGCGCGCAGGAAGGCTGAGTCGGCGAGATTCACCCTCCAAGGGTGCCATGGCCCCCGATCGGCCAGGACATCGGCGCGAGGTGTCGGAAAAACATACATTGGATACCCAAAATCATGATCAGATAGCCAGATGAAGGTTTACCGGTCTGCCCGGCAGCGGCGTCGCACACGGGTCGAACACACCCCATGGCCGCCCAGAGAGCCGGTCTCGACTGGATCAAATGTTCACCAACCCACCGCGCGGCATCGATTCAGCGACCACTTTCGGGACACGCCGAGCGCGTTGCGCGGAATTGTCATCGGCTCGTGTCAACGTCGGAGCCACGACCCGAAGAAAGGCCCCGGTTCGATGACTGGTGCGATGACCGCGTTGTGGAGTTCCCCGGAGCGTCGCAGCGAGAGCTGCGCGACCTGCGCTGGCGAGCGGCTGTTCGAACAGCCACCCTGTTTCGACGGGCATGAGCCGGGCCAGTGCCCGGAATGGGCCTGCGCCGAATGCGGCCACGCGATCCTGCTCGGCTGGGCCGAGACCACCCGACCGGTTCGCCAGCTGGTTACGGCAGCGGCTTGATCACCAAGGATGAGCACCCCCGTGGTCCCCTTCCGTTCGTCCTCGACCTACGCTTCGGCTATGACACCCGGTGACCAGCCACCGCCGCCGGCAGCGTTCACCCGCGCGGCGGAGAGCCTGCGGCCGGCCGAGGTCAGGCCGGAGATCGAGCTTGAGGACCTGCCCGCGCCGCAGCGGCTGGCCCCCTACTCGGCCGCCATCGGCGCCTCCGTCTACCGCGACGACGACGAGCTCGCGGTGGGCCGGCTGATCCTGCTCTACGACCCCGACGGCCAGCGCGGCTGGGAGGGCCCGTTCCGGCTGGTGGCCTACGTCAGGGCCGACATGGAGCCGGAGATCACCTCCGACCCGCTGCTCGGCCCGGTCGTGTGGAGCTGGCTGACCGAGGCGCTGGAGGCCCACGAAGCCGACTACTCCGCGGCGGGCGGTACCGTGACTAGAGCTGTGTCCGAGGGCTTCGGCAACAAGGCGGAAGACCCGGTCACGACCGAGCTCGAGCTGCGTGCGTCCTGGTCGCCCGCCGAGGAGGATCTGTCCGGCCACGTCGCCGCCTGGTGCGACCTCATGTGCCTGGCGGCGGGGATCCCGCCGCTCCCGCCCGACGTGGCCGCGCTGCCGCGCCGACGTGATGATCCGGAGAGTGACCGTACGAAGTGAGGGCACCAGTCAAGACAGCACCAGCGTCATGAGGTCGGTGAGCTCATGACAGAAGAACGCACCGTCGAGCCCCTGCTCGAACCCCGCGAGGGCATCCCCCCGGTGATCGCCGACGCCGAGGCGCTGGCGCGCGTCGTCGACGCCTTCGCCGCGGGCACCGGTCCCGTGGCGGTCGACGCCGAACGGGCCTCCGGCTACCGCTACGGCAACCGCGCCTACCTGGTCCAGCTCCGCCGGGCCGGGGCGGGCACCGCGCTGATCGACCCGATGGGCTGCCCCGACCTGTCGGCGCTCGACACGGCGCTGAGCGGCGCCGAGGTCGTGCTGCACGCCGCGTCCCAGGACCTGCCGTGCCTGATGGAGGTCGGCTTCAAACCGCGCGAGATCTTCGACACCGAGCTGGCCGGGCGACTGCTCGGCTACGAGCGCGTCGGGCTCGGCACGATGGTCGAGACCGTGCTCGGCCTGCGGCTGGAGAAGGGCCACTCGGCCGCCGACTGGTCCACCAGACCGCTGCCCGAAGACTGGCTGCGCTATGCCGCCCTCGACGTCGAGGTGCTGGTCGAGCTGCGCGACCTGCTCCGCGAGGAGCTGGCCGGGTCGGGGAAGCTGGAGTGGGCGCGCGAGGAGTTCGCGGCCGTGCTCAACACCCCGCCGCCGGTGCCGAGGTCCGACCCCTGGCGGCGTACGTCGGGCATCCACAAGGTGCGCAACGTGCGCGCGCTGGCGATCGTGCGCGAGTTGTGGACCATGCGCGACACGATCGCGAGGGAGAGCGACCTGGCCCCCGGCCGGGTGCTGCCCGACGCCGCGATCGTCACCGCCGCCCTTGAGGGCCCCCGTACGAAGAAGGCGCTGACGGAGATCTCGGCCTTCACCGGCCGCAGCGCCCGCCGGTACATGAACGACTGGCTGGCCGCCGTCAACCGGGCGCGGGCGTTGCCCGACGGCCAGCTCCCCCAGCCCAGCACGCCCGGCGACGGTCCGCCGCCGCCCAACCGCTGGGCCGACCGCGATCCGGCCGCCGCCAAACGCCTCGCGGCGGCGCGGGCCGTGGTGGCCGCGCTGGCCGAGGAGTACCGCATGCCCACGGAGAACCTGCTCCAGCCCGACGCGGTGCGCAGGCTCACCTGGGAGCCCCCGGCCGACATCACCGACGAGAGCGTGACCGAGCGGTTGCGTTCGCTCGGGGCGCGTGAGTGGCAGCTCTCGCTCGCGGCCCACCCCATCACCAAGGCGCTGGCCCGGCTCGAAGGCCGGGGCGACAGCTAGCCGCCCGCCGGTGCACGGGCGGAGGGCCTGCCTCCGCCCGCCGGCGCTCCCACGCACCTCGCCATGCCAGGCGGCCACTTGACGCTCGGCCGGGCGCAGCCGTACGTTTCGGGAAAGCGCTTTCCTTGCCCGATTCCTGAAGGGATCCCCATGAGCGTGCGCATCATCGGCGTCGTGATGAACGGCGTCACCGGACGAATGGGCTACCGCCAGCACCTCGTCCGGTCCGTGCTGGCCATCAACGAGCAGGGCGGCGTCACGCTCTCGGACGGCGACCGGGTGCAGCTGCGACCGGTTCTGGTCGGCAGAAACGCCGACAAACTCGCAGATATCGCGAACAAGCATGGAATTTCGGATTTCACCACCGACCTCGACGCCGCCCTCGCCGACGGCGACAACCTGATCTACTTCGACGCCCAGGTCACCAGCGCCCGTGTCAAGGCCGTGCTCAAGGCCATCGAGGCGGGCAAGCACGTCTACGCCGAGAAGCCCACGGCCGAGTCGGTGCAGGAGGCCGTCGCGCTGGCCGAGGCCGCAACGGCCAAGGGGGTGAAGAACGGCGTCGTCCAGGACAAGCTGTTCCTGCCGGGCCTGCTCAAGCTGAAGCGGCTGATCGACGGCGGGTTCTTCGGCCGGATCCTGTCGGTGCGCGGCGAGTTCGGCTACTGGGTGTTCGAGGGCGACTGGCAGGAGGCCCAGCGCCCGTCCTGGAACTACCGCGCGCAGGACGGCGGCGGCATCGTGCTCGACATGTTCCCGCACTGGCACTACGTGCTGGAGAACCTGTTCGGCCAGGTCAGGTCGGTCTACGCCAAGGCCGTCACGCACATCCCGTCCCGGGTGGACGAGCGGGGCCGCACGTACGAGGCCGACGCGGACGACGCCGCGTACGGGATCTTCGAGCTCGAAGGGGACGTGATCGCACAGATCAACTCCTCCTGGGCGGTCCGCGTGAACCGGGACGAGCTGGTGGAGTTCCAGGTGGACGGCACGTACGGAAGCGCCGTCGCGGGCCTGCGCAACTGCCGCTTCCAGCACCGCGCCGCCACCCCCAAGCCGGTCTGGAATCCCGACCTGCCCGCCACGGCCCGCTTCCGCGAGGACTGGCAGGAGGTGCCGGACAACGCCGAGTTCGACAACGGGTTCAAGGTCCAGTGGACGGAGTTCGTCCGGCACGTGCTGGAGGACGCGCCCTTCCCGTACGACTTCGCCGCCGGGGCACGCGGTGTGCAGCTCGCCGAGCTGGGCCTGCGTTCGAACGCCGAGGGCCGCCGGATCGAGGTGCCGCAGCTGTGAGGATCGACCTGCCGGGCGGCGCGTACGTGCCGCTCGAGCCGGTGACCTGGCCGGTCGTGGCCATCCCGGCGACCAGCCGGGTCGTCTACGCGGCCGCGCACGTCGTCGCCGACCCGCTCGGCGACAACACCCCGGGCTCCCCCGCCGCCGTGGACTGGGAGGCGACGCTGCGCTTCCGCCGCCACCTGTGGTCGCACGGCCTGCGCGTCGCCGACGCCATGGACACCGCCCAGCGCAACATGGGGTTGGACTGGGCCGCGACCAGGGAGCTGATCCGGCTCAGCGCCGAGGAGGCGCGCTCGTACGGGGACCCGGCGGCGCTGGTGGCCTGCGGCGCGGGCACCGACCACGCGCCGGACGCCGCCGACCTGCACACGATCACCGCCGCGTACGCCGAGCAGGTGGAGACCGTCCAAGCGGCCGGCGCGGGCGTGATCGTCATGGCCTCCCGCGCGCTCGCCCGGGTGGCGGCCGGGCCCCGGGACTACCACCAGGTGTACGGCAAGGTCCTCGGCCTGGCCGACCGCCCGGTGATCCTGCACTGGCTGGGCGAGATGTTCGACCCGCAGCTCGCCGGCTACTGGGGCGCGCCCGGCGTGGACGCCGCGACGGAGTCGTTCCTGGAGCTGGTCCACGCCCACGCCGCGATGGTGGACGGCGTGAAGGTGTCGCTGCTGGACGAACAGCACGAGGTGCGGCTGCGGGCCGCGCTCCCCGAGGGCGTCCGGCTCTACACCGGCGACGACTTCAACTACCCCTCCCTCATCAGGTCGGGCTCGCACGCGCTGCTCGGCATCTTCGACGCGATCGCCCCGGCCGCCGCCGCGGCCCTGCGCGCGCTGGACGCGGCCGAGGCCGCCACCGGCGAGGAGGCGGCCCATCACCTGGCCCGCTACGACGAGATCCTGGCCCCGACGGTCGCGCTGTCACGCAAGATCTTCGAGACGCCGACGTACCACTACAAGACCGGCATCGTCTTCCTGGCCTGGCTGAACGGCCACCAGGACGCGTTCGCCATGGTGAACGGCGCCCAGTCGGCCCGGTCGGTACGCCATCTGGCGGAGGTGTTCAGGCTGGCCGACCAGGCCGGGCTGCTGGCCGACCCGGAGCTGGCCGTACGCAGGATGCGGGCGCTGCTGGAGGTGAACGGCCTGTGAGTCTGTCGCTGAACCAGTGGACGACCAGGCGCTGGTCGGTCGCCGAGGCCGTGGACGGCTGCGTGCGGCACGGCCTGGAGGCGGTCGGGCTGTGGCGCGAGAAGGTGGCCGAGCAGGGGCTCGCGCGCAGCGCCGCGCTGGTGCGGGAGGCCGGGCTGCGGGTGTCCTCGCTGTGCCGGGGCGGCTTCCTCACGGCGGGCGGGCTGCCCGGCGAGGAGGGGCGGCTCGCCTTCGGGCGGGCGCTCGACGACAACCGGCGGGCCGTGGACGAGGCGGCCGAGCTGGGGGCCGCGTGCCTGGTCATGGTGGTCGGCGGCCTGCCCGGGGTCCGGCCCGGCGAGCCACTCCCGTCCGGCTCGTCCAGGGACGTCGCCGGGGCATCGGAGGTGGCCGGTTTCTCCAAGGATGTCGCCGGTGCGCGGGAGCGGGTGGCCGAGGCGTTGTCGGTACTGGCGCCGTACGCGGGTGAGCGGGGTGTCAGGCTGGCGCTGGAGCCGCTGCATCCCGTCTACTGCCCGGACCGGGCGGTCCTGTCCACGCTGGGCCAGGCGCTCGACCTGTGCCTGCCGTACCCGGAGGAGCAGGTGGGGGTGGTGGTCGACACCTTCCACGTGTGGTGGGACCCCAGGCTGTCGGAGGACGTCGCGCGGGCGGCGGGGCGGATCGCGTCGTACCAGGTGTGCGACTACCTGCACCCGCTGCCCGCGGACGTGCTGCTCGGACGGGGGATGATGGGCGACGGCGTGATCGACTTCGCGCCGATCACCCGGGCCGTGCTGGCGGCGGGCTACACGGGCGACATCGAGGTGGAGATCTTCAACGCCGACGTCTGGGCCGCCGACCCGGACGAGGTGCTGGCCACGATGAAGGCCCGCTACGCCGAGCTGGTGGTCTAGAGGCGGCTGGTGTCGATCGCGCCGTCGAGGACGAGGGCGGCTTCGAGCAGGAAGTAGTCGCCCCAGATCAGCTCGTGGCCGACGGCCAGGCCCTTGCGGCGGTTGTAGCAGCCGTCCACCAGGCCGCCGTGCTCGTTGAGGTGGTCGCGGGCCAGCGCGGCGAGGGTGTCGGCGGCCTGCTCGCGGTAGCCGTCCTTGGCCAGCGGCGCGAGCTTGGCCAGGGCGGCGGCGGCGATGGCGGTGGCCGAGGTGTCACGGGGCGCGTCCGGGATGCCGGGGTCGTCGAAGTCCCAGTAGCAGACCAGGTCGGACGGTACGTGGGCGGTGTACCAGTCGGCGACCTCGGCGGCCGGCTCGGTGAACTCCGGCGACAGATGAGCGGCCTGGGCGAGGCCGAGCATGGCCCACGCCTGCGCGCGGGCCCAGGTGCTGCCCGGCGACGAGCCGTTGACGGCGCCGGTCGAGGTCTGGGCGACGGAACCGTCCTCGCGTACGCAGATCGCGCGGCAGGCGCGGGCGTGGGACTCGGCCATGACGAGCAGTTCGCGGGCGCCGGTGCGTTCGGAGGCGAAGGCCAGCAGCGGGACCGTGCCGGGCAGGCCGTCCACGCAGGCGCCGGGGCGGGGCCAGCCGTACTTGGCGACGTCCTCCTCCTGGGGCGGCAGCAGGCCGGCCAGCGGGTCGAAGCCGATGCTCAGGGACTGGGCCGCGGCCAGGGCGGTCGGGGCGCCGGGCTCCTCGTCGCCGGCGAGCACGGCAGGGAGCGCGGCGCCGTACCAGAACAGCAGGCCGCGCAGCAGGGTGGGGGCGTCGGTGCGGGCCGCCAGCCGCCCGGCGACCTCGCCGGCGGCCAGGGCGAAGCGCGGGTCGCCGGTGGCGACCGCGGCCAGGGACAGCAGTCCGCCCCAGAAGCCGCCGCACCAGTCTCCGTCCTCGGACCAGGTCCATTCGCCCGTCACGGGGTCGGCGTGCACGGGGAAGCGCCCTTGCGACTGGGCGAGCGTCGCCTCGACCCTGCGCACGAGCTCTGTGACCACCATGGGACCGCCTCATCCGGAAACGTAGTGCCTTCTCCGGTTACCCCTGGCGGCACGTGCCTAACGGAGCTCGTCCCCGGAACGCGCGGTCACGGTGCCCGCCGCGCCGTCGACGGTGATCTCCTGGCCCGTGGTGATCCGGCTGGCGGCGTCGGGGACGCCGACGACGGCGGGGATGCCGTACTCGCGGGCCACCACGGCGCCGTGCGACATGGCGCCGCCCATCTCCATCACCAGGCCGCCGGCCGTGAGGAACAGCGGGGTCCAGCCCGGGTCGGTCGAGGGGCAGACGAGGATCTCGCCGGGCTCCAGGTGGGCGCCGGTCGGGTCGAGCACCACCCTGGCCACGCCGGTGACCGTGCCGGCCGAGGCGGGCGTGCCGGTCAGCGCGCCCTCGGGGGCGGGACCGGCCAGGGCCTCGGGCTCGGTGCCGTCGGAGAGCATGATCCGGGGCACGTGCCTGCGGCGCGACTCGCGTTCGTACGCGGCCCGCCGCTCGCGTACGAGGTCGCGCAGGTCGCCGCCGGCCAGGGCGGACCTGGCCTCCTCCAGGCGCAGGAAGTACACGTCGTCGGCGGTGTCCAGGACGCCCGTACGGACGAGGTGGTCGCCGACGGCGCGCAGGCTGTGCCGGACGGCGGCGATGCTCCTGACCGCGTAGAACTTGGGCAGCTCGCGCAGCCCGGCGTACGCGCGGGTGCGGCCGAGCGCGAGGCGCACCACGGGCGCCCGCCACCGGCCCTTGGCCGCCGCCAGTGCCGCGGCCCGGTCGGTCTCCGCCCGCGCGGCCCGCGCGCCCTTGGCGAACAGCGCGGCGGGTGCGAGGTCGGAGCCGGCGTCGATGCGCAGGTAGTTGGCCAGTACGCCGAGGATGTGCGTGGGGTCGTCGGACCAGCGAGGCACGCCGAGGTCGATCTCGGCCACGCCGCGGTGTCCGTACTTGTCCAGGAACGCGGCGATCCCCCGCTGGGCCCGCGGCGGCAGCTCCCCCGCCCGGTAGCGGCGGGCCAGCTCGGCCGCGGACGCCTCCCGGAACGGCTCGGGCTCGATCCGGGTGGCCAGGTCCCACAGTTCGAGGTCCATCTCGGTGGTCGGGTTGTTCGGCACGGCGCGCAGGACGTCCTGGAGGTCGCCCACCCGCAGTCCGGCGAGCCGGGCGGCCAGGCCGAGCAGGGCGTAGCCGGTGATCACGATGGGCATGACCGAGACGATGGCCGGGAACAGGCCGCCGAGCACGCGTTCGGCGTGGTCGAGCCGCTGGGCCGGAGTCGCGGCGGCAGGCAGGTCGAGCCGTCTGTCCAGCGCCTCGCCGACCCGGGCGGCGTGGGCGAGCGCCCTGGCCGGGTTCAGCAGCGCGTCGCGGACGCGCGCCGGCGCGTGGACGCGGCGGGCGAAGCGGCGCAGCCCGCGCAGGAACGGCCGGCGCGAGGTCTGGACCACCGACAACCGCGGGTCGTGGACCAGCTCCCGGACGACGGCCGCGGCCCGCGCCTCCCCCAGGGGCATCAGCCGCGTCAGGACCGCCCGGCCCATACGGCTGCGCACCGGCGTGGTCAGGTCGATCCACAACCGCTGCCCCGCCTCGCCCAGGAACGCCGGGCCGTCCAGCGGGTCGGCGGGCCCGTGCCCGAACAGGCTCGCCGCCCCCGAGCTGACCAGGTTGAACGCCGACACCCCCATCGGTGTGAACGGCCCCATCACGCCCTGGGCGACGTTGAGCGACAGGTGCACGCGAAGGCCGGGCCGGGCGGGCTCGGGCAGCGGGTAGAGCGTGGTGATCGGCCTGGCCTGGGTGAGCCAGAGCGTGCCGTCCGGGTCGATCGCCCACTCGATGTCCTGGGGCGCGCCGTAGTGGTCCTCGACGCGGGCGCCGAGCGCGGCCAGGTCGAGCACCTGCGCGTCGGTCAGGCAGAGACCGCCTGTCTCGCCACGTTCGGCGTCACCCACGGATTCCACGCGCTCGACGTGTTCGACGCCGCCGCCGGGCAGGGGTCGGACGGACAGTCGTTTGTCGCCCGCGTGCCGTTCCCGCACCTCGCCGCCGAGGACGACGAACCGGTCGGGGTTGACCGCGCCCGAGACGACCGCCTCGCCCAGGCCGGGGGCGGCGTCCACGACGGCCTGGTGTCGCCGGCCGGTCACCGGGTCGGCCGTGAACAACACCCCGGCCACCCGCGCGTCCACCATCACCTGGACGACCACCGCCAGCCGGACGCCGGCGTGGCCGATGCCCTCGGCCTCCCGGTAGGCCACCGCGCGGTCGGTCCACAGGGAGGCCCAGCAGCGGCGTACGGCTTCGAGCACCGCCTCGGCGCCCACCACGTTGAGGAAGGTGTCCTGCTGACCGGCGAAGCTGGCGAACGGCAGGTCCTCGGCGGTGGCCGAGGAGCGCACGGCCACCGGTACGTCCGCGCCGAGCCCGGCGTAGGCCTTCACGATCGCCTCGCGCACCGGTCCGGGCACGGTGGCCTGGAGCAGGTGCCGCCTGGCGCGCTCGGCGAGCCCGTCGCCCGGGGTGAGGTCGAGCCCGTCGGCGGCCTGGCGGTAGGCGTCGGTGGTCAGGACCCAGCCGGGCGGGACGGGCAGGCCGGCCCTGGTCAGCTCGCCGAGGTTGGCGGCCTTGCCGCCCACGTCGGCGAGCGTCGCGGCATCGAACCCGGAGGCCCGGGAAACGCCGGAGACCCCGGAGACGCCGGTGATCGCGGAGATTTCGGAGAAGTCACGTGTGAGGCTCATGGAGGCACCCCCTCTCCGAAGTCTGCCATAAATTCATCAGCTGTTGAACAGCGGTGTCCCGTCCAGTTCCCAGGCGGGGTCGAGCGGCACGCCGAGCAGGGCGAGGGCCGTCGGGCCGACGTCCACCAGGCGGGGCTCGCCGAGCGGACGGCCGCCCAGGTCCTCGCCCAGGCGGTTCGCGATCACGAACACCGTGCGCTCCTCGTCGGACGTGCCGCCGTGGCCGCCCTCGTCCACGTGGCCGTGGTCGGTGGTGACCAGCACCGTCCAGCTCTCGCCGGGGCGGGCGCGGACGGCGTCGAGGAGTCTGCCGAGGTAGGCGTCCTGGGCGTGCAGGGCGGCGGCGTACTCGGGGCAGTGGGGGCCGAGGGCGTGGGCCACCTCGTCGGTGTCGCCCAGGTAGACGAAGGCGAGGTCGGGGCCGGTGTCGGCGAGGTGGCGCTCGGCGGCGTCGGCGATCCGCTCGTCGGCGACGGTCCAGGTGAGGGCGTAGCCGTCCAGGACCATGCGATGGTCGATGGCGGGGCCGAAGGCGTTGTGCTCGCCGAGGGCGGCCCAGGAGAGGAAGGCGGCGGTCGTGAGATCAGGACGGGCATCCTTCACACGACTCAAGAAGTCCGGAAATTTCGTGAACTGGGGGCTGGTGAAGCTGTTGTCCACAACGCCGTGCTTGTCCGGCCAGGCTCCCGTGGCGATCGACGACCATCCGGGGCCCGAGTCCGTACGTGAGCTGATCACGCGGCCGGCCGACCGAGGCTCCGGAGCCTTGGGCACGACCTCGCCGGGCGCCTCGGTCCTGGGGGCCGCCGCCTCGCCGTACGGGAGTTTGCTGGTGCCGTACGCGCCGGAGGCCATCAGCGACGACAGGACCGGGGGCGCCAGGGCGACGAGCCGGTCGAAGCGCAGGCCGTCCATTCCGACCACGAGGACTTTGTTCTTGTTAAGGGGCATTCCCCTATCTAAGCGGTGAACCGTCGTACCCAGGCGACCGCGCCCGGCAGGATCTCCTCGACCGGCGCCACCTGCGGATACCAGGTCCGCTCCCACTCCAGCGAGACCCATCCCGCGTACCCGGCCGCGCGCAGCAGTTCGCCGGCCTCCTCCAGCGGGACCGAGCCCGTCCCCATCGGGACCGGAGTGGTGTCCTCGGCCGAGACGGCGTCCTTGACCTGGACGTAGGCCAGCGAAGGGCCGAGCGCGGCGAGCGTGCCGGCCGGGGGCTCGCCGTGCCGCCACGGGTGCAGCAGGTCCCACAGCGCGCCGGTCGACTCCGGGCGTCCCGCCTCGGCCAGCAGCCCGGACACGGCCGCGCCGGTCGCCATCCGGTCGTGCGTCTCGACCAGGACGCGTACGCCCAGAGCGGCGGCCGTACCGGCGACGGCCCTGAGCCTGCGGGCGCCGACCGCCGGATCGTCGCCGCGCGGGAACACCCGCACGCCGGGCGCGCCGAGATCGGCGGCGAGCCGCAGGTCGGCGAGGAGCGCCTCGGTGACCGGTTCGTCCGGCCCCGGCTCGCAGATGCCGACATAGCCGGCCAGGGCGGCGATCTCCAGCCCCGCCCGTTCCACCCGCTCCCGCACGCCGTGCCTCTCCGGCGCCGTCAGCCCCGCATGGACGCCGGTGTCGGGATGCAGCCGCAGCTCAAGCCCCTGGCAGCCGTACGCGGCGGCGACGGCGACCGCCCGCTCCAGCCCCTCGCCAGGCATCCCCAACGTGCTGACCGCCAGCTTCACACCGCTCTCCCGCCCCCGGCGGCCCCGCGGGGGCCGCTCATGCCATCTTCCTGACGCTCTCCCGCAGAACGACCTCGCCCGCGACCTGCTCGACCACGGGCTCGGCCGCGCCGTCCTCCCGGCCGAGCGCGAGCTCCAGCGCCCGTGCCCCCATGTCCTTCAACGGCAGCCGTACGGTGGTCAGCGCGGGCACGTGGTCACGCAGCGTGACGATGTCGTCGAAACCGGCCACCGAGACGTCCTCGGGCACCCGGATCCCGCGTTCCCTGTAGGCGGCCAGCGCCCCCACGGCCATCACGTCGTTGACCGCGAACACGCAGGTCGCCTCGCCGATCTCGGACGCGGCCCGGTGGCCGCCGTCGCGGTCGAACGCGCCGTGGACCACGACGGGCTCGGGCAACCCCAGCTCCCGCAGCGCCTCGGCGAACCCCTCGCACCGGTCGGCCGCGGTCACCAGGTGCGGCGGCCCGGCCAGTACGGCGAAGCGGGTGTGCCCGAGCCCGGCCAGCGCGCGGGCCAGGTCGGCGGCCCCGGCCCGGTTGGCGGGCGCGACCGTGTCGACGCCGAGCAGGTCCTGGCCCACGCACGCGGCCCGGCCGCCGCCCTCCCGGTAGCGGGCCAGCTCGTCGCGCAGCCGCCCGGTCACGACGGGGTCGGCGACCCGCGAGCCGACCAGCAGCACGGCGCGGACGCGCTGGGCGTTCATGGTGGCGACGTAGGCGATCTCCTGCTCGGGGTCGCGGTGGGTGGTGCCCACCATGACCAGCAGGCCCTCGGTGGCGGCGGCCCGCATCGCGCCGTCGGCCAGCGCCGCGAAGTAGGGGTCGGTCAGGTCGTGGACGACGATGCCGATGACGTTGCTCGCCCCGCGGGCCAGCGTCTGGGCGGCGATGTTGGCGCGGTAGCCGAGCTCGTCGGCGGCCCGTTCGACACGGGCCCGCAGGGTCGCGCCCACCTGGCGGGTGCTGCCGTTGAGCACCCGCGAGGCGGTTGCCAGGGAAACGCCCGCCTGCTTGGCGACGTCCTCAAGCGTGACCACGAGACCTCCCCGGAAAGCGGTTTCCAAGTCTGCCAGACGGCGACCTGGCTCCGCATCCTCGCACGCCCACCCCCCACCCCGACAGAACCAGAAGCGCGCCGCACAAGGGAACCGCCGGGGCTCAGACGGGGGTCAGGCCCAGGGGAACAGGATGTCGAAGAGGCCCTTCTTCTCGCTCGGCGTCGGGTCGGGCTGCTGCTGCTGGCTCGGCGGGGGCGCCTGCGTGGGGGCCGAGTCCTCCTGCTCCGGCTGCTTGGTGGCGGCCGGGCGGCCGGCGTCCTCCGGAGCGCCGTCGGAGGTGTCGTTCATCTCGCCGCGCGGCCCGTGGGTGGTCTTGCCCTCGGGCGTGTCCGTCGGACGGCTCTCGCGGGCGGGGGTGGTGGGCCGTACCGAGGGCTCGCGGGTGGGGCGGGCGCGGTGGACGACGGGGGTCGGGGTTACGGTCTCGGAAACGGTCGGCTCGGCCGTGTCCGTATCCGTGGGCTCGGGCACGACCTCCTCGGTCTCCTCCGGGGCCGCGGTCTCCGCCGGCGCGCTCACCTCGCTCGCGCCGGCGCAGCGGCCGGCCGCGCACGGGTCGTCGGCGGAGGTGCCGGTGAGCAGCCATCCCGCCCCGACGCCGACCAGCACCACCGCGGCCGCCGCCAGCACCAGCACCCTGGTGCGGCAGCGCACCTGCCTGTCGCCCCCGGAGCCGCGCCGGTCGTCGGAGTCGTCGGTCCAGCCCGAACCGAGGAAGCCGCGCCTCGTACGGTCGGCGTCCTCGTCGCGGTCCGGCTCGTAGCCCTGGTCCAGCGGCAGGTACGGCAGGTCGTCGTCGCCCGCCGCGCGCTCACCGGCGGGCACCTCGAACGACTCCGCGCCCAGGACGGCGTGCGGCCCGCTCAAGCTCCCCAGAGTCTCGTGCGGCCCGCTCAAAGCCTCGTGGGACCCGCTCAGCGTCTCGTGCGGCCCGCTCGCGCCGTCCAGCACGTCATGCGCCCCGCTCACGCCGCCGAGCACGTCATGCGGCCCGCTCAGGCCACCGTCGAGCACGTCGTGCGACCCGCTGGGGGCGTCGAGCACGTCGTGCGCCGGTTCGGCCGGCTGCGCGCCCTTGTCGGCCGGGAGGATGTAGGTCTCGTTGCCGGAGACCTGGATGGCGGGCTGCTCGTCGGTGTCCTCGGTGCTCCACCGCGGGGACAGCACGTCTCCGGTCATCTCCGGATTTAACGACTTCTTACCCTGCCCATCCTCGTACGGCCTGTCGTTCTCGTCGCGCGCCACGGTGGAACCCCTCTAGCTCGAATACGGACCGCGACCTTTCTTAACAGACTTGTCCGGAAATTTCACACGTTTCCCTAAGGTTACTTTCTGTCACATTCGTCCCAGCCACCTGCCCAATGCCGCCTCCAGAGAGTGCCCCCGCGCCTCCGACGTCCAGGCCGTATACCCGTCGGGACGCACGAGCAGCGCCTCGGCGTCGTGGTCCGCGCTCCCCCGTACGATCTCCAGCCGGTCCGCCCACGGAGCCGCCGCGGCCACCACCGCCTCCCGCCCGGCGAGGTCCAGCAGCAGGGCCCGCCCGGCGTGCAGCAGCTCCACCGTGCGCACCACGCCGTCGGCGGTCTTGACCGGCAGGTCGGGCGCCATCCGCCCGGCCCCGGGCACACCCACGTCGTACGCCGTGTCCATCCCGCTGATCATCCCGCTCAGGTACTCGTTGACCTGGTCGAACCGCATCAGCTCGGCGAACAGCTCACGCAGCGGGTCGACGGCCGGATCGGGGTCGGCCAGCGCGCTCTGGGCCCGTACGTTCCACAACACCCGCGCGCCGACCGGGTGCCGTTCGGCGTGGTAGCTGTCCAGCAGCCCGGCGGGCGCGTCGCCGCGCACCTCGGCGGCCAGCTTCCAGCCCAGGTTGAACGCGTCCCCCATCCCGGTGTTCAGCCCCTGGCCGCCCCACGGGAAGTGCACGTGCGCCGCGTCCCCGGCCAGCAGCACCCGGCCGGCGCGGTACGTCTCGGCCTGGAGGGCGGCGTCGCCGTACCGGGACAGGTTGCGCGGGTCGGCCATGGGGACCGGGACGCCGAGGATGTGCTCGGCCGCCTCCCGCAGCTCCTCCAGCTCGACGGGGGCCTCCCGGTCGGTGTGCGGGGCGCGGAAGTCGTACGTGGTGACGCGGCTGTGCCCGGCGGGGTCGAGCCAGACGATGATCCACCCGCGCGGGGTGCGCGTGTAGCCCGGCGGCACCGTGTACGGGCTGAGCAGCCGTACGTCGCCCATGAGCGCGGCGACGCGCGCCCCCGCGCCGCTGAACGGGATGCCGGCCGCCTTGCGCACCGAGCTGCGTGCGCCGTCGGCGCCGACGACGTAGCGGGCGGGCAGTTCGCGGCCGTTGACGGTCAGGACGACGTGGTCGTCCCGCTGCTCCAGGCCGGTGACCTCCTGGCCGCGCCGGATCTCCGCGCCCAGGTTCGCCGCGCGGCGCGCGAACACCTGCTCGGCCCACGCCTGCGGGCTGCCCACGATGCTCGGGCCGCCGTCCGACACCGCGCCCAGGTCGAGCCCGAACATGCCGGAGAAGTGGAAGCTCACGCTCCCGTACGTCGAGCGTCCCACGGCCTCCAGCAGGCCGCGGCGGTCCAGGCTCTGGGCGATGCCCGCGTGCAGCGTCCCGGCCTTGGACTGGCCGGTCGGGACGGCCAGCCGTTCGAGCACCAGCGGCCGTACCCCTTGCAAGCCCAGCTCGGCGGCCAGCAACATGCCCACGGGCCCGCCACCCACGACGGCGACATCGAACACGACACTCCTCCTCAGACCCGGATGAGTACGTAATTCTCGTACAAACGAACAATTGGCGTCAAATCATCGTTCGTGTTTTCCGTACAATGGCCGCATGCTGCACCCGTCGCGTGACCAGATCCAGTTGGTGGAGGTGCTCGCCGCGCTCGGCCATCCCGTACGCGCCCAGATCGTGCGCGCCCTGGCCTCCGGGGACGAGCTGTTCTGCGGGGAGGTGGTGGCCGACGTGCCGAAGTCCACGCTGACCGCCCATTGGCGGGTGCTGCGCGAGGCGGGCGTCATCTGCCAGCGCCCGGAGGGCCGCAAGCTGTTCATCCGGCTGGCCGACGGCGACCTCGACACCCGCTTCCCCGGCCTGATCGCCCTGCTCCTGGCCGAAGAGCTCTAGCCCCCGGCCCGGAGGTCCGGGCGAGTGGTCACATGCAGGGGTTCGTGGTGGAGTCGACCACCTTGTCCTTGAGCGAGTCCGGGATCGCCGACACCACCCGCACGCCCGGCCAGTCGGCCCCGATGACGAGCTGGATGATCGGCCCGCCGGGCGTCCGCGTGGCGGCCTTGCCCGCGTACGGCTTCGGGTTGACGGGGGCGACCTTGCCCGCCTCCGGGGTGCGCTTGTCCTTCGACAGCCGGGCCGCCACCGCGTCCCCGTAGGCGATGCCGTTGTCGGCGTCCTTCTTCGCGTACCTGATCGACGTGGTGGCCGCCGAAGCCGCGTTGCCGACCTGGACCACGACGAACCCCTGATCGGCCAGCTCGTCGGCCACCAGGGCCGCCTTGCCCGCCTCGGCGGTGCCGTTGAGCACCTGGACGCGTACCTGGTCGTTGGCGACCTTGGGCTTGACGGCGGCCGTGGTCGGGGTCACCTCGACGTCGGAGCGCACGGCCTCGAAGAAGTTCCGGGCGTCCGGCTGCTTGAGCTGCACCCGGTTCTTGTCGACCGGGTACGCCTCCACCGGCACGGTGACGCCCTTGAGCTCCTTGGCGGTCAGCCCCTTGACGCTGTCGCCGATCTCCAGCATCCGGGACAGCGTGAGGTCGTCGTCCAAGGTGACGGCCTTGGTCGCGGCCTCGAGGAACCCCTTGAGCTTGATGGGGTCGGTCAGCAGCCCGCCGTCGGTGACCTTGGCCAGCACCTTGTTGAGGAAGACCTGCTGGCGCTGGATGCGGCCCAGGTCGCTGCCGTCGCCGAGGGTGTAGCGGGTGCGCACGTAGCCGAGGGCCTGCTCGCCGGAGACCACGTGCTTGCCCGCGCTGAGCTGGAGCTTGGCCTTGGGGTCATCGACCGCCTTGGGCAGGCAGATCTCGATGCCGCCGAGGGCGTCGACGATGCCCTTGAAGCCGGTGAAGTCCACCTTCACGATGTGGTTGATCTTGATGTTGGTGAGCGATTCGAGCGTCGCGACCGTGCAGTTGATGCCGCCGTCGTTGAAGGCGGAGTTGATCTGGCGCAGCCCCCCGGCCAGCACCGCGCCGGTGCGGCTGCGGCACTGCGGGATCATGACCATGGTGTCCCGGGGGAAGCTCATCATGGTGGCCTTGTCCCTGTTGGGGGAGATGTGCAGCATCATGATCGTGTCGGTGCGCTCGCCGAGGCCCTGCGACTTGGCGCCGTACTTCTTGTTGTCGCCCTCGCGCGAGTCCGAGCCGACGAGCAGCACGTTGAGCGCGCCGGTCTCCGGCGGCCGCGTACGCCCGGGGTCGACGGCCACGCGCGGGATGTTGCCGTCGAGGCTGCGCCAGTACGCGTACCCGCCCAGCGTGACCGCCACCAGCACGAACGTCAGGGCGATGCTCACCCAGCCCATCGGGGAGACACGCCGAGCACGCCCCGGACGGTCGTCGTCGCGGCGACGGGCGCCGTGCTGCGGCCTTACCGCCGTGTCCCAGCCCTTGCTCACAGCTCCCCCTCCACCCGCGCGCCCCAGCAGTGACGCGGCCCCCTCCGGTGTGACGCGCAGCATACTGAAAAATCCTCCGTTTCACGGAATGTCGCGCATTTCATGGGATGCCAGGAAGATGCCGGACTGCCACTGTTACCTGCCGCGAGCCGCCGGAAAGGGCTCCATCCAAAGCACGCGAATCCGGGGCGTCGCTACGGTATGTGACGCCATCATGACGTTCATGCTTCTGACCGAGATGGCGCCCCCTCCAGGCGCCGAGGTGCTGGCCGGACTGCGGGCGCGGGCCCGAGCCGACCGCCGGGCCGTCTTCGTCACGCTCTCCAGCTCGATCGCCCTGCTGGCCACGGCCCAGATCCTGGCCGACCGGGCGCCGACCAGGGAGCAGACGTCGCCGCTCGCCGTACTGTCGCTGGCGGCCTTCGCGGGCGCGCTGCCCGCGCTGGCGCTCACGCAGCTCCTCTGGGGCGCGCGGGCGCGCGCGGTGCGCCGCCGCGAGCGCGAGTTGTTCGCCGTGCCGCCCTCCGCGCGCCGCCGCCCGCTGAGCCGGCTCGCCCTCGCGTGCGGCTGGGCGGTGTTGCTGCTGCTCGGCTGCACCGCTCCCGGCCAGTTCCGGGCGGCCGCCCTGTACGCCGTCGCCGACGCCCTGAGCTGGGGCGTCGAGGCCGTCATGCTGCTCGGCCTGGCCGCCGGGGTGTCGTTCCTGCTCTGGTGGGCACGGGACACGCTGGGGATAGTGGCGCGTGCCGGTCGGCCGGGTGGATCACCTGGCGATCCGTGGGATCCCGGCCGGGGCACGCGCCCACGAGGGGGCGCGGCGCTCTGGACGGCCGCGGCCATGGCGGTCGCCGCCCTGCTCGGAGCCCGCGCCCATCTCTGGGAGCCGCCCATGCCGATCGTTTACGCGCTGCTGACCGCCGCCCTCGTCTGCGGAGTAGTTACCGACGAGTAGCATGGGCCCGGAACCCCATCCAGGAACGAGGAGCGAATCCGTGCCTTCCTCTCGTGACGTCGTGTTCGTCGACGGCGTACGCACGCCTTTCGGCAGGTCAGGACCGAAGGGACTGTACGCGGAGACCCGCGCCGACGACATGGTCGTCCGCGTCATCCGCGAGCTCATCCGGCGCAACCCCGGCCTGCCTCCCGAGCGCGTGGACGAGGTGGCCATCGCCGCGACGACGCAGATCGGCGACCAGGGCCTGACCATCGGCCGCTCGGCGGCGGTGCTGGCCGGATTGCCCAAGACCGTGCCCGGCTACGCGATCGACCGCATGTGCGCGGGCGCGATGACCGCCGTCACCACGGTCGCGGGCGGCATCGCCTTCGGCGCGTACGACGTGGCCATCGCCGGCGGCGTCGAGCACATGGGCCGCCACCCGATGGGCGAGGGCGTGGACCCCAACCCGCGCTTCCTGTCGGAGAAGCTGGTCGACCCGAGCGCGCTGGTCATGGGCATGACCGCCGAGAACCTGCACGACCGCTACCCGTCGATCTCCAAGGAGCGCGCCGACGCCTACGCGGTGCTCTCGCAGGAGAAGGCGGCCAAGGCGTACGCCGACGGCAAGATCCAGCCGGACCTCGCGCCCACCGCCATCCGTACGGCCGAGAAGGGCTGGGGCCTGGCCGCCGAGGACGAGGCGCCGCGCCCCGGCACCACGATGGAGGCGCTGGGCGCGCTCAAGACGCCCTTCCGCCCGCACGGCAACGTCACCGCGGGCAACTCCTCCGGCATCAACGACGGCGCCACCGGCTGCATCGTGGCCGCCCGCGACGTCGCCGCCGAACTGGGCCTGGCGCCGAAGATGCGCCTGGTCTCCTACGCGTTCGCGGGTGTGGACCCCGAGGTGATGGGCGTCGGCCCGATCCCGTCCACCGAGCGGGCGCTGCGCCTGGCCGGGCTGTCCATCGGCGACATCGGCCTGTTCGAGATCAACGAGGCGTTCGCCGTCCAGGTGCTGGCGTTCCTGGAGCACTTCGGCCTCGCCGACGACGACCAGCGTGTCAACGCCTACGGCGGCGCGATCGCCTTCGGCCACCCGCTGGCCTCCTCCGGCGTACGGCTGATGACGCAGCTCGCCCGCCAGTTCGGCGAGCGGCCCGACGTGCGGTACGGCATCACCACCATGTGCGTGGGCATGGGCATGGGCGGCACTGTGATCTGGGAGAACCTGGCATGAGCGACATCGAGACCTGGCGCGCGCTGCTGAGCGGACGCAACACCGACGAGGTCGTCACCAAGGCGCTGGTCCGCGACGTGCCGCTGCCCGGCGGCGCGGGCACGATGGCCCTGATCACGCTGGACAACGGCTTCGACCACACCAAGCCCAACACCTTCGGCCCGAACGGGCTGTTCGCCCTGGACGAAGCCCTGACGGAGATCGCCGGGCGCACCGACCTGGCCGCCGTGGGCGTCACGGGCAAGCCATTCATCTTCGCCGTCGGCGCCGACCTCAAGGGCGCGGCGTCCGTGGCCTCGCGCGAGGAGGCCCTGGCCATCGGCGCGCTGGGCCACCACGTCTTCCGCAGGCTGGGCGAGCTGCCGATCCCGTCGTTCGCGTTCGTGAACGGCGCGGCCATGGGCGGCGGCCTGGAGATCGCGCTGCACTGCGCGTACCGGACGATCTCCTCCGGCGTGCCCGCGGTGGCGCTGCCCGAGTGTTTCCTCGGCCTGGTGCCCGGCTGGGGCGGCACGCAGCTCCTCCCCCGCCTGATCGGCCCGGCGGCCGCGATCAAGCTGATCATCGAGAACCCGCTGTCCCAGAACCGCATGATCAAGGGCGCGGACGCGTACGAGCTGGGTGTCGCGGACGCGATGTTCGAGCCGGCCGACTTCCTGGAGGAGTCGCTGCGCTGGGCGGCCCGCGTGCTCAAGGGCGAGGTCACCGTCGAGCGCCGGGAGCACGACGGCTGGGAGAAGGCCGTCGCCGACGCGCGCTTCCTGGTGGACATGAAGCTGCGCGGCGCCTCCCCCGCCCCCTACCGGGCGCTCGACCTCGTCGAACGGGCCGCGACCGCCTCCCGCGACGAGGGCTTCGCCGCCGAGGACGAGGCCCTGGCCGACCTGCTGATGAGCGACGAGCTGCGGGCCGGGCTCTACTCCTTCGACCTGGTCCAGCGGCGTGCCAAGCGCCCGGCGGGCGCGCCCGACAAGGCGCTGGCCCGCAAGGTCACCAAGGTCGGCGTCGTGGGCGCCGGGCTGATGGCCTCGCAGATGGCGCTGCTGTTCGCCCGCCGCCTGGAGGTGCCGGTCGTCCTGACCGACCTCGACCGGGCCCGCCTGGACAAGGGCGTCGGGTACGTGCACGCCGAGGTCGACAAGCTGCTGGGCAAGGGCCGCGTCTCGGCCGACCAGGCCAACCGGCTCAAGTCCCTGGTCACCGGCTCACTGACCAAGGACGCCTTCGCCGACGCCGACTTCGTGATCGAGGCCGTCTTCGAGGACATGGCGGTCAAGAAGCAGGTGTTCGCCGAGGTCGAGGCCGTCGTCTCGGCCGAGTGCGTGCTCGCCACCAACACCTCCTCGCTCTCGCTCACCGAGATGGGCGCCGGGCTGGCGCACCCCGAGCGGCTGGTCGGGTTCCACTTCTTCAACCCGGTCGCGGTGATGCCGCTGCTGGAGATCATCAGGGGCGCCGCGACCGACGACGCCACGCTGGCCACGGCGTTCGCGGTCGGCAAGACGCTGCGGAAGTCGTCCGTGCTGGTCAAGGACGCTCCGGCGTTCGTGGTCAACCGGCTGCTGACCTGCTTCATGGGCGAGGTCGTCGCCGCCGTGGACGAGGGCACGCCGCTGGAGGTCGCCGAGCACGCGCTCGACGGGCTCGGGCTGCCGATGACGCCGTTCGCGTTGTTGCAGCTCGTCGGCCCGGCCGTCGGCCTGCACGTGGCCGAGACGCTGCACGAGGCGTTCCCCGAGCGGTTCGGCGTCTCGGAGAACATGGCCAAGCTGGTCGCCTCGGGCAAGCCCGGCGTCTACCGTCCGGACTTCTCGCTCGACCCGGAGGCGGTGGCCCTGTTCGGCGGGGGCACCTCGCCGTCCACGGCCGAGCAGGTCCGCGAGCGTGTGCTCGGGGCGCTGGCCCGGGAGATCCGGATCATGCTGGACGAGGACGTCGTCGCCGCGCCGCAGGACATCGACCTGTGCATGATCCTGGGCGCCGGCTGGCCGTTCCATCTGGGTGGCGTCACGCCTTATCTGGACAGGTCGGGCATCGCCCAGCCGCGGTTCCTTCCGCCCGGTGTGGCCTCGCTGCCCGCGTGATTTTACGGAGGCCCGCCCGGCGGGCCTCCCCGCGTCCGGGCCTTCTCCGCCGTAGCGTACTGTGCCGTCCTACGAACGGAGAGTAACCATGATGCGAGCAGTCGGCACGATCGCTCTGTGCGGAGCTTTCGTGCTGGGCGCGTCGTCGCCCTCCCTGGCGGCGCCGCGTACCCCCAAGGTCGTCCTCAAGATCACCGTCGCGGTGAAGAACGGCCCCACCAAGGGCGCCTGGCTCAACTGCAGCCCCGACGGCGGCACCCACCCCTCCGCCCACGCGGCCTGCGAGCTGCTGCGCAAGGTGGGCGGCGATCCGGCCAAGCTCAACGTCTCGCCGAAGGCGTCGTGCGGCAAGGAGGTCGAGCCGCGCGCCGTCATGATCCTCGGCAAGTGGAACGACAAGACGATCAAGTGGGGCAAGGTCTACGCCAACGCCTGCATGATGAAGGCCGGCGGCGGGGCCGTCCTGTCGATCTGAGCAGGTAGGAGGGGCGGGCGCCGGCCCGCCCCTCCGCCTCACTCGCCGGACGGGGCGGCGACGGCGCCCCGCCTGCTGTGGCGGTAGCCGTAGCCGAAGTAGACGACCACGCCGATGACCATCCAGATGACGAACCGCAGCCAGGTCTCCAGCGGCAGGTTGAGCATCAGGTAGAGGCAGGCCAGCACCGACAGGATCGGCAGCAGCGGCACCAGCGGCACCCGGAAGCCGCGTTCCAGGTCGGGACGGGTGCGCCGGAGCACGACCACACCGATCGAGACCACCATGAACGCGAACAGCGTGCCGATGTTCACCAGCTCGGCCAGCTCGCCGAACGACACGAACCCGGCCAGCGCCATGGTCACCACGCCGACGAGGATGGTGAGCCTGGCGGGCGTGCCGAACGTGGGGTGGACCACGGCCAGCCGGCGCGGCAGCAGGCCGTCGCGGCACATGGCGAACAACACCCGGGTCTGCCCGAGCAGCAACACCAGCACCACGGTCGTCAGGCCGGCGATGGCGCCCACGCTGATGATCGTGGCCAGCCAGGGATGGCCGACAGCGGTGAACGCGTCCGACAGGGGCGCGCTCGTGCTCAGCTCCTTGTACGGCTGCATGCCGACGACGACCAGCGAGACGGCGACGTAGAGCACCGTGCAGACGGCCAGCGAGCCGATGATGCCGCGCGGCACGTCACGCTGCGGCCGTACGGTCTCCTCCGCCGCGGTGGCCACGATGTCGAAGCCGATGAAGGCGAAGAACACGATCGCCGCGGCCGAGAAGATGCCGATCACCCCGAACGCGACGGGCGTGACGCCGAACAGCACCTGGATCAACGGCGCCTTCAGCCCCTCGACCTCCGGCGAGCTCACCGGCTCGGGGATGAACGGCGTGTAGTTGGCGCCCTTGACGAAGAACAGCCCGGCCACGATGACCAGCAGCACCACCGTGATCTTGGTGATCACCAGGATCAGGTTGACCCGCGAGGAGATCTTGATGCCGACCACCAGGATCGCGGTGAGGAGGAACACGATCACCACCGCGGGCAGGTTGACCACGGGGTCGTCGCCCGCGATGGAGGGCGGCAGATGGATGCCGACGGAGTCGAGCATCGAGGCGAAGTAGCCCGACCAGCCGACCGACACCACGGCCGCGGCCAGCGCCAGCTCCAGGATGAGGTCCCAGCCGATCACCCACGCGGGGAACTCGCCAAGGGTGGCGAAGGAGAAGGTGTAGGCGGACCCGGCCACCGGGATCGTGGAGGCGAACTCGGCATAGCACAGCGCCGCCAGGCCGCACACCACGCCCGCACGACGAACGAGACCGCGACCGCCGGCCCCGCCACCTCCTTGGCGACCTGGCCCGTGAGCACGAAGATTCCGGTGCCGACGATGACGCCGATGCCGAAGACCATCAGGTCCATGGCGGTCAGGCGCTTTCGCAGCTGGTGTTCGGGAGCTTCGGTGTCGCGGATCGACTGTTCGACGCTCTTCGTGCGAAAGATGTCCACGATCAGCGATCCTTCCCAGACCCTGAGTGATCATGCGCTCGCGCCGGGCTTCCCGGTGAAGCGCCGCCCCGGGGGTAGCGGACCCGCATCATGTTCGACGACCTGCTCGACAGGCTGGCCAGGCAGGACGTGGCGGTGGTGTTGCCGTTCGTCCTGGTCTTCCTGACCTTGGACGCCTCGGTGGGGATCGGCCTGATCACGCCGGGGGACGCGGTGCTGCTCGTGGCGGGCGCCACGGCGCGCAGCGTGCCGGAGGTGCTGGCGCTGATCGGCACGGGCGTGCTGGCCTGTCTGGCGGGCGCGACGGGCGGCTACTGGCTGGGCCGCCGGTACGGCCCCCGCCTGCGCCGCAGCAGGCTCGGCCGGCGCGTCGGCGAGAAACGCTGGACACGCGCGGAGCAGATCCTGCGGCGCAGCGGCTGGGCGCTGGCGCTGGCCTACTTCCTGCCGATGTTGCACGCGCTGACGCCGGCCGTGGCGGGCGCGGTGGGCATGCCCTACCGCCGGTTCATGCCGTGGGTGTTGCTGGGCAGCACGGCGTGGGTCAGCACGTACGTGTTGCTGGGGGCGGTGGCCGGTCAGGTGGTGCGGCGGCAGGCGGGCCTGCTGCTGCCGGTGGCGGCCGCGGCGGTGGTCGCGGTGCTGGCGATCACCGCCGTGGTCCGCAGGGTGCTCAACGGCGGACGGGCTGCTCCACGCGGGAGGTCCGCTTCGCGACGGCCTCGGTGATCTGGCGGGCGAGGTCCTGGCCGGTCAGGCCGATGCGGCCGAGGATCGCGGCCCGCTTGGCGTGGTCGAGGAACTCCTGCGGGATGCCGAACGTGCGCACCGGCACGTCGACGTCGGCGTCGCGGAGCAGGCGGGCCACGGCGTCGCCCACGCCGCCCACGCGGCCGTTGTCCTCGACCACGGCCACCAGCTTGTGGGCGGAGGCGGCCAGCGTCAGCGCCTCGTCGAGCGGCTTGACCCAGCGCGGGTCGACCACGGTGGCGGAGATGCCCTGCGCGTCGAGCAGGACGGCCGCCTCCATGCAGATGTGCGCCATCGGGCCGACGCCGACCAGCAGCACGTCGGGCTCGCCCTCGGCGGCACGCAGGAGGTCCATCTCGCCCAGGCGGCCCACGGACTCCAGCGGCTCGGCCACCGGGCCCTTGGGGAAGCGCAGCACCGTGGGCCCGTCGGAGACCTCCACGGCCTCGCGCAGCAGCTCGGTGACGCGGTCGCCGTCGCGCGGGATCGCGATCAGCAGGCCGGGCACGACCTGGAGGATCGACAGGTCCCACATGCCGTTGTGGCTGGCGCCGTCGTCGCCGGTGACGCCGGCCCGGTCGAGGACGACGGTGACCGGCAGCCGGTGCAGGGCGACGTCCATCAGGAGCTGGTCGAAGGCGCGGTTGAGGAAGGTGGCGTAGACGGCCACGACCGGGTGCAGGCCGCCGAGCGCCAGGCCGGCGGCGCTGGTCAGCGCGTGCTGCTCGGCGATGCCGACGTCGTAGATGCGGTCGGGGAAGGCGTCGGCGAAGGCGTTGAGGCCGGTGGGGTGGAGCATGGCCGCGGTGATGGCGACCAGGTCCTCCCGCTCCTTGCCGAGCCTGACCAGCTCCTCGCTGAACACGTTGGTCCAGATGCGGGGCTTGGGCTTCTCGGCGCCGGTGGCGCGGTCGAAGGCGCCGGGCGAGTGGAACTGGTCCTCGTCGTGGTTCTCGGCGGGGGTGTAGCCGCGGCCCTTCTGGGTGAGGGCGTGGACGATGACCGGGCCGCGGAAGGCGCGGGCCTTGCGCAGCGCCGCCTCCATGGCCTGCTCGTCGTGGCCGTCGATGGGGCCGACGTACTTCAGGCCGAGGTCCTCGAACATCACCTGCGGGGCCAGGACGTCCTTGACGCCCTTCTTGAAGCCGTGGAGGGCGTCGTAGATGACGGGAACGTTCCCGAGCTTGTCCTTGACGTATTCGAGCATGTCCTCGTAGCGGCGGTTGACGCGCAGCGAGGACAGGTGGGAGGCCAGGCCGCCGATGGTCGGGGAGTAGGAGCGGCCGTTGTCGTTGACCACGATCACGACGGGCAGGTCCTTGATCCCGGCGATGTTGTTCAGCGCCTCCCAGGCCATGCCGCCGGTGAGCGCGCCGTCGCCGATCACCGCGACGGCCGTGCGCTCGCGATCGCCGCGCAGCTTGAACGCCTTGGCCAGGCCGTCGGCGTAGGACAGCGCGGTGGAGGCGTGGGAGTTCTCGACGAAGTCGTGCTCGGACTCGGCCTGGCTCGGGTAGCCGGACAGGCCGCCCTCCTGCTTGAGCGCCTCGAAGCCGGCCTTGCGGCCGGTGAGCAGCTTGTGCACGTACGACTGGTGGCCGGTGTCCCAGATGACGGGATCGTCGGGGGAGTCGAAGACGCGGTGGATGGCGATGGTCAGCTCGACCACCCCGAGGTTCGGCCCCAGGTGGCCGCCGAACCTGGCGCAGGAGTCGACGAGCAGGTCACGGATCTCCCCCGCGAGCCGCGGCAGCTCCTCGACAGCGAGTCGTTTGACGTCGTGCGGTCCCTCTATCGAGCCCAGCAACCCGCTCACGGATGCGACTCCCCTCTGCCTCGTACGCCGTCTGCTTCTTTCGACGACGCAGAAGAGTCTAGTTCGCCGACGTCTCACTGACTCCATCGAGTCAAATCCACCCACATATGTCCGATCTTGACCTAGTCTTGCCGGACATATGAACTCCCTCCCTAAAGGCAGGATCGCGGCCCTGGTCGCCGCGGCTGTCGCACTCACCATGGCCGCCGCCTCGCTTGTCCTCGTGCTCTCCGACGTCGCCGCACCCTCGGCCGAGCGCACACCGGTCAACGTGGCACAGAAGGTCGCCTCTCCTCCCGCCCCCAGCGGCGCCGCCGCCGTGCCCGGCGGCCGGGCGATGGCCACCGCCAACGCCCTCTACAAGACCGGCAGGCTCGCCGACGCGAACTGCGCGCCGGGCGCCCTGCCCGCGGGCAGCATGATCGCCTACCGCCGCTTCCTCACCCGGGTCACGAACTGCCTGAACAAGGCGTGGGCGACCCAGTTCCGCAAGGCCCGGATGCCGTTCAGCAAGCCGCGTCTGCGGATCATCACCAAGAAGGTCAGGACGCCCTGCGGCGCCTGGAACACCGGCGCGGACGGGGTCTACTGCTCCACCGACCGCACGATGTACCTGATGATCAGCCGCGACCAGCTCCGCAACCCCTTCCCGCTGGGCATCAGCCGCCTGATCGCCCACGAGTACGGCCACCACGTCCAGCAGGCCTCCGGCATCTGGAACTACTACTGGACGGCCAGGTCCGCCGCGGGCAAGACCGGACGCCTTCAGCTCTCGCGCAGGTCCGAGCTTCAGGCCGAGTGCTTCTCCGCCGTCTTCATGAGCACGATGAAGGGCACGGAGCTGGTGAACCAGGCCGACTGGGACTACACGGTCCAGTGGTTCTACAAGAACGGCGCCAAGGGCTGGCCGCAGAACGACCACGGCAAGGGCCCGACCCAGGCCGCCTGGATGACCAGGGGCTTCAACCGGGGCATGCCGGGCGCGTGCAACACGTGGGCGGCGGCTGCACGAAACGTCCAGTGACGTCTGGCGTTTCCGCTTTACCTGGAACCCCCTCTTTTGTAGTGTGCCTTCCCATGCGTACCCCCCGATTGGCGATCATTGCCGGCGCCCTGGCGAGCGTGGTCCTCGCCGGTACGGCCCCCGCGGCCGCGGCCGCCCCGGCAAACAAGCCGGTCCTGACGAAGAACCCGATCTACAAGACCGGCCGGCTCGCGCTCAAGACGTGCGAGGAGCCGCCGGTCCAGTCCGGGACCGAGGACGAGGCGCGGGTCTACTTCGACGCGGTGCTCGACTGCCTCAACAAGGCGTGGGGGCCGAAGCTCAAGCAGGCGGGCTTCACCTTCAGCAAGCCGAAGTTCAGGGTGACCACCAAGCTGGGCACTCCGACGGGATGCGGCGGCTTCCCCGAGGGCGCGCAGGCCCTGTACTGCCCGGTCAACAAGACGATGACCCTCCTGCTCAGCCCGAACGTCGTGGAGGAGCCCTCGGACCCGGTGCTGATGCTGGTCCTGGCCCACGAGTACGGCCACCACGTCCAGAAGCTCACCGGCATGCTCCGGCACAACAAGCGCGGCGAGTACGTCCTGGACAACCCTCGTGACCTGGAGCCGGTCCGCCGTACCGAGCTCCAGGCCGAGTGCTACGCCGGTGTGTTCATGGGCAGCGTCTGGGACTCGCTCGGCCGCAGCCAGAAGGAGTTCGACTCGCTGCTGCGGGGCTCGCACAACGCGTTCGACCTGAGCGCGATCGGCGTGAAGACGCGTTCGTCCGCCGACCAGACGCACGGCACGGACGCCAACGTCTCCTGGTGGCTCAAGCGCGGGTTCACCGGCAAGTCCGCGGGCTCCTGCAACACCTGGGTCGCCTCCAAGGGCAAGGTGCGGTAGCCCAAACTCGTACGAACTCCTCTAAGATCCGCGATCGTGCGCATTCCCCTCATAGCGCTTGCTATGTGCATGATCGCGGATCTTCTGCTGCCGGCTCCGGCGGCCGCGGCCGGCCGGCCCGCGCGAGGGGGACTGTCGGCCGCGCCGGCCGTCGGGCGGCAGCGCCTGGCGTGCGCCGTGCCCGCCATCAGGATCGGCAGCCTCGCCTCGCTCAAGTCCTTCCACCGGGCCATGGCCGCGTGCGCCGACCGGTTCTGGGCGGACCGGTTCGCGGCCGCGGGCCTGACGTACACCCCGCCGCGGGTCACCGTCACGACGGGCGCCGACTCGGTGTGCGGCCGGATCACCGTCAACGGCGCGCAGTACTGCCCGGCGCAGCGCACGATCGTCATCCGCATCATGCGGCACGACCTGCGCGACCCGTTCAGGATGAACATCGCGCACTCCGTCGCGCACGAGTGGGGACACCACGTCCAGCAGCTCACCGGCGTGCTGGACGCCCAGAACGCCCTCTACCTGCCCGCCTCCGCCGGCGCGCGCACCACGCTCAGCCACCGGCTGGAGATGCAGGCCGAGTGCTTCGCCGGCGTCTTCTACAGCGCCACGCTCACCTCGATCAAGCCCGACGTCACCTGGCGCGAGTGGCTCGACGCCGTCCGCAGGGCCGACTACAGCAAGATCCACGGACGGCCGCGCAACCTGGCGTACTGGCAGAACCGCGGTTACCGCGGCGGCTCCACGGCCTCCTGCGGCACCTGGACGGCGACCAAGGACCGGGTGCGCTGAGGGTGATCGGCCAGGGGTGACCGGCTAGGTGCTGACCCGGGCCAGCACCTCCAGCGGGTCGGCCAGCACGTGGGCGAAGGCCAGCTCGGCCGCCCCGACGAGGGTCGCGTGGTCGCCGAGCGCCGAGGTGCGCAGCCGTACGTGCTCGCGCTGGGGCGCCATGGCGTGCAGGGCCAGCCGGGAGCGGACCTGCGCCGCCGAGCCGAGGTAGACCTCCCGCAACATGCCCCCGAAGATCACCATCTCCGGGTTGAAGATGTTGACCAGGTTCGCCACGCCGAGCCCGAGCCAGTCGCCGACCCGGCTCAGCGCCTCCTGCGCGACGATGTCGCCCCGGTCGGCCGCGTCCACCACGGCCCGCACCGCGTCGCGGCCGTGCTGGCCGGGGCCGAAGCGGCCGGCCAGCTCCAGCAGCGCCCGCTCCCCCACCTCGGCCTCCAGGCAGCCGTGCGAGCCGCAGGAGCACTCGCGCCCGCCGGGGTTGACGACCATGTGGCCGACCTCGCCGCCGTAGCCGTCGAAGCCGCCGAGCAGGTGGCCGCCGGTGATGATGCCGCCGCCGATGCCCACGTCGCCGTGCAGGCAGATGAGGTCGCGCACGGGCCCGCCGCCGCCCCGGCTGTGCTCGGCCAGGGCCACCAGGTTGGCGTCGTTGCCCACGCTGACCGGCAGCCCGAGCCCCAGCCTGCGGCCCAGCTCCTCGCCGAACGGCACGTCGTGGGCCATCAGGTTGGGCCCGAACGTGACCACGCCGTCGCCCTTGCGCACCCCGCCGGACACCGCGGCGGCGGCGCCGACGCACACGGTGTCGTCGCGCGTCTTGCGCCGCATCTGCCTGGCGAACCCCGACAACACCCCGGCCAGCTCGTCGAGGGCGAACTTGCCGCGCTCGCGGGTGGTCTCCCTGCGGTCGAGGATGACGCCGCCGAGCCCCACCCGGGCGGCCACGAGCCGGTCGGGGCCCACGTCGAAGGCGAACACGTAGACGCGCGCCGACTCCGGGCGCACCACCAGCGAGGGCCGGCCGGCGCGGCCGGTCTCGCGCGGCAGCTCCTCCCGTACCAGGCCGGCGGCCGTGAGGTCGGAGGTGAGCGCCATGATGGTGCTGCGGTTGAGCCCCATCTTCGAGGTCAGCTCGGCCCGCGAGATCGGCCCGCCCAGATGGACATGGCGAAGCAGCGCGCCGAGATTGTGGCGCCTGATGTCCTCCTGGGACGGTCCGGCACGCATCGTCTGGGGTTCCTTCAGGGGCTGCGGGTCGCTGATCACCTTAGACCAGCAGCAGCCGCCCGCTTGCGCGCCAGGGCGTCGACCCCCGCGGCCAGCAGCAGGACCGACCCCGTGACCAGGTACTTCACGCTCGCACCGTACCCCATCAGGCCCATGCCGTTCTCGATCACGGCCACCACGGCGCCGCCGAGCACGGCGTCGAGCACCCGCCCCTTGCCGCCGAACAGGCTGGTGCCGCCGATGACCGCCGCGCCGACCGCGTACAGCAGCACCGAGCTGCCGCCCGTGTTCGGGTCGACCGAGCTGGCCCTGGAGGCGGCCACGATCCCGCCGACCGCGGCCATCGCCGAGCAGATCACGAACGCGGCGATCTTGATGCGGTCGACCGGGATGCCGGCCCGGCGCGCGGCCTCGGTGTTGCCGCCGACCGCGTACAGATGCCGGCCGAACGCCGTGCGCCGGAGCACCAGCGTCCACACGACCAGCAGCACGACGATCACCGGCACCACGATCGGCACGCCGGTGAGCGAGACCAGCGCGGGGTTACGGCTGCGCTCCAGGTTGAGCACGTAGACCGCGAGCCCGCCGATCAGCGCGAGGGCGCCCACGCGGGCCGCGATCAGCGACAGCGGGTCGGCGACCAGGCCGCGCCCGGACCGGCTTCTGGCCCGCCTGAGCTGCACGGCCGCGAAGCCCGCCACGCACACCGCGTACAGGATCCAGCCGAGCAGGGGCGGCAGGTTCTTGTTGGCGACGGCGACGATCACGCTGTCGCGGACCGAGATGTTCGTGCCCTCGTTGACCAGCACCAGGACCAGGCCCTGGAAGGCCAGGAAGGCGGCGAGCGTGACCACGAACGACGGTATGCCGACCTTGGCCACCAGCGTGCCGAGCACGACGCCGATCAGCGCGCCGGTGGCGACGGCGGCCAGCACGCAGACGTACCAGGGCAGGCCGAAGCTCGCGAGCGTGACGGCGAGCACCGCCGCGCAGACGCCGCTGGCGAAGCCGGCCGACAGGTCGATCTCGCCGAGCAGCAGGACGAAGACCAGGCCCATGGCGATGAGCGTGACGTTCGCGCCCTGGGTGAACAGGTTGGCGAAGTTGATCGAGGTGACGAACGCGGGACGGGCGACGGCGAAGACCGTGCAGAGCACGACCAGTCCGAGCACGGCGGGCAGCGCGCCCATGTCGCCACCGCGCACCCGCTCCCAGTACGCGCGCACGCTGTGGGCGATCGACGGCGACTGCGCGGCGGCGATGACGGCCTCGCCCGGGAGTTCCTTGACCTTGCTCATGAGGTGACCCCGTTCTTGAGGCCGAGTTCGCCGCTGCGACCCGAGGTGATCAGTTCGACGACCTGGGCGTGCGTCACGTCGGCGGTCTTGACCTGCGCGGCCATCCTGCCGAGGTAGAGCGCCGCGATCCGGTCGGAGACGGCGAACACGTCGTTCATGTTGTGCGAGATGAGGACGACCGCCAGACCCGTGTCGGCCAGCCTGCGCACGAGTTCGAGCACCTGCGCCGTCTGGGCGACGCCGAGGGCCGCGGTCGGCTCGTCGAGGATGACGACCTTGCTGTTCCATAGGACGGCCTTGGCGATCGCGACGGTCTGGCGCTGGCCGCCGGACAGGCTGGAGACCTGCTGCCTGATGGACTTCACCGTACGCACGGACAGGCTGCTGAGGGTCTTCTCGGCCAGTTCCTCCATGCTGTCCTCGTCGAGCAGGAAGCCGTTCTTGCGTTCCCTGCCGAGGAACATGTTCTGGACGATGTCGAGGTTGTCGCAGAGCGCCAGATCCTGGTAGACGATCTCGATGCCGAGCTCGCCCGCGTCCCGGGGGGTGTGGACGGTGACCTGGCGGCCGTCGAAGAAGATCTGTCCCGAGTCGATCGGGTAGATGCCGCCGATGCACTTGACCAGCGTCGACTTGCCCGCGCCGTTGTCACCGACGAGGGCCGTGACCTCACCGGGATAGGCGGAGAACTCGACCTCGTGCAGCACCTTCACCGGACCGAAGCTCTTGTCGATCCCGCGCACTTCGAGGAGGGGGGTCATGGGGCTCCCTAAAGAGGGGTGCGGCCCCGCGCCGATGGCACCCGGCCACACCCGTCCATGCTATTGAATTCCGGCCTCAGTGCACTTCTTGGCGAAGTCGGCGGTGCAGAGCTCCTCCTTGGTGACGTAACCGTCGGCCACGACGTCCTTGACGGTGTCGAAGGTGATGGCCTGCGGGTCCAGCAGTTCGGAGGGCACGTCCTGGCTGGTCTCGGGGTCCTTGACGCTGGAGCTCGCCGTGGGCTTCTCACCCTTGGCCAGCGCGACGGCGAGCTTGGCCCCGGCGTCGGCCTCCTTCTTGACCGCCTTGTAGACCGTCATGCACTGGTCGCCGACCAGGATGTTCTGCAGGCCCTGGACGGTCGCGTCCTGGCCGGTGACCGGCACCTTGCCGTTGAGGTTCTGCTTCTTCAGCACGGTGATGGCGGCGTTGCCGAGGCCGTCGTTGGCGGCCAGCACGCCGGCGATCTTCGGCTGCTGGGTGAGCATCTGCTCGAAGATCGTCCCGGCCTGGGCGTTGTCCCAGTCGGGCACGGCCTGGTCGGGGCCCTTGACGTACTCGCCGGAGTCGAACTTGGGCTTCAGTACGCCGTCGTAGCCGTTCTTGAACAGGGTCGCGTTGTTGTCGGTCGGCGAGCCGTTCAGGTAGGCGACGATGGGCTTGTCGGCCTTCTTGTCGGCCAGGCACTTGCTCAGGCCCTCGCCCTGGAGCGTGCCGACCTTGGTGTTGTCGAAGCTGACGTAGTAGGCGGCGCCGCCGCCCAGCGTCAGGCGGTCGTAGTCGATGGTGGCCACGCCCTGCGACTTGGCCTTCTCGATCACGGCCTTGCCGCTGCCGCTGTCCAGGTTCACGATCATCAGGACGGTGGCCCCGTTCGTGATCATCTGGTCGGCGATGGTCTGGAACGCCGTCTTGTCGTTCTGGGCGTTCTGGATGTCGTACTCGACGCCGGCGGCCTTGAACGCCTCTTCCAGGTACTTGCGGTCCGCCGTCTCCCATCGGGCCGACGACTTGCTGTCCGGGAGGATGACGCCGATCTTGCCGGCCTTCGCGGACTGCGCCGCTGTGGCGGACGAGCTGGCGGTGGTACCGGTCTGACCGCTTTCGCCCCCGCAGGCGGTGAGACCGAGGGCGAGCGTCGCCGCCGCGGCGGTCAGGCTGAGGATCCCCTTGCGCATGATGCAGGGTCCTTTCTTCCGGAGGGGCCCGGATGAATGTTGTTTGCGGCAACGTATTCCGCGACGGCCTGCTTTGGAAGACCCCTCGCGTGGGGAGTTTGTTGTATCGGGTAACAATCCAGACACGTCACCTCGACCTCCCCGACACCGCGCCGCTGACAGTTGGGGGCGACAGGTGGCCCATCTGGGGGTTGGCCTCGCGTGTCCGCAGGGCAGGTCCGGCTGAGCGCCTGAGTCGGCGGATGTGCGCTTGAGTTGGCGAGTTCCTCGCATACGAGGAGCGAGGAGAGGCTGCTACGGTGCCGCCGAGACTGCTGGGCCGAAGTCTCGCCGGAGGGTACGCGGCCGGGAACGAGGCCGGCCTCCTGAACGCGTACTACAAGCGGCGCCGCGATGCTCGAGCTCGCCCGGAGATGTGACCGGCCGGCGGATCCTCGACGCCGGCTGCGGCTGGGGTGCAGCCAAGGTACGGCGGAAACCGGCAACAGGCGGGTAGCGGGGCCGGTAGTGGGAGCGGGTTCGGGCTACTGGCCCGCGCGGCGTCGGAGTCCCTGAGCCTGGAGGCGGTCGTGGAGCTCGGCTTCCTCGGGCGTTTCCGGCTCGCTGCACTGCCGGATCGGGGCGGGCTTGGGTCTTGGGTCTTGGGTCTTGGGTCTTGGGTCTCAGCGTCACACGGTCGTTCGCGGCGGCCTGTCCGGGCTGCCGCCTCGGCTACGGCGAATGCCCGGTAGAGGCATCCGGCGTCAAGGGCATCACCCGGCCCGGCCTGACCTCCGCCCTCGGCCACATGCGCCGCGGCGACACCCTCGTCGCGCTCGACCCGACGGCGACGACCGCGAGCACGTCGAGGTGTCCGCCCTCGCCCTGCACCTGATCCGGGCGACCGTCGCCTGCCTCGACACCCACCTGATCCAGATCGTCCTGCGCGACGACCCCAAGCTGCGCGCGCCGGGAGTGGGGCCGGTGCCGCTGGTGTGGCTGCCCCGCGACGGCCAGGTCGTGGCCGAGCTCCCGCCGCGCAAGGGCAGCACGAGCACCCACGAACCCCGCCACGCCAGCAGCCGCACCAGCGAAGACCAAGATGGTGGATCTTCAGTGAAGATCCGGCTGGACCTCGGTCAGTCGATGCCTTCGACGATGCGGAAGTCGCGCTCGACGCCGTCGGGGAAGGCCACCAGCGCCTTCTGGTATGCCTCGCTCTCGTATGCCGCGACGGCCTGTTCAAAGCTGTCGAACTCGATCAGAACGACGCGCTGCGTGATTCCGGCCTCGTGGGCGACGACTCGACCGCCAAGGGACGGGAGGAGGACCAGGTTGCGCCCACCCCCAGCCTGTACAGCCGGACCGGCCAGCTTGTCGTAGGCAGCCAGCCTCTCAGTGTCGGAAATGGCGGGGTAGACGCTGACCCAGTAGCCCTTAGCCATGGAAGCCTCCCGTGTTCGGCCGGACACGTCCGACTTCGAATTGACACTCAGATCGATCTATCCCGGCGACGGGTACTGCGGTCAGTTGAATCGACATATGCGCAGGTTAGGGCTTGATATGCGGCCGAGGGAAAGACCCGTTCGGGATAAACTCAGAACGGATCGTTATCAATCGACAGGGAGGGCACGTGGCGCCGGACACGGTGAGCCTGCGCTACTTCCTGGTGCTGGCGCAGGAGTTGAACTTCACCCGCGCGGCCGCACGGATCGGTATCGCACAGCCCGCACTCAGCGCCCGGATGCGCCGATTGGAGGCGGAACTCGGTACGGCCCTGCTGATCCGCAACACGCGTAGCGTCGTATTGACCACGGCCGGTGCGGCTTTGGCGGAGTCCGCGCCGCCCGAGCTGGCGGCGCTGGACCGGGCATGGGACACCGCCCGGAGCGCGGCGGCCGGCGAACTGGGCACGCTGCGCATCGGATACAGCCTCAGCACCGGGGCCGAGACGGCACCGGCCCTGGTGGACAGGCTGATTCGCGGCAACAGCGGACTCGAGGTCAGCGCGGTCCCGATGGCGACACCGGAGATCTCCCCCGCGGTCGCCGACGGCCGCATCGACGCCGGGATCACCCGCGGTGAACAGCCGGGCCGTGGCGTGCGCCGATTCCTGCTGCGGCGTCAGCGCATCGGGGTCCAGCTGGCGCAGCACCATCCGCTGGCCGAACACCCGGAGATCGAGATCGCCGACGCGGCCGCGTATCCGCTGCGACTCCCGGACCGTGCGGCCAACCCCGTGATCCACGATCAGCTGTCCGCACTGTTCCGAGACACCCGACCACAGCCCCGATTCCACACACCCGCAGTCTCTTTCGACATGTCTCAGCGCGACCTGCTCGACGGGATCACCCTCGCCCCGGCCGGAGAAGCCGCGATCACGACATCACCGGCCGGTCTCACCTGGCGACCGCTGCGGGGCGCGCCCAGCCTGACGATCCACCTGGTCCTCCCACGCGAGCCGTCGCCACTGCACCGCCGCGTCCGTGCCGTCGCCAGAACCCTGGCGCACGAGCTGCACTGGCTGCCGGACTGACGCGCAAGAGGTCAAGCGAGACGGACGTCCGCGGTGGCGAGGCGACCAGACTTACACAACCCGAAGCCGAAAGTTTGCCCCTCGCCACGTTAGTGTCTGTCCGCGCGCCTGGCTGGAGCTGGTACCTGCCTACAACATTCGCCTGTCTCGACCATCGGCTCTTCCTCGCCAACCAACGCCCCCTTGTCACGCCGCCGCCCCGCCGGCATACCGGGCGCGCGGTGGCCTGCGGCTCGTCCTCGCCCTTGCGGGTACGGGAGGCCCGGCCGGTACGCTGTCCGCTCATGACCGACTTCGACGAACAGGGACGCCCCGAGCCGCCTCTCATGGGCGACGAGACGGCGACCCTCCTGGGCTACCTCGACTTCCTGCGGGCCACCCTGGAGTGGAAGTGCTCCGGCCTCGACGCGGCGGGCCTGAACACCACCGCCGCCGCCTCCCCCCTGACACTCGGCGGCATGCTCAAGCACCTGGCCTACGTCGAGGACCACTGGTTCTCCCGCCGGCTCCACGACCGCGAGCCGCACCCCCCGTGGAACACCGTCGACTGGAACGCCGACCCCGACTGGGACTGGCACTCGGCCGCCGACGACACCCCCGGCGAACTGCTGGCGCTCTGGCGTGACGCGGTGGCCCGCTCCCGCGACCTGCTCGCCGAGGCCCTGGCCACCGGCGGCCTCGACCAGCCCGCCCGGCGCGCCTGGCCCGACGGCCGGAGCCCCAGCCTGCGCTGGATCCTCGTCCACATGATCGAGGAGTACGGCCGCCACGCCGGCCACGCCGACCTCATCCGCGAGTCCGTCGACGGACTGACGGGCGAGTAGCCCGGCCGGTCAGGCGAGCAGGCTCTGCGTGATCAGGGCCAGCGCCGAGGTGGTGGCCACGAGCAGGACGGCCACACGTACCTTGCCGCCGTCGAGGTAGCGCCGCAGCGGGCCCGACGCCAGGAAGCCCAGCACCATCGGCACGATCAGCGTCGCGCCCGTGGCGAGCGCGCGGGCGGGCAGGTGGCCGACGAGCGCCAGGACGACCATCGACTGGGCGGCGCTGAGGAAGAAGAACATCGCCAAGGTCGCCCGGATCTGGGGCCCCTTGGCGTCCTGGTATACCAGCGCGAGGGGCGGGCCGCCGATGCCCGTGGCAGTGCCGGTGATCCCGGACACGAAGCCCGCGCCGATGATCGTCGCGCCGTTGCGGGTGACGCTGACCGTACGGGCGGTGAGGCCGACGGCCAGCAGCACCATGACGCCGACGAAGACGCCCAGTGCCTGGACCGAGACGTACACGACGATGAACGCGCCGACGGCGCTGCCGGGCAGCCTGCCGAGCACCGCGAACCCGAGCCCCCGCCAATCCACCCGCCGCCACTCCGCGGCCAGCGTGAACAGTGGCAGGGTCATGTTGACCACCTGGATCGCGCCGGGCATCACGGTGTGGTCGAGCATCGTCATCACGGGCGCCGCCACCAGCCCGAGCCCGAACCCCACACTCCCCTGAACCACCGCCCCCACAAATACGGCCAAACCACCAACAACAACCACCAAAACCGCATCTTCCACCCCCCGAGTCAACCACCCCCCAACCCCCCTAAACCCCCAGCCCGTACGGGGCCGGGCACTGGGCGGTGGCGCGGCGCAGGACAGCGAGGCGGCCGGGAAGCGAAGTGGCGGAGCCGGGGACGGCGGGGATGGCCTCGGCGGCGGGGCAGCGGGTGCAGGACTGCGTGGTGGCGAGGTGGTGTGCGGCTCGCTGCCTCGGCCGTCCGACGTCAGGACCGGGGGATGGGGGCCCGGTGTCAGGTGCGGTGGAGGCGGCGGATGGAGGGGGTGAGGAGCAGGGCCGCGCAGACGGCGAACGAGGCCCCCGCCGAGACGAACAGCAGGTCCCGCGAGCCGACCACCTCCGACACCGGCCCCACCAGCGCCTGCCCCACCGCGATCCCGGACACCGACCCCGCGATCTCATAGGCGGTCACCCGATTGAGTACGTCGGGTGCCACCTGCGTCTGCACGCTCGTCGACCACATCACCGCCCAGAACGCCAACGCCATCCCCCCCGCCAGATGCCCCGCCATCAGCAGCGGCAACGGCAACTCCAGCGCCACCACCAGCGGCATGAACCCGAACCCGACGATGGCCGCCCCACCCGCGGCCAGCGGCCGTGACGGCCGGAACCGCATCGCGATCACCCCGCCGAGCACGGTCCCGGCGCCGAGACCGGCCATCACCCACCCGTACGCGGCCTCGCCGAGACGGTCGCCGATCATGCGCGAGCTGAGCGGGACGAACGGGCCGAAGACCAGGATCCCGAAGACCACCCAGATGAGGATCACCGACCACATCCAGCTCCGGGAGCGGAACTCCACCCAGCCGCGCCGCAGGTCCACCAGGACCGTCGAACGCTCCTCCTTCGCCCGGCGGGCCGGAGCCAGCCGGATGAGGGCCAGGCACAGTCCGCTGATCAGGAACGTCCCCGCGTCGACCGCGTAGACGGCGCCCGCGCCGGTCAACATCATCAGCACGCCCGCCAGTACGGGCCCGCCGAGCTGGGTCATCGCGTCAGCGATCTTCAAGGTGCCGTTGGCGCGCTGCGGGTCCTCGGCGACGAGCGGGATCATGCCGTTGACGCCGGGCTGGAACATCGCGCTCGCCGTACCGGACAGGAAGGAGGCGGCCAGCAGCAGCCAGAGCGGCGGGGTGCCGGTGAAGAACGCGACGGCCACGGCGGTCTGGGTGAAGATCCGGATGATGTCCGCGGTCACCATCATGGCCCGCGCGCCCAGCCGGTCGGCGAACACCCCACCGAACAGGATGAAGGCCACAAAGGGGGCGGTGCAGATGGCCAGTACGTACCCGACGCCGGCCACCCCGTAGATCGCGCCGACGGCCAGCGCGGTCGCGACGGGCATCATCGAGTCGCCGAGCAACGACACCGACCTGGCGCCGAAATACAGGACGAAGTCCCTGGTCCAGAGCCCGGCGGGGGCGGCGACGGACGGTTCGCGGTCGTAGAGGGCGGTCATTTCCTGAACTCCATGACCCACTACTCTGGACATCCCGCAACCCCGGCACAGGTGTCCACAATGACATCATTAGGTATATTTCTGCCATGAAGCACCGTGTCGTCGCCCTGGTCGGCCCTGTCCAGGAGCTGTACCCGGTGACCAGCGCCTCCGCGGTCTTCGGCTACCACGGCCCGGACATCCCCCACCACTACGAGTTCGCGCTCTGCGCCGAACGGCCCGGCCCCATCCGCACGACCCTGGGCGTCGACATCGTCGTCGAACGCGGGCTGGAGGCCCTCGCCGAGGCCGACACCCTGATCGTCGCGCTCAGCGGCTGCTCACCGGTGGAGGTCTCCCCCGACCTCGGCGCCGTGGTGCTGGCGGCCCACTCCCGGGGCACGAGGATCGTGGCCATCGCCTCCGGCGTCGTCGTCCCGGCGAGCCTCGGCCTCCTCGACGGCCGCACCGCCGCCGTCCACTGGGAGCTGACCGCCGAACTCGCCGTACGCTTCCCGCGCGTACGTACCGACTCGTCCGTGTTGTACGTGGACCACGGCGACGTGGCGACGGCCGGCGCCACCGCCACGACCGTCGACCTCTGCCTGAACCAGGTCCGGGACGAGCACGGCGCCGCCCTGGCGATGCGCATCGGCCGCCAGTTGTCGGCCGCCCCGCACCGGGAGGGTTGCCAGCGCCAGTATCCCGAGCTGCCGACGACCGGCCCGGTGCCCGACTCGCTCGCCCCGCTGCTGGACTGGATCAACGCCAACCTGGACCGGCCGCTGACGGTCGAGGACATGGCTGCCCGTTCCGGACTGTCGGGCCGTACGTTCAGCCGTCACTTCACCGACCGGCTCGGCATCTCCCCCGGCCGCTGGCTGCTCGCCCGCCACCTGGCCGGCGCCCGCGCCCTGCTGGAGGAGACCGACCTGCCGGTCGAGACCGTGGCCCAGCGCGTCGGGCTGTCCTCGGCGGTGAACCTGCGCCGCCACTTCCACAACGCGCTGAACACCACCCCCGCCGCCTACCGGCGCTCCTTCCGGCCGGACCGCGCACCGCACGTCCACCCCGAGGCCGCGCCCGTGAGCTGCACACCGGGCACATCGGGCACACCGCGCACACCGAGCACGCCGAGCACGCCGCGCACGCCGGGCACACAGGGCACAACGGGCACGCCTCCCGAGGCCGTTCCTCTAAGCTGCTCACCGTGTACTCCCCCGCCCCGCGCGGCCGCGCCGCGTTCGCCGTCCTGGCGCTCCTAGCGGTCCTAGCGGTCCTGACGGTCGTCGCCGCGCCCGCGCAGGCCGCCGCGCCGAAGCTCGGCCGGTCGGCGTGTCCCGAGACGCCCCTCAGCTCCGGCGGCATCCCCAGGAGCCGGGAGTACCTCACGGCGGTCGTGAAGTGCCTGGACACGTCGTGGCGGACGTACGTCGAACGGGTGGGGCGCACGTTCCGCAAGCCCGTCGTGCGCTACTACGACGAGCCGGAGCGCCGGGTGTGCGGGATCGCCTGGCCCGAGCACGCGGCGGCCTTCTACTGCATCGGCCGTAACACCCTGGTCTTCCCCCTCACGGGCGGCTGGATCGAGGGCCGCACCGACCTCTACCCGTTCAAGGTCGCCGCCCACGAGTACGGCCACCACGTGCAGAGCCTCCTCGGCGTGCGCAAGGGCGCCGACAGCCGGCGCTACGAGCTCCAGGCCGACTGCCTGTCGGGCGCGTTCCTGGGCAGCGTGTGGCCGTCGTTGTCCCGCACCCGCCAGGACTGGACGGCGTTGCTCGACGCCACCAGGGCCGCCGGCGACGAGGGCGAGGAACACAGCCACGGCACGGGCGCCAACCGCGTCCACTGGCTGGAGCGCGGCTACCGGGCCGTCTCCCCGGCGGCCTGCGACACCTGGTCGGCCCCGGCCTCGAAGGTCTCCTGACCCAGCCGCGCCTCCATCCCGTCGAGGATCACTCGAAGGTCTCCTGACGCAGCCGCGCCTCCATCCCGTCGAGGATCAGCCGCAGCCCGCCCTCGAACGACCGCTCGCCCTGCGGGTCGCCCACCTCCGCCAGCCCGGCCATGAGCCGCGGGTGGGCCTCCTGGAACGCGGCCAGGTCCGGCATGGCCCCGTCGGCGTCCGGCCGCATCCGGTCGGCCTGCTCCTCCAGCACGAACCCGGCGACGTACGAGCTGACCGCGAACAGCCCGCGCACCGCGTCGCCCGCCGTGAACCCGGCCGACTCCAGTGACGCCACCGACCGCTCCACCACCTCGAACAGCAGCGGCGACGGCCGGGTGCCGGCCACCAGCCGGGCCCCGTCGCGGTAGGAGTTGAGCATCGCCCGGTCCCGGTGGGCGTAGTCCCTCATCCACTCCCGCCAGGCGGCGGGATCGGCGAGCGCGGGACGGGTCATGTGGGCGGCCGTCATCGCCGCGGCCATGGCGTCGAGCAGCTCCTGCTTGTTCTTGACGTGCCAGTAGAGCGCGGGCGCCTGGACGCCCAGCTCCCCCGCGAGCCGCCGCAGGGTGAGCCCGTCGAGCCCCTTGTCCTGCAGCAGCCGCAGCGCCGCGGCCACGATGATGCCCTTTTCGAGTGCCACGATTGACAGCTTAACAACGTTAAATGCATCCTTGACGCTGTTGGATTTAACACCGTTAAGGAGACCTCGCGATGATCTACGCGGAGGGTTTGCGGAAGCGGTACGCCACCAAGGACGCACTCAGGGGCATCGACCTCGACGTCCCGGCGGGCACGGTGTGCGGACTGCTCGGACCGAACGGCGCAGGCAAGACCACGACCGTGCGCATCCTGGCCACCCTGCTCCGTCCGGACGGCCGCCGGGCCGAGGTCGCCGGGCTCGACGTGGTGCGCGACGCGGCCCGGCTGCGTTTCCGCATCGGCCTGGCCGGTCAGCACGCGGCCGTGGACGAGCTGCTGACCGGCCGGCGCAACCTGGAGCTGTTCGGCCGCCTCTACCACCTGTCCAGGGCCCGGGCCAGGAGCAGGGCCGACGAGCTGCTGGAGCGGTTCGGGCTGGCGGAGGCGGGGCGGCGGCTGGTCAGGACGTACTCGGGAGGCATGCGGCGGCGGCTCGACCTGGCCGCCAGCCTGATCGTCGCGCCGCCCGTGTTGTTCATGGACGAGCCGACCGCCGGGCTCGACCCGCGCAGCCGCCTCCAGCTCTGGGACGCCCTGCGCGACCTGGTACGCGAAGGCACCACGCTGCTGCTGACCACCCAGTACCTCGACGAGGCCGACCATCTCGCCGACCAGGTCGTGGTGCTGCACGAGGGCCGCGTGGCGGCGGCCGGCTCACCCGGCGCGCTCAAGAAGCAGGTCGGCGGCGACCGCGTCCAGATCGTCTTCCGCGAGCCCGGTGACGTGGCGGCGGGCCTAAGGGCGCTCGGCCCGGCCGTCTCCGCGGCCGAGCCGGCCGAGCCGGGCGGGACGCGGGTGACGCTGCCCGCGCCCGACGGCGCGCAGTCGCTCGTCCGCGCCGCGCGCGCCCTCGACGCCGCCGGGCTCGCCGTCGAGGACCTCGCGCTGCGCCGCCCGACACTCGACGAGGTCTTCCTCCACCTGACCGCGTGACGCGCCCAACAGCCCGACAGCCCGACCGCGTGACGCACCCGACAGCCTGACAGGAGCCACGAGAATGAACCTGCGCTGGACCATCGTCGACTCCCTCACCATCGCGGGCCGTACGTACTCGCGATGGAAGGCGCAACCGGGCGAGATCGCCGGCTTCCTGGTCTTCCCCGTGATCATGACCGTGCTGTTCGGGTACGTCTTCGGCAGCGCGATCACCCTCCCGGACGGCGGCGACTACCGCGCCTTCCTGATGCCGGGCATCTTCATGCAGGTCATGGCCATGACGGCGACCGCGGCCGCCACGGCGGTCGCCGAGGACATGGAACGCGGGATCATCGACAGGTTCCGGGCCCAGCCCATCGCCCGCAGCGCCGTGCTCGTCGGCCGCACGGTGGCCGACCTGTCGATGCACCTGATGTCGCTGGCCGCGATGGTCGCGGCGGGCGTCCTGCTGGCCGGATGGCGTACGCACGGGTCGCCGGGCGAGACGGCGGCCGCCTTCGGGCTGCTGGCGCTGTTCGGCCTGGCGATGATCTGGGTCGGCACCTACATCGGCCTGTATGTGAAGAGCGGCGCGCAGGCCGACGCCGCCACGTTCGGCTGGCTGTTCCCGATGACGTTCCTGGCCAACACCTTCGTGCCCACGGAGGGCCTGCCCGCCTGGCTCAGGCCGCTGGCCGACTGGAACCCGATGAGCGCGACCGTGGCCGCCGCCCGCCGCCTGTTCGGCAATCCCACCTCGGCGGGCTCGGTCTGGCCGCTGCACCATCCGGTCGCGGCCAGCGTGCTGTGGTCGGTGGCGCTCATCGCCGTCTTCGCCCCGCTGGCCACCCATCGTTACCGCACCTCGAGCCGGTGACGTGGAAAGCGGAGAGCCGCCCGGCGGAGGGTGTTCCGCCGGGCGGCTCTCACGGGTCGGGTGATACCCCCGATGCGGGCGCGTGAGGATCGCGCCCCGTCCCCGGCCCGCGGCCGGCTCTTGACCGTACGCGGGCGCGGGAAGTCACTACTTGGCCAGGAGCGAGCGCAGGACGTACTGCATGATGCCGCCGTGGCGGTAGTAGTCGGCCTCGCCGGGCGTGTCGATGCGGACGACCGCGTCGAACTCCACGTCACCGGCCTTGACGTGCACCGTGGACGGGATGCCGCCCCCGTTGAGCGCCTCGACGCCGGTGATGTCGAAGGTCTCCTCGCCGGTCAGCCCGAGCGAGTCCGCCGTGGCCCCCTCGGGGAACTGCAGCGGGAGCACGCCCATGCCGATCAGGTTGGAGCGGTGGATGCGCTCGTAGGACTCGGCGATCACGGCGCGCACGCCGAGCAGCGCGGTGCCCTTGGCCGCCCAGTCGCGCGAGGAGCCCGAACCGTACTCCTTGCCCGCGAGCACCACCAGCGGCGTGCCGGCCTCGGCGTAGTTGACCGAGGCGTCGTAGATGAACGACACCGGGCCGTCTGCCTGGGTGAAGTCGCGGGTGTAGCCGCCCTCGGTGCCGGGCGCGATCTGGTTGCGCAGGCGGATGTTGGCGAACGTGCCGCGGATCATCACCTCGTGGTTGCCGCGCCGCGAGCCGTAGGAGTTGAAGTCGCGGACCTCGACGCCGTTGGCCTGGAGGTATTGGGCGGCGGGGGTGCCGGTCTTGATCGAGCCGGCCGGCGAGATGTGGTCGGTGGTGACCGAGTCGCCGACCTTGACCAGCACGCGGGCGCCCGAGATGTCGGTCACCGGCTCCGGCTTCTCCGGCATGCCGTCGAAGTAGGGGGCCTTGCGCACGTACGTGGAGGACGGGTCCCACTCGAAGGTGTCGCCGGTCGGGATCGGCAGCGAGCGCCAGTGGTCGTCGCCCTTGAACACGTCGGCGTAGTCGCGCTCGAACATGTCGCGGCCGATCGAGGAGTTGACCACGGTCGCGATCTCCTCCGGCGCCGGCCAGAGGTCCTTGAGGAACACCGGCTGCCCGTCGGAGCCGAGACCGAGCGGCTCGGTGGCCAGGTCGATGTCCATCGTGCCGGCCAGCGCGTACGCCACCACGAGCGGCGGCGAGGCCAGGTAGTTCATCTTGACGTCGGGGTTGATCCGGCCCTCGAAGTTGCGGTTGCCGGACAGGACCGCGGTGACCGCGAGGTCGTTGGCCTGGATGGCGTCGGAGATCTCCGTGGGCAGCGGCCCGGAGTTGCCGATGCAGGTGGTGCAGCCGTAGCCGACCAGGTTGAAGCCGATCTTGTCGAGGTACGGCTGCAGCCCGGACCGCTCGAAGTAGCCCGTGACGACCTGCGAACCCGGGGCCAGCGAGGTCTTGACCCACGGCTTGCGGGTCAGGCCCTTCTCGACGGCGTTGCGGGCCAGCAGCGCGGCGCCGATCATGACGTACGGGTTGGAGGTGTTGGTGCACGAGGTGATCGCGGCGATCGACACGATGCCGTGGTCGATCTCGACCGACGTGCCGTCGGCCAGCGTGACCGGGACCGGCTTGTGCGGCCGGCCGCCGTCGGCGCGGGCGTTGGAGGCGGGCGCGTCGGAGGCGGGGAAGGACTCCTCGCCCTCCTCGTCGACGCCGTCGACCACGTAGTTCTCGACGTCGCGGCGCCAGGTGGCCTTGGCCGCCGACAGCTCGATGCGGTCCTGCGGGCGCTTGGGGCCGGCGATCGACGGGACGACCGTGCCGAGGTCGAGCTCGATGTACTCGGAGAAGACCGGCTCGGGGCCCTGCGGGTCGAGCCAGAGGCCCTGGGCCTTGGCGTACGACTCGACCAGCGCGATCTGCTCCTCGGAGCGGCCGGTCAGGCGCAGGTAGTCGACGGTCTGGCCGTCGATCGGGAAGATGGCGCAGGTGGAGCCGAACTCGGGGCTCATGTTGCCGATCGTGGCCCGGTCGGCCAGCGGCACGGAGGAGACGCCCTCGCCGTAGAACTCGACGAACTTGCCGACGACGCCGTGCTTGCGCAGGATCTCGGTGATCGTCAGGACCAGGTCGGTGGCCGTGGCGCCCGCGGGCAGCTTGCCGCTGAGCTTGAAGCCGACCACGCGCGGGATCAGCATGGAGATCGGCTGGCCGAGCATCGCGGCCTCGGCCTCGATGCCGCCGACGCCCCAGCCGAGCACGCCGATGCCGTTCTCCATCGTGGTGTGGGAGTCGGTGCCGACGCAGGTGTCGGGGTAGGCCTTGCCGTCGCGGATCATCACCACGCGCGCCAGGTGCTCGATGTTGACCTGGTGGACGATGCCGGTGCCGGGCGGGACGACCTTGAACTCGTCGAAGGCCGTCTGGCCCCAGCGCAGGAACTGGTAGCGCTCATGGTTGCGCTCGTACTCGCGCTCGACGTTGCGCTGGAAGGCGTCGGGGTGGCCGAAGTAGTCGACGATGACCGAGTGGTCGATGACCATCTCGGCGGGCGCGAGCGGGTTGATCCGCGCGGCGTCGCCGCCCAGGTCGCGCACGGCCTCGCGCATCGTGGCCAGGTCGACGACGCAGGGCACGCCGGTGAAGTCCTGCATGATGACGCGGGCGGGCGTGAACTGGATCTCCACGCTGGGCACCGCGTTGGGGTCCCAGCCACCGAGCGCACGGATGTGGTCGGCGGTGATGTTGGCGCCGTCCTCGGTGCGGAGGAGGTTCTCCAGCAGGATCTTCAGGCTGTACGGGAGGCGTGCGGCGCCCTCGACGGCGTCAAGCCGGAAAATCTCGTACGCCGCGTCGCCGACGCGTAGCGTGTCACGGCTGCCGAAGCTGTTCGCGGACACGGTGATTCGCCTCCTCCATCAGACAATTGCTCACTTGAATCCTGCCGCACCCACGGAACGACACGTACGTTAGGTGAACCTAACCTGCGGGACTCGCGGCGGATGTCTCGACGTCAAGATATTACTACGGTATCTCGACATCAAGTTAAAGCGGGGCCAGCCGCCAGAAGAGCAGCCCGATGATCGCGACGGACAGGATCGGCGCGAGGATCTTCTGCTCGAACTTCTTGCCGGTCTTGATGCCGATCTTCCACGGCAACACGAACTTGGCGCCGAGCGGCCAGAGCACCGGGCATCCCCGTTCGGTCATGCAGTCGCCGACCACGTGGATCAGGCAGCCGACGCCCACGGCCAGGCCGAGCCAGGCGTACCCGACGTGCAGGGAGAGGAAGACGGCGTAGAGGCCGGCGGTCAGGCCGATGTTGATCATCGCCGAACCGGCCTTGTTGCCCGGGATGCCGACGCCGATGGCCCGCAGGGCCAGCCCGACGAGCAGCACGACCACGATGTCGCGGCCGATCGGATAGGTGTTGGCCAGCCAGTGGACGCCGAACCCGAGCGCCGCGGCGAAGACCAGCGAGTGCGTCATGCCGCGGTGGCCGCCGCTGATCCACGACACGAACTTGCTGAGTAACCAGGTCACCGGACCGAAGGTCTGGGCGATGGTCGCGCTGGGATGGTCGAGGTCGGGCAGCATGGCCGCGCCCGCGCAGACCAGGGCGCCGGCGATCAGCTCGGCCGGGCCGAGCGCGCCGGCCATGATGCCGGTGTCGATGAACCGGGAGCTCTCGTTCAGCAGCGGAAGTGCGGCGAGCGGCGGCGCCAGCGCCAGCCAGGCGATCGCCCCGGTCATCGCGTGCGTGTGCCCCATCATGATCGGGACTGTATTGCAAAGAGCCGCTTTACGCGGAGAGCCCCGCCGCACGAGCCTCCGGACGGTGGAACGGTCCGGCCCGAAGTACCCGCAAACGCAGACGAGGTCGTCTCCGCGGCGACAGCACCCCCCAGCCCTGCCGACGCGGAACGACCTCGTCTGCTCTGTTCAACGGCGCTCATCCCAATACTGTTCCCCGATTCCGCAACTTTTTCGTGATCTGTCTCACTCTTCCCAACGGCTTGTGAACGAAACAGTAGCGATATATCGTTGACGCATCGAGAACAGATCGCGATAGAAGGAGAAAATCATGAGTTACACGCATGCAGCGGGCGGCGAGTGGTTCGCCCCCCGCGAGAACCTGCGCGCGGCCCGCGAGAAGCTGAGGGCCATGGCCGACGCCTTCGAGCAGATGGGCGGCCATCACCACCATCACCGGGGCGGCGGTGGGCAGGGCGAGCGCCGGCAACGCGGCAGGCGCGGCGGGCCGGGCGGACCGTTCCCGTTCGAATTCGGCCGCGGCGGCCCCTTCGGTCCGGGCGGGCCTTTCGGTTCGGGCGGTCCCTGGGGCGGACACCACGGCTGGCGCGGCGGCCGGGGCCGCAAGGCCAAGCGGGGCGACGTACGCGCCGCGATCCTGGCCCTGCTGGCCGAGGAGCCGCGCAACGGCTACCAGGTCATCCAGGAGATCGCCGAACGCAGCGAGGGCGGCTGGAAGCCCAGCCCCGGCGCCGTCTACCCGGCGTTGCAGCAGCTCACGGACGAGGGCCTGGTGATCGCGGAGGAGAACGAGGGCCGCAAGACCTTCCGCCTCACCGAGGAGGGCCGCGCCTACATCGAGGCCCACGCCGACGAGGTACGCGCCCCCTGGGACGACATGCGTCCGGACATCGACGACAACACCGCCGATCTCTGGCACATCGCCCGACAGTCGGCATTCGCCATGATGCAGGTTCTTCAGACCGGAAACGACGCACAAATCCGCGAAGCGCGTAAGACTCTGGTTGAGACCCGGCGCAAGCTCTACCAGATCCTGGCCGACGGCGAACCGGGCGAGGAGTAACCAGGTGACCGGCTCCGCAGCGACAGGCCGGTTCGGGGAGAGCGAGGAACCAGGCATGGACCACAACGATCTCCGTATCGGCGACGCCGAGCGCGAGCAGACGATGGCGGCCCTGCGCGAGCACTTCGCACAGGGCCGTCTGACCCACGAGGAGCTCGACGAGCGGCTCGACCGGGCACTGGCCTCCAAGACGGTCCGCGACCTCTCCCAGGTGACGGCCGATCTGCCCGGCCAGGCGCCCGCCTACAGCCCCGGCTACGCCCCCGCCCAGCAGCTCCCCCAGTTCGACCGGGACGCCTGGCGCGACGCCATGCGGGCACACCGTCAGCAGATGCGGGCCATGCACCACGGGCAGGCGGGCCGCCGCTGGAACCGCCACCACGGTCACGGGCGGGGCCACCACGGTCCCGGACCGTTCCTTCCCTTCCTGATCGTCTTCGGGGTGCTGGGGCTGGTCTTCGGGTTCGGCTTCTTCAAGATCCTGCTGGCGGTCTTCCTGGTGGCCACCGTGTTCAACCTGGTGCACCGCCGCTTTCACTACCGCGGGTGACCGTCACGCCCCTTCGTGATGTTGGGCCTTGACCCGGATCAAGCTCCATTTCATGATCTGGGCGGGTCTCACCGAGCGAAGGGGCGTCGCATGATCAAGCCGGGTTCCGTGCTGGCCGTCACGAATCCGTTCGCCGCCGTGGGCGGCGCCGGCGCACTCGTCCTGGACGCGCCCGGCTACCTGGCCGCCTTCGAGCGCGACCACGCGGGCTGCGCCGCTCCCCTGTGGAAGCTGGAGCGCGCCCAGAGTTTCTACGAGCCCGACGTGGCGAGCTGGCGGGCCATGATGGACGGCGACTGGGCCGGCTCCCTCGCCCTGTCGGAGAAGATGGCGCCGCTGGTGGCCGGCTACTTCCGCCATCGCGTGCCGGTCCGGCGGGTGCGGGTGGTGGAGTTCCCGGTCAGCCCGTACCTGCAGTGGGAGATGCATCTGCTGGACATGCGGGCCAGGGCCGGCTCGCCGTGCCGGGTGGTGCCCGCGGCGCGCGTGGCCGCCCTCGAACCGCTGCCCGAGCTGGTGATCTTCTCCCCCGAGCTGATGTACGAGGTCCTCTACGACGAGTACGGCGGCGGCGCGGGCGGCCGGCGCATCACCGATCCCGGCGTGGTCGGCCCATGCCTGCGGGCGGTCGAGGAACTGTTCGCCGAGGGGGAGGACGTACGCGACTTCCATCGGCGGGAGATCGTGCCGCTGCCGCCGCCGTCGATCACCGACGAGATGCGGGCCGCCGTGCCCGCGTACGCCCACAGGACCGAGGAATTCAGGGTCTGACAACCCCGGGCGTGGAACGGGCCAGGACGCCTCTGGGGACACTTTGGTTTACCCGGACCTCAAGGAAATTTCGCAAATATCGTGACATTGGGGTTCCGGTCCCACCAGAATGCGGTGCGATCCAGCGTCCATCGCAACTGGAGGAAGCCCCCGATGCGCAAACCCCTAGGGGCACTCGCCGGCCTCGTGAGCCTGGCCGCACTCTGTACGCCGATGACCACGGCCGAGCCCGCCACGGCCGGCAGCGAGGCCGCGAGCCGCTGCCGGGTCACCGTGGCCGCCCCTCGTGTCAACGACTCCGCCCAGATCGTCTCCGCCGCCACCCGCCGGGGCTGCCGTACGGACACGCTGCTGCGCGTGCGCGTCAAGCGCGCCGTCCCGGGCCCCGACCCGGTCGTCAAGAGCGGCGCCACCAGGTCCGGCAGCCTCGCGCTCACCCTGCCGTGCGCGCCCGGCGTCTACTACGCGGTCGCCACCGACTACCGCGGACGCGGCGCGAGGTCCAAGGCCGTCAAGCTGTCCTGCGCCCCGGCCGGTACGCCGACGCCCACCCCCACGACCTCGGCCACCCCGTCCCCCAAGCCCAGCGGCACCCCCACCGCCACCCCGACCGGCACCCCGGGCGGCGGCGCCGTGGGCACCGCGGAGGAGAACGAGGTCCTGAAGCTGGTCAACGCCGAGCGGGCCAAGGGCGACTGCAAGCCGCTCAAGCACGACCCGCAGCAGCTCGCCGCCGCGTTCGGCCACTCCTCGGACATGGCGGCCAAGAACTACTTCGACCACACCTCGAAGGACGGCCGCAGCTTCATGGACCGGATCAGGGCGGCCGGGTTCACCGGCGGCACCGCCTTCGCCGAGAACATCGCCTTCGGCCAGGCCACCCCGGCCTCCGTGATGAGCTCCTGGATGAACAGCTCCGGCCACCGCGCCAACATCATGAACTGCCGGTACACCGTGATCGGCGTCGGCGCGGCCAAGAACGCCCAGGGCCGCATCTACTGGACGCAGGACTTCGCGGCCAAGTAGCCCCGCGCGGGTGCCCCGCCACCGCGGGGCACCCGCGGCTCAGTCCAGCGACGCCCGCAGACGGCCCATCTCTTCGGCGATCGTGGCCACGGTCCAGTGGGCGTTGAGCCCGCTCGGGTTCGGCAACACCCACACGCGGGCCCCGCCGACCGTCTCGGGCTGCGGGCCGATGACCGACCTCGGCCGCGCGAAGGCCGTCCGGTACGCCGAGATCCCCAGCACCGCCAGCACCCTCGGCCCCAGCTCCGCCACCTTCCCGGCCAGGTGCCGCCCGCCCTCGGCCAGCTCGTCCCTGGTCAGCTCCGACGCCTTGGCGCTGGCCCGGGGGACGATGTTGGTGATGCCCAGCCCGTACGAGGGGAGCAGGTGCTGCTCGGCGGGGGCCAGCAGGCGCGGCGTGAAGCCGGACAGGTGGAGCGCCGGCCAGAACCTGTTGCCCGGCCGGGCGAAGTGGTGGCCGGTGGCCTCGGACATCAGGCCGGGGTTGATGCCGCAGAACAACACGTTCAGACCGGGACCGAGCACGTCGACGAGCACGTGCCGGAGATTAGCCCACCGCGCGGCCTGGTCAGCCCATGTCTTCGAGCTTGCGGCCCTTGGTCTCCTTGATCCATTTGGCGACGAAGAGGAGGGACAGCAGGGCGAACAGGGCGTACATGGCGTAGGTGAGCGGCAGGTTCCACTCCGACAGCGCCGGGAACGAGACCGTGATCGCCCAGTTGGCCAGCCACTGCGCGGCGGCGGCGACGCCGAGCGCGGCGGCGCGGATGCGGTTGGGGAACATCTCGCCGAGCAGGACCCAGACCACGACACCCCACGACAGGGCGAAGAACAACACGAACACGTTCGCCGCGACCAGCGCGATCGGCCCCTGCGGGCTCGGCAGCGCGCCCCCGGCGCCCGTGGCCGCGTTGAACGCCCAGGCCGCGGTGCCCAGCGCGATCGTCATGCCGGCCGAGCCGATCAGCAGCAGCGGCTTGCGCCCGATCCGGTCGACCAGCGAGATCGCGATGAACGTGCCGATGATGTTGATGATCGAGCTGGAGAAGCTGATCAGCAGCGAGTTGCTCTGGTTGATGCCCACCGACTGCCACAACACGGACGAGTAGTAGAAGATCACGTTGATGCCGACGAACTGCTGGAACGCCGACAGGATGATGCCGATCCAGACGATGGGCAGCAGCCCGAACGCGCGTCCGCGCAGGTCCTTCAGCCCCGGCACGCGCTCGGTCCTGAGCACGTGCTGGATCTCGGCGATCCGGGTGTCGAGGTCCACGTCCTCGCCCTCGACCTCGACCAGCACCTCGCGGGCCTTCCTGGACCGGCCCGACATGATCAGGTAGCGGGGGGACTCGGGGATGGCCGAGGCGAACAGCAGGTACAGCAGGGCCGGGACGGCGCACGCGCCCAGCATCCACTGCCACGCCTGCAACCCCCACAGGTGGTTGTTGACCTTGCCGCCGGCGAGCTGGGCGATCAGGTAGTTGACGAGCTGCGAGACCGCGATGCCGAGCACGATGGCGAGCTGCTGGAACGAGCCCAGCCGCCCCCGGTAGGCGGGCGGCGCCACCTCGGCGATGTAGGCCGGCCCGAGCACCGAGGCCATGCCGATCGCGAAGCCCGCCATGACCCGCCACAGCGCCAGGTCCCAGATCGCGAACGGCAACATCTGCCCGATCGAGCTGACGGTGAACAACACCGCGGCCACCTTCATCGACCGGGTACGTCCCCACCTGTCGGCCAGCCCGCCCCCCACCCAGGCACCCAGCGCGGACCCGAGCAGCGCGATGGCCACGACGAAGCCGATCTCCACCGCGCCCACCCGGAAGTGCCGCTGGATGCCGGTGACCGCGCCGTTGATGACCGAGCTGTCGTAGCCGAACAGGAACCCGCCGATGGCCGCCGCGGCGGTGATGAAGACGACGTGGCCCAGATGCTCCTGATGGGTGTGCCGAGTAGCCATGAAGGTCCCTTCCCCGTGATCGGGGACCTACCCGGCGGTCACCTCTGTAGCGCGGCGCTTACCCAACCTTGGCACAGAACCGGTGTCAGCTCCTGGTCAGCCAGAAGACCGCGATCACGACGAGCGCCACCGCCATCGCCACGGCGTACAGCAGCAGGGCGCGTCCAAGTCGGCGCCGGACGTAGCCGGGACGGTGGCGGTCGGCGGTCATCTCGTCTCCTTCGAAGGGGCCGGGTTCATGGGCGCGAGATCACAGGAACGGCGTCACAGGAACGGCGTCACAGGCGCGGGTCCACGGGCTCGGACTCCAGGGCGAGCACCGCGAAGACCGGCTCGTGCACGCGCCAGCCCGCCTCGCCGTCGGCCAGGCGCGACAGCGCCTCCAGGCCCAGGGCGTACTCGCGCAGCGCCAGCGAGCGCTTCTTGCCGAGGAAACGCCGGCGCAGCACGTCGAGGGACTCGGTGTAGTCGGGCCCGTAGATGATCCGCAGGTACTCCCGGCCCCGCACCTTCACGCCGGGCTGCACCCGGCCGGGCACGTACGCGGCCGGCTTGACCACCATGCCCTCTCCCCCCTCGGCGGTCAGCGACTCCCACCAGGCCGTGGCCTCGGCCCTGGACTCCGGCGAGCCGAGCGTGACGAACACGTGCCGGGTCGGGGCGATGAGCGGCGAGTCGAGCAGCGCCAGCGTGGACAGGTGCCAGGCGTGCGGCTCCAGCGCCGTGGCCCGCCCCTCACAGGCCAGGATCTGGAACGGCGCCACCCGGATCCCGTCCAGCCCGTCGACCGGCCAGCAGTAGCGCGCATAGGCGTCGCGGAACAGGGCAGCGTTGCCGGAGCGGCGTCGGGTGCGGGTCAGCAGCCCGCTCACATCCAGCCCGCGCCCGGCCGCGCCCTCCAGAGCCGCGACCGCCTCGGGCAGCACGGCCCGCGCGGCCGCGCCGACGGAGGCGTACTGGGACCTGATCAGCTCGCCCGCCTTGGCCGACCACGGCAGCAGCTCGCAGTCGAGCACGACCCAGTCCGAGCGCAGCTCCTCCCACAGCGGCGCGCAGGCCGTGCGCAGCGCGTCGACCAGCGGCGCCATGTCCCGGAAGAACGGCCGCCCGGTCCGCGTGAAGACCGCGCCCGCGCTGCCGTCGGTCACGCCGAACCGGGCCGCGGCGACCTCGGGCGTCCTGGCCAGTACGGCGACGGCCCGCGAGCCCATGTGCTTCTCCTCACACACGACCTCGTCCACCCCCGCCGCGGCGAACTCCTCGAACGCCTCGTGCGGGTGCTCCAGGTAGCCGTCGAGCCTGGGCGTCTCCGGCGGCGCCATGGTCGGCGGCAGGTAGACCAGCCAGCCCGGATCGACCGCGAACCGGCTCATGACCTCCAGCGCGGCGGCCGCGTTCTCCTCGCGCACCTTGACCCGGCCGCCGGAGCGGGTCTCGACGTGCCGGGTGCCGATCACGTCGCCGACGTCGAGCGTGCCGGGCTCGCGGGAGGGCGCGCCGAGCGGCTTGGCCGGCTCGTACCAGACACGCTCGGCCGGGACCTGGACGATCTCGCGCTCCGGGTAGCGCAGCGCGGTCAGGTGGCCGCCGAAGACGCAGCCGGTGTCCAGGCAGATCGTGTTGTTGACCCACTCGGGCGTGACCGTGGGCGTGTGGCCGTAGACGACCATGGCCCGGCCGCGGTACTCGTCGGCCCAGGGGTAGCGGACCGGCAGGCCGTACTCGTCGGTCTCGCCGGTGGTGTCGCCGTACAGGGCGAAGGCGCGTACGCGCTTGGAGGCGCGGCCGTGGTAGGACTCCTTCAGCCCGGCGTGCGCGACAACGAGCCGGCCGCCGTCGAGCCGGTAGTGGCTGAGCAGGCCGTCCATGAACGTCCTGGCCCGCTCGGCGAACTCGGGCGGCTCGGCGGCGAGCTGGTCCAGCGACTCGCGCAGGCCGTGCGCGAGCGTGACCTTGCGGCCGTTCATCGCGCGTACGAGCTTCTGCTCGTGGTTGCCCGCCACGCAGATCGCGGTGCCCGCCTCGACCATGTCCATCACCAGGCGCAGCACGCCCGGCGTGTCCGGCCCGCGGTCCACCAGGTCGCCGACGAACACGGCGGTACGGCCCTCGGGGTGCGCGAGCCCCTGCCAGCCCAGCTTCCGCAGCAGCGCCTCCAGCTCGGCCCGGCAACCGTGCACGTCGCCGATGACGTCGAACGGGCCGGTCAGCTCGGTCCGGTCCGACCACGCCTTCTCGTACGTGATCTCGGCGTTGTCGATCTCCTCCAGGCCGCGCAGCACGTGCACCCGGCGGAACCCGTCGGCGGAGATCTTGGACAGCGAGCGGCGCAGCTCCTTGCGCTGGCGGATCACCACGCCGGGGCCGAAGTCGCGGTCGGGACGGGCGGCGTTGCGCTCGATCGCGACCTCCTCGGGCGTGTCCAGCACGATCGCGTCGGCCAGCACGTCGTGCTTCCTGGCCAGCTCGATGAGGCTCTTGCGGGCCGCGTACTGGACGTTGGTGGCGTCCACGACCGTGAACAGGCCCCTGGACAGGCGCAGGCCGACGATGTGGTGCAGCAGGTCGAACGCCGCGGGTGTGGCGGCCTGGTCGTTCTCGTCGTCGGACACCAGGCCGCGGCAGAAGTCGGAGGAGATGACCTGCGTGGGCTTGAAGTGGCGGCGGGCGAAGGTGGACTTGCCGCTGCCGGAGATGCCGACGAGCACCACGAGGGACAGCTCAGGAACGCTGATCACGGGTGAAGACTCCCATCTGGGTGGGCGGGCCGACCTCGGGGTCGTCCTCGCCGACGGGTTCGACGGCGACGTGGTAGCCGTACCGGGCGGCCACCCGGGCGGCCCACTCGGCGAACTCGGCGCGGGTCCATTCGAAGCGGTGGTCGGGGTGGCGCAGGCCGGTCAGGAACTCGTAGCGCACGTTGTGCTCGATGTTGGGGGTGGTGACCAGCACGTGCCGCGGCTGGGCGCGGCCGAACACGACCCGTTCGAGCGCGGCCCGGCGCGGCGGGTCGACGTGCTCGATCACCTCCATGAGCACGGCGGCGTCGTAGCCCGACAGCCGCTTGTCGGTGTAGGTGAGCGCGCCCTGGAACAGGGTGAGCCGGGCCCGCTTGCCGTCGGGCATGCGGTCCAGGCGCAGCTTGCGGGCGGCGATGGTGAGGGCCATGGAGGAGACGTCCATGCCGGCGACGCGGGCGAACCTGGGCCTGGCCAGCAGGGCCGCGACCAGCTCGCCCTGACCGCAGCCCAGGTCGATCACGCTGACCGCGCCCAGCTCTTCGAGCCGGGCGAGCACGGCCTCGCGCCGCAGCGTGCTGAGCGACTTCGCCTTACGTCCCTCAGGCGCGGCGGACTCCTCGGTGGCGGGCCCGTCGGCGGTGGGCTCGTCCGTGGTGGGCTCGCCGTCGGTGGGCTCGTCGTCGGTGGGCTCGTCGGGGGCGGGCTCCTCGGCCAGGGGTGGTTCCAGTTGCTCCTCGGTCTCGTCGCCCAGCTCGGCGAGCCTGGCCAGCGCCGTACGCGCCAGCGACCAGCGCCGTCCCAGGTAGCGCCGGGTGATCAGGCCGCGCTCGGGATGTCCGCCGAGCCAGCCCGTCCCGGCCCTGATGAGCTTGTCGACCTCGTCGGGCGCGATCCAGTAGTGCTTGCCGTCGTCGAGCACGGGCAGCAGCACGTACAGGTGGTTGAGCGCGTCGGCCAGGAGCACGGTGCCGCGCAGGGTGAGCCGTACGTACCGGGACTCGCCCCACTCGGGGAAACCCTCGTCGAGCGGCAGCGCCTCGGCCTCCACCGTCCAGCCCAGCGGCTCGAACAGCCGCCGGGCCAGCTCGGGGCCGCCCCGGCAGGGCAGCGCGGGCAGCCGGATCTCCAGCGGCAGCGGGGTGCCCGGCAGCTCGGGCCTGGCCTTGCAGCGTCCCGCCCGTGCGGTGCGGAAGACGTCGGCCAGCGCGACGGCCGTCATCGACGAGGCCGCGTACGGGCGGTCGTTGACGTACTGCGACAGGCTGAAGTCGGGCGAGTTCCTGCCGCGCGACCTGACCAGCGCGATCGGGTCGACCTCCAGCAGGAGCGCCACCGTGCAGCGCTCCTCGCCCGCCTCTGGGTAGAACACCGTGGCCGTGCCGAACGACTGGCCGAACTCCTGCACGCGCTCAGGATGCTTGTGCAGGAGAAAGCCCAGGTCGGTGGCCGGGTTCGCGGTGGTCGTGATCGTCAGCAGCACGCCCCAAGTGTGCCGTAGCCGGGCGAACCGCCGCCAACGGATTAGCCACCGGAATCACACGTGCGGCAGCGCCTCGGCGGCGATGAGCTCCAGGTGGTCGAGGTCGGCCAGGTCGAGCACCTGGAGGTAGATCCGCTCGGCCCCGAGCCCGGCGAACGCGTCGAGCTTGGCCAGCACCTCGTCCGGCGTGCCGCACAGGCCGCTCTCGCGCAGCGCGCCGGGGTCCTGGCCGATGGCCGCGGCGCGCCGCTCGACCTCGGCCCGGTCGGCGCCCACGACGACGGTCTGCGCCGCCGACAGGATCAGCCCGCGGCCCGCCGCGTCGGCCGCCGCGCGCACCCGCGCGAACGCCAGCCCGGTGTCGGCCACGGTGTGGAACGGCACGTTGTACTCATCCGCGTACGCCGCCGCCAGCCTGGGCGTGCGCTTGGCGCCGAAGCCGCCGATGATCAGCGGCGGCCTGGGCCGCTGGACCGGCTTGGGCAGGGCCGGCGAATCCACGAGCCGGTAGTAGCGGCCCTCGAAGGAGTAGGAGTCCTTCGCCGTCCAGAGGCCGGTGATGATCTCCAGTTGCTCCTCGAACCGGCCGAACCGCTCGCCGAGCGGCGGGAACGGGATGCCGTACGCGGAGTGCTCACCATCGAACCAGCCGGTGCCGAAGCCCAGCTCGACCCGGCCGCCGCTCATCTGGTCGACCTGCGCCACGCTGATCGCCAGCGGGCCGGGCAGCCGGAACGTGGCCGGCGTCACCAGCGTGCCGAGCCTGATCGTGGACGTCTCCCTGGCCAGGGCGCCGAGCGTCACCCAGGCGTCGGTCGAGCCGGCGCCCGGGTCGCCCGGACCGATGCGCTGGTAGTGGTCAGAACGGAAGAAGGCGTCAAAACCCAGGCGTTCGGTGGCTTGGGCGACGGCGAGCAGGTCGTCATAGGTGGCGCCCTGCTGGGGCTCGGTGAAGATCCGCAGCTTCATGATGCTCATTATCCGCACACATCGGACGCCGCCCGGAAAAGGCCCGCGCCATCCGGCGGACGCTTGCTACCTTCACCCTCAACCGCTGAAAGTAACCGATCGATCACCATGGGTGTCATATGCCGCGAAAGAGAAGAGAGTCCGGCACGCTCCCCCGGCCGCTCGCGGTGCTCGCCGCGCTCGTGCTCGCCGGCGCCACGGGACTGGCGATCCGGATGTTGCCCGCGGGCGCCACGCCCGCTTCGACACCTGCCGCGGCCCCGGCACCCGCCCCGCCGCCGCCCAGGGTGCCGGTGGCCGTGCCGGAGCGGACGGGCTCGTTCATGGGGTTCGTCGACACCGCCGACGTCTCCGGGTTCGACCTGCCGGCCGAGTCCCGCCGCACCGGCGTGACCCGGTACGCGCTCGGCCATCTCGTCGCGGGCGGCGACGGCTGCGTCCCCCGGTGGGCCGGGCCGCCGCGGCCGGGCGGCGATCCGGTGGCCGCCGGGCTCGGGCGGCTCAGGGCGGCGGGCGGCGACGCCTTCCCGGTGTTCGGCGGGCCCGACGGGCACGAGCTGGCCGTGGCGTGCACCAGGCCGGGCGGTCTGGCCACCGCCTACCGCAAGGCGGCCGGCGCGCTCGGGGCCGGCACGATGGGCTTCGAGGTCCACGACGCCGCCGACCCGGCCGCCGTGCTGCGCAACGCGCGGGCGCTGCGGGCCCTGCAACAGGAACGCCCGCTGCGGGTGTGCTTCACGCTGCGGCTGGAGCCGGACGGGCTGGACGCGGCCGACCTGGAGATGCTGCGCGCGACCCGGCGGGCCGGCGCCCGGGTGGACACCGTCGAGCTGCTGGCCGAGATGGAGCCGCGTACGGCGCCGTCGGGCCGGCTGCGCAGGCTGGGATCGGCCGTACGGGCGGCGGCCGGGCAGCTCGCGCGGGCCTGGGCGCTGCCCGGCGAGGAGCAGGTGTGGGCGCGCCTCGCCCTGACCCCGGTGCTGGCCCGCGGCGGCGATCTGGACGAGTCGGAGGCCGGCAAACTCTCCGCGTACGCCGTCCGTCACGGGCTGGCCTGGTTGTCGTTGCGCGGTACATCTCCCAAACCGGACGTCTCGCGCATTCTCTGGCGTACCCACTCCTGACATAGGATTTTGCACGATCCAGGGGGGAGGGAACCGATGACCGGCCGTGCCGACACCGCGCGGAAGATCCTCATCTACTGGATGGACGCCATGTACGTCCTCCTGGGCCTGGTGTTCGTGACCCTCGTCACGATCTTCGCGATCCAGGGCGTGATCTCCGTCCCGCAGGCGGTGCTCGCGGCCGCCTGCCTGATCGGCCAGTTCTCGTTCTTCCCCGGCCTGCTCAGGGCCGCCTTCGACGACCGGCCGCGGCCCACGTCCAAACTGGTCCTGTCCGGGGTGCTGGCGGCCGGCTCGGTGTTGCTGCTGCCGCACCAGGAGTTGTCGTACACGGCCACCTGGCTGGAGACCGGCGTGTTGTGGGTGTCGATGGTCGCGTTCTTCCTGCCGCTGTGGGCCACGGCCTGCGTGGGCGCGGCGGTGGTCGGCCTGGTCAGCGCGTACGTCGTGCTGATCACCGACCGGACCTGGCTCGGCACGCTGCTCCCCGAGGCGGCCAGCTGCCTGTTCGTGGTCGCGGCCATGTTGTTGTGGCGCTGGCTCTGGTGGACGATCAGGGACGCCCACGACGGGCAGGAGGCCAAGGCCCGCCTGGCCATCGCCGAGGAACGCCTGCGCTTCGCCCGCGACCTGCACGACCTGCTCGGCCGCAGCCTGTCGGTGATCACGCTGAAGAGCGAGCTGGCGGCCAAACTGGCGGCCAAGGACCAGGCCAGGGCCCTGTCGGAGATGGACGAGGTGCGCCGCCTGGCGACCGGTTCGCTGACCGAGGTGCAACTGGCCGTGGACGGCTACCACACGCTCGACCTGGACGCGGAGCTCACCGGGGTGCGGGCCGCGCTGGAGGCGGCCGGCGCCCGGTGCCTGATCGAGACCAGGGTGGGCGACCTGTCCCCCGCCGGGCGCACGCTGCTGGCGTGGGTCGTGCGCGAGGGCGGCACGAACGTGCTCAAGCACAGCTCGGCCACCACCTGCGCGATCACCATCGACGGCGGCGTGCTGGAGATGCGCAACGACGGCGTCAAGGACGCCTGCGCGGCCCCGGGCAGCGGCCTGCGCGGCCTGTCCGAACGCCTGACCACGGCGGGCGGCTCGCTCTCGGCCGCCCCCACTCCCACCGGCGAGTTCCTGCTGCGCGCGGCGGTGCCCGCATGAGACGTCCGACCCGCCTGGACAAGGTCCGCTGGCTGATCGTCTACTCCACCGACTTCCTCCTGCTGGTGCCCGCCACCGGCTTCTACAACCTCTATGTGCTCCGCGAGACCGTCGGCCTGCCCTGGCAACCCCTCGTGGCCGCCGGCGTGCTGCTGCTGGTCTTCATGGCGCTGACCACGCGGCCGTTCAGGATCGCCGTCCGGGGCGGCCGCCGTCCGACGGCCCTGCTGGCCGTGACCGGGGTGCTCGCCCTGGTCCTCACGGCCTGCACGATCCTGTACGCGATCCCGGCGTGGCTGGCCCTGCTGGCCCCCTTCGTCCGCCGGCGCACGGTCGTCGTGGCGTCCGCCGCCTGGGTCGCCGCGCTCGTCCTCGGCGTCTCGCTGACCCTCGGGATGCCTCTGGAACTGCTGCTGGTGATCGTGATCCTGGCGGTGTTCACGGTGCTCTGCGTGGGCGGCGTGCTGGCGAACCTGTGGTTGTGGCGGATGGCCAAGGAGGCGCACGAAGGACAGGAGGCCAGGGCCAGGCTGGCGGTCTCGGAGGAGCGGCTGCGCTTCGCCCGCGACCTCAACGACCTGCTCGGGCAGAGCCTCGCCGACATCTCGACGAGGACGACGGGCGCGGCGCGATCGCTGCCGGACGACCCGGCCGCCGCCGAGCGGGCCATGTTCGAGGTACGCGACCTGGCCAGGCGGTCGCTGCGCGAGGTGCGCGCGGTGGTGCAGAACTACCGGGCGCTCGACCTGGACGAGGTGCTGTCCAGCGTACGGGCGGTGCTGGAGGCGGCCGAGGTCCGCTGCACGGTACGGGCCGAGACCGCCGCGCTGACCCCGGAGGTGCGCACCCTGCTCGCCACCGTGGTCCGCGAGGGCGCCACCAACGTGCTCAAGCACAGCAAGGCCGAACGCTGCACGATCACGATCGAGAACGGGGTTCTGGAGATGTCCAACGACGGGGTGAGCGGCCCGGCGGGCGAGCACGCGGCCAACGGGCTGGCGGGCCTGGCCCAGCGGGTCGGCGCGGCGGGCGGCGTCCTGCGGGCCGAGCAGACGCCCGGCGGCGGCTACCTGCTGCGCGCGGCGGTGCCGGCATGACCACCCGGGTGTTGCTCGCCGACGACGAGCACCTGATCCGCGGCGCGATCGCCGCCCTGCTCGACCTGGAGGACGGCATCGAGGTCGTGGCCCAGGTGGGCCGCGGCGACGAGGTCGTGGACGCGGTCGCCGAGCACCGTCCCGACGTGGCCGTGCTGGACATCGAGATGCCCGGCATGGACGGTCTGAGCGCCGCCGAGCGGATCAGCGCGCAGTGCAAGATCGTCATCCTGACCAGCCTGGGCCGCCCCGGCTACCTGCGCCGGGCGATGGCCGCCGGGGTGAGCGGCTTCCTGGGCAAGGACGCCTCCGCCGAGGAGCTGGCCATGGCGATCCGCAAGGTCATGGCGGGCGGGCGCTACCTGGACGCCGAACTGGCCGCCGCGGCGATGGCGGCCGGCGACAGCCCGCTGACCGAACGGGAGCGCGACGCGCTGCGCCTGGCGGGCGACGGGGCGACGATCTCCAGGATCGCGGGCGAGCTCCACCTCACCGAGGGCACCGTGCGGAACTACCTGTCCAGCGCCATGACCAAGCTGAACGCCCAGAACCGGCTGGAGGCGATCCGCACCGCCCAGCGCATGGGCTGGCTCTGACCTCAGCGCCAGTGGGTGATCCGGCGCAGCACGTACTCCACCGGGCCGTGGCGGTGGGTGCGCAGCCAGCGTCCGCTCGCCCACACGAGGACGGTGTAGATCACCAGGGCGACGCCCATCACCGCGAGGGGTGACAGCCTGCCCGCGAGCGCGAGGCCGTACCCGGTGAAGACCAGGGCGATGAGCAGCGACTGGCCGACGTAATTGGAGGCGGCGACCCGTCCCGGGGCGGCCAGGACGCGGCCCGCCGCCGGGAACCGGTCGATCACCCGGAGCAGGGTGGCGACGTACGCGGCGGCCAGCAGGATCGAGGTGATCGTGTTGACCGCGTTGCCGATCAGTTCCACGGCGCCGCCCCGGCTCGCGCTCCAGGCGTACAGGAGGCCGCCGGGCAGGCCGGCGCCGAAGCCGATCCACTGCACCCTGCTCAGCAGGCGGGACCGGCTCGCCAGGCCCTCCAGCAGCCCGGACTTGCCGGCCGCGAGCCCGAACAGGAACATGGCCAGCGCGGTCGGCCCCTGGAAGATCCAGATCATGGTCACCAGCGGCGGGTAGAGCTCGGTCTGCATCGTCAGGAAGTCCAGCGGACCGCCGGTGGCCAGGGCCAGCACGCGGGCGGCCTCGGCCGGGTCGGCCGGGACGGGCTGCCCGGCGGCCGGGTCGAGGGTCGTCAACCAGGCCAGCGCCAGCCAGAGCAGGGTCAGCACGCCGATGATCGCCGAGCCGGCGATGACGGCCGTCCTGGGTCTGAGCCCGCGCAGGGCCACCAGCCCGCCGCCGAGCACGGCGTACAGGGTGAGGATGTCGCCGACCCACAACAACAGGCCGTGGGCCAGGCCGATGACGAACAGGGCCAGGCACCGGCGCAGCGTCCTGGCCCGTACGCTCGCCCCGGCCCGCTCGGCGGCGCGCATCTGGAGGGTGAAGGAGTACCCGAACAGGAACGAGAAGACGATGTAGAACTTCGTCAGCACGAAGGCGGTGACGGCCAGGGCCACGGGACCGTCGGGGACGGGCATGGTGCCCGACAGCGCGTACCCCGGGTCGGCCAGGAAGCCGATGTTGGCGACCAGGATGCCCGCCAGCGCGAACCCGCGTACGGCGTCGACCTCCTGAACCCGGCCCGCAAGGGTGGTTTGCGTCATGCTCCGACGCTAGGGACGCCTCCCCGGGCGGCGCGTCCGTCCTTGGTCTCGGCGGGGGTGACCAAAGGCGGGCTCAACGGGACGGGCTCAACGGGCCGGCCGGTCGCGGCGGGCTCAGCGGGACGGGCCGGTCGCGGCGGCCACGGCGGCCTCGGTCGTGGGGAAGACCGGCAGGTGCGCGTCGACCCCGGTGATCTCCAGCAGCCGGGCGGGGGCGCCCCGCGGGGCGGCCAGATGGACCCGCGCGCCGTGCCGCAGCGCGTCCTGGTGACAGGCGAGCAGCACGTGCAGCCCCGCGCTGTCCATGAAGGTCATCGCGCTCAGGTCGAACACCACGTGATCGGCCGGGAGCGCCCTGGCCGACCGGACGTGCTCGCGTAATCGTTCGTGGTTGGTGGCGTCGACCTCACCGCGCACCTCGATCACCGTCACGCCGGGCAGGTGCCGGTGGCACATCGTCAGCGGCGTCATCGGCGGCCTGTCCGATCCTGAGTGACCCGTGCCTCCGGAGGCGACCATGGATGCACGATAGACAGCTTCGCCGCCCCGGCGTTCCGGCAAACCGTCACGATGAGGTCACGCCTTCGGGGCCACCCGCCCCTCACCACCGCCCGGCGGCCGGCAGCGCCACGCACTCCACGTGGTGGGTCGTCGGGAGCACGTCGAATCAGCATCGTTGGAGGCTACCGCGACGCGATCACGCGCCAGACGCCGCCGTACGCTGCCGGCGCGCGATGATCTTCGACTGCGTCCTCAACAGCGTCGTGCGCGTCCGGCGCAAGATGCACATACCGCTGAGTCGTCTGGATGCCCGAATGCCCGAGGAGCGCCCGTACGTCGTACAGCGACACCCCTGCCGCGGCACCGGCACCTCGCGACGGCTGCTGGTGCGAGGACCACCGCAAGCACGAGTGCACCCGGAGCCGGAAGGGCGGCGGAAGGTGCCACGGTGCTGCCCTCATCGGCCAGCTCGTCACGCAGAAGTGCGCAGTCTGTGGCCGGACCCGGATTGGGCGTACGCGGCTCTGGATCGCGCCGCCGGCCGCCCCGCCATCAGGACATCAGACCGGGCGTGATCGTCCGCCGGCCGCCGGCCCTGCCAGAACCGGAGTGCGGCTGTCCCGAGGAAGCCGTCCAGGCCGTCGCCTCGCCTGCGACCGCTCTGCTGTCACCCGCCAGGAGCCCGGTAGGCAACCTCGGTTCGCGTGGCCTCGTCGACCTCCTCCGGCGTCAGCAGGACGATCGTGTTCGTCCGCACAGCCCCAGACGCCGAAACAGCGAGAGCCAGCGCGGCCGAGGCCGCATTGCTCGGCAGATCGAGGATCACATACGTGTCCGTCTCGCCGAACGCGAAATACATCTGCTCGACTCGCCCGCCGACGCTTTGCGCCAGGCGATCGACCGCTTGCCGACGTGCGCTGCCACCGTCTCGCAGCAGCCCACGGAGGCCCTCTGTGGTGTAGGTGGATTGCAGCAGGTATTTGGGCATGGGCGGCCTTCCTCGTCTCGTGCCATCGCCTTGGCGAGCCGTTGCGGTCACGGGTCGAAGTTCTCTGCTTCGAGTGACGGTAACCCCACCCGCTGTCCTGGGTTTCGCCCTGCTGCTGCCCGTCCTCTACCTGGACATCGACGGCACCGTACGGGAAGCACGCTTCGTCAACGGCCCTGAGGACGTGCGCGTGTTCCCCGAAGCGGTCGAGGTGATGCGCCGCTGGAAGCAGGACGGCGATCGCATCATCGGCGTCGAAGTCGGCCAGGGCGGCATCGCGCTCGGCATCGTGTCACCACCACCCGAACGCGAAGTCGCTGGAGTCGGCCCGCTGCTGGTGCCGTAAGCCGTCGCCGGGCCTCCTGGTCGAAGCCAGGGCTGACCGATCTGCAGCACGAGGACGCCCCGTCACCGGATCTCGGTGGCGGGGCGTTTCTTGATCGTGCGCTGCACATGCGTCATGATCTTGGAATATCCAGAATCAACCTGACGCGTCGTGAAACTTATTCTGTTGTCCCGCTGCTGGTCAGGGCCGCAAATCAGCGCTTCACCAGCAGCGCCACGCACTCCACGTGGTGGGTCATCGGGAAGGCGTCGAAGGCGCGCAGGTCGGTCAGCTCGTAGCCCAGCTCGCCCAGCCACTTGAGGTCTCTGGCCAGCGTCGCGGGGTCGCAGGAGACGTAGACGATGCGCAGCGCCTCAAGGGCGGCGACGCGCTCGACGACCTCGCGCCCGAGCCCCGCCCGCGGCGGGTCGACCACCACGAGGTCGGCGCGCTCGATCTGGAACCGGTCGAGCGCCTCCTCGCCCCGGCCGCGCTCGATCCTGGCCTGCGGCAGGTCGCGTAGGTTGGCGCGGGCGTCGCGGACTGCCGCCGCGTCGGACTCCAGCCCGAACACCGCGCCCTCCGGCCCCACCGCCTCGGCCAGCCCGGCCGCGAACAGGCCGACCCCGCAGTAGAGGTCGAGTGCCCACTCCCCCGGTTCGGGGGCGGCGTAGGCCAGCACCGCGTCGAGCAGCGTCTCGGCCGCCCCCGGATGCACCTGCCAGAAGCCACTGCCGGCCACCCGGAACTCGCGGTCGCCCACGTGCTCGCGCAGCACGCCCGAGCCGCGGCGCGGCACGGTACGGCCCTTGCCCTGGTCGAGCAGGATCGAGGCGGGCGCGTCGAGCTCGGGCACGGTCACGCTGCGCCGCGGGCGCGGCGAGACCACCACGGCACGGTCGCCGGCGGCGGAGGCGATGACCTCGATGCCCGCCGCGCCCGGCCATTCGTGGTCCTCCGCCGCGACCGCCTCGACCTCGGGATGGGCGATCAGGCAGGCGTCGACGACCTCGATCTCGTGCGAACGGTGGCGGCGGAAGCCCAGCTCACCGGCGGGCGTGGCGGCGAACTGCACGCGGGTGCGCCAGCCGAGCCCGTCCTTGGCGCCGGGCACCTCCTCCACGACGACCTCGCGCTCGATGCCCGCCAGGCGGTGGAGTTGCTCGGCCACGACCTGGGCCTTGAGCCGGCGCTGCGCCTCCAGGGTGGCGTGCTGCCAGTCGCAGCCGCCGCAGCGGCCGGGGCCGGCGTACTGGCAGGGCGGGACGACACGGTCGGGCGAGGGCTCCAGGATCTCCACGGCGTCGGCGCGCAGGAACCGGGTCGTCTCCTCGGTCACGTCGGCGATCACCCGCTCACCGGGCAACGCGTGCCGGACGAAGACCACCCGCCCTTCGTGGCGCGCCACACACCAGCCGCCATGCGCGACCGGACCTACCGTCAGCTCCAGAGATGCCTGTTCCACACCCCCACCCTATGGTGAGCCGCCACACGCGACGGCCGCGCGCCCCGCGCCACGACCCACATGACTACTATTCGGACTTGATTCAATACTCTAGGTGATGATGGACAGAGGTCGGGTGGTGCGCCGGCGGCTCGGATTCGGGGGCACGCTGCTGGCCACGCTGTTCGCCTGCGCCTCGCTGACGCCCTCGCTGCTGCCGCGCACGTGGTTGTTCCAGGGCGTGATGGGCGCGATCACCGGCATCCTCGGCTACGCGGTGGGGGCGACGCTGGGGGCGCTCGGGCGGGCGGTGATCCCGTACCGGCTGCCCGAGCCGGCGCGGCGGACCGCCTGGCAGGTGATGGTGGGCGGCTGTTGCGGGCTGGGCGTCGTGGCGCTGTGGTACAGCATCGACTGGCAGCGCGACGTACGGGCGCTCATGGGCATGGACACCCGGATCACCTGGTTCCCGCCGGTGATCCTCGCGGTGGCGGTCACGCTGTTCGCGTTGGGCCTGCTGGTGGCCCGGCTCGTACGCCTGGGCGGCCGCAGGCTGATCGGCTGGCTCGACCGGTACGTCCCCGCCTACGTGGGCCATGTGGCCGGGGTGCTGATCATCGCCACGCTGGTCGCGGTGTTCGCCGACGACGTGTTGTTCTCCGGGTTCGTCAACACGGTGAGCGACGTCTCCTCGGTCACCAACAAGGGCACCCATCCGGGTGTGCGCAGGCCGGACTCCGACAAGGTGTCGGGCGGGCCGGGTTCGCTGGTGACGTGGGAGTCCCTGGGCCGGGAGGGCCGCCGCTTCACCGGCACCGCCGCCACGGTCCCCCAGCTGACCGCCTTCTCCGGCCGACCGGCGACCGAGCCCGTCCGCGTGTACGTCGGCCTCGGCGCCGCCTCCTCGCCCCAGGCGCAGGCCGCGGTGGCCGTACGCGAGCTGGAGCGGACGGGCGGGTTCGGCCGTCCGGTGCTCGCGGTGCTCGGCACGACCGGCACCGGCTGGGTGGACCAGCACATCGCCCACTCGCTGGAGTTCATGTACAACGGCGACACCGCCCTGGTCGCGCTGCAGTACTCCTACCTGCCGAGCTGGGTGTCGTTCCTGGCCGACAAGGACAAGGCGGCGGCCGCGGGCCGGGCCCTGTTCGAGGCCGTGTACGCCAGGTGGGAACGGCTCCCGCCGGCCGCGCGGCCCCGGCTGCTGGTCTCCGGCGAGAGCCTGGGCTCGTACGAGCTGGAGGGCTCCTTCCGCGACCTGGACGACCTGGCGGGACGGACCGACGGCGCGCTGTTCGTCGGCCCGCCGAACGCCAACCACATCTGGCACCACCTGACGACCCACCGCGACCCCGGCAGCCCCGTGTGGCGGCCGGTCTACCAGTTGGGCCGGACGGCCCGCTTCGCCCAGCATCCGGCCGACCTGTCCCTGCCCCAGGGGCCGTGGCCGCTGCCCCGGGTGGTCTACCTGCAGAACGCCACCGACCCCGTCGTGTGGTGGTCGCCCACGCTGCTCTACCACCGGCCCGCCTGGCTGGAGGGCCCGCGGGGGCCCGGGGTGAACCCGCAGATGAACTGGTTCCCGCTGGTGACGTTCTGGCAGGTGCTGGTGGACATGACGGCCGCGATGTCCGTACCGCCCGGCCACGGCCACCGGTACGGCGGCAACATCGTGGACGGGTGGGTCGCCGTCGCCGCGCCGCGGGGCTGGACCGCGGACGACACCTGGCGGCTGCGGGCGCTGATCAGCGCGCCTTGATCTGCTCCTCGTCCTGGACCGTCTGGTGCCACGGGCGGCGCACCGCGCCCGGCGCGTACGGCTCGGGCCGGCCCTTGAGCCGGTCGGAGGAGTGGAGCTGCCAGGGCACGCTGGTCACCATGACGCCCGGCTTGAACAGCAGCCTGGCCTTCAGCCGCAGCGCGCTCTGGTTGTGCAGCAGGTGCTCCCACCAGTGGCCGACGACGTACTCGGGGATGAAGACGGTGACGACGTCGCGCGGCGAGCGGCGGCGCAGGGTCTTGACGTAGTCGAGGATGGGCTGGGTGATCTCGCGGTAGGGCGAGTCGAGCATCTTCAGCGGCACCGGGATGCCGCGCCGCTCCCACTCCTCCTGGAGCTGGCGCGCCTCCTCGCCCTCGACGCCCACGGTGATCGCCTCCAGCGAGGAGGGACGGGTGGCGCGGGCGTAGGCGAGAGCGCGCATGGTCGGCTTGTGGATCTTGGAGACGAGCACGATCGCGTGGTTGCGCGCGGGCAGCATGGCGGGCTCGTACTCGTCGGTGATCTCCAGCTCGGCCGCGACCTTGTCGTAGTGGCGGCGGATGCCCTTCATCATGAGGAACAACACCGGCATCGCGATGACCACGATCCACGCCCCGACCAGGAACTTCGTCAGCAACACGACGATCAGCACCAGGCCGGTCATGATGGCGCCGAAGAAGTTGATCACGCGGGAGCGCTGCATCTGGTGGCGGACCTGGCGGTCGGTCTCGGTCTTCAGATGACGGGTCCAGTGGATGACCATGCCGGTCTGGCTGAGCGTGAAGGAGACGAACACGCCGACGATGTAGAGGTTGAGCAGGCGGCTGACGTCGGCCTGGAAACCCCACAGCAGCAGGCAGGCGCCGAGCGCCAGGATGATGATGCCGTTGGAGAAGGCCAGCCGGTCGCCGCGGGTGTGGAGCTGGCGGGGCAGGTAACGGTCCTGGGCGAGGATCGAGCCGAGCACGGGGAAGCCGTTGAAGGCGGTGTTCGCGGCCAGGAACAGGATGAGCGCGGTCACCGCGGAGATCACCACGAACGGCAGCGAGCCGCCCCCGAACACCGCGTCGGCCACCTGGGAGATGATCGGCTGCTGGTAGTAACCCTCGCCGACGGGCTTGCCGTCGAGGCCGAGCAGGTCCTCGGCGACGACGCTCGGCTCGGCCACCCGTACGCCGGAGGCCAGGCCGAGCGCGATGATGCCGCCGAACATGGTGATGGCGATCAGGCCCATCATGAGCAGGGTCGTGGCGGCGTTCTTGCTCTTGGGCTTGCGGAAGGCGGGCACGCCGTTGCTGATGGCCTCGACGCCGGTCAGCGCGGCGCAGCCGGAGGAGAAGGCGCGCAGGATCAGGAAGGCCGCGGCGAAGGAGGCCAGGTTGGTCTGCTCGGGCCGGATCGTGAACCCGGCGCTGGGCGCCCGCAGCTCGTCGCCGAACACCAGCAGCCGTATGCCGCCCCACGCGACCAGGCCGATCACCGCGAACATGAAGGCGTACGTGGGGACGGCGAAGGCGGCGCCGGACTCGCGGATGCCGCGCAGGTTGACCACGGTGAGCAGGATCACGATGACGATGGCGATCACCGGTCGGTGCTCGGCCACGAAGGGGATCGTCGCGCCCACGTAGTCGACGCCGTTGGCCACCGACACGGCGACGGTCAGCACGTAGTCGACCATGAGCGCGCTGGCGACGGTGAGCCCGGCGTTCTTGCCGAGGTTGGTGGTGGCCACCTCGTAGTCGCCGCCGCCGCTGGGGTAGGCGTGCACGTTCTGCCGGTACGACGCCACGACGGTGAGCATCACCACCACGACGGCGATGGCGATCCAGGGGCTGTAGGAATAGAACGAGACTCCGGCCAGCGACAGGATGACCAAAATCTCCTGCGGCGCGTAGGCCACCGAGGACAGCGCGTCACTGGCGAAGACCGGCAGGGCGATGCGTTTGGGCAGGAGTTGCTCGTGGAGCTGCCCGCTACGCAGGGCGCGCCCCACGAGCACGCGTTTGACAAGATCCGTTACCTTCGCCACGTAACGAGATGCTAGCCGCATGCCGCCGTCCTAAACGAGGCGCTCCCCCATCGGGCCATACTGGTGTCGAGCAACCGGCCGACCGCGGAGTGCGGGGGAGTATGCATATAGTGATCATGGGATGCGGCAGGGTCGGTTCGACCCTCGCCCACATCCTCGAGGACAGCGGCCATTCCGTCGCCATCATCGACCGCGACCCGCAGGCGTTCCGCCGCCTGCGCGCGGGCTTCCGCGGGCGGCGGGTGACCGGCGTCGGCTTCGATCGCGACGTGCTCACCGAGGCCGGCATCGAGTCGGCGACCGCCTACGTCGCGGTCTCCAGCGGCGACAACTCCAACATCATCTCCGCCCGGGTGGCCCGAGAGACGTTCGGCGTCGACAACGTGGTCGCCCGCATCTACGACCCCCGGCGGGCCGAGGTCTACCAGCGGCTGGGCATCCCCACGGTGGCCACCGTGCGCTGGACGGCCGACCAGATCCTGCGCCGCATCCTGCCCGAGGGCGCCGAGCCGCTGTGGCGCGACCCCACGGGCACAGTCGTGCTGGCCGAGGTCAGCGCCAACCCGGCCTGGATCGCCACCCGCGTCGTCGACCTCGAAGCCCGCGCAGGCGCCCGCGTGGGCTTCATCAACCGCATGGGCGAGGCCCTGACGATCAAGGACGACACCGTGGTGCAGGAGGGCGACCTGCTCCACGTCATCGCGGCCGAGAACGACATGGACCGGATCAACAAGGTGCTCGCCGCGGCGCCGGAAGAGGACGACTGATGCGCATCGCCATCGCCGGCGCGGGCGCCGTGGGCCGTTCCATCGCCGCCGAGCTGCTGGAGAACGGTCACGAGGTCCTGCTGATCGACGTGGACCCGCGGGCCATCAAGATCGACAGCGTGCCGCGCGCCGAGTGGCTGCTCGCCGACGCCTGCGAGATCGCCTCCCTCGACGAGGCCGGGCTCAGCAACTGCCACGTCGTGGTGGCCTCCTCCGGCGACGACAAGGTCAACCTCGTCGTGTCGCTGCTGGCCAAGACCGAGTACGGCGTTCCGCGCGTGGTGGCCCGCATCAACCACCCCAACAACGAGTGGCTGTTCAACGAGTCGTGGGGCGTCGACGTCGCCGTCTCGACGCCGCGCCTGCTGAGCGCGCTGGTGGAGGAGGCGGTCAGCGTCGGCGACCTGGTGCGCCTGATGACGTTCCGCCAGGGCCAGGCCAACCTGGTGGAGCTGACCCTGGCCGAGGACGCGCCGGTCGTGGGCCAGCGGGCCGGCTCGGTGCCGTGGCCGGTCGACTCGGCGCTGGTGGCGATCCTGCGCGAGGGCCGGGTGCTGGTGCCGACCGCGGACGACCCGCTGGAGGCCGGTGACGAGCTGCTGTTCGTAGCCAGCCAGGAGGTCGAGGAAGAGCTCGCCCACCTGCTCTCCCAGCGCTGAGCACGGCCTTGCACGCCGGCCGCGCCCGGTCGCTGTTCGAGCACGCCCGCGTCGCCCGTCTGGCGACGGCCGACGCGGGCGGGGTGCCGCACCTGGTGCCGGTCACCTTCGCCGTCCTCGGCGACGACGTGGTCTTCGCGATCGACCACAAGCCGAAGACCACGTACGACCTGCGGCGGCTGCGCAACATCCGCGCCAACCCGCGGGTCAGCCTGCTCGCCGACCACTACGACGACGACTGGACCCGGCTGTGGTGGGCACGCGCCGACGGCACGGCGACCATACGCGAACCCGGCCACGACGCCGCCCTGCGGGCGCTGGCCGGCAAGTACGAGCAGTACCGCGGGCGTCCGCCCGAGGGGCCCGTGGTCGTGGTCGCGGTCAGTCGGTGGTCTGGCTGGGCGTACGCGGGATGAGCAGCTCGCGGTGGGCGGCCTGGAGGCCCTCGGGCAGGTCGTCAGGGGTGACCCAGCGGGCTTCGAGGATCTCCAGCGGGTCGATCCGGAGCGTTCCGCCGATGAGCGCGGCCTCGTAGGCCACCTCGGCCCGCAGCCCGAACCCGCTGCGTACGCGCAGCAGCCGCCCGGTGCGTACGCGCAGGCCGGTCTCCTCGAACACCTCGCGCTCCACCGTGCCCTCGAACGTCTCGCCCCGCTTGGCGAACCCCGTGGGGAAGCCCCACTGCCGCCCCTCCTGCCACAGGCGGTGGCGCAGTACGAGCACATGGCCGTCGGGGTCGCGTACGAGGCCGGTGACGCCGACCATGAAGGTGGCGTGCGTGAGCCACAACACCCGCCACCGCACCCGCCCGCCGAGCACCCCCCACACCCGCGACACCAGCCTGACCACAAGCCCACCCCTCACCCACCCACACTCCCACGCCCTCACTCCCCCTCAGACCACCCAAAGCCCCCACCAGAGGGCGGGCCGGCCACCGGCGCATTCCAGGGCGCTGCTGGCGAGCGATAGTGCGGCGACTCCCACCCGTCGTACGCGCAGTGGCTCCCCAGAGGGCCGGACTGCGGGGGCAGCCGGCGGGCGGCGGCTCCTGGGAGCTGGGCCTCCAGGGGCAGGCTGGGGGGCTGCGAGGTGGTTCGGTGGTGCGCAGGGGGTTCAGACGTTCGAGGGGCCCTCAGCCCGGAGGGGCGAGCCCAGGGGGCGGGGGTTATTTGGTCCAGCGGCGGAAGCCGCCTTCGGAGTTGATTACCTGGCCGGTGATCCAGGCGGCCTCGTCCGTGGCGAGCCAGCGGACGAGCCGGGCGGCCTCCTCCGGGCGGCCCCACCGCCCTGCCGGGAGCGCGGTCCCGACCTGGCGGGCGAGTTCGGGGCCCGCCCAGCCCGTGTCGACCGGGCCCGGGTTGACGCAGTTGACGGTGATGCCGCGATCGGCGAGCGCGTCGGCGAGGCTGAGCGTCATCTGGTGGATCGCGCCCTTGCTGATCGCGTACGGCAGTTCGTCGGGCATCGGCCCCAAATGCTGACCGGAGGTGAACAGCACCACCCGCCCACCGGGACGCCGGTCGTCGTGCCGGGCGGCGAACGCCTGCGTCAGCAGCACACTGGCCCGCGCGTTGACCGCCCACGCCAGGTCGAGCTCCGCCGCGGTCACCTCCTCCAGCGACTGCTTGGAGCTGCGCGCGTGGTTGGCGACCAGCACGTCGACATGCCCGAACCGGCTCGCGGCCCGCTCCATCACGTACGCGGGGGCCGCCGGGTCGGCGAAGTCCGCCTCGATGTGCAGCAGCCGGTCACCCGTGCCGCCCAGGGCGTCGAGCACGCCGTCGATGCCCGCCGGGTCGCTGCCCCACGGCTGCCCGGCGTCGTGCGGGGTCCAGGACTGAACCGCCACCCGCGCGCCGGACGCCAGCAGCTCGCGCGCGACCGCGAAGCCGATCCCGGCCCGGCGGCTCACCCCGGTCACCACCGCGACCCGCTCGGCCAGCGGGCCTTCGTCGTACGTCATCCGAGAATCATGGCCGAACGAGCGGGCAGGGGCGACGGGTCGAGGTCAGGCGGGGGCGACGGGGGGCTTGATGGGGGTGCGGCCGCGGCCGAGCAGCGAGAGCATCGCGGCCAGGGCCGCCACCTGGAGGGGCCAGCCCATCACGATCTTGGCGAAGCCGAGCGCGGCCACCGCCTGGTCGCCGCCGCCGAACAGGTAGACGGGACCCTGCACCGCCACCCGCACCACGCACGGCACCATGAGGAGCCAGGTCAGCCGCGTGCACAGGCGGACGACGCCGGGGTCTTTGTGCCAGCCCACCGGGTCGTTGGTGACCGAGCCGATGAGGAAGCCGACGACCGGCCAGCGGGTGACGATGGACAACAACATGCCCACCGAGTACGCGCCGTTCCACAGGATGCCGGGCAGGAAGTAGTCTTTCGCGTTGCCGGTGCGGCTGGCGAAGAACGCGCCGATCGCGATGCCGATCAGGCTGTTGATCACGAACTGCGGCGTCGACCGCTGGAGCACTCTGGCCAGCAGGAGCACCACCGACAGCGAGACGCTGACGATGAGCGACAGCTTGAGCTCCTCGGTGGCGATCCACGACACCGTGAAGGCGATCGTCGGCACCGCGGCCTCGATGATGCCCCGGACCCCGCCGAACGCCTTGGCGAGCTGGGCTCGCACGGCCGCCTCGACAGTGTCGTGCGCGACCTCTTCCGCCTCAGCACTCACCTGATCAACTCCCTGGGCGCAGTTCGTATCGCGGATTGAACATCACCTTGCGCCCGTCCTGCATGCTGACCAGGCCCTCGGCCTTGACCGTGCGGCCGGGCTCGATGCCGGCGATCTTGCGGCGGCCGAGCCAGACGAGATCGATCACGTCGGACCCGTCGTACAGCTCGGCCTCCAGGGCGGGGGCGCCGCCCCTCGGACGCAATGTCACCGTACGTAGCGTACCCGCTACGCAGAACCTGCGGCGCCCGCCACACGACACGATGGGGGTCGCGCCCACCTCGTCGGCGTCTTCCCGCAGTTCCTGGGCCTCGATCTCGGACTGGGTGGTGGCCAGCCGGCTGAAGAAGCCGCGCAATCCCCCGCGTTTCGGAGGCTCTGCCGTACTCATGATGGTTCAGCCTATGTGATGGCCAGCCGTCCGCGAATATCGCCGTTACGGGTGTCGCAAATGTCGCCGTTGGTGGCTTTGATGCACGGCGGATACATGGCTGAGCGTCCCGGGATACACAGCGGACGCGGGACGGACGCGTACGGCCTCCAGAGTGGCCACCGCGCCGCACGGGCGGCGCGTTCCCACCGACAAGGAGCCCCTGATGCGTGTGCTGGTGTGCGGTCTGCTCGTCCTGGCGGTGCTGACCGGCTGCGGAGGCGCGCCGGCGGGAGACCCGGAGCCGGCGGCCGGCGGCGGGAGCACGACGGCGGGCAAGGTACGCGAACGGGAGACCGTCATCGCCACCTGCATGAAGCAGAAGGGCTTCGCCTACACCCCCTCGGTCGCCGGACCGGCCAGGGTCGAGGCCGAGCCCGCCGAGTACGGCGCGATGAAGGCCGACCGCGCCAAGAACGGCTTCGGCGTCTTCTCCGCCATCGTCTACCCGAAGCCGCGGGAGACGCGGGCGCCGGACCCCAACCAGGCCACGATCGACGCCCTCTCGGGCAGCGCGCGGGCCGCGTACGTCAAGACCATGAACGAGTGCCGCGTCACCGCCCTGCGCCAGGTGGACGGTCTCATGGTCACCTCGGTCGCCGACTACCAGGACCAGATGAGCACCGAGATCGAGAACATCGACAAGTCCCTCGACGGCGACCCCAAGCTGCTGGAGCTGGCCGCGCCGTTCGCCGAGTGCCTGAAGTCCAAGGGTGAGCGGGTGCCCTCGGCCAGGCCGCTGGCGCTGAGCGCGCGCGGGATGACGGTGTGGGGCGAGCAGGCCGACCGGCTGGCGAAGGCGGGCAAGGTCACGGCGGAGGCGGCGCGGCCGTACCTGGCCAAGGAGATCAGGTCGGCGCTGGCGGACCTGGAGTGCGGCAAGGACTTCTACGCCGTGTTCATCCCCCAGCAACGGCGGCTCACCAATGAGGCCAGGGTGAAGTACGGGTTCCAAGAGCGGTGATGCGTACTCCTCGTGGCAAGCTGCTGATCGTCCTGGCCGTGGTCGTGGTGATCGCGGCGGCCGGGTGGGGGGTGGGCACCCTGCTGCGTTCCCCGGCCGACGAGGCGGCGGCGCGCAGACCGCCCAAGCCGTCGCTGGTCACCGTCGAGGTCGAGCGGCGCAAACTGGTCGCCACCGTCGTGGTCAGCGGCACGCTGGAGTACGGCTCGCCCTACCCGGTGTCGCTGGCGGGGACGGTGGGCGGCGGCGAGACCGTCCAGCGCGCCACCCGCGCTCCCCGCCGGGGCACGCTCGCGGAGGGCGCGGTGCTGATGGAGGTGAACGGGCGCCCGGTGTTCGTCCTGTCGGGACGGGTGCCGATGCACCGGGGCATCGTCCCCGGTGCCGAGGGGGCCGACGTCGAGCAGTTGCAGAAGGCGCTGCGCAGGCTCGGCCACCGCGTGCCGCTGACCAGGGTGTTCGACCGGGCGACCGTCGCCGCGCTGTCGCGCTTCTACGCCAAGCGGGGCTACGAGGCCCAGGAACCCACGCTGGAGCTGCGGGAGAAGCGCGAGGAGCTGCTCCGGTCCGTACGGACCGCGCGGGAAGTGCTGGCCACCGAGCGCAAGGCCCTCGACCAGGGCCGGGACGTGCTCCCGCTGAAGGTCAGGCTCGCCAACGCCCGGCAGGACCTGCGGGCGGCCGAACGGGCACTGGACAGGGAGCGGGCGGAGGACCGCAGCGCCGAGGACGAGGCCAAGGTCGAGGCCGCCGAGAGCGCCGTACGGGCGGCCGAGGAGAGGCTGCTGACCGCGCAGCAGGAGCTCGCCCAGGCCACCGCGAAACCCACCGCCCCGGCGGCGGACCCCACCGCGCCCCCCACGACCGCCCCCACAGCCGCGCCCACCCTGGGGTCGCCCGCCGACACCCGCCTGGCCGAGCTCCGGGTCGCCAACGCGCGGGCCGACCTGGCCGCCGCCCGGACGGCCCTGGACCGCGTACGGGAGGAGGCCGGGCTCGCGCGGGCGCGACGGCTGACCGAGCTGGAGAAGGACGTACGGACGGCGCGCGAGGCCGTACTGACCGCCGAGCAGGCGCTCCGGCAGGCCAGGCAGCTCTCCCCCGCCGAGCTGAAGGTGGCCGGCGCACGCAGCGACCTGGCGGCGGCGCGGGCGATGCTGGCCGAGTTCTCCCGGACGTACGGGACGACCGTGCCGCCGGGAGAGGTCGTCTTCCTGCCCAAACTGCCCGTCCGCCTGCACAAACCGGCCGTCAAGGCGGGCGAGACGGTGGACCGGGCGGTCGCCACGGTCACCGGCTCCGCCTTCGTGGTGTCCGGCTCGCTGGACGCGGCCGAGGCCGGACGGGTCAAGGCGGGGCTGACGGCCAACATCGAGACCGAGGCCGGCACGACCGTTCCCGGCTCGGTGACCTCGATCGGCGGACGCGACGCGAAGGGCGCCGTGCCGGTGGCGATCACGCCGGTCTCGATGAAGGGGCTCAAGAAGCTCGCCGGCGCGCCCGTCACGGTCCGCGTGACCATCGGCGCGACCGACCGGGAGGTGCTCGTGGTGCCCGTCGCGGCGGTCGTCACGGCCGCGGACGGCAGGGCCAGGGTGCAGGTGGCGACCGCGGCCGACCGGACCAGGGAGGTCGAGGTGCGTACCGGGTTGTCCGCCGACGGGGCCGTGGAGGTGACCGGCGACCTCAGGCCGGGTGACCAGGTGGTGATCAACAGTGCCTGAGCCGGTCATCCTGCTGAGCGGCCTGACCAAGGAGTTCCCCGCCGACCCGCCCGTCAGGGCGCTGTCCGCCGTCGACTTGCGGGTCGAACGGTCGGACTACGTCGCCGTCGTCGGCCCGTCGGGGTCGGGGAAGTCGACCCTGCTCAACACCCTCGGCCTGCTCGACCGGCCGACCGGCGGCAGCTACCGGCTCGACGGCATCGAGACCACCACCCTGAAGGACGGCGTGCGCACCGCCGTACGCGGCAGCCGGATCGGCTTCGTCTTCCAGTCCTTCCACCTGCTGCCGCACCGCACCGTACTGGAGAACGTCATGCTGGCCGAGGTCTACGGCGCCGCGCCGCGCGCCGGACGGCGGGAGCGCGCGATGCGCGCCCTGGAACGAGTACGGCTGTCGCACCGGACGGGTTTCCTGCCCGGCAGGCTGTCCGGCGGCGAGCGGCAGCGCGCCGCCATCGCCCGCGCCCTCCTCGGCGGGCCGTCGCTGCTGCTGTGCGACGAGCCCACCGGCAACCTCGACAGCAGGAACACCGACGCCGTGCTCGACCTGTTCGCCGAGCTGCGCGCCCAAGGGATGACCATCGTCGTCATCACCCACGAGACCGAGGTGAGCGACCGGGCCGGACGCCGGGTGCGCATCACCGACGGCGTCCTCACGGAGGAGTAGACGTGCACCCGCGCGACCTGCTGACCGAGTCGATGGCGGGCCTGCTGGCCCGCCCGGTGCGCTCGGCCCTGACCACGCTGGGCACGGTGCTGGGCATCACCACGCTCGTGGTGACCCTTGGCGTCGCCGCCACGGCGGGCAACCAGATCGTCGGCCGCTTCGACGAGCTGACCGCCACCTCCGTCACGGTCGAGGTGCCGGCGAACCCGTTCCCCCTGGTCGGCTGGGCCGACGTCGGCCGGGTGAGCCGGCTGCGCGGGGTGGTCTCGGCCGCCGCGCTGGCCGAGTCGGACCAGAGCGCCAACCTCGTCGTACGTTCGAACGACGTCGTGGACCCGTCCCGGGTGACCGACCAGACGCTGACCGTGGTCTCCAGCGGGCCCGGCCTGCCGGCGGCGGTCAAGGGCCGGATGATCGAGGGACGCTACTTCGACGCCGGGCACATCGCCCGCGGGGACGAGGTCGTCGTCCTCGGCCGGAACGCGGCCGAGCTGCTGGGCATCACCCGGCTGACGCGGGCGCCGGCCGTCTTCATCGGCACCCGGGCGTACACGGTGATCGGCGTGCTCGGGGACCCGCAGCGGGAGAAGAGCCTGACCAGCGCGGTCATCCTGCCGCCGACGACCGGCGCGCGCTACGGCCTGGGCACCGTGACCCGGGTGCTGGTCAACACCTCGGTCGGGGCCGCGGAGCTGATCGCCGGGCAGGCCCCGACCGCGCTCAGCCCCGGCAACGAGGCGCTGCTCCAGGTCATCTCGCCGCCGAGTCCCACGCGGGCGCGCGACGCGGTGGAGGGCGACGTGAACGCCCTGTTCCTGATCCTCGGGCTGGTCTCGCTGGTCGTGGGCGCGGTCGGCATCGCCAACGTCACGCTGGTGACGGTGATGGAACGGGTCTCCGAGATCGGCCTGCGCCGCGCGCTCGGCGCCGCCCGCCGCCACATCGCCGCGCAGTTCCTGCTGGAGTCCACCCTCACGGGGCTGACCGGCGGGATCATAGGCGCTTCGGTGGGGATCGTAGTGATCGTCACCGTCTGTGCCGTCAAGCAGTGGACGCCCGTCCTGGACGTACGGCTGGCCGTGCTGGCCCCCGCCGCCGGGGCCGTCGTCGGGCTGCTCGCGGGCCTCTACCCGGCCCTGCGCGCCGCCCGCATGGAACCTGTCACCGCACTTCGCTAGGTATGGTGCACATTCATGACATCCCTCCTGCTCGTCGAGGACGACGCGGTGATCCGTACGTCGTTGGGCAAGGCCCTGGAACGGTACGGCTACCGGATGACCACGGCCGCCGACGGGCTCGACGGGCTGGAGGCCGCCCGTACCGGGGATCACGACCTGCTGCTGCTGGACGTGATGCTGCCCGGCCTGGACGGCATCAGCGTGTGCCGCCGGATCAGGGAGACCAGCCAGGTGCCGATCCTCATGATGTCGGCCCGCGGCGACGGGCTGGACGTGGTCGCCGGGCTGGAGGGCGGCGCCGACGACTACGTGGTCAAACCGGTCGACCTGCCGGTGCTGGTGGCCAGGATCCGGTCGCTGCTGCGCCGGGCCACGTTCGCGCGGCCGCCCGCCGCCGGGGCCGAGCCGGGGCCCGCGCAGGCCGTGCTGGAGTTCGGCGAGCTGAGCGTCGACACCGGCGCGCTGGAGGTGCGGCGGGCCGGGCGGCGCGTCGAGCTGTCGCCGACCGAGCTGCGGTTGTTGCTGGAGTTCGCCGCCCATCCCGGCATCGTGCTGGAACGCGCCACGCTGCTGCGCAACGTGTGGGACTACGGATGGGACGGCGACAGCCGCGTGGTCGATCTGTGCGTGCAACGGCTGCGCAGGAAGATCGGCGTCGAGCGCATCGAGACGGTACGCGGGTTCGGCTACAAGCTGGCCGTCACATGAACCCGTCCTCGCTGCGCTGGAAGATCGCCGCCCTGGTCACGCTCGCCTCGACCGTCGTCGCCGCAGTGGTGGGGCTCCTGGTGCACCGGGCGACCTGGCAGCGGTCGCTGGCCATCGGCGAGGCGCGGGCGGTGGCGGCCATCGAGAAGTCGCTGGCCGTCGCCGGTGGGCCCGCCGACGTGGTGAGCGTCGAGGAGCTCCCCGACGCCCTGGCCGCGCAGCTGCGGCCCGGCGAGCGGGTCGTCTGGTACGGCCTCGACCACCGGGACGAGCCCTGGGTGTGGGCGGTGCAACCGTACGGGGACGACGGCACGCAGGCGGTGAGCACGCAGATCTCGATGGGCTCGGAGCTGCGCGGCCTCTACGCGCTGGACCGGAACATGGCCAAGGCCGGGCTGCTCGCCCTGGCCGGGGTGGTGCCGCTGTCGGTGCTGGCGGCCGAGCTGCCCAACCGGCGGCTGCGGCGGGTCGCCCGTACCGCCCGCCGGATCGCCGACGGCGACCTGGCCGCCCGCATCGGCGCGCGCGGCCGGGACGAGATCGCCGGGATCTCCGCCGCCGTGGACTCCATGGCCGCGAGCCTGCAACACCGGCTGCTGGCCGAGCAGCGGTTCACCGCCGACGTCGCCCACGACCTGCGGACCCCGCTGATGGGCCTGGTCGCCGTCGCCGAGCTGCTGGAGGAGGGCGAGACCGCCGATCTGGTACGCGACCGGGTGCGGGTGCTGCGCACGCTGGTGGAGGACCTGCTGGAGGTGTCCCGGCTGGACGCGGGCGCCGAGGTCGCCGAGCGCGTACGGGTGCCGCTGGCCGACCTGGCCGCTGAGTCGGCCGCCCGGGTGGGGGTGACGGCCCGGGTGCTGGCGGCGGGGAACCCGGTGGCCGAGACCGACCCACGCCGCCTGGACCGCGTCCTGGCCAACCTGGTGCTGAACGCCCATCGGCACGGCGCGCAGCCGGTGGAGATCACGGTCGGGGACCGGCTGATCGAGGTCCGCGACCGGGGGCCCGGGTTCCCGCCGGAGTTGCTGGCCGAGGGGCCGAGGCGGTTCCGTACGGGGGCGGCCGAGCGGGGGCACGGCCATGGGCTGGGGCTGACGATCGCGCTGGGCCAGGCCCGGGTCATCGGCGCCGAGCTGACCCTGTCCAACGCCCCGGACGGCGGCGCCGTCGCCACGCTGCGCCTCCCGGCGGGCTGACAGCCGGCCGAGCGCGGACGGACGCGCCGGCTGATGCGTGGCTGATACGCGGCCGAGCGCGGGCGGATACGCGGCCACGGCCGGGCGGACATGTCGGTGGCCGATCGTGTCCGGTATGCGACGTTCTTTCATGCTTCTGCTGCTGGTGAGCGTTCTGTCGGGCTGTGCGACCGTCCCGTCCGCCTCCGGGGGCGTGCCCCTGCCGTGGCCCGCCGAGGGGCAGGCGGCGGTCGAGGTCGAGGACGTCGGCAGCCTGGGCGTCAGCGGCGATCCCGCCCCGGTGCCGATCGCCAGCGTGACGAAGGTGATGACCGCCTACGTGATCCTGCGCCGCCACCCGCTGCGACCGGGCGACGAGGGCCCGCCGATCACGGTGGACCGCACGGCCGCCGAGGAGTCCTACTCGCGGCTGGAGTCCACCGTGCCGCTCAGGGAGGGCCGGACCGTACGGCTGCGGCGGCTGCTGGAGCTGATGATGGTGCCGTCGGGCAACAACGTGGCCCGCCTCCTGGCCCGCTGGGACTCCGGCTCCCAGGAACGCTTCGTGACGCGGATGAACGACGCCGCGCGCCGCCTCGGCATGTCGGGCAGCACGTACACGGGCGCCAGCGGCAACGAGGACAGCACCGTCAGCACCGCCGCCGACCAGCTCAAACTGGCCAGGGAGGCGATGCGCGACCCGGTGCTGCGCGAGGTGGTGGCCCAGACGGACACGTCGGTCCCGGGCGAGGCCGGCCGGCTGCCCAACACCAACACCCTGCTGAACAGGCACGGCGTGATCGGCATCAAGACCGGCTCGGGCACCGCCGCGGGCGGCAACCTGATGTGGGCCTCCCGCGTACGGTGCCACCTCGTGCTCGGCGTGATCCTCGGCCAGGCCGCCCACACCAACCCCGCCGCGGCCAAGGCGGCGGCGCTGGAGGCGGGCGGCAGGATGAGCGCCGCGGTCGAACGATGGCTGACCGGACGCCCCGCGACCTGTGCCTGAGGCCCCGGACGCCCGAGGGTCAGCGGGTCTCGCTGATCTCCGGGCCGCGTTTGAAGGGGCTGAACGCCGGGCGTTCGTCCGGCTCGCCGGCGGCCTGCCGCTCGTGCGGACGGCTCAGCGTGATGGGCTCCTCGCGGGCCATCGGCTCGTCGCCGCGTACGACCACGACGTCCTTGACGAAGTCGATGAACGCCCCGGAGACGCGCTCGTCGAGGGCGCCGGGGCCGGTGATGGCCGCCAGGAGGAACCAGCGCGGGCCGTCGACGCCGATGTAGCGGGCCGCCCTGACGTCGCCGTCGATGTTGACCTCGCCGGCCAGCTCGGTGCCGAACGGGCCCTGCCGCTCCTCAAGGGTCTTGGCCTGCGCCATGATCTTGGTCTTGACCTCGTCCCACAGGCCGGCCGTGCGCGGCGCGGCCAGGGCCTGGAGCTGCAGGGAGCTGTCCTCGTACAGGACGACGACGCCGACGTGCTGGTCGCCGAGCGAGGCCAGCCGTACGTCGAAGTCGGGGTTGTGCGGCAGCCGCAGGCCGCCGAGGTCGATCCTGTCGGTGTCAGGGTGGGGCTCGTCGGCGTCCCACGGGCCGGACTCGTGGGTGGGGGCCGCGGGCTCCTGATCGGCCACCGCTTCCGGCTGCTCACGACGACGACGTCGGAACACGTTCCTCACTCTCCCTGTTCGCGGGGGCCGTGACCCCTGGCTGGCTTGCTTCGGGCCGGCTGCTTCAGCGGCCCGTCGATCCGAATCCGTTGGCGCCGCGCATCGAGCCGGGCAGGCGTTCGACCTCGTGGAAGGCCGCGCGCTCGACCCGCTGGACGACGAGCTGGGCCACCCGGTCGCCCCGCCGGAGGCGGAACGGCTCCTTGGCATCGGTGTTGATCAACGTCACCTTGATCTCGCCCCGGTAGCCGGCGTCGACCGTGCCGGGGGCGTTGACGAGCGTGACGCCGTGGCGGGCCGCCAGGCCGGAGCGCGGGTGCACGAACGCCGCGTAGCCGTCGGGCAGCGCGATCGCCACGCCGGTGCCGACCACGGCCCGCTCGCCCGGCAGCAGCTCGACGTCCTCGGCCGCGTAGAGATCGGCGCCGGCGTCGCCCGGGTGGGCGTACGACGGCACCGGCAGCCCGGTGTCGAGCCGCTGGATGAGGACCGCCACGTCGCTCAAGGGTTCACCTCGAAGTCCTGGTGTTCGGCGGCGATGGCCGCGAGATCGCCGTGCTTTGCGAAGTGTTCCATGCCCACCTCGATGAACAGCGCTGCCGCGCGGACGGCGACCGGCCCGTCGGGAGCGCCGACGCGCCCCTCAGCCTCAAGGTACGCCTTCCTGCCCGTGATCCCGTTGCACCAGGCGCGCAGGTGGAGTGTCGTGCCCACGGGAACGGGGAGGAGGTAGTCGGTCTCCAGCCGTGCCGTCACATACGGCTTGTGGAACAGGTAGACGGACATTCCGATGACTTCGTCCATCGCGGCGGCCAGCACACCGCCGTGGGCGAGCATCGGCGCGCCCTGGTGGGCCTCCCCCACGGTGAACTCGGCCTCGACCGTGACGCCGTCGGGCGTGGCCGCCTTCAGGTGCAGGCCGGTCGGGTGGTCGTCGCCGCAGCCGAAGCAGCGGCTGTAGTGGGCACCGAGGGAACTGCCCGCCGCCGGGGCGGCGGGATGGGCCGCGGGCGCCGAGGCGTCCGGCGGCGGGGTGGTGAGGGAGGAACGCGTCACGGGTGACGAGGTTACTCTCTGCCGCCCCCCGGCTCGCCCTCGACACCGGAACGGGACCACATGCCCTGCCCCACGGCCTCGCCCCCCGACGCCTCGCCCCGCCCGGACGGCGGCTCCCCGGACGGCGACCTCCCGGCGGCCGGCGGCTCCCCGGACGGCGGTTCCCCCGCGGGCAGGGGGTGTTCTGGCGGCGGCGGAAGCGCGGGCGGTTGGTGCCGCAACTCCGGCAGCGCCCGGTAGATCACCGCCGCCACCGGAACGGCCACGGCCGCCCCGGCGATGCCCGCCAGGATGCCGCCCACGGACAGCACCAGGATGATCGCCAGCGGGTGGAAGTTGAGCGCCCGTCCCACGATCAGCGGCTGGAGCACATGGTTCTCCAGCTGCTGCTCGACGATCAGGATCCCCAGGAAGATCAGCGCGTAGACCAGGCCCTTGGCGCCCAGGGTGACGAGGGTGGCGACGGTGCCGGCGAAGAAGATGCCGACGATGGGGATGAAGCTGGCGAAGAAGATCAGCACGGCCAGCGGCGCCCACAGCGGCACCCCCATGCCGGCCAGCACGATGCCCATGATCAGGCCGTGCACGGCCGCCACGGCCACGGTGCCCTGGACGTAGTGGGACAACGTGGTCCAGGCCGCGCGCCCGGCCCGGTCGACGCGCGGCGACATCGAGCCGAAGGCGCGCAGGAACCATCCCCAGATCCGGTCGCCGTCCTTGAGCAGGAAGAACGTCACGAACAGCAGCAGCACGATGGACGCGAGCACCTCGACCGCCACGGCGCTGGCCGACAACACCGTGCCGGTGATGGCGGTGCGCTGGGCGTTGACCATCGTGGCGATCTCGTCGACGTACCCGGTGATCTGGGCCTGTTTGAGGTGGAGCGGGCCGGTGATCAGCCACTCCTGGACCGATCGCGCGGTGGCCTGCACCTGCGTGACCAGGTTGGGGAACTCCTCGCTGGCCCGCGCCCCGACCAGCCAGCCGGTGCCGGCGAGCACGACCAGCGCGACCAGCATGGTGATCCAGGTGGCGTAGATGGGCCGCAGACCCGCCTTGCGCAGGCTCTTGGTCAGCGGGAACAGCAGCGCGGTCAGCAGCAGCGCGATCGCCACGGGCAGCGCCACGAACGTGAGCCTGGCGATCGCCTGGACGAAGAAGTAGACGACCACGCCGACGAGGATCAGGCATCCGCACCAGGCGGCCATCTTGGCCAGCACGGGCGGTACGAGTGTGGTGGGGCGGTCGATCTGCACGTGTTCAAGACTGGCACGTCCGCGCCGGTGATGCGCGCCGATAACCGCGCGGGTGTGCGACGGGCCTGGTCAGAGCCCGATGAACGGACGGCGAGGCGTGCTCCTCGCCGTCCGCCGGGGACCCGGGACTCAGCCCAGGTGCACCTCGACCGTCAGCACGTCGCCGCCGTGCAGGACGAACTCCTCGACGTTGCCCGCCGCGCACAGGTCGTCCTGGGCCTGCCGGACGAGGCCGGCCTCCGGCCCCGAGACCGTGAGCCTGGACACCTCGGCCCGCATCGACAGCTTGGCCTCGGACTTGGCCTTGCGCACCTGGCGCAGCACCTCGGAGGCCACGGCCAGCACCGCCGGGTCACCCGCGCCGCGCTCGGGCGCCGGCCAGGCCGCGCGGTGCACCGAGCCCTCGCGCCACCACGACCACACCTCTTCGGTCACGAACGGCAACACCGGCGCGAACAGCCTCAGCAGCGCGTCGAGCGCCTGCCGCAGCGCGGCGTGCGCCGAGGCGGCGGCCGGCCCGGACTCGTACGCCCGCGCCTTGACCAGCTCCAGGTAGTCGTCGCAGAAGGACCAGAAGAAGCGTTCGACGGCCTCCAGCGCCCTGGTGTGGTCGTAGGACTCGTACGCCTGCGTGGCCTCGCGCGCCATGTCGGACAGGGCGGCCAGCATCGACAGGTCGACGGGCTCGGTGACCTCGCCCTCGCTGCCGGCCAGCCCGAGCACGAACTTCGAGGCGTTCAGGATCTTGATCGCCAGCCGCCGGCCGATCTTGAGCTGGCCCACGTCGAAGGTGGTGTCCACGCCGTAGCGGCCGTTGGCGGCCCAGTAGCGGACCGCGTCGGAGCCGTGCTGCTCCAGCAGGTCGAGCGGGGTGACCACGTTGCCCTTGGACTTGGACATCTTCTTGCGGTCGGGGTCGAGGATCCAGCCGGAGATCGCCACGTCGCTCCACGGCAGCTCGCCGGACTCCAGGTGGGAGCGCACCACCGTCGAGAACAACCAGGTACGGATGATCTCGTGCGCCTGCGGGCGCAGGTCGTAGGGGGACACGCGCCGGTAGAGGTCGTCGTCGGTCTCCCAGCGGCCCGCGATCTGCGGGGTCAGCGACGAGGTCGCCCAGGTGTCCATGACGTCGGGGTCGGCCATGAAGCCGCCGGGCACGCCCCGCTGCTCCTCGGTGTAGCCGGGCGGCACGTCGGAGGACGGGTCGATCGGCAACGAGTCCTCGGCCGGCAGGATCGGCGCGTCGTGGACCGGGTGGCCGCTCTCGTCCAGCGGGTACCACACCGGGAACGGCACGCCGAAGAAGCGCTGGCGCGAGATCAGCCAGTCGCTGGTCAGGCCCTCGACCCAGTTGTCGTAGCGCACCCGCATGTGCGGCGGGTGCCAGCGCAGCTCGCTGCCGCGCTCCAGCAGCCGGGCGCGCAGCGCCTGGTCGCGCCCGCCGTTGCGGATGTACCACTGGCGGGTGGTGACGATCTCCAGCGGCTTGTCGCCGCGCTCGTAGAACTTCACCGCGCGCTGCACCGGACGCGGGTCGCCGTCGAGGTCGCCGGACTCGCGCAGCAACTCCACGATGCGCTCGCGGGCGCTGTGGACGGTCTTCCCGGCCAGCTCCTTGTACGGCTCGGGCTCCACGCCGTCGGGCGGCTCGGGCAACATCCGGCCGTCCCAGCCGATGACCGGCCGGGTGGGCAGGTGCAGCTCGCGCCACCAGGTGACGTCGGTGATGTCACCGAACGTACAGATCATCGCGATGCCGGACCCCTTGTCGGGCTCGGCCAGGTGGTGGGCCAGGATCGGCACCTCGACGCCGAACAGCGGCGTCAGCGCCGACGTGCCGAACAGCGGCTTGTAGCGCTCGTCGTCGGGGTGGGCGACCAGCGCGACGCAGGCCGGGATCAGCTCGGGCCTGGTCGTCTCGATCCAGATCGGCCCGCGCTCGCCGTAGAAGGAGATCCGGTGGAAGGCGCCGGGCCACTCGCGGTCCTCCAGCTCGGCCTGGGCCACGGCGGTGCGGTAGGTGACGTCCCACAGCGTGGGGGCCTCGGCGAGGTAGGCCTCGCCCCTGCCCAGGTTGCGCAGGAACGCCCGCTGCGACACCGCGCGCGACTCGTCGCTGATCGTGGTGTAGAGCAGGTCCCAGTCGACCGACAGGCCGACCCGCCGCCAGACCTCCTCGAACGCCTTCTCGTCGATGGCGGTGAGCTGGTGGCACAGCTCGACGAAGTTGCGCCGGGAAACAGAGATCTCACGTTTGCCCGGCTTGTCCGGTGGAACGAAGTCGGGATCGTACGGCAGCGACGGATCGCAGCGCACCCCGTAGACGTTCTGCACCCGTCGTTCGGTGGGCAGGCCGTTGTCGTCCCAGCCGATGGGGTAGAACACCGACTTGCCGATCATCCGCTGATAACGGGCCATGATGTCGGTGTGGGTGAAGGAGAAGACATGACCGACGTGGAGCGAACCGGACACGGTCGGCGGCGGCGTGTCGATCGAGTAGACCTGCTCGCGCGGCCTGGACCGGTCGAAACGGTAGGTGCCCTGCTCCTGCCAGCGAGCTACCCATACCTGCTCCAAGCCGTCAAGTGTGGGTTTTTCCGGCATGGATGCATGGCGTAGTCGCTGTTGAGTCATGCCTCCTTATGGTAGGGCTTCGGGGGCCCGGCAAGCGTTAGAGGCTAGTGTTCGTTACATAGGGGAAGGGAGTTCGGCATGGCGGAGGACAAGCCCGACATCGCCTGGCGCGTCATCGGCGGTCTGGTGGGCATGGCGACCGCTTGGGGGATGAGAAAGCTGCTCGGGTTCGTCTGGGTCAAGGCGACCGGCAAGGAGCCGCCCCTCGACGACGACTCGCCCGAGGTCAGCATGGGTGAGGCGATCGGTTACGCGATCCTCACCGGCGTCGGGATGTCCGTGGCGCAGATCGTGGTCAACCGGACCGCCAAGAAGCGTTACGACGCGTGGAAGTCTGTGAAGCAGGTGTCTCAAGGGCACTGAGGAACTCACTCGCCCAGCGGTCCACGTCGTAGGTGGCCACCCGGCGGCGCATCGTGCGCATCCGCCGGGCCAGCTCGTGCGGCGTGGCCCGCATGGCGGCGATCATCTGCCGCTTGACGTCCTCGATGTCGTACGGGTTGACCAGGTACGCCTGCCGCAGCTCGTCGGCGGACCCGGTGAACTCGCTCAGCACCAGCGCCCCGTGCAGGTCGTGGTGGCAGGAGACGTACTCCTTGGCCACCAGGTTCATGCCGTCGCGCAGGGGCGTGACGACCATGACGTCGGCCGCCAGGTAGAGCGCGGCCAGCTCGTCGTGGCCGTAGGACTGGTGGAAGTACTGGATCGGCTGCACGCCGATCTGGGCGTGCTCGCCGTTGATCCGGCCCACCTGGAGTTCGATGTCGTCGCGCAGCTTGCGGTACTCGTCCACGCGCTCGCGGCTCGGGGTGGCGATCTGCACGAAGACCGCCTCGTTCGGGCGCAGGCTGCCGTCCTTGAGCAGCTCGCCGAACGCCTCCAGGCGCTGCCCGATGCCCTTGGTGTAGTCGAGCCGGTCCACGCCGAGCAGCACGTGCTCGGGGTCGCCCAGCTCGGCCCTGATCTCCTTGGCCCGCGCCACGACCTGCGGCTCGCGTACGAGTGAGTCGAGCTGCCCGAAGTCCACCGAGATCGGGAACGCCTGCGTGGTCACCACCCGGTCGTCGAGGAAGATCTCGTTCCCCTTGTACGGCAGCCCGAGCAGCCGCCGGCACAGCCTGCGGAAGTTCGAGGCGCCGCCGGGCAGCTGGAAGCCGACGAGGTCGGCGCCGAGCAGTCCCTCGACCAGCTCCTTGCGCCAGGGCAGCCGCCAGAACAGCTCGACCGGCGGGAACGGGATGTGCAGGAAGAACCCGATCCGCAGGTCGGGCCGGAGCCGGCGGAGCATCGCGGGCACGAGCTGGAGCTGGTAGTCCTGCACCCAGACGACGGCCCCCTCCTCGGCGGCCTCGGCGGCGGCCGCGGCGAAGCGCTCGTTGACCGATCGGTAGGTCTCCCACATCTCCCGTTCGAACACCGGCGGCGCCACCACGTCGTGGTAGAGCGGCCAGAGCGTGGCGTTGGAGAAACCCTCGTAGTAGAGCTCGACCTCCCGGGCGGACAGCGGGATCGGGATGAGGCTCATGCCGTCCTGCTCGAACGGCTCAAGCTGCTCGTCCGGAGCCCCGTGCCAACCGGCCCAGGCGCCGTGGCGGCGCTTCATCACGGGCGCGATGGCCGTCACGAGCCCTCCCGGGCTCCTGCGCCACGAGGCCGTTCCGTCTGGCCCGATCGCGCGATCGACCGGCAAGCGGTTCGCGACGATCAGAAACGAGCTACGGCCGGTCACGCAGTCCTCCTACGGCTCAGGTGGTGGAGAGCCGCAGGCGCGGCTCACGGCAGCCGCGACAGCGTCCGGCCCCGCGTGGGGAATGATCGCGGCGATGTGGGCATCTGGCCTGATCACCCATGCTTCGTCCGGCCGCGCACCGAGTCTTTCGGCGAGCGAGCCGGTCGCATCCATCTCCGTGAGCTCGCGGACGGCGAGCGGTGCCGTAATGACCTTGCCCAAGACCTGCACAAACAAACTCGAATCGCACATATCACCCAAAAGAACGAGGAAACCATCCCGGCAGATCTCCCGCAGCCGTCCCTTCGCCAACGGCACGTCCGGAAGGATCACGCCGGGGGCCGGTTCGCACAGCGCGCCCTTCGGCGGCCGGCCCTTGAACGGACGTTCCGGCTCGGGCGTGGTGAGCGGCGAGTCCACGTACCAGTAGGGCTCGGCGAAGCGCCCCGAGTCCACCTCGGCGACCAGCCCGCCCTCCAGCACCTCCCGCCGCCGGGCCCGGTCCCGGTCGGTCCGGGGCGCGAGGAAGCGCATGGTGGCGCCGGTGACCTCCAGGTTCTCCCGCGCCGCCGCGTGCCGCTCGGCGTGGTACGACTCCAGCAGCTCCGGCCCGGCCCAGCCGTTGAGCGTGAAGGCCAGCTTCCAGGCCGCGTTCTCGGCGTCGGGCACGCCGGAGTTGAGCCCCCGGGCCCCGAAGGGCGCCACCAGATGGGCGCAGTCGCCGGCCAGCAACACCCGCCCGACCCGCATCCGCGAGGCGATCCGCGAGTGGAACCGGTAGGTGCTATGCCAGATAACCTCATACGCCCGATCCCCCACAATTTGCCTGATATTTCGCGAAATATCGGCTTCTGTTGGGATGAAGTCCGGCGCGATCTGCCAGTCGATCCGGTACGTCCCGTTCGGGCAGGGATGGATGAGGACCTGGCGACCCGGGTTCCAGACGGGGTCGAAGTAGAAGCGCCGCTCGTTCTCCCAGCCGGGCAGATCGGCCTTGATGTCGCAGATCAGGAACTGGTCCTCGAACGCCTCGCCGTCGAAGGAGACGCCGATCGACCGGCGTACCTGCTGGGCCCGCGCACCGGCGCAGACCAGCACGTAGGGGGCGCGCAGCAACCGCTGACCGCACTGGACCTCCACCCCCGCGGGGTCCTGCACCAGCCCGGTGACCTCGTGGTGCCAGCGCACCTCGATCAGCGGCTGGTCGGCGATGACCTCGTCGAGCAACTGCTCGGTACGGGCCTGGGAGATGTTCACGCACGGCGGCAGCGGGCCCTGGCCGTCGAAGGACCAGGAGAACAGCTCGCGCTCGCGGAAGTACGTGCGGGCGGTGGTCCAGGCCAGGCCCTCCTCCGCCACCCGCCCGGCGCCCGCCGCGGCCCAGATGTCCAGCACGTCGCGCTGCTGGCAGATCGACTTCGAGCCGCCGCCGTCGCGGGCCGGCCGCCGGTCGAGCACCAGGGTCCGGATGCCCCAGCGGGCCAGCAGCAGCGCGGCGGTCTGCCCGACCGGGCCCGCGCCGACCACGATGACCTGCGGCCCGGACTCCTCCGGTCTCATGACTGGAGCTCGTCCCAGACTTCGCGGTCGCGTTCGGCGGTCCAGATGCGCGGTCGTTCGACGCCGTGGAGCTCGTCCCAGAGGCGGGAGACGTTGAAGGGCAGGCAGTGCTCGAAGATGGGCCAGCCGCCGTAGCGCGGCCGCAGGGCCCGGTGGACGCGTTCGAACGCCTCCTTCAGCCCGCTCGACGCGCCGACCTCGCGCAACATCACGGTGAGGAAGTCGCGGCTCTGGGCGATGGCCGCCTCGACCCCGGCCTTGCCGTGGGCCACCGCTCCTCTGCCGCCGACCAGCGTCTCGGCCCCGAACGAGGCGACGCGGTCGAGCGTGCCCGTCGCCCACTCGCGGTGGAAGGCGTCGCCGGTGTAGAGCGCGGCCTGCGACTCCACCAGGTCTCCGGCGAACATGATCCGCCGCTCCGGCAGCCAGGCCACCAGGTCGCCCTCGGTGTGGCCGCGTCCGCAGTGGGCCAGCACCAGGTCGCCCCTGCCGCCGCCCAGGTCGATGGTGAAGGTGTCGCTGAAGGTGGCCGTGGGCCAGGTCAGGCCGGGGATCGAGCCGGGGTCCTTGAACAGGCGGGGCATCCGGGCGTACTCGCTGGCCCAGTCCTGCTCGCCGCGCTCGGCGATCAGCTCGCGGGTCTTGTCGTGGGTCACGATGACGTCCGCGCCGAACGCCGAGGCGCCCAGCACCCTGACCGCGTGGTAGTGCGAGAGCACGAGGTAGCGGACGGGTTTGCCGGTGTGCTCGCGCAGGCGGGCCAGCCAGTCGCGGGCGGCGGCGGGGGTGGCCAGCGCCTCGAAGCAGACCAGGAAGTCCTCGCCCTCGATCGCGCCGACGTTGGGATCGCCCTCCGCGGTGAGCGCGTAGACGCCTTCGGCCAGCACCTCCAGGGACTGCCGTTTCTCACCGAGATCCGCCGACGAGGCGAACGGCTTGATCATCGCTCCTCCTCACGCGCCGAGGTCAATCCCGCCACCAAACCAGGACATACCCCACAAACGGCTCTTCCAGCTGCGCACGCGCGTCCTCCCTTGACAGTGCTCGGCAGGACGGTGAAGTGTTTACCGAACATTCGGTCAGTAAGCAAGGGAGACCTGTGTGGACAGCGCGCGGCGCATGATGGACGCCGACACCGCCTCGGCTGCCCTGGGCATCGAGCTGGTGGAGCTGGCCGACGGCCGCGCGGTGTGCCGCATGACCGTGACCCCGCAGATGATCAACGGGCACTCCCTCTGCCACGGCGGCTACGTCTTCCTGCTGGCCGACACCACCTTCGCCTGCGCGTGCAACACCCAGGGGCCGGTGACCGTGGCGGCCGGGGCCGAGATCACCTTCGTCGCCCCCGCCCACGAGGGCGACGTGCTGGTGGCCGAGGCGGCCGAGCGCACCCGGTACGGCCGCAGCGGCATCTACGACATCACCGTGCGCGGGGCCGGCGGCCGGGTGGTCGCGGAGTTCCGCGGGCGTAGCAGGGAGCTGAGATGAGGCCCTTCCCGCCGCCGTCCCCCGAGGAGCTCGACCCGGTCGAGCGCGTGTCCAGGGACGAGCTGATGGCCCTCCAGCTGGAGCGTCTGCGGTGGACGCTGTCCCACGCCTACGACAACGTCCCGCTCTACCGGCGCAAGTTCGACGAGCACGGGGTCCACCCCGCCGACTGCCGGAGCCTCGACGACCTCGCGCTCTTCCCGTTCACCACCAAGGAGGACCTGCGCGAGTCGTACCCGTTCGGGATGTTCGCGGTGCCGCGCGAGCGGGTGGCGCGCATCCACGCCTCCTCGGGCACCACGGGCCGGCCCACGGTCGTCGGTTACACGCGGGGCGACCTCGACGTCTGGGCGCAGGTGATGGCCCGCTCGATCCGCGCGTCGGGCGGCCGTCCCGGCGACGTGGTGCACGTGGCCTACGGCTACGGCCTGTTCACCGGCGGCCTCGGCGCCCACTACGGGGCCGAGCGGCTGGGCTGCACCGTCGTACCGGTCTCCGGCGGCATGACGGCCCGGCAGGTCCAGCTCATCACCGACTTCCGGCCCCGGGTCATCATGGTCACGCCGTCGTACCTGCTGGCGCTGCTGGACGAGTTCGCCGCCCAGGGCCTGGACCCGCGCGAGAGCTCGCTGGAGATCGGCATCTTCGGCGCCGAGCCCTGGACCGAACGCATGCGCGCCGAGATCGAGGAACGCTTCGACCTGCACGCGGTCGACATCTACGGCCTGTCCGAGGTGATGGGCCCCGGCGTGGCCAACGAGTGCGTCGAGACCAAGGACGGCCTGCACGTCTGGGAGGACCACTTCTACCCCGAGACCGTCGACCCGTTCACCGGGCAGCCGGCGCCCGAGGGCGGCGAGCTGGTGTTCACCAGCCTCACCAAGGAGGCCATGCCCGTCGTGCGCTACCGCACCCGCGACCTGACCAGGCTGCTGCCCGGCACGGCCAGGCCCGCCTTCCGGCGGATGGAGAAGGTGACGGGCCGTACCGACGACATGATCATCCTGCGCGGCGTGAACGTCTTCCCGACCCAGATCGAGGAGCTGGTGCTGCGTGTGCCCGCCCTGTCCCCGCACTTCCAGCTCCACCTGACCCGCCCTGACCGGCTCGACGTGCTCACCGTCAGGGTCGAGGCGCGGCCCGGCGCGGGCGGACGGGAGGAGGCGGGCCGCGAGCTGCGCCACGCGGTCAAGGCGAACGTCGGCGTGAGCGTCGAGGTCGAGGTGGTGGATCCCGAGACGCTGGAGCGGTCGGTCGGCAAGCTCAAGCGCGTGGTGGACCGGCGGCACGACTGACGGCACGGCCCCTCGGGCCACCCGTCGGCGCGGGCTACGTGCTCAGTTCGTCGGGGGAGCCGGACGACGGCAACGACGGGCCCTTGACGCGCAGGTCGGCGCGGATGGCCTGGCCGAGCTTCCCGGTCGCGACGCGGTTGAGCGCGCCGCCGGCGACGGCTCCGGTGAGGAACGGGCCGAACGTGGTCAGATGACGCCCGAGCGTACGCATGAGGCGGTTGCGCAGGGCGGTCTTGGTCGCCGCGCCGAGCGCGAGGGAGACGGACGCGGGGGCGAGGGGGTCGATCCCGCGCTGCCTGGCCCAGGCGGCGGTGAAGGCGACGGCCCGCTGGGTGCCGGTGCCCTGGACGCGGACGCCGTAGACCTCGTGCAGCTCGGCCAGCAGCTTGACCTCGATGGCGGCGACGACGATGGTCTCCGCGACGAGCTGCTCGGGGGCGGAGAGCAGGAGGGGTGGCGCGGCGAACTCGGCCGCCGCGAGTGCTCCGCCGATGGCGCCGACCGTCATCGTGGCCTTCTGCGCGGTGCGCACCAGGTCGTCGGCGAGTTGCTCGCCGGTCAGGCCGTGATGGTGCTCGGACAGGGTGTGGAGGTCGCGGATGGGGATGCGGGGCGCGATGGTGAGGAAGACGTCGGCCAGCCAGCGGCCGCGGCCGACGCCGGTCTCGCGAGCCTTCTTCGCTCCCGTCGACAGGGATCTGGCTAGTCGGCCGAGCAGCCTGCGCCGCTCGGCCGGCTCGAGCTCACCTGGCTGGGTGAGCCTGCCAACGAGCTCGCCGACCTCCTTGTCGGGGTCGGCGATCCCGTTGTCAGCTTGCTGGTTGTCCTTCTCGGCCACGCGATGCCTCCGTCCTCTTGGTCGCGACCGCTCAGGGTAGGCAGGCTCGGTTCCTTCGGTCCCTCACCCTGAGCTCCTTCGCCCCAGCGGTCAGGCGGCGCACTCCCGGCAGACCTGCTGGCCGTTCTTCTCGGAGGCCAGCTGGCTGCGGTGGTGCACCAGGAAGCAGCGCGAGCAGGTGAACTCGTCGGCCTGGCGGGGAATCACCCGCAGGGAGAGCTCTTCGTTCGACAGATCCGCACCGGGAAGCTCCAGCGACTCGGCGAGGTCGGTCTCGTCGATGTCGATGCTGCCGGACGACTTGTCGGTACGCCGCGCCTGGAGCTCTTGGAGGCTGTCCTCCCCCAGGTCGTCGTCTGTCTTACGCGGGCTGTCGTAGTCGGTAGCCATTGTGCTTACTCCATCCCCCTCATCTATATGTCTTCGCGCTCATCGCGCGTCTTCTAACGTCCGGGAGACCCATCTTGTGCCCGTTCCGTCGGGGAGATTTTCCATCGGTACCCGGCGGGAACGAACAACGAACCTCCCAACACGTCAGGGCCTGCTGCCGTCGGCAATGGTTAGCCAAATATGGCGAAACCCACAGCCTTGGCGTCATGCGCCACCGTGTTCGACGGCACATCCAACCACATGTACGGCGAGAACGAGACGCCCCCACTACATCAACACGCGGACGAACACGCCGGAACGTCACCCGCGGGCGCCCCTTGGCCGTCTCATGGCAGCTCGGTCAACGCCTCGGAAGCCGAATGGTCACCACAAGTCCTCCGCCATCCCGCGGCACAGCGGTCACATTTCCCCCGTGTGCCTGGACCACCGCACGGACGATGGACAGCCCGAGACCCGATCCCTTGGCCGATTCCACGCGGTCGGCGTGGAGCCTCCTGAACGGCTCGAACAGGCTGTTCACCTCGTACGCCGGGACGTGCTGCCCCGTGTTGGCCACCTGAACAACCAGCCCCCCGTCCGCCATTCCCGTTTGGATCCAGACTTTTCCGTTTTCGGGAAGGTTGTACTTCACGGCGTTCTCCAGCAGGTTGCTGACCGACCGCTCCAGGAGCACCGGGTCGCCCACGGTAGGCGCGCTGACCAGTTCGGCGACAACGCTCACCCCGTGTTCGGCGGCGAAGGGCGCGACCTGTTCCACGGCCGTCTGAGCGACTTCCTGAACGTCGAGCGGTTTGCGCACCGCGAGTTCGCGTTCGCTCCTGGCGAGCAACAACAGCCCCTCGATGAGCTTCTCGTTACGCGCGTTGACTTCCAGCAGCGTGCGGCCGAGCGCTTTGAGGTCCTCGGACGCCTCGGGATCCGACAACGCGATCTCCAGGACGGTCCGGTTAATCGTCAACGGAGTACGCAATTCGTGGGAGGCGTTGGCCACGAATCTTCGCTGGGTGTCGAAGGCGACGTTGAGCCGGGTGAGCATGGCGTCGAAAGTGTCGGCCAGCTCCTTCAGCTCGTCGTTGGGGCCGTGCAGGGCGATGCGCTGGTGGGCGAGCGTGCTCTCCGAGAGCTTGCGCGCGGCGCTGGTCATCTGGGCGACCGGCCGCAGCGCGCGGTCGGCCACGAAGTAGCCGATGATGAGCGCGAGGATGCCGACCCCGGCCAGCGCCATGTACGAGCTGCTGAACAGCGCGTCCCGCGCGCTGTTGATGGCCCGGCCCTTGGCCTGGGTCCACCGGTTCTGCATGATGGCGGCGTCGAGGGGGTCGAGGTCGTCGGTGATCAGGTCCGGCCAGGCTCCCTCGATGGCCCTGCCGACGATCGAGTAGACGACGAACAACAACACGGCCGCGGCGGCGAACACCAGGGCGCTGTAGGTGAGCGTGAGCCGCCACCGGATGCTGACCTTGGCGGGCAACCCTTTGACGCGATCCAGAGGGCTGAGGACGGGCGTCTCGGAGCCGGGCGGTGGCGGGCCGTCCCAGGCGGGCGGCCCGCTCGGTGGTGGCGCCTCCTGCACGCGCGTCGCCTTCCTGGCCGAATGGGGGCTGATCATCGGATGCGTCGGCCCCGCCCCGCGCTCTGGCCTGTCCGTCACAACTTGTACCCAACTCCGGGCACGGTCTCGATCACCTGAGGCTCGCCCAGCTTCTTCCGCAGCGTCATCATGGTCACCCTGACCACGTTCGTGAACGGGTCGATGTTCTCGTCCCATGCCTTGTCCAGCAGGTCCTCCTGGCTGACCACCGCGCCCTCGGCGCGCATCAGCTCCTCCAGGACCGCGAACTCCTTCTTGGTCAGCACGACCTCCTTGCCGTCGCGCTCGACCAGCCGCTTGCCCGGGTCGAGGCGGATCCCGGCCCGTTCCAGCACGGGCGGCAGGGCGGGCGCCGAACGCCGGCCGAGCGCGCGTACCCGGGCCACCAGCTCGATGAACACGAACGGCTTGGCCAGGTAGTCGTCGGCCCCGAGACCGAGCCCCTCCACCTTGTCGTCCACGTCGCCGGAGGCGGTCAGCATGAGGATCCGCGAGGCCGAGCGCTGCTCGACCAGTCTGCGGCACACCTCGTCGCCGTGCACGACCGGCAGGTCACGGTCGAGCACGATCACGTCGTAGTCGATGTAGGAGGTGCGCTCAAGGGCGCCGCCGCCGTCGTAGGCCACGTCGACCGCCATGGCCTCGCGCCGCAGACCGGTCGCGATCGCGTCGGCGAGCACCCGCTCATCCTCTACAACCAGCACTCGCACGCCTGGTACACCTCTTTCCGGTTCTGGTGCCTCATTCTGCCTACAGGCTCGATAAGCGCACGGTAAGGCATGTCCAGGGGTGCCCTGGGGAAGGGGCACGGAATTTCATGTTTCAGAGGGCGACAAGCCGGGGTATGCCGTCGGGACACCCATTGCCCGGACATCAGCTGGCAATGGGCTCATTACGCCCCAGCACAGATCAACCCCTGAGAGAGTAGGTGAGATGGGCGAGTTCACCACCACGATCGAACGCCGCCTCGACCAGGCTTACAAGGGCCTCCGCGAGGCCCGTAGCACCGGCGACGACTACCTCGCCGACACCCTCACCGCCGAGATCGAGGACCTGCGCCGCCTGGCCGACGATCACGGCATCCCACTGCCGCGCTAGACGCGTGCGACGGCCGGGGCCCGTTCGGGCCCCGGCCGTCTTGTCATGCGTACGGGCCGGTCAGGAGTCGCGTTCCGGGTCGAGCGGCACGAGCAGGTCGTGCAGCTCCTCGAACAGGCCGGGCGCGGCGCACAACGTGAACTCCGGGCCGACCGGCCGGCCGCGCAGGCCGCCGAGCCGGGCGACCGACTCGGTCGCCACCAGCCCGGCCGCGGCGTAGTCCCACGGGTTGGTGCCGCGCTCGTAGTAGGCGTCCACACGACCGGCCGCCACCGAGCACAGGTCGATGGCGCACGAGCCGCCGCGCCGGATGTCACGCACCCGCGGCAGCACCTCCGCCACGACCCGCCCCTGCACCTCGCGCCGCGGCGCCGAGTAGCCGAACCCGGTCGCGACCAGCGCCCTGGCCAGCGGCACCCCGCTGTTGCAGCGCAGCCGCTCGCCGCCGAGCCAGGCGCCCTCGCCGAGCGCGGCGGTGAACACCTCGCCCCGCGCCGGCAGGTTGACGACCCCTGCGATGACCTGCCCATCGACCTCGACGGCGATGGAGACCGCCCAGTCGGGCAGGCCGTACAGGAAGTTGACCGTGCCGTCGATCGGATCGACGATCCAGCGCACGTCGGACGCGCCCGGCGCCTCGCCGCCCTCCTCGCCGCCTTCCTCGCCGAGGAAGCGGTCGTCGGGACGGGCCACCCGGACGCGCTCGCGGATCAGCTCCTCCGACGCCTTGTCCAGGATCGTGACCACGTCCGTGGGGCTGGACTTGGTCTCGACGTCCTCCGACATCGTGGGGCGTTTGGCCAGGATCATGTCACCCGCCTCGCGGGCGATGTCCTCGGCCAGCCGCAGGAAGTCGGTCATCAGGCCACCGAGTCCGGGCGCTTCCACTCCTCGCCGAGGACGTGCTTGGCCAGGAAGGCGAGCACCGTCTCGTACCAGGCGACGACGTTGCCCGGCTTGAGGATCCAGTGGTTCTCGTCGGGGAAGTACAGGAACTTCGACTCGACGTCGTTGCGCTGCAGGTCCCACCACAGGCGCAGGGCCTCGCCGATCGGCACCCGGTAGTCCTTGTCGCCGTGGATGACGAGCATCGGGGTGGTGATCTTGTCGAGGGCCACGTGCGGGGAGAGCTGCTCGTAGCGCTCGGAGCCGGGGCCGCCGAACTCGCGCTGCCAGAACACCGAGGAGTCGGTGGTGCCGGCGAACTGGTCGAGGTTCCACAGCGAGGCGTGGGTGACGATGGCCTGGTAGCGGTCGGTGTGCCCGGCCAGCCAGTTGGCCATGTAGCCGCCGAACGAACCGCCCATCGCCGCGACGCGCTCGTGGTCGATGTCGTCCCTGGCCAGGGCGACGTCCACGATGGCGTCGAGGTCGGCCTGGGTGCGCGGGCCCCAGGCGCCCCAGCCGCGGTCGATCATCTCCTGGCCGTAGCCGGTGGACATGCAGGGGTCGGGCATGAGGACGGCGTACCCGCGCTGCGCCATGATCCACGACTGCCAGCGCCACTGCCAGTCGTTCCAGGAGCCGAGAGGGCCGCCGTGGATCCACAACAGGAACGGCGCGGGGCTGTCGGCCGAGGCGCCCTCGGGCAGTACGAGCCAGCCGCGCACGGTCGTGCCGTCGTCGGCGGTGGCCGAGATCTCGGTCAGCGTGCCGGGCACCTCGGGGCGCGGGGCGGGCGAGGGCAGGTCGTCGAGCTCGCCGGTGGCCACGTCGATCCTGGCCGGGGCCGGGGCGAGGGCGATGTTGCTGCGCATGACGTACAGGAAGGCGCCGTCGGCGCTCGCGTTGAGCCCGAGGTAGGCGGCGTCGTCGCCGGTGAGCCTGGTGTGCTCGCCCTCCAGCGGGACGCGGAAGACCGGGCGGCGGCCCTGGTAGTCGGCGACGAGGTGGACGGCCGAGGAGTCGGGAGCCCATTCGACGTCCATCGGGAACAGGTCGTCCGCGTACCCGCGGCCCTCGCCGGTGGCCAGGTCGGCGATCCACAACTCGACCCGGGCGGGCACGTCCTTGCTGGTGATGCGCTCGCGCGCGCAGGCCACGCGGGTGCCGTCGGGCGAGACGGCGAGCGGGCCGCCGAAGTCGTGGGCGACGTCGGTGAGCAGGGTGCGCCGCTGACCGGTGGCCACGTCGATGGCCACCAGGTCGGTACGGCTGTCGCCACCGGACAGGAACCTGCGCCAGGTGGCGATCACGGTGGTGCCGTCGGGGGTGAGCTCAAAGGTGACGTCGCGCAGCGCCTCGCCCGCGTCGGGGATCAGGTCGCGTACGTCCTCAAGGCGGTCGGCGCCGAGCCTGCCGGTGAACAGCCGGGTGCGGGCGGGGCCGAGGTCGTGGTCCCAGTAGCGGACCGGGTAGCCCTCGTGCAGGATCGCGCTGATCCCGGCGTCCTTGCGGGCCTTGCGCCGTTCCTCCTCGGTGGCCTCGTCGCCGTCGAGCACGTCGGAGGCGAACACCACCACGTCGCCCGCGACCCGTACCGTGCCGATGCCGCCGGGCCGGGCGGCGATCTGGCGGGCCTCACCGCCCGCGCGGTCCAGCAGCCACAGCGCCGGCACCTCGTCGGTCGCGTCCTTGACGGTGGTGTCGGGACGCGCGGAGGTGAACAGCACGTCGCCCGCGCCGGTGAAGACGGCGGCCGTCTCCCCCTTGGCGGAACGGGTCAGCCGGTACGGCTCACCGTCGACGGGGATCGCCCAGAGCGCGGTGCCGTACGACTTGCCGTCGGGGTTGAGCGTCTGAACGGTCGAGATCAGGCGGGAGCCGTCAGGCGAGAGCTTCAGGGAGAGGAGCCGGGGAAGGGCCACATAGTCACGAATGTCATCGAATGCGCTCACTCGATCGAACCTACCTGGTCACCGCCCCGCCCGGGAGACGGCACGCGCGGCGCCCCTCCCCGATCCCCGGCGATCCCTCCCGGCGGGACCACCGGCCCTTCTGACTAGGCTTGACACGTGGCTGATTACGACGCTCTGCTCGTCCTGTCGTTCGGCGGTCCGGAGGGGCCCGACGACGTGCTGCCGTTCCTGGAGAACGTCGTGCGGGGCCGCGGCGTCCCGCGCGAGCGGCTGCTGGCGGTGGCCGAGCACTACCAGGGCTTCGGCGGCGTCAGCCCGATCAACCAGCAGAACCGCGAGCTGGTCGAGGCGCTGCGCGAGGTCGTCGGCGTGCCGGTCTACTGGGGCAACCGCAACTGGCACCCGTTCGGCGAGGACACCGTGCGGCAGATGACGGCCGACGGCGTGCGCAAGGCGGCCGTCTTCGCCACCTCGGCGTTCGCCGGCTATTCGAGCTGCCGCCAGTACTACGAGGACATCGCCAGGATCTCCGTCGAGGGCGGCCCCGAGCTGGTCAAGATGCGGCACTTCGGCGACCATCCGGGGTTCGTCGCGGCGATGGCCGACCACACCCGCGACGCGCTGGCCCGGCTCGGCCGCGACGACGCCAGGCTGGTGTTCACCGCCCACAGCATCCCGGTCTCGATGGCCGAGACCGCCGGCCCCGCGGGCGGCCTGTACGAGTCCCAGATCCGCGGGAGCGCCGAGCTGGTCAGCCGGGCGCTCGGCCGCGACGAGCCATGGGACCTGGTGTGGCAGTCGCGCAGCGGCCCGCCGCAGGTGCCGTGGCTGGAGCCCGACGTGTGCGACTTCCTGCGCAAGACGGACGCCGGGTCGGTCGTGCTGGTGCCGATCGGGTTCGTCTCCGACCACATGGAGGTCGTCTACGACCTCGACACCGAGGCCCGGCAGGTGGCCGCCGAGCTAGGCCTGCCGATGGAGCGCGCGGGCACGGCCGGCACCCATCCGGCGTTCGTGCGCATGGTCAGGGAGCTGATGGACGAGCCCGAGCCGGTCCCGTGCCCGCTCACCTGCTGCCCGCGTCCCGTCCGGCCGGCCGCGCGGCCTCAGGCGTAGGTGCGGGCGTACGCCTCGGCGATGCTCATGACCTTGTTCACGTAGTCCCACGAGTGGTTGTAGAACCAGATCGCCTTGCGCAACTTCTGGCCGCCCTTGCCCGCGCCGTTGGCGCACAGGTAGTTGGCCGCGCCGGGCACCGCGTCGTACGGGCTCCAGATGTCGGACTTGCCGTCGCCGTCGCCGTCCACGCCGTAGTGCTTCCAGGTGGCGGGCATGAACTGCATCGGGCCCAGGGCGCCCGCGCTGGAGGGGCCGTTGTTGCGGCCGTGCCCGCTCTCGACCTGGCCGATGGCCGCCAGCACCGTCCAGGACAGGCCGGGGCAGCGGGTGGCCGCGGCCTGGTAGAGCTCCAGGTAGCTGCCCGGCCGCCCGACGTTGACCTGCTGTTGCTGCTGCTGCTGCGGTTGCTGCTGTTGCCGGGTACGGCTGGCCGCGTCGAGGACGACGACCTGCGCGCCCTTGCCGAGCAGCCGGCGCACCCCGGCCTCGCCGATCTTGCCCGGCTTGCCGTGCAGCAGCACCGCGACGCCCCGCGCGAAGCCGAGCGACCTGCCCACCTCGGTGCTGACCAGCCCGTCCACACCGTTGAGCCCGAGCATGGCCGAGGCCGCGACCCGGAGCCTCGGACCGCCGTCCACCTGGTACATCGCGCCGAGGATCATCCCGTACTTGCGCGTCGTGCCCGACTCGGCGACCAGCTCGCCCCTGGCCAGCGCGCTCCAGACGGCGGGCTGGTCGGCGACGGGCTGGGGCGTCCAGGAACGGAAGTCGGCAGGGTCCACGGCCAGCAGGTTCAGCGGCGTGCCGGCGACCTTGACCGCGCCCGCGTCCACGACGGCCGCCTTCTGCACGTACCTGAGCGCGCCGAGCGCGAGCCTGGTCCGCTTGGAGACCGTGCCCGGCGCGATCGCCAGCACGCGCGGCGGCGTCGCGGTGACGCCGGGCCCACCCTGGCCGAAGTCCTTGACCGGCGCCGCCGTGGGTACGAGCTGGTCGAGGCGGGGCGCCGCCTCCGGCGTCACCCGGGTGATCGGCCTGCGCACCGGCTCAGCGGCGGTCCTGACCAGGTCATCGCCCATGATCACGACGACTCCTCCGGCCGCGGCGGTGACCGCGAGCACGCCGAGGACCGTCAGCAGGACCGCGCGGAGAGAGGGAAGACCGGACATCAGGCACACGTTAACCCACTCACCGGAGATATCACTTGCCATCTGGACAGACGGTGCGCAATGGTTGGGTCGCAAAGTAAGGGGGAAACAGCGTGGTCGGGCCTTACCGGGGGTTGTTCAAGGGGCCCGGCGTCAAAGGATTCGTACTGGCCGGGTTCGTCGGCCGGATGCCGATGTCCATGCTCGGCATCGGCGTCGTCCTGCTGATCTCCACCATCACCGGCTCCTTCGCCACCGCGGGCGCGGTCGGCGCCACCACCAACGTGGCCTTCGCGGTCGCGGCGCCGCTGTCGGGGCGGCTGGTGGACAGGTTCGGCCAGAACCGGGTGATCGTCCCCTTCTCCGTGGTCAACGCGCTCGCGCTGGCGTCGCTCATGCTCAGCGCCGCACTCCGGCTGCCCGAGTGGACCCTGTACGCCTCCGGCCTGCTGATCGGCGCGTCCTCGTTGTCCATCGGGTCGATGGTGCGGGCCCGCTGGTCCACCATCCACGGCGGCACTGGAACGTTGCACACCGCCTTCGCCTTCGAGTCCGTGGCCGACGAGGTGGTCTTCGTCACCGGTCCCGCGCTCGTCACGGTGCTGGCCACGGCGGTCAACCCGTACGCGGGGCTGGTCGTGGCGCTGGTGTGCATGCTCGGCGGCTGCCTGGCCCTGGCCGCGCAGCGGCGTACGCAACCGCCGGTGCAGACGGTCAGGACGGGCGGCGGCACACCCATCCTGATCCCCGGCATCGCCCTGCTGGCGTGCGTCTACCTCGGGCTCGGCGCGGTGTTCGGCTCGGTGGACCTGATCATGGTCGCCTTCGCCGAGGAGCACGGCGTGAAGGGCGCCGCCGGATTCCTGCTGGCGGCGTTCGCGGGCGGGTCGATGGTGTCGGGGTTGTGGTTCGGCTCGCGGGAGTGGCGGATCTCGTTGCGTGCCCGGTTCGTCCGCGCGCTGGGCGTGTTCGTGGTGGGCCTGGTGCCGATCCTGCTCGTGGACGACCCCTGGGTCATGGCCGCCGTGGCGTTCGTGGCCGGTCTGGCGATCTCGCCGACGCTCATCACCGGGTTCTCGCTCACCGAACGGCTCGTGCCGCGGTCCCTGCTCACCGAGGGCATGGCGTGGATCTCCACCTCGATCGGGTTCGGCGTGGCGATCGGCGCGTGGGCGGGCGGGCATCTGACCGACACGTTCGGGGCCTCCGACGCGTACGTGTTCTCGGTGGGCGCGGCGCTCCTGGCGGCGCTCGTGGGTGTCGGAGGTTCGGGTTTGCTGAGACTTCCGGGAGCGCCTTCACCCGCGCAGAGTTGATCCGCTACGGTCGGGAGTTATCCCTCGCAACACCCATCACACCGGAAGCTTTGCTATGTCCCGACAAATCACTTCACTTCTAGCTATCGCGGCAGTTTGCGTGACTCTGGCTCCCGCGCCCGCGTTCGCGCAGGCGCAGGCGGCCGAGGTCGACTGCGAGCAGGTCAAGTGCATCGCGCTGACCTTCGACGACGGCCCCGGCAAGTACGCGGGCACGCTGCTCGACACGCTCAAGAAGTACGACGCCAAGGCGACGTTCTTCCTTGAGGGCCAGTACGTGAACAGCCGCCCGGCCTTCGTCAAGCGCATGGTGGCCGAGGGCCACGAGGTGGGCAACCACAGCTACAAGCACCCCGACTTCACCAAGATCGACGCCGGGGTAATCCGAAGCGAGATCAAGAAGACCCAGGACGCGGTCAAGAAGGCGTCGGGCGTCGAGCCCAAGCTGCTGCGTCCGCCGTACGGGCTGGCCGACATCCAGGTGTCCGACGTCGCGACCGAGTTCGGCATGCCCATGGTCCTCTGGACGGCCGGCTCGCACGACTGGGATACCAAGAACGAGGAGGCCATCAAGAAGAAGGTCCTCGAGGTGGCCGAGCGTGACGGCATCATCCTCATGCACGACTGGGTCAAGCAGACCGTGGACGGCATGCCGTCCATCATCAAGTCCCTGCAGGCCAAGGGGTACCGTCTGGTGACGGTCTCGGACGTGATCAAGCGGCAGAACCTGCAGCCCGGTCAGATCTTCCCGGTTCCCGAAGGCTGGGAGAAGTGAGTATCGTTCACGTTTAATCGGAACGACGCTCGGAGGGGCGCCTCATGGTCTTCACTAACTGGGCCGGGAACCAGACGGGTGCCCCTGCCGAGGTGCGCACCCCCGCGAGCGTGGCGGACGTCGTCCAGGCCGTACGGGACGCCTCGGCCGCCGGACGCCGCCTGCGCATGGTCGGCACGGGCCACTCCTTCACCGGGGTGGCCCTCACCGACGGGATCATGTTGCGCCCCGAGGGCCTGGCCGGGATCAGGTCCGCCGGCGAGGACCGCGTGACCGTCCTGGCCGGCACGCCGCTGAAGGTGCTGAACGAGCTGCTCGACCAGCGCGGCCTGGCCCTGGCCAACATGGGCGACATCACCGAGCAGACCGTCGCCGGCGCGATCCAGACCGGCACCCACGGCACCGGACGCGACAGCGGCGGCCTGGCCGACCAGGTCACCGAGCTGGAACTGGTGCTCGCCGACGGCTCGGTCGTCACGGCCGTGCCCGGCGAGGACCTGTTCGACGCGGCCAGGGTCGGACTCGGGGCGCTCGGCGTGCTGACGGCCGTGACGTTCCGGGTGGAGCCCGCGTTCCTGCTGCGCAACCGGCGGCGCAGGATGACGCTCACCGACATCCTCGGCTCGCTCGACTCGCTGACCTCGGCAAACGAGCACCTCGACTTCTTCTGGCTGCCCCACACCGACGCCTGCCTGGTCAAGACCAACAACAGGGACGCGGGCCCGGCCAGGCCGCCGAGCCCGTTCAAGCACTGGCTGGACAACGTCTTCCTGGAGAACACCCTCTTCGGCGCGGCCTGCGCGGTCGGCGGGCGCCGTCCCGCGCTGATCCCGCGGATCAACGCGATCAGCGCCGCCGCGCTGGGCGACTCGGAGGTGGTGGACACCTCGTACAAGGTGTTCACGGCCCGCCGCGACGTGCGTTTCCTGGAGATGGAGTACGCCGTGCCGCGCGAGCACCTGGCCCAGGCGCTGCGCGAGACCCGCGACCTGATCGACCGGATGGACTGGAAGATCACCTTCCCCGTCGAGGTCCGCGTCACGCCGCCCAGCGACGCCTGGCTGTCCACCGCGTACGGCCGCGACTCGGCCTACGTCGCCTGCCACATCTACCGCCCCACGCCCAACCCGGCCTACTTCGAGGGTGTGGAGGAGATCATGAACCGGCTGGAGGGCCGGCCGCACTGGGGCAAGCTGCACACCCGGGACGCCGCGTACCTGCGCAAGGTCTACCCCCGCTTCGACGACTTCGTCGCACTGCGCGACCGGCTGGACCCGCGCCGCGTGTTCACCAACGACTACCTCGACGTGGTGCTCGGCTAGCCGAGCACCACGTCGGCCGGTGAGCTGCCGGGGGCTACTGAGCCTCCGGTGTGACGGCCGGTTCGTCCGGCTGCTGCGTGGCCGGGGGGCCGCTCGACTGCTGCTCGCCCGGGTCGGGCCGCTCCTCGCCCTCGTCGGGCAGGGGCGTCTCGGGGGTGGGCTCGACGGTGTCCGTGGGCGTGGGCGTCGGCGTGACGCTCGGCTTCGGGTCGGGTGTGTGCGACGGCGGCGGCGTGCGCGGCGTGTCCGTCGGCGTCGGGGTGGGTGACTCCGTCGGCCCGGACGGCTCCTCCTCGCGGTCCTGCCGCTCGGGGCCCTGGTCCTGTACGGGTGCGCGCTGCCGCTGCTTCTGAGGTGCCTTCTTGCCGGTGACCTGCTCGTGCAGCGTCTGCTGGGCGACCGCCTGATAGGCGAGGATGCCGCCCATGCTGACCGCGAACACCAGCGCGGCCGCCACCGCCATCTTCAGCCACGGCAGCCTCCTGTGCGGGGCGGGCACGACGACCGGCATGACCAGCGTGTCCCGCCCGTCACCGCTCCCCACCGACCCGCCATGCGCGTCCGTCCTGCTGTCACCCGCCGTGGGGACGGCGTGCGCGGCCGTCCTGTCACCCGGCGCGACGACGGTGTGCGGGGCCGTCTCGTCGGCGGCCTCGGCCGTGGCCGGCGTGGCGTTCGCGGCCGCCGCGAGCAGCCCCTGCCCCTCTTCCTGGTCCTCGTGCCACGCCGACAGCGTGTGCTGCTTGACCCGGTCGCCGGTGCGCTTGAGATAGTGCGTATAGACGGCACTGGCCACCGTGCTCGCGATGCTGACCACTGCCGCGCCGATCACCGTGCCCGCCACCCCGAGGTAGGAGGCGGCCACCGCGGCGGTGACGGCGGCGAGGGCGCTCCCGAGGATCTGTGGCACGCTCAGCTCGAACTTCCGCTGCTCGCCGGTCATCCCCCGGATCAGTCCCCTCTGGTTTGCGTTCGGTAAAGAGCTTCCTCGTGAATAGACGCGAGCGCGTGTCCCGTTGTTCCTGTGACCTGCGCGACAGGCATCCTCGTAACTCGTGCCCCGACGATTCGGCCTACCCTCCGTCTACCTCGCCGCGGCCGTGGCGACCGCCGCGACGACCGCCGTCCCGCTCGCCATGACGCCCGCCTCCGGCCTTGCCCTGCGCCCCTCGGCCTCCGAGCCCACCCGGCCCTACATCGTCACCGCCCGCAGTCGCGTGGACGCCCGGGACCTCGTCGCGGAAGTGAGATGGCGGGTACGGCGTTACTACACCGAGGCGCTGCCCGGATTCGCCACCTTCCTCACCGCCGGGGAGCTGGCCGAGCTCAGGTCCGATCGCCGGGTCCTGGCGATCGAGCCCGACCGCGAGATCCACGCCATGCCCGGCGGCGCGTCCGCCCCCTCCGACTCCGACGACACGGCCACCGGCGCGGGCACGACCGTGTACGTCGTCGACAGCGGCGTCGAGGTGACCCGCGCCGAGTTCGGCGACCGGGCCTGGCGTGCCTTCGACGCCACCGGCGGCACCGGGCGCGACTGCGCGGGGCACGGCACGCGCGTGGCCAGGGACGTCGCCGAACGGGCGCCCGGAGCCAGGATCGCCTCGGTACGGGTGCTCGGCTGCTCGGGCTCGGGCTCGCTGGCCGACGTACTGGCCGGGCTCGACTGGATCCGGCGGCACGCGCGCGGCCCGTCCGTCGTCACGCTCGCCGCCGACGGGGCCGACTCGCCCGCGCTCGGCGCCGCCGTACGGTCGCTGGTGCGCTCGGGCGTGTTCGTCGTGGGCGCGGCCGACTCCGGCGGGTGCCAGGTCGCGTCCGGGGGGCAGGCGTTCTCGGCAGTCGCCCCGTACCTCGCCGCGGCCGCGGCGCGTCATCTCGAACATCGTCCCGCCGTCCCTCCGTCCCTTGTGGCGAGTTCGCTGAAGTGCACAACAACGCGCGCCGCGATTCGCCAGAATCCGTCGAGGAGCTCTAACCTCCTCATGCACAGCGGCGGGCATTGACGGAAATGGAATCCACAAATGTGACCGGCGTCACATCGCCCCCGGGGCTTCCCAGGAAGGCGATGTTCGGACATGCCGGGTACGGTGCTGGCAGGCAACCGGCACACGCGAGAGACTCAAGGGTCCGGGGGAAGAATGGCGACGCTGACGAAGGGACTCGCATGCAGGAGCTCCGACTCGTCGCGGTGAGTGAGGACGGCACCTATCTCGTGCTGGCTACTGCCGGGCGAGGTACGCGCTTCACCCTTCCCGTGGACGACCGGCTCCGTGCTGCCGTCCGCGGCAACTTCTCCCGTCTCGGCCAGTACGAGATCGAAGTGGAGAGCCCGTTGCGCCCCAAGGAGATCCAGGCACGCATCCGTGCCGGAGAGACAGCGGAAGAGATCGCCGCGACCGCCGGGATCCCGGTCGAGCGTGTCCGCTGGTTCGAGGGCCCGGTGCTGCAGGAGCGGGAGTACGTCGCCCAGCAGGCGCAACGTGTCGCCGTCCGCATGCCCGGGGAGACCGCTCCAGGTCCGACCCTCGGCGAGCTGGTGGCCGAGCGGCTGACCAGGCGCGGCGTGCCCACCGACGAGATCGACTGGGATTCGGCCAAGCGCGACGACGGCCTGTGGCGGGTCAAGCTCGGCTACGTCTGGAACGGTCACACGCGCCACGCCGAATGGCTCTTCGACCCGCGCAAGCGCCACGTCTCCCCGCACGACGACGAGGCCATGCGCCTGTCGTCGGCCGACTTCGATCCCGATCCCGCCGTGGTGGAGGACACCACGGTCACGCCGTTCACACCGCGTGTGGCCAAGCTGCAGCCGGTGCCGCCGCTCTCCTCCGACCCGCTGCCGTTCCCGTCCGTCGTACGCCGCGAGCCGGAGGAGCCGGCCGTGGGCTACACGCCGCCGCCGCCGCGGTCCGCCGACACCGGCGGCTACGGCCGGGGGGTGGACGTACCGGGGCGCGACGTGCCGTTCGACCGCCCGTCCCCGGCTCGCGAGTCCGCCCACCACGACACCTCCCGTACCGAGGGCTACCGCCCGGACGGCTTCCGCGGCACCGCCTCCCGCGACGACCTCTCCCGCGAGGACACCCACCGCAACGACCCCTCCCGCGGCGACACCTACCGAGGCGACCCGTCCCGCGGCGACGCCCAGCGCGGCGACGGCACGCGCGCCGATGGTTACCGGGCCGAGAGCTCGCGCGCTGAGGGCTACCGCGGCGAGACCGCGGCGCGTGAGAGCGGCTTCGGCCGTTCCGCCGACGCCTCTTCCTCCCGCCGCGGCGGTACGTCGCCCTGGCTGCCCGACTTCAGCTCCAGCCGTTCCAACGAGCGCGACGACTCCATCTACGCACCGGCCACACCCGGCTCCCGCCCGCCGACCTCGCCCCCCGAGCCCACGGCAACCACCGAGCCCGCCGCGTACGTGGGGCCCGTCACGTCCGCCGAGCCCGCCGCATCCGCTGTGGCGCCGGCAGCCAAGGCCCCGGCCGACCAGCCGCCCGCCGCATCCCACGTCGACGACGCCCAGGCGACCGGCGCCGTACCAGCGCTCACGGACCACAAGCCCGAGACCACCGCCACGCCGCAGCCCCTCGACCAGCAGCCGACCTCGCCTGCCCCGGCGGCCACGGCCGTCCAGCCGGAACGCCTGGCCGCCTCCGAGGCGCCGTCGGCGCCCGCGACAGTCGCGCCTGCCCAGCCGTCCACCACGCCCGAGACCCCCACCACCGGTTCTCCCGCCCACGTGGACGCCGCCTCCTCCGTCGACACGCAGGCCGTCACCGCGCCGACTGCTCCTGAGGCACCCGGGACGGCCCACTCCACCGAGCCCGAAGCAAACAAGCCCACGACATCCGCGACGCCGGACGCCGCGAGCGCCACCACGTCCGACGACACGAAGACCGCCACAGCAGACGTCCCGAGGCCCGGCGCGGAAGCCTCCCCCACCGCCGCCGCGCCCACGACGCCTACTGCCGCCGTACCCACGGCACCCGACGCAGGCACACCCGCGACGCCCGCCGGCGACGCGGCACCCGTCACAGCCGAGAAGCCGGCCACGGAGCAAGGGGCGTCCCAGCCGGCCGCGCCGGAAGCGGCATCGAGCGCACCGGCCACCTCGGAGACCACGGCCACGACGTCCGCGTCCTCTGCACCCACGCCTGCCACGGCGGATGTGACCGCCCCGTCCGACGTCGCGGCGACTGCGGCCGCCGTTCAAACGACTCCGGCCACAACGTCTCAGGACACACCGGGAACCACGGCCCCCGCCCAGGACGCTCCCGACACCACGGCACAAAGCGGGACGGCCGCGTCCGACGACCCGGCCAGCGCGCCGACGCCTGCGGTTGCTGCTCAGGCCGTCGTCACGCCGTCGGATGCGGCAGCCGTCCAGGAGACGGACGCGGCGCAGGAGGCCGCCTCGGCGACGGCACCGGTCGCCCCAGCCGAAGCGACGAAGGCTTCGTCCGAGGTGGCGGAGGCTCCGGAGGCGAGGACGGAAGCGCCGACGGCGGCAGCGGAGACGCCCGTGGCAGCCGACGCACCGATGGCTGCGGAGACAGCGTCCGCGGAGACGTCGGCGGTCGAGGCGAAGGCAGAGGCGGCTGCGGAGACAGCAGCGGCGGGGGGTGCAGCGGCCGAGGTTCCGGTTGCGCAGAGCGGTCCCGGCTCGGAGGCGCATGCCGAAGCCGCCGAGAAGACCGCGGTGGCCGGGGAGCCCAAGGAGGCTGCGGTCGCCGGGGAGCCCGAGAAGGCCGGGGTGGCCGCGGTCGCCGGTGAGCTTGAGAAGGCCGGGGAGCCCGAGGTGGCCGCGGTCGGCGAGGAGCCTGAGAAGGTCGAAGTGCCGGTGAAGGCCGAAGTGGCGGCGAGCGGGCAAGAGGCCGAGAAGGGTGAGGTGGCTGAGAGGAAGGCGCCTGCGCCCAAGCCGAAGCCCGGGCCCGGCGCGCCCAAGGGTGCTCCGCCGGTCCCGGCGGCCCGCCCCGGCAAGGACGACGCCAAGAACGACGCCAAGAACCCGGCCAAGAACCCGGCCAAGGACGACGTCCCGGTGCCTTCCCCGCCGCCCGCTCCGGCCGCGCGTCAGGCACGCAAGGGTTCGCGTGGCCGCCGCGCCTCCGTACCGACGTGGGACGAGATCATGTTCGGCGCCCGCCGCCAGGACTGATCCCCAGCCCGGTCACCGTCAGAGGCCGCGCCCTTCTCATGGCTGAACAGCCGGAGGGCGCGGCCTCGGTCGTTGACAAGGACGAAGCGCCACCTCTGGGGATGAGGGAGGTCAGTCCGGGGCCGAGGTACGGGGGCGCAGGTACGGGGCCAGCCACTCCGGGGTCACCTCGGCCGGGAAGGCCGCCCCCTGGGCCTCGGAGACGTCCAGCGCGGCGTAGCCACCCTTGCCCGCGCCGACCCCCGCGATCAGCGTGAGCACCCCGGCCCGCCGCTGGAACCACGTCTGCCGGAGCCGCCAGCCCACCACGGCCCGGCGTTCGATCACCGCCTCGGCGCGGCGCAGCGAGCCCGACCGGACCGCCAGCCGGGCGCCGTCGTAGCCGTGCCCCAGGGAGGCGTACCGGTCGAGGCCCAGGAACACCCCCGCGCCCGCCAGGAGCAACGCCAGGACCGTCAGGACCCACCAGAGCATCATTCCTGTGGCCCACGCCCCGGCCGCGCTCAGCGCGGCCAGGACGAGCCAGGGGAAGACTGCCCGGAACAGGCGGCGGTTGCGCGCGATGGGCGGATGGGCTCGCAGGGTGGAGCGGAAGGGGCCGACGGCTTCGGCGGTGACGCCGACCGCGACCTGGCGCGGTACGTCCGGCAGGAGCTGCCCGCGCGTCTCGGAGTCGCCGAGCCCGGTCACGATGGCCCAGACGCGTACGACCCCGGCCAGGCGTTCGGCGAGGCCGTCGACGATCTCGTAGCCGCGCACCCGGCGGGACTCCAGCGACACGCTGCGCCGGTTGATCAGCCCGCGCTCGGCGACGAGGTAGCCGTCGCGGCGGTTCAGCCTGAAGTCCCAGTTGAACACCGCGTACATCACGCCGCCGACGAACGGCATGGCGACGACCAGCAGCAGCGCCACGACGAGCAGCAGGTAGGGGTGCTCCCACAACCACTCCCCCGCGCTCCAGGCGGCGTCCTGGCCGAAGCCCAGGTCGTCGCCCCACTGGAAGGCCAGCCCCACCGCGCCCCCGGCGAGCGCGAACGGCGTCAGCAGGTACGCGCCGGACAACGGCCCGTACAGGAGCCACCGGCGTGGGACGGCGATGATCGGCCGGTCGGCGGGGACGTGGGGCTCGGCCGCGTGCTCGGCGGCCCTGACCTGGACGGCGCGGCGCAGCAGCACCGCCTTGAGCCGCTCGGCCTCGCCCACGGTGACGCCGTCGAGCGCGGCCTCCTCGTCGTCGCCGCTCGCGCCCGTATCGATCTTGAGTACGGCCAGCCCGAGTATCCGGTGCATCGGCGGCGTGGACACGTCTACCCCGCGCACCCGTTCCAGCGGGATGGTACGGATCGAACGGCTGATCAACGAGCGCTTGGTCTCCAGGCGGTCACCGACGATCTCGTACGTGAACGTGGCCCAGCGGATGACCGCGAACACGACGGTGCCGACGACGCCGAACGCCGCCCACGCGTACGACCTGGCCGAGAAGCCGCCCACGAACAGCACGCCGATCAGGGGCAGCAGCAGCGAGGGCAGCATGCGTACCGGATCGATGAGCAGCACCTTGGGGCTCAGCCGCCGGGGCGCGCTCGCCGGCGGCGGCGGCGGGAGCTGAGGCGGCGGAGGCGGGAGGGGCACGGACGGGGGCGGAGGCGGGGGCGCGGGCGGCTGGGTCACGTGGCGTCGTCCCTGAGCTGTTCGGCGCGGTGGGCGAGCCGTTCGGCGAGCCCCGCGGCCACCTCGAAGTCGAGGCCCTTGATGGTGGAGGAACCGGCGTGGGAGGCGGTACGGATCTCCAGCGTGGCCAGGCCGAGCAGCCGCTCCATCCACCCCTGGCCCTTGTCGACCGTCTGGATGCGGCTCACGGGCACGAAGACCCACTCCCTGGTCAGGAACCCCGACCTGGCGTAGACGACGTCGTCCGACAGCTCCCAGCGGTGCACGGCGTAGCGGATGAACGGCTCGGCCGCCAGGAACGGCGTCAACACCACCCCGACCACCAGCGGCAGCAGCCAGGAGTGCGCGGCGAACCACGGCGGCACCCATGACCAGCCGCTTCCGCCCACCCACCTGGACACCACGACCGACCCGCCCACGAAGAACACGAACGCGATCGCCGCCTGAAGCAGCCACAGGCGGCGGGCCTTGGGCGAGACTCGGTGCGCGGGGTCACGCAGTGGGCCTTTTGACGTCACAACACCCAGCTTAGGGCGCTCGGCCACAAGACGATCTGACGGAGTCGGGTGAAGATCGGCCGCCCGCCCTGACGGAGGTGAGCCGGGATGGTCCGCGCCCTGACAAGCGCGGGTCAGAACGGGCCGCCCGCCCGGCGCGTCGGGGGGCGGGGGTCATCCCGCGCGGCGGGCGGGTAAAGATCGGCCGGGGAGCGCGGCGTGTCGGGGGGCCGGCCGGGCGCGTTCGGGTGCATGCTCTCCGGCGGCCGGCCGCAGGCTGTCGCGCTTGGCCACGTCGGCGGCGCCACGTTCGTGCCATCCAGGCCCGGCCAGCGCGTTACCGCACCACGCGCGAGAGGCCCTCACGAAGCGTGGCAGCCGCCGTCCGCCCGCATGGCACATCGGCCTCTTCCGGCGCACCCGAATTTTGCCTGCCGGACGCCGACCGAAACCGATGCCCGTTTTGTCCCATCCCCTTGCGCGCCGGCCCTCTGCCGTGCCGCCCCTGGAACGGGCAGGCCAGCAAGGTCACCGGAACACCATGGGGGAACGCCCAGGGGAGGGGCTCGTGTGGCCAACTTCACCCCTCGGATCCCGTGATTCTGGCCGGTTTCGGCTCCTTTACCGACGACCGACCATCGAGAAACGGTCTGCGCACCGCCGAGACCCGCGTAGCATCATCCGGCATGGGGCTGTGTAACGCGGCATCACGTGTGAGGCGAGCCGCTGTCAGTGTGACAGTGGTGGCTTTCGCGCTCACGCTGTCCGGCTGCGCCGCCCTCGGCATCGGAAGATCCCAGGCCAAGGAGATCGCGGAGATCAACGTCTCGAGTCCGGAGCTGCGCGACGGCATGCCGCTGCCGAGCCAGTACTCCTGCCGGGGCCGCCAGGGCAGCCCGCCGCTGCGCTGGTCCAGCGAGCCTTTGCCGAAGGCCAAGTCGATCGCGATCGTGGTCGATTCCCACACTCCCTCCGAATCGGCCGTGCACTGGGTGCTCTTCAACATCCCGGCGACCACGACCGAGCTGGGGCCAGGTGCCGCCGAGAGCCCGCCCGAGGGTTCCGGCCAGGCCAAGGTGACCAGCGGAAAGGCCGGCTACGAGCCGCCTTGCAGCGATCGGGGCACCTACCGCTTCACCGTCTACACGCTGAACGAGAAGGTCACGGTCACCGAGGGCGCCCTCCCCGAGATCCTCAAGGAGATCGCCGACCACACGATCGCCCGCGGCCGGCTGACGGCGGTGGACATCCAGTGACAGGTCGATCACAGCAGGTAGACCCGATGGACCAATTCTTTACGTAGGGTGTGACAACTCTCATAGTGGTCCGACACAATCAGATCCAATTGTTAGGCATTGGTGATCAAAGGGGGCAGATCGCGTCGATGGCCGCGCGATCTCACCGATGCCAAGGGAGGCCATGGCTTTGAGGGTGGTGCAATGATCGCGGTCGTCGTGAGCTTGGTCGCTGTCGTGCTCCTCGTGCTCGTCGTCGTGGCACTGGGCATGCGTTCCATGAACCGCCGGGAGAGCTCTCTCCCTCCGGAACGGCTGAAGGAGATGGCCGAGAAGGAGGAGATGACACACGCCCGGTCCACCGACGAGTTCGCCGCGCACGAACCGCGGATGGCCAATTTCAGCCCTGACTTCTCCCCGATCGACGAGGTGAAGCAGAAGCCGGTCCGTACGGGTCAGCGTGGCAGGCGTGGCGTCGACGAGTGGGGCAACCCGACCACCGACAACGAGGACGAGGAGTTCTGGGCGAACATCCGCAGCGACGCCGAGGAGGGCGGTTTCGGCGCCGGTGGCACCGTGGCGGCCCGGAAGGGCGCCTCCCGTCCCGTCGAGCGCGAGCAGCCCGCCCAGCGCCGCGAGCGCCCCGCTGAGCGTCCCGCCAAGCCCCAGCCCGTCGCCGCGGCCGACCCCAACGCCGCGACCATCCAGGCCCCCCTCCCCCAGCGCCAGCCCGCCGCCGCGGCGGCGAACCTCGCTGACCTGGTGGAGCCCGCCAAACGGCCCGTACCCGCGGCCCCCTCCGCCTCCGACATGGCCGACCAGCGCACGGTGACGTTCGCGGCGCCGACGCCCGACGTGCTGAGCATCCTCGGCGCGGGCGCGCAGCCCGTCGTGCCGACCTCGCGCCCCGAGCCGCAGCCGGTGAGCGGCTCCTACCCGGCCGTACCGGCCGCGGGCGGGTCGTTCCCCGCGGCCTCGCCGTCCTATCCGGCCGCCGCCGCGAGCGGGTCCTATCCCGGCGTCGCCTCCAGCGGGTCCTTTCCCGCCGCCCCGGTCACGCCCATCCACGGCGCCCCGACCAGCGACCCGTTCCCGGCCTACAACAACGCGGCCGACCCCCTGGAGACCACCTGGACGGGCGGCGCCCCCGCCGCCGCCACCTCCGGTTCCTGGCCCGCCGCCTCCCCCGACATCCTCGACGACCCCGCCCCCGCCTCCGGCTCCTACGGCGGCCAGGGCAGCTCCTGGCCCGCGTTCGCCGAGCAGCCCGCGACCACCCCCTCGGCCGCCGTGTCCTACCCCGCCTCCTACGAGGTGCGTTCCGGCTGGGCCGTGGCCGACGACTCGGGCACCCCGATCACCGGCCCCTCCCCTGCGGCCGGCACGCCGACCGTCCCGGGCCGCGCGGTCTCGGCCTACGACGACGTGTTGTCGGCTCCGCCGGCGTCGTCCCAGCCGTCCTCGACGGCGTACGAGACCGGTGACTTCGCCGCCGGACCGGCCACCCCCGCCTGGCCCGAACCGCCGTCCGGCACGGCCAACTGGCCGACGTACGGCGGGCAGGCGCAGGGCTCGGCCGCGCCCGGCCAGGGCGACAACGGCGGCGGCCGCCGCCGGGCCCCCGAACAGGACTACAACGACTACTACCGGTGATCTCCGGCCCCTTACCGAATGAGTAAAACCCCCGCGACGGCCCCCTAAAGCGGGGGTGGCGCACCACTAGGGTTTCCGACATGGTCGGCGATACCCTCAGTAGCTGGTTGCGTACGCTACGGCATGATCTACCCGCTTCGCTCGTGGTCTTCCTCGTCGCAGTCCCCTTCTCCCTGGGCATCGCGATGGCCTCGGGAGCCCCGCTGGCCGCCGGGCTCGTCGCGGCCGTCGTCGGCGGGGTGGTGGCCGGTTCGCTGGGCGGCTCGGCCGTGCAGGTGAGCGGGCCGGCGGCCGGGTTGTCCCTGGTGGTCGTGGATCTCGTGCAGACGCACGGATGGCGGGCCACCTGCATGATCACGTTGCTGGCGGGGGTCGTCCAGCTCGTGCTCGGGGTGTTCAAGGCCGCCAGGGCGGCGCTGGCCGTCTCCCCCGCGGTCGTCCACGGCATGCTGGCCGGGGTGGGCGTGATCCTCGCGCTCGCCCAGCTCCACGTGGTCCTCGGCGGTCGGCCCCAGCGTTCGGCCCTGGCCAACCTGGTCGAGCTGCCCGGTCAGATCGCCGACCTGCATGGGCACAAGGTCGCGGTGGGCTTGCTCACGATCGTGGTGCTCGCGGTGTGGACGCGGCTGCCCAAGCCGATCAGGGTGGTGCCCGCGCCGCTGGCGGCGCTGCTGGCGGCTGCGGGCGTCGCCTGGGCGTTCGGCTGGGACGTCACCCGCGTCGACCTGTCCGGCGGCTTCTCCGAGTGGGGCTTCCCGGTGTTGCCGTCCGCCGACTGGCACACGATCGTGGGCGCGGTGCTGCTGGTGGCGATGCTGGCCAGCGTCGAGTCGCTGCTGTGCTCGGTCGCCGCCGACGGCATGCACACCGGCCGCCGTTCCGATCTCGACCAGGAGCTGACCGGCCAGGGCGTGGCCAACATGGTGTCCGGGGCGCTCGGCGGGCTGCCGATCGCGGGCGGCATCGTACGGACGACGGCGAACGTGCGGGCAGGCGGGCGCACCCGCTCGTCGTCGATCCTGCACGGGGTGTGGGTGCTGGTGTTCGCGCTGGGGTTCGGCTGGGCGATTCGGCTGATCCCGCTGGAGGCGCTGGCCGCGCTGCTGGTGTTCACCGGCGTGCAGATGGTCAGCGTCGCGCGCGTCAGGAGGGTGCACGGGCACCGCGAGGTGCCGGTCTACGCGGTGACGCTGGCGGCCGTGATCCTGCTGGGCCTGGCCGAGGGGGTGCTGGCCGGCCTGGCGCTGGCGGCGCTGCTGGCGCTGCGCCGGCTGACCTGGGTGACCGTGCGCAAGCGCGAGGAGCAGGACGGCCGGCTGTACGTGACGATCACCGGCTCGCTGACGTTCCTCGGCGTGCCCCGGCTCACGCACGAGTTGCGCTCGATCCCCGCGGGCGCGGCGGTCGACCTCGATCTCAACATCGACTTCATGGACAACGGGGCCTTCGAGGCCATCCACTCCTGGCGGCTGGACCACGAGCGGATGGGCGGCACGGTCGACATCGACGAGCTGCACGACGAGTGGTACGCGCTGGCGGCCAGCGGGGGGCGCACGTACACCGCGAAGTCGCAGCCCAAGGCGCCGGACCGCTGGTGGATGCCGTGGGCCCAGCGGCAGCCGCGCCCGGAGAACCGCACGATCCCGGACGAGGGCGGCTCGGCCCCGTCGGAGTGCCAGCTCGCGGCCGGGGCACGCGAGTTCCACCGCCGTACGGCCCCGCTGGTACGGCCGATCTTCACCGAGCTGGCCCGCAAGCAGCAGCCGACCCACCTGTTCATCACGTGCGCCGACTCCAGGATCGTGCCCAGCCTGATCACCGCGAGCGGCCCCGGCGACCTGTTCACCGTGCGCAACATCGGCAACCTGGTGCCGCGCAGGGGGTCCGAGCCGCACGACGACTCGGTTGTGGCCGCGATCGAGTACGCCACGCAGGTGCTCGGCGTGCACACGATCACGGTGTGCGGCCATTCGGGCTGCGGGGCGATGGCCGGGGTGCTCAGCGCGGGCGTCCAGGCGGGCAGCCTGCCGGGGCTGCGGCGCTGGCTGCGGCACGGGGACCACAGCCTGGCCAGGTTCATCGAGACCGAGGGCGACCGGCTGCACAACGGGGCCCTCGACGTGTTGTGCCGGGTGAACGTGCAGCAGCAGCTGGAGAACCTGCGCACGTACCGGAAGGTGGACGAGCAGGTCAGGGCGGGCACGCTGGAGCTGGTGGGCCTGTACTTCGACATCGGGTCGGCACGGGTGCACATGGTGCCGCCGCTGCGCTCTTCGCTCTCCGTGAAGTTGTGAGCCCGCGCCCGGCCGGGCGCGGAAGATGGGCTCATGAAGATTTTGCTCATCGGCGGCACGGGATTCCTGGGGCGCGCCATGGTGGTGGAGGCGTTGGCGCGGGGCCATGAGGTCACGACGTTCAACAGGGGGCGGAGCGGCGACGACGTGCCGGGCGTCGAGGGCGTGCGGGGCGACCGCGAGTCGGCCGCCGACCTGGAGCGGCTGGCCGACGGGCGGTCGTGGGACTTCGTGGTGGACACGTCCGGATACGTGCCGCGGGTGGTCGGCGAGTCGGTGCGGGCGCTGTCGGGCAGGGCGGCGACGTACACGTTCGTCTCCAGCGTCTCGGCCCTCGACGGGTTCCCCGCCAAGGCCGCCACCGAGGAGACCGGGGGCTGGCCGTGCGCTCCCGACGCCGGTCCCGGCGACGGCGACTACGGCGTGCTGAAGGCCGGGTGCGAGCGGGCGGTCGAGCAGGGCTTCGACGGCAACACGCTGATCATCCAGCCGGGGCTGATCCTCGGGCCGCACGAGAACGTGGCCAGGCTGCCCTGGTGGCTGACCCGCATCGCCCGGGGCGGCCGGGTGCTGGCGCCGGGCGATCCCGACTCCCCGATGCAGCTCGTCGACGCGCGCGACGTGGCCATCTTCACCCTCGACCAGGCCGAGCGCGGTGTCTCCGACCGGTTCGCGGTGACCGGCCCGGCCGGCAACACCACCTACGGCGGGTGGCTGGAGTTGTGCAGGCAGGTCACCGGGTCCGACGCGGAGTTCGTGTGGATGGACGCGGAGTTCCTGGTGGCGCAGGAGGCCGGGGCGTTCGTGGAGCTGCCGCTGTGGGGCGGGCCGGCCTCGCCGGAGATCGACAACTTCTGGAGTGTGCCGACGGCCAAGGCGGAGGCGGCGGGGCTGCGGTCGCGTCCCGTCGCGGAGACCGTGCGCGACACGTGGGCCTGGCTGCGGGAGATCCCGGAGGAACGGCGTTCGTTCGGGCGCACCACGGTCCACGGGATGGCCCCGGAGAAGGAGGCCGCCATCCTCGCGGCCTGGGACGCCCGTCCGGCCTGACCCCGCCAGGCCGGGTTCCGGGAGGGGCGGTGGCTTCGAGGCTTTCGCCCCTCTTCAGGGCCCAGGACGGGCCGGAGGAATACACCCGTTCAAGAGGGGCAGGTGACAGCCGGTGTACGTGAACTCACGGGGGAGGGTTCGACGATGACGTACCAGAGCAAGCCCGTCACGGGCTGGGTGGGCTGGGTATGGTTCGCCGGCATGCTCATGATCATGGCTGGGGTGTTCAACTTCATCACCGGCCTCTACGCGGTGTTCAACAGCGGGCTGTTCGTCCGCACGCCGTCCCGGCTGCTGTTCTTCAACGTCGGCACATGGGGCTGGATCCATCTGCTGTTCGGGATCGTCCTGTTCCTGGTCGGACTCGCGGTGACCGTGGGTCAGACCTGGGCGCGCGTCCTGGCGGTGATCCTCGTCATGCTCAACGCGATGACGCAGCTCACCTGGATCGCGGTCAACCCGTGGTGGTCGCTCGCGGTCATCGCGGTGGACGTACTCGTGCTGTACGCCCTGATCGTGCACGGCCGCGAGGCCCAGGAGCTGTTCAGAGGAGAAGAGAGACGAGCCGGCCTGTAGGCCGGGTTCTGTCCTTCGCGAACGAAGGGGCGACCATCCATCTAGGGCCGCCGTTGCCGGCGGCCTCAAGCGGTCTACCCGCGCGGCTCGGGCGGGCAGCCCTCGAACGTCGCGCGCGGAACGCTCCGGAGAGCGTCCCTTCTTGACCTTGCTCCGGGTGGGGTTTACCTAGCCGCCCACGTCACCGTGGGCGCTGGTGGTCTCTTACACCACCCTTTCACCCTCACCCCCCACCGAGGCGGGGGGCGGTCTGCTTTCTGTGGCACTGTCCCGCGGGTCACCCCGGGTCGGCGTTACCGACCACCCTGCCCTGTGGAGCCCGGACCTTCCTCGGCGGGCCCGGAGGCCCGACGCGGCCGCCCGGCCGACTCGTCTTCAGGGAAGATTACCAAACCTCAAGCCGTTCCCAACCGAGACGCAAGATCGATTGGATGGAATGGGCACGTCACCGCCTGAGGGGGGCGGCGGCAGCAGAGGCCGTGCCGGGATGTTCTGGCGGCTCCCGGCACGGCCCGCTCAACGCAGATGCCCTGTGTCGTTGAACGACTTCACCACGGCGGGGCCGTCGGCGTAGTACTCGATCAGCGACAGGCAGGCCAGGTCGAGGTGCATCCGGTAGAGGGCGCCCAAGGGCGCGGTGAGGGCCTCGCGCACCATCATCTTGATGGGCGTCACGTGGGAGACCACGAGCACGGTCTTGCCCTCGTAGCGCTCCACCAGCCGCTCTCTCACCGCCTCGACGCGGTGGGCCGCCGAGGCGAAGCTCTCGCCGCCGGGCGGGGCGGCGTCGGGACCGGCCAGCCAGGCGGCCAGCTCGGCGGGCCACTGACGCTGCACCTCGGTGAACGTGTGGCCCTCCCAGGCGCCGAAATCGGCTTCCCTGAGGTCGTCGTCCACCTCGACGTCGAGGCCCGTACGCCGGCCCACCGCCGCGGCGGTCTGCCGGGCCCGCCTGAGCGGCGAGGAGACGATCACATCCAGCCGGTACGGCTCCCGCGACAACCGCGCGGCGGCCGCCTCCGCCTGGGCCAGCCCGTTGGCGGTGAGCTCGGCGTCGCCCAGGCCGGAGAACCTGCGCTCGATCGACAGCGGCGTCTCGCCATGCCTGAGCAGCAGCAACGAGGTGGCCACGCGGGTGGGCGGCGCCCACCCGGTGCCCTTGGCCCGCTGCTGGGCGGCGGCCACGGAGGCCGTGGGGGCGGACAGTTCGGCGATCTCGCCCGCGTCGAGGAGGTCGGTCTGCTCGGCGAGCGGCGGCGGGGGCGTGGGAGCCGGCGCGACCGAGCCGGCCAGGGATCCGGCCAGCGCGGCGGCCCCGGGGGCGCCCGTGTCGTGCGCGCCGCCCGCCTTCCAGGTCAGGCCCTTGGCCGCGGCGTCCATGGCCTCGTTGGCCAGCCGGTCGGCGTGTTTGTTGTGCTCGCGCGGGATCCAGGTCCACTCGGTCACCCGCAGCCGCCTGGCCAGCGCACCGGCCTCCAGGGCGAGCGGCCGCAGCCCTTCGTTCTTGATCTTCCAGCGGCCGGCCATCTGCTCGACGACCAGCTTGGAGTCCATCCGCACGGCCACCGCCGCCCCCTCGCCGCCCAGCCCGAGCACGGCGGACAGCCCGGCGATCAGCCCCCGGTACTCGGCCACGTTGTTGGTCGCGACGCCGATCGCCTCGGCGGTCTCGGCCACCACCTGGCCGTCGGCGGAATCCCGGACGACCGCGCCGTAGCCCGCCGGGCCCGGGTTGCCGCGGGAGCCGCCGTCGGCCTCGATGACGTACGACGTCACAGGCCGGACTCCGGGGTGCGGACCAGGATCCGCCGGCATTCCTCGCAACGCAGGACCTCGTCGTGGGGGGCGCCCTTGATCGAGTTCATCTCGGCGATGGACAGGGCCACCTTGCAGCCCTGGCACCGGCCGCCGCGCAGCATGGCGGCGCCCACGACGTACTGATCCTTGAGCTTCTCGTAGAGCTTCAGCAGGTCGGCGGGGATCTCGCCGGCGACGCCGGAGCGGCGGCCCTGAACGTCGCCCGCCTCCTTGTCGATCTCCTTCAGCGCGGCGTCGCGGCGGTCCTCGGCGGCGGCGCGGGCGGTGGCCACCTCGTCACGCTGGGAGACCAGGTCGGCGGCCGTGACCTTGGCCGCCTCCCGGCGCTCCATGATCTCCAGCACGACCTCCTCCAGATCGCCCTGCCGCCGCTGCAGCGAGGTGATCTCGGACTGGAGGCTCGCCAGGTCGCGCGGCGAGGTCACGGCGCCGGAGTCGAGGCGCTTCTGGTCGCGGTCGGCGCGGGTGCGCACGGCGTCGACGTCGTTCTCGGCCTTGGTCTGCTCACGCGCGAGGTCGCCCGACTCGGTCTGGGCCTCGATGACCTGCGTGACGAGCCTGGCCAGACGCTTGGACTGCTCGTCGATCTCGGCCAGCTCGGGCAAGGTGCGCCGGCGGTGGGCCAGCCGGTCGATCACGGAGTCGAGCTCTGCCAGGTCGAGCAGTCGCTTCTGGGCCTCAGGGGCTGCTTTCATGATCAATATCCTCTTGTCCAAGCATCGGTGACCGTGGCGGAGACGCGCGTTTCAACGGTAACGCCACTGGAGTGCAGGATGGACGCCGCGCTGTCGAGCCAGGGCCACTCGGTGGCCCAGTGGGCGGCGTCGATCAGGGCCGGGCCGCCCGACTCGACGAACTCGCTGGCCGGGTGGTGGCGCAGGTCCGCGGTGAGGAACACGTCGACGCCCGCCGCCTTGGCCGTGGCGAGCAGCGAGTCGCCCGCGCCGCCGCTGACCGCGACGCGCGTGACGGGACGCGCGAGGTCGCCCGCCACGCGCAGGCCGCCGGAGGTGCGCGGCAGCCCCTTGGCCGCCCGCGCGGCGAACTCGCCGAGCGTCGTGGGCTCGGGCAGATCGCCGACGCGGCCCAGACCGCGCCAGGGGTCGTCGGGGAAGGGCTGGAGCGGTACGAGGTCGCCGGTCAGGCCCACGGCCCTGGCCAGGGCGTCGGACACACCGGGATTGGCGGTGTCGGCGTTGGTGTGGGCGGTGTAGAGGGCGACGTCGTGCTTGATCAGCCGGTGGATCAGGCGGCCCTTGGGGGTGGTCGCGGCCACGCTCGTGGTGCCGCGCAGGTAGAGCGGGTGGTGGGTGACGATCAGGTCGGCGCCCCAGTCGAGGGCCTCCTCGGCGACAACCGCGACCGGGTCGACGGCGAACAGCACCTTGTGCACCCGTTCGGCGGGGTCGCCGCAGACCAGCCCCACCGCGTCCCAGGACTCGGCCCGGGCGGGCGGGTAGGCCGCCTCGAGCACCTCGATCACGTCAGTCAGCGTCACAGCAGCCACCTGCGCAGACTACCGGCCCGCGGGAGGGCGACGGGGGGCGTGGCGAGGGGTGTCGTCAGAACCGCGTTCGGCGTACTGTAAGTGGATCCTGACTTCGCGGAGGACGGCATGGCACCAAGCGTCGCGATCATCGGAGCGGGCTTCGGCGGCCTGTGCATGGCGATCCGGCTGCGGCGGGCCGGCGTCGAGTCCTTCACGGTCTTCGAGAAGGCCGGCGACCTCGGCGGCACGTGGCGCGACAACAGTTATCCGGGCGCGGGCTGCGACATCCCCTCGCACCTGTACTCCTACTCGTTCGAGAAGTACGCGAGCTGGACCCGCCGCTACCCAGCCCAACCCGAAATCCTGGGCTATCTAGAACACTGCGCCGATAAATACGACGTCAGGCGAAAAATCCGCTTCGGCGCGGAAGTGCGGCGAGCGGTCTTCGACGGCCGCCGATGGCAGGTGACCAGCGTCCACGACGGCGCCGAACGTACCGATGCGTTCGACGTGGTCGTCATGAGCGTGGGCCAGCTCAACCGCCCCCATCTTCCCGAGATCCCCGGCATGTCCGACTTCGAGGGCGTCTCGTTCCACTCGGCCCGCTGGGACCACGGCCACGACCTCACCGGCCGCCGCGTCGCCGTGATCGGCAGCGGCTCGTCGGCCGCCCAGCTCATCCCGCCCGTCGCCGAACGGGCCGCGCACCTCGACGTCTTCCAGCGCACGCCCAACTGGGTGATCCCCAAGCCCGACGCCACGTTCGGACCGCTCGCCAGGCTGGCCTTCCACTACGTCCCCGGCCTCCAGCGGGCCTACCGCGAGTGGATCTACCGGTACGCCGAGGCCACCCTCTACCCGGCCCTGGCCGAGGGCTGGAGTGCCGCCCTGCTCAGGAAGCGTGCCCTGGCCCACCTGAACGCCCAGGTCCCCGACCCCGCGCTGCGGGCCAGGCTGACGCCCGGCTACCCGCCCGGCTGCAAGCGCGTCGTCATCGACAGCGCCTTCTACCCGGCGCTGACCAGGCCCGACGTGGACGTCGTCACCGACCCGATCGTACGGATCAGGCCGAAGGGCGTGGAGACCACCGAGGGCCTGCGCGAGGCCGACACGATCGTGTACGCCACCGGCTTCCGGAGCACGGAGTTCCTGGCCCCGATCGAGATCACCGGGCTCGGCGGCCGGTCGCTGACCGCCGAGTGGAGCGGCGGGGCGTACGCCTACCTCGGCATCTCGGTGCCGGACTTCCCCAACATGTTCCTGCTCTACGGCCCCAACACCAACCTCGGGCACAACTCCATCGTCCACATGATCGAGTGCCAGGTGAACCACGTCATGGCGTGCCTGCCCCGGGTGGCGGCGGAGGGCCCGATCGAGGTGCGGCCCGAGGCGATGGCGGCCTGGAACCGGCAGCTCGACGCGGCCATGGCCCGCATGGTGTGGGGCGAGGGGTGCCGGAGTTGGTACAAGACGGCCGAGGGCCGGGTCACGAACAACTGGCCCGGCCGCACGACGCTCTACCGGCGGCTGACCGCCAGACCGCCGCGCGGGGCGTACCGGACGGTCGCGGCGTCGCCGTCTTCGGCGTAATGGACAAGAAGCCGGCCGAAAATCTCACTCGGGGCGCATTGGTGCAGGTCCGGCCCGCGCGATAGCGTCCATCGCATGACGCTTCCCCTGCATCGGCGTGCCGTCGTGGCCGACACCCACAATGATCTGCTCATGGCGGTCGCCGCCCGGCCGCCCCAGCAGTGGGCCTCCTTCTTCCGTGAGCGCTGGCTGCCCCAGCTCGTGGAGGGCGGGGTCGATCTGCAGGTCCTGCCGGTCTTCATCGACGACCAGTACCGGCCCGAGGGCGCGCTGCGGCAGACCCTGCGGATGATCGAGTGCGGCCATGTGATCGCGGAGGGCAACCCCGACGCCGTCCGGCTGTGCCTCGACGCCTCGGCGATCGACGCGACGCTGGAGGAGGGCAAGATCGCCCTGGTGCTCGCACTGGAGAGCATGCCGGGGCTCGACGAGAGCGTGGAGCTGATCTCGACCGTCCACCGGTTGGGGGTGCGGGTGGCCTCGATCGCGCACTTCGGCCGTACGCCGCTGGCCGACGGCAGCGCCGAGGACGCCACGGGCAGCGGCCTGACCAGTCGCGGCGTGGCCGCCCTGCGTGAGATGGAGCGCCTCGGCATGGTGTTCGACATCTCGCACCTCGGCGCGTCGGGCGTGGCCCACGTGCTGGAGCTGGCCACCAAGCCGGTGATGGCGACCCACTCCGCGGCCCGCGCGCTGCGCGACCACCACCGCAACCTCACCGACGACCAGCTCCGCGCGGTCGCCGCCACGGGCGGCGTCGTCTGCGTCAACTTCTTCGCGGCCTGCCTGGCCGAGCGCACCGAGGACATGACGCTCGACCGCCTGCTCGACCACATCGAGCACGTCGCGCAGGTGGCCGGCATCGACCACGTGGGTCTCGGCCCCGACTTCATCCGCGAGGTCATGGACGACCTGACGCCTCCGTGCTGCGAGGACGTCCAGCCCCGCGACGTCGATCCCAAGGCGGCCATCCCCGGCCTGGAGGGGCCCTCGGGGCTGCCCATGGTCACCGAGGGCCTGCTCGCCCGCGGCCTGCCGGATAAGGACGTCACCAAGATCATCGGCGGGAACGTGCACCGGTTCCTCGGAGAGCGGCTGGCATGATCGAGGATCTGGAGGAGCTGGTCCTGTGCGAGTCGTTCTCGCGTGACCTGGAGGCCGTGGCCCGCAGCGCCGAGGTCGTGGCCGAGATGGGCGCCCGCCATCTGGGGACCCGGCCGGAGTTCCTGGTGATCGACGGCGTCACCCATCTGCGCTGGACGTTCGGCACGCCGCGGGTGCTGCTGCTCGGCCACCACGACACCGTCTGGCCGATCGGCACCCTGGCCACCCACCCGTGGTCGGTCGTCGACGGGGTGGCGCGCGGGCCGGGCGTGTTCGACATGAAGGCCGGGCTGGTGCAGACCTTCCACGCGCTGGCCGGGCTCGGCTCGCTCGACGGCGTCACGCTGCTGGTCACCGGTGACGAGGAGCTGGGTTCGATCACCTCCGCGCCGCTGATCGCGGACACCGCGCGCGGGCTGGCCGCCACGTTCGTCATGGAGGCCAGCGCCGACGGCGGCGCGCTGAAGACGTCCCGCAAGGGCACGTCCATGTACACGCTGCGGGTGCGCGGCAAGGCCGCGCACGCCGGGCTGGAGCCGGAGAAGGGCGCGAACGCGGGCGTCGAGCTGGCACACCAGATCCTGGCCATCGCCGCGCTCGGGGCGGGCGACACCACGGTCACCCCGACGGTGTTGCAGGGCGGGACCACACTCAACACCGTGCCGGCCGAGGCGCGGGTGGGCGTGGACGTACGGGCGAGCACGGTGGCCGAGCAGGAACGCGTGGACGCCGCGATGCGCGCGCTGGCCCCGGCGGTGCCCGGCACGCGGCTGGAGGTCGAAGGGGGCCCCAACCGGCCGCCGCTCGAAGCCGCGATGTCGGCCTCCCTCTACGCCCTGGCGCAGGACCTGGCCGGGCGGCTGGACGTGGGCCCGCTGACCTGCGCGGCGGTCGGCGGCGCCTCCGACGGGAACTTCACGGCGGGGGCCGGCTGCCCGACGCTCGACGGGCTCGACGGCGTGGGCGGCGGCGCGCACGCCGACCACGAGCACGTCGTGGTCGCCGAGATGCCGCGCCGGACCGCCCTGCTCCGCGCCCTCGTGGAGGCGGTGCGCTGACCCCGGCGGCACGCCCCCGCGCCGGACAGCATTCTGTCACTCCTTCACCAGTGGTACCTGTACGGTGACTCCCTGTAGTCATGTGTGGTGCGTCGCCCCTCCTCGGGGCACGCCCGTTGACCAGGGAGGTTCCCATGACATTCATGCTGACCGCCACTCGCCGGACGACCGCGCTCGCCCTGTGCGCGGCCGCCGCGCTCGCCGTCCCGTTCTGGGCGGCTCCGGCCGGCGCCGCCGTCGCTGACGAGCCCGGCGTGCTGCTGTTCATCACCGTCACACCCAGCCAAGGCGGCGGCGCGTACTCGATGAGACTCACCTGCGACCCCGACGGCGGCACGCACCCGCGCCCCCGCTCGGCCTGCGAGGCGCTGCACGAGGTCGACGGCGAGATCAAGGACCTCGACGTCGACCCCGGCGCGTGCCCGCGCAACTACAGCCCGGTCGACGTGCGCGTCAAGGGCCACTGGTACGGCCGCACGACGTCGTACGCCAAGAAGTTCTCCAACGACTGCGAGATGGAACGCACACTCGGACCGCTGGTGAAATGAGCCCCGGCCGTTCCTGACACGCCTGTCCGCGCTCCGCGGGCAGGCGTTTCGCCGTCGGGCGTGCATAAATGGTGGCATGACGAGCCGGGAGGAGGCCGCCGGGGCGGCGGCCAAGAGTGGTGTGTTGATCCGCGAGTTGCACGAGATCGGCGAGTTCACGCAGGTCTACCGGCTCTTCGAGGAGATCTGGCGGCCTGATCCGGGCAACGCGCCCGTCGCGGTCGAGATGATGATCGGGTTCGCCCACACCGGCAACTACGTGGCCGGGGCGTACGAGGGCGAGGTGCTGGTGGGGGCCTCGGTGGGCTACCGCGCGGCGGGCGGCTCGCTGCACTCCCACGTGACGGGGGCGGCGATCGGCCGCGGCATCGGCTACGCGCTGAAGCTGCACCAGCGGGCCTGGTGCCTGGAACGCGGGCTGGATCGCATCACCTGGACGTTCGACCCTCTGGTCCGCCGCAACGCCCGCTTCAACCTGGTCAAGCTGGGCGCCCGCCCCGAGGAGTACCTGCGCGACTTCTACGGCGTGATGGCCGACGCGATCAACGAGGGCGACTCCTCCGACCGCCTGCTGGCGGTGTGGCCGCTGGACGAACGGCCGGTCGAGGCACGCTCGGAGCCGGCGGAGGGCCGCGTCCGGGTGCTGGAGGAGGCCGGCCCCGGCCCGGTCGAGCGGCCCGCCGTGGCGGTCGTGGTGCTGGTGGGCACACCGCACGACGTCGAACGGCTGCGCCGGGAGGATCCGGCGGCGGCCAGGGCCTGGCGGGCCGCGGTACGGAAGGTGCTCGGGGGGCTCATGGAGGCCGGCGGGCGGGTGGACGGCTTCACCGACCGGGGCGACTACGTGGTGAGCCTGACAGGCTAGTGAGCCGGTCGCGAGTATCCGGGACGCCACATGAGGTGTGTCTCGTTTCAGATTGTCCGTGAAGTGGTGACGGTCTCTGGCGGCTGAGGTCTGCTGGAGAGATGGCAGACAGCAGACTCGAGC